>CAZQHP010000002.1:0-41741 GCA_964593805.1 uncultured Candidatus Saccharibacteria bacterium | reverse complement strand
CGCCGCTCTCAGAAGCAGCTTGCGTGAAGACCCGGACGTGGTGCTGATTGGTGAAATGCGCGACCTGGAAACCATTGCCGCGGCTATTACGATAGCCGAAACGGGCCACTTGGTATTCGCCACGCTGCACACTAACTCCGCCGCCCAGAGTATTGACCGTATGATAGACGTATTTCCGCCGCATCAGCAGCCGCAAATTCGCGCCCAGTTGGCAAACATACTGATGGCAATTTGTTCACAGCGGCTGATACCAACTATTGGCGGCGGGCGTATCGCGGCCGCGGAAATCCTGGTAGCCACGCCGGCAGTGCGGAATATAATCCGCGAAGGCAAAAGCCACCAGCTGGAAGCGGTGATTCAAACTGGCGCCGAATTCGGCATGCAATCCATGGACAAGACGCTAGTTACATTGATTCACAACGGCACCATTACGTATGATGAAGCCCGAAACTACGCGGTTGATTTGGATGAAATTGATCGGCTAATGAGAGGCTAATGCAAGTGTCAAGTGTCAAGTATCAAGTATCAAGTAAAAATCGTCTGGGTAAGTCCTGGGCCCTGTTCCTTGAAACCTGTTCCTTGAGGCCGGAGGTCGCATGTTAGTTTTCAGCTACACCGCCCGCGATCCCAAAACCGGGCAGAAAATCAAAGCCGAAGTCCAAGCCGAAAGCGAACAAGCTGCCGCAAAGCTACTCAGCAGTCAAGGGCTTTCGCCGCTTGACATCAATCTAAAGGATGGCGGCTCCACAAAGGGCTTGGGCAAGTTTCTACACAGGATTAAGGCAAAGGACAAAATTCTTTTTTCCCGCCAGCTTTCCACGCTTATAAACGCCGGATTGCCGCTGGTACAAAGTTTGCGCAGCGTAGCCAAGCAAACGCAGAACAAACCGCTTCAGGTGGTTATAAATCAAGTTATTTCTGACGTAGAGGGAGGGAGCGCTTTTTCTGTAGCGCTTGGCAGGCATCCGGCTGTCTTTAACCGCATATACATAAGCCTGATTGCTGCCGGCGAAACGTCTGGTACGCTGGACGCGGCTCTGGAGCGTCTGGCCAACCAGCAGGAAAAGGACGCCGAAATACTCAGCAAAGTCCGGGGAGCCATGGTTTACCCCGCAATTGTTCTGCTGGTTATGTTTGCCGTTGTGGGCTTCATGATTGTAAAGGTGCTTCCACAGGTTGAAGTACTTTATGAAGGTCTGCCAGGCGCCAGCCTGCCTCTGCTAACGCGCATATTGCTGGGCTTATCTCATTTTATTATAGATCGTTGGTGGCTGGTCTTGATTATGCTGGGACTACTGGCGTTCTTTGGCAGCCGCTGGTTCAATACGCTGGGCGGCAAACGTTTTGCAGACAAATTCAAAATGCATGCCTGGCCAATCGGTCCGCTGTTTATGAAGCTGTATATGGCGCGGTTTGCCCGTACCGCTACTACGCTTGTGGCTAGCGGCGTACCGCTACTACAAGTGCTGGAAATAACCGGCAGCGCCATAGACAACATACATATAGAGACGTCGCTGAGCAAAGCGGCAGACAAAGTCAAAGGGGGCAAAGCTTTGTCTGAATGTTTGAAAGGCGACCCGAACTTTTTGGAGCTGGTACCAGATATGCTGCGTATTGGCGAGCAATCTGGGTCTATGGAAGCCATGCTGGCCAAAACAGCCGATTACTATGAAAAAGAAGTAGATAACCAAATAAAGACCGTCTCAACCATAATTGAACCCGTTCTCATGGTTATCATGGGCGTGTTCGCGTTTATAATCGTGGCGGCAGTACTGCTGCCTATATACGGTTTGGCTGGCCAATCCGGCTTTGGCGGCTAACAGCTAACCGCTGTCTGCTGGTTCCCTGTGGAAAACTTAAATTTAATACTTGCTTTTCCGTGGCTTTACCTCTAATATCAGAACCATAAGCGTTAAATACAAGTTCAAAGGGGGCATTTGTAACATGAAAACTAAACTAAAGAACCAAAAAGGCTTCACCATCATAGAAGTCTTAATAGTCCTAGCTATCGCCGGTCTGATTCTGCTGATTGTGTTCCTGGCTGTTCCAGCTTTACAGCGTAACAGTCGAAATACCCAGTCAAGAAACGCCGCCGCAGCAGTCTTGGGCGGAGTGAATGATTTCTCTACAGCCAATAATGGCACGTTCCCAACAACGGTCGCTGTGGCCAACGGAATAGTTACATTTACTGGAGCGGCCGGAACGACACCTTCAGAAGCTAAAGTAAAAGCCGGCACAACTGTTGCGCTTGCCAACGGGGTGCCTGCGGCAACTGGCGCTATAAATGTTGCGATTAACTATGGTTGTAATGGAAATGCGCCAGTAGCTAAACCCCGTGCTGTTGCAGCCCTGTTCAAGATAGAAGCAACCTCTTCTACGCTTGGTGATCAGTGCACTGAATCCTAATCTTAGAGGGATAATAAGCTAATTAATAATAGGCGGCCCAAGTCCGCCTATTATTAATTATTGCCATAAAGTTTAAGCAGGATAGTGTAACAAAAACTCTGCCCAGCATATGCTAAGATAAGCGCAATGATTATTTTTTATCTGATTATTTTGGGGCTTTGTTTCGGGAGTTTTGTGAACGCACTGGTGTGGCGTCTGCATAAACAGAGCAGATCCAGCAAAACCCCTCAAACCTCCGAATATTCAATATTACACGGCAGGTCAATGTGTACGGACTGCGGTCATACATTGGCTTGGTACGATTTGTTGCCGGTAGTGAGTTGGATTTCACTAAAAGGTAAGTGCCGTTACTGCCATAAATCAATTAGCTGGCAATATCCGTTGGTAGAACTGGCTACAGCCTTTCTGTTCGTCTTTTCTTATGTCTTCTGGCCCTCAGCCCTCAGCCCTCAGCCCTCAGCCCTTTTTGCCTTTTGGCTGATTTTTCTAACCGGTTTCATGGCGCTAACGGTATATGACTTACGCTGGATGGTTTTGCCTGACCGGATTATTTTTCCCCTGCAGGCGCTGGCGATAGCGTATGTTTTAGTGTTTTTTGTAATAACAAAAGGTGATTGGCAAGTGCTTTTTGGAGCTTTTTTGGGCGTGGTCTTTAGCGCGGGGCTTTTCTACGTGTTGTTTCAGATTTCAAATGGCAAATGGATTGGCGGCGGGGATGTGAAACTTGCTGTAGTACTGGGTTTGCTGGTAGGCGGAGCGGCAGAAGCGCTGCTGATGCTTTTTATTGCTTCTTTGTTGGGCAGTATGATTGGGATACCGCTGTTAATCGCCAAAAAAACTAAGCTGCAGAGCAAGCTGCCGTTTGGACCGCTACTGATTGTCGCGGCAATTATTGTCTACTTATTCGGCACCAGCTTAATTACCGCCTATAAGCGGCAATTTCTGGTTATCTAAATTGTGTAAAACCCCTGTTACTTAAACCAGTTATGCTTTATACTTTAAGTCATGAATAGGGTGCGTAGCAGTAGTGCTGGCTACACCATTGTTGAGACAATGATTTTTCTTGTCGTAAGCGGCATATTGTTTTTGAGTGCCATGTTGCTAGTGAACGGCCAGCAACAAAAAACTGAATTCTCGGCTCAAGTTCGTGAATTTGATACCAAACTGCAAAGCGTTATCAGCAACGTTGCGTCCGGATACTATAATAATCCAGGAGCAGTTACCTGCGAGGATCAGCCCGGACCAACACTAAAGATAACTCCAATCCCGTCTACGCAGGGCCAAAACCAAGATTGTACTTTCATTGGCCAGTACCTGTCTCTAGAGCCTTCCACCGGGCCTCCTTATGATAAATTCAAAATTACAAGTTATGCTGGAGTGAGGTTGGATCCGTCCGGCAAAGAAGTAACGAGTCTCGCGAGCGCAAAACCAACACCCCTAACAGACACTGCAGAAGATTATAATTTGCTCAGTGGCACTACCGTAGAAATGAAAATTGTTGGCGGCAGTAATATCACCACTCTAGCTTTCATTACTACATTTAGCCAATACAATACCGTAAACAATACTTTGGATTCTGGCTCATCTAGGGTTGAAGTACATGCAGACCCGGGAGGCGCAAACATAGTGAATCCAGCATCTGGTATCCAAATTTGCCTGAAAGACGGCGTCCGTACAGGAGTAATCTTTTTGAATAACGGCAGTACGCGAGTTACGATAGGAAACCAAACGAGCACATGTCCATGATTAAAAAATATACACTGGGAGTTACTAATAACAGGGGTGACACAATTGTAGAAGTGCTGGTTGCTATTGCTGTAGTTAGCCTAGTACTAGCAGGCGCGTTTACGTCAACTAGGCACAGTGCTAACGCGACTCGCAGTGCCCAAGAGCAGGGCGAAGCCCTAAAAATTGCAGAATCACAGGTAGAACAAATCAAAATTGCAGTAGAAACGGGCAAACCCAGCCTGGCGGCCGCACCAGCTTCGTTTTGCATTAGCGGTGCAACAACTCCAGACTCAACCGCAGCGGTCTGCAAGATCGGACTTTACCAAATAACAATCACTAAACCAGATCCACTAGCTCCGGATACCTACGCAACTCAAATTACTTGGGATAAGCTTGGTGGTGGTGCAAATAGTGTAGAGCTGGACTACAGGATACAGTAATGAAGCTCAAATCCAACCAACAGGCTTTTACCATCATAGAACTCATGATTGCCACTATGGTGTTTTCGGTGATTTTGGTGCTGGTTACGACCGGTATTTTACAAATTACCAATGCTTATTATAAGGGGGCTCTGCAGTCCCGCACCCAAGAAACCGCCAGGAGCATAATAGACGAAATCAGCCGTGGAATTCAGTTCAGCGGTGAAGAGGTGGTTACGACAAGGCCGTACACGGGTGACCCAGCCTATCCTACTGCTAAAAAAAGATACGGTATTTGTGTTGGCGGCGTTGCCTATTCGTACATAATAGATAAACAACTTGCCTGGCCTCCTCCAGTTCCTGATCCTGCTAACCAAAATCCTTACGTGTTAACTAGTTATCGCCCGCCAGGAGGCTGCACTGTTTATGCTAGCGGTCCGGCTCAAGTTATTACGCCTGCATCGGTTGCTAGTACATACCCCGGTGCTTATAAAGAATTACTGGGAATCGGCATGCGCCTAACTGCCTTGGATATAATAGATAATGGTAACCAAACATATACTGTAACGGTAGAAGTTGCCTCTGGTGAGTTTGATTTGTTTGATGATAAGCTTCAAAATATTGATGGCACAACGCTTATTCCTGACGGAGTAAATGACAGTTGCAAAACAGGCGCCGGTAAGCAGTTTTGCGCGATTTCTAGACTTTCTACAACCGTACAAAAGAGAGTAAAATCATCATGAGTGTCCCTATGAAAAACAATCGTTACAAACTAAACCAGCGCGGCATTGTATCTATTGTGGTTACCATGATTTTAATGATTGTGATTACGCTGATTGTACTTAGTTTTGCCAAAATTAGCCGACGGGAACAGCGCAATGCCCTGGACCGCCAACTAAGTACACAGGCTTTTTACGCCGCAGAGAGCGGTGTCAACGATGCCAAGACGGCAATTGCTTCATGGAGCGTCAACGATGGCAGATTTGACATAGACTACACGACTGACTGTACTAGTTTTGCGGCTGCAATAACTCCTACGCCGCTCCCGCTTAACCAGTCGCTCTTTGCGTCAAGTGCGGCGGCCTATACCTGCCTGTTTGTTGACCCGTCGCCCCCCAAAGTCATTTACCCCAAGTCAGACGAACAGCATGTATTGCCCATAAAAGATAAAAATGGTGCAGCAATTAGTACAATAGAAATTTATTGGGATAATGGTAATGTCACCGGCTTTTTGGGTTGCCCAGACCCCTCAAATAATCCCACCACATGGCCATCAAACTGTGATGCTCCAGTACTTCGCGTGGAGCTGGTGGATGCCGATCCTGCCACGCCCGCGCCCAACGATTTGACTACTAGCAAAGTGTTCTTTATTTATCCGAAAGCTTTCACTGGCGGCACAATTAGCTATGGCTCAACAACTGGCGAAACCGCGGAGGGAAACTGTAGCGTTCCGGCTCCACCTACTCCACCTAATCCAAACAGGTGCAAAATTGTCATTGACGGGTTAGGCGCCGCCGGGTATTTTTTGCGGGTCAAAGGCATCTACGACCTCGCCGCACTAACTATCACGGCAAATTCCGGCGCGGCAGAACTAACTGGAGCGCAGGTATTGATTGACGCAACCGGCAAAGCAACTGACGTGGAGCGGCGCATCCAAGTACGCGTACCCGCAAACACGCTATCGTCCAAAGTGCCTCTTTTTGGCGTGGAGGGAACAGACAAAATCTGCAAAAAGTTCAGTATTTATGGCACCGGCGCGTCAAATGACGGTTTGTGTTGGACTGGCGGCGTTCCAGATTAGTTTCTCAGCTGACCCCAGCAGCTATTTCGCTACTTCACGGTATCAAAATCATCGTGTTTGCTATGGAACCGTTCGTGGATTGACTTTAGGTGGGGGTCGGTTACGTGGGTGTAGATTTGCGTAGTGGCTACGTTGCTGTGGCCCAGCAGCGCTTGGACTGAGCGCAAGTCGGCGCCATTCATGAGTAAATCCGTGGCAAAAGAGTGCCGGAGCGTGTGGGGGCTGACGTGTTTGGTTATGCCAGCCAGCAGGGCGTAGCGCGCTACCATGCGCTGGACACTGCGGGCGGTCAGCCGGTGGAAGTTGCCAGACAGGTCTACCGTTTTTTGGCCGCTATATCTTATAAAAAGCGGCCTGGTAGTATCTGTGCGTTTATCTATGTATTTCTGCAACCACTCGGCGGCATCTGTACTTATAAATATGGGCCGGTCTTTTTGGCCTTTCCCGCGCACCATAAACTCCCGGCGCTTGAGGTTTATGTGGTCTTTGTCCAGCCCCACCAGTTCCGATACGCGCAGCCCTGAACAAAACAATAACTCCAATATAGCCCTATCACGCAGCCCGTTTTGGGTGTTGATATCGGGCTGTTCCATCAACCGTTCCACCTCTTCTGTCGACAAAAAAGTAACTTGTTTACGAACCGTTCGCGCCAGCTCAATTTTGTCTGCGCTAAGGGCTTTTATGTCCCGTTTGGCACAGAATTTCAAAAAACTCCGCAGGGCGATTAAGTGGTAATTCTGCGTGGTTTTTTGCAGTTCATCGCTGGTATTTGTGCCCAGCCGGTTCAGCCACAAACGCCATTTGCGGATAAGTTCCGCCTCAATGTCCGATACCTGAATATCACCGCCAAAATCAATTAAACGCGTTAGGTAATGGTCATAATTGGCAATAGTTTTCTGGGAACGGTTTTGTTCAATCTCCAGGTATTCCAAAAAATCAGTCTTAGCCTTCGCAAATAGCATATGCATATTGTACGACACATGACAGTCAATCAAATTGTTCAGTGCTATTGTATCTGTTATAATGCCTACATATATGGAACGAACATTGATAATTCTAAAACCCGACGCCTTGCAGAGGGGCTTGGTCGGCGAGGTGACCAGTCGTTTGGAGCGAAAAGGCTTAAAACTGCTGGCAATTAAAATGATGAGTTTGGATAGCGCCCTATTACAAGCACACTACGCCCACCTAATAGACAAGCCATTTTACTTAGGTATAGAAAAATTTATGAAAAGCACCCCTGTTATTGTTATGGCGTGGGAAGGCTTTGAATGCGTTGAATCGGTGCGCACGCTAGTCGGCGCCACAAACCCTCGGCTGGCGGATGCCGGTACAATTCGCGGTGATCTGGCGATTGGCCAGGGCCGTAATTTGATTCATGCATCAGATAGCAAAGCTTCGGGCGAAGAAGAAATATCTCGCTTTTTTGCCAAAGACGAACTATTTGACTACGACAAATCAGAATACATCCACGTCTACGAAGACTTTGAACGCGAATAGTTTCAAATAAACAAACCAAGGTATAATCTCTGCCAGGTCCCCATAGTTCAATGGATAGAATAACTCCGTCCTAAGGAGCAGATCTGCGTTCGAATCGCGGTGGGGATACCAAAATTACTGAAGTTTGAAGTACAATACGCTTATGGCAGAAAAAACAGAAGCTCCAAAAAAAGAAAAGTACTTTGCTGATCAGTTTGACGACGAAGACGTACTATTAGTTTTTCGCAAACACCCCATTGTTATGCGCAAAGGCCTAGTTTTGGCACTCATAGGGCCGTTACTAGGCGTTATACCGGCGGCGGTCAAGCCAACACTTGGCTTTGGCTGGTTTTTTGCCGGGCTGGCAGCTGGTTTTATAGCGGGGATAATCTGTATTATGCCGGCTTGGATAGCCTGGTACTACAGCGTGTTTATTGTTACCGATCAGCGTTTTATCCAGATTACCCAAAAAGGCTTGTTCCATCGCAGCGTGGTGGATATTGGGCTCAATCAAGTCCAAATGGTCAACTATGAGATAGCTGGACTGCAGGAAACACTGCTGGGATTTGGTACAATAATGGTGCAGACATATATGGGCGACTTGATGATACATGACGTGCATCACCCAGCCAAAATTCAAAAAAATATGCTGCACATACTACGCGACCAAGGCGTGATTATAACCAATCACCCCATTAATAGAAATGAGAAGGAAATTGAAGAAGCCAAAACTGCCGAAACTGAGGATTAAAAGAACTAAAAGAAAAAACAAAGTAACACCTGTTGTAGCTCACACAACAGAAGTCGCGCCGCGCATCACTACCGAAACCATCGCGGCTCACCGCGAAGAAGTTATTGGCAGTGCCCGCAAATACATTTACCCCTTGCAGCATTCCAAACACCGCATCATTTTTATCACCACCACTCTGTTGATTACGGGTATAATAGCTTTCTTTGCTTACTGCGTCATTGCTATTTATAAGTTTCAATCTACCTCTAGTTTTCTGTACCGGGTGTCACAAGTCATCCCATTCCCGGCCGCCTATATTGACGGCGACTTTGTTTCGTACGAAAGCTATCTTTTTGAAGTTCGCCATTACACACACTATTACGAATCACAGCTCAAACTGGATTTTCAGACTACCGAGGGCCAACAACAATTAGCGGCCTTTAAAAAACAAGCTCTGGAAAAGGTTGTGGACGATATGTACGTTAAAAAACTAGCGGCTAAATATAGCGTTACGGTCAGCGAACGGCAAGTCAATGACCAGATTACAATTTTGCGCAACCAGAACCGTCTAGGCAACAACGACAAAGTATTTGAAGACGTTTTGAAAGATTACTGGGGCTGGTCGGTCGATGACTTTAAGCGCAGCCTGCGGGATTCAATTCTCAGGCAAAACGTAGTCTTGACGCTAGACAGTGCCACAACAGACAGAGCAAATAAGGCTCTGGCAGAACTAAAAAACGGAGCGGATTTCGCGGCAGTTGCCAAAAATTACTCAGACGATCAAAGTAGCAAAGACACCGGCGGAGACATCGGCGCGATAGAGCGTACCAAGCGCGATCTAACGGCGCAAACCGTAGACGCGCTATACAAGCTTCAGCCGGGCCAGTTTTCGGACGTCATAAACATTGGCTATTCGCTGGAAATAGTCAAAAACATTGAAACAACCAGCGATGGCAAAATTCATGCCGCCCATATGTTGTTCAATTTCAAAGACATCTCGTCATATTTGAATGATCTCAAAGACAAACAAAAAGCCCAGATTTTGATAAAAAACTGAGCATTTATACCAGCAGTGATATCTATTTCGGCTATTCAAAGCCGTAGTTGACCTCATGATTGCCAATACTGTGATATGGATGGATTATGAGTTTATGCCAGCAGAGAAAATTATCCATTCGGCCGTAGATTCTGACCCATCGGACGCATTTGTGTGGTGGCAGGATTTACCGTTTGACACCCCACGTATTATATTTGGCGCTATTGCCAGAGCTTTCTATACAGATGCCGAAGAGGGCATCAGAATTCGCCACGTGGAAAGCTTTGGCAGATATTTGACAAGCTTGGAAGAAAAAGATTTGCCGGATCTAGGGGTTTTACCAGAACATGTACGAGCTATAACTAGTTTCCTGAGCGCATACGGCATTACGGCTGTAGTAGAGATGACGGCAACCGAGCCCCCGCAAAGTCAAGCAGAAACGCCTAATCCAAGACTAGTTTCCAACACATAGACAGCTAATTTGTGATAATTTTCCGCTCTCTCAACCTCATCTTGAATTTCCGGAATTGGTAGCAGGTGTATGGTACATAATTCCCGGACAGCTCCCATTGAGAAATTTCCCATGTCTGCTAAATCTCTTTTCATAGCTTCAACATACTCGTCAACAGAAACGATTTCATGATCCTCGGCTCTAGATCGCTTTAAAACGCGTTTGCCCAGGATAGGCAAATCACCATGAAGCCAATACATAGTTCCTGCAGAGGCGATAGTCTCAGCGTCAGCAGCTATTCTAACGCCATCAACTACAACCGGGCGTTGTTTTTCTTCTGCGTGAGCCATGGCTAGCCTGGCAAGCCAGTTTTCGCCGTGTTCTGCACTATATAGTCTCCAAAAAGGCAGGTAGGCTTCGCGCGCGTTTACTTCGGGCTCAAAATCATTGGCTTGAGCAGTGGTGCGCACAACGTCTCCAACGTGAAAATGCTCCGCTCCTAACAATTCCAGCTGAACTGCCAGTTCACCTTTGCCAGCTCCGGGTAAGGAGGCAAGTCCAATAACAACTCCGCGAGACATAATAAAAAATACTACCATAAAAGTAGTATAAAGTCAACTTGGCGGTCCATAACTTTACAGGTTTGGAACTATTATCAAAAGCTTAATTACACTACAGAAGGATTAGAACGCTGTTCGTTCTCTTCTAGTGCCATAGTGTGAAGGGCTGTCATCATAACTTCGTGACTAAAGTAATCACGCAAGAACTGCCTAACAGGAGGTTGAAGTCGGCTGGCATCATCAGTAGACGGGTCAAACCATTCAGCGCTGTTAGGCTCGTACTCTTCACTTAATGTGCCAGCAGCATCTTCCTGTGCAAGACGCTCTATTTCTGCTGGCGTAAGGTCAATAGTTAACACAGTGTTCTGACAGTGCCGCACATGTTCTTTTTCACTTGCCGTGGCGGGCTCAACATGAGTAATCGTCCAATGAGATACTTCTTTAAAGCGGTCCGATGAGGCCGCAATGTGAGTGTCATCTTTCAAGTGCGCAGCTGCGCTCTCGGCATTAGTTTTTCCGGGTATGATTCGCCCGCCAATAAACCATGGTACACCTGTTGTTGGTGGAATGACCCGTTTCAGGAAGAGAAACTTACCAGTTTGGGGATCTCGAGGAGCGACATCAGTATAGCCAACTGCAAAGTTAGCGTGCGCATCATTGTATAACTCATCTGAAGTTCTCTTGGCGGGGGTTGGAAAAGGTTCGTTAGCTGGGAAAAAGGACATAGTTATATACTATAATATAACATAATAAATGTCAATAATGGCGGTCCGTAACTTTACAGGTATGGAACTATTTCAGCGTCGTGAAGACACCAGCCTCTAAGTCTTTGCGTACATTGTCTGCTTCAAAAGCTTGACCGTTCATAGCTACATATATGCCCGATGGCAAGCTTTGAGCATAAGCAATTGCATTACCTAGGTTAAATAGAGCATCAGAAGTTTCGCCCATACTGTAAGGTATCATTGCACCCGTAAGCGCAATTGTTTTATCTGCCAATTTTTTGTTTCGATCCAAAAATCGAGCCGTGTCCGGCATAGTATCTGTACCGTGTGTAATAATAACTTGTGTTTCGTCAGTGGCTTCAAGAGCAGTATTTATCTGTGCCCGGTGTTCGTCAGTCATGTCTAGACTGTCGACCATAAATAAGGTTTCTATGGTGTGCCTGCCAGCAAAGCGCGCTTTCTCAAGCATTTCTGGCAGATGAGTTTCTCCAAAGACCTTCGAGTCGTTATCAAAAGTACCATCAGGGAGGTGTACGGGCATTTTATCAATAGTGCCGCCAGTTAACAGGAATAGCATAAAATAAATAATACCACAGAAGTGGTATTAAGTCAACTTGGCGGGCTCGACCGGATTTGAACCGGCGATCTCCTCCGTGACAGGGAGGCGTGATAACCACTTCACTACGAGCCCTCGTTGGAACCTACGCCACTACCTCGTTTTGCCTAAAGCGGCAAAAGCTTCGGTCTGTAGCTATGTTCCTCCTCTCAAAATCCCAAACAGGCTTTGCCTTGGTTTGAAATTTTGGGATGGTGTCATTAAAGACAGACAAAAGCATAGCAGTTACAGGGGTAAAAAGCAACCAATCTCCGAGGATCTTTGTTATAATGGCACGGTCTAAGTTTTGCCACCTTAGCTCAGTTGGCTAGAGCACCACTTTCGTAAAGTGGGGGTCCGGGGTTCGAATCCCCGAGGTGGCTCCAGCGGGTATCGTATAGTGGCTAATATATAACCTTCCCAAGGTTGAGAGTCGGGTTCGATTCCCGATACCCGCACCATTAGAGCTCTGTACGCTGACTGCTAAAAGCTGTAAACTATTTAGAAATGCACACGCCTACACGTTATATTCATGACCGAATTGTTTTGCTGCTTCTGACGGCCAACACGTTTTTTGCAGTGCTGACCGGCGTGTTGATTCTGCTTAAACTGGATGGTTCAAGGGCAGAGGGTTACATAGTCCAATTTCGCCCTAGTCTTGGACTGAGTGCTTACTACAAAGGCGATAACTCCGGGATTTTGAGTTTCGCGGTATTCGCACTGCTGGTTCTGGTTTTTCACACCGTACTAAGTGTTCGTGTTTACGATTTGCGCCGCCACTTTGCAATTGTGATTTTGGGTATGGGGCTGTTGCTGATTTTGCTTTCGCTAGTTATCAGTAACGCGCTCTTACTTCTTCGCTGATGAGAAACATTGAAATCCCGTACGTTGAAGAACGCGGCAAGCGCTATAGGTTTTTTGAAATTCTGCCAGGTTTTATAAGCTGGACTATTTTGGCTTTGCCATTTGTGCTCAGCCAACTAAACCCGAGCCTTTGCGTGTTCTTTATCTTAGCGTATTTACTACTCTGGTTTGCCAAAGCAATCGGTTTGAACATCCGCGCTATCCAGGGTTTCAGAATGCTCAATCAGCACCAAAAATTGCCATGGCCGCAGATGCTGCAAGAACTTAGCACGGGCAAAACAGACCAAGCGGATCGCCACATACCCTCTTGGCATTATGAAAACGTACTGCGGGTTGCCGAACAGCCCACACCCATAAAACCAGATGATATCATCCACGCCGTCATGGTTGCTACCTACAACGAAAGCAGGGAAGTACTTGAGCCAACCATCCAGTCAGTACTGGATTCCGACTATAACAACAAACAAGTTATTTTGATTCTAGCCTACGAAGAACGAGGCGGCCCAGAGACGGAAGTTCAAGCTAGGCAATTGGTAGAAGACTATAAAAAACACTTCAAACACGCTTTTGCGGTTAAGCACCCTCAAGACATTCCCGGGGAAATCATTGGCAAAGGCGGCAACGTAACCTATGCCGGCCGCGAACTTGAGAAGTATATTGCCACTACCAAAATTAAACCTCTTAATGTCATTGTTACCACGCTTGACGCGGACAATCGCCCGCACAAATACTATCTGAGTGCGCTCAGTTATCTGTATGCCGCCACCGCTGACCCCAAATACGTTTCCTACCAACCAATACCGATTTATACCAACAATATATGGGATGCCCCGGCTCCGATGCGCGTTATTGCCACCGGCAACTCATTTTGGAACATCGTACTTTCTATGCGCCACCACATGATCCGCAACTTTTCGGCTCACGCCCAGAGCCTACAAACGCTGATTGATACCGATTTCTGGAGTGTCCGAACCATTGTGGAAGACGGCCACCAGTTCTGGCGCACGTACTTTCGCTACGAAGGCAAGCACGAAGTCTACCCGCTATATGTACCCATTTATCAAGATGCTGTTCTGTCCACCACCTACTGGAAAACTCTAAAAGCCCAGTTTGTACAGCTCAGGCGCTGGGCTTGGGGCGCTTCAGACGTGGCCTATGTGGCCGAAAAGGGCTTTTTTACTGACAACAAAGTTCCCAAACTGGACCTTATATTCAAATTTGGCCGCTTGCTGGAAGGCCATATAACCTGGGCAGTAGCGCCGCTCATCTTGGCATTTTCCGCCTTTATTCCGGCACTGTTCAACCCGCAGAATTTTGCCGCCAACCAGCTGCCCATTATTGCCAGCCGTATCCAGCAAATTGCCCTGACCGGTATTGTGGTCACGCTGTTTTTGAGCCTTAAGATGCTGCCCCCTAAACCCGAACGCTATAAGCGGCGGCGCAACGTATTCATGATGCTGCAGTGGGTTTTGCTTCCCGTAACTACTATCATGTATAACTCATTTGCTGCTCTTTATTCGCAGACCAGGCTTATGCTAGGCAAATACATAGGCAAGTTTGACGTGACTGACAAAGTCGTTATAACTCACGACAAACAAAAAATTATTTAGCGCCAATGGGGTGGTAAGCCTCGTAATAGGTAGCCGCCGCTTTATCAAAATTTCTTAGAATGGCATGGGCAAACTTTGTAATTTCCGCGCTATCCACACTTCCCGAAGTAATTGCAGGGTATAGCCTGCTTATCACGGTATCTGTGAGCGCAGAAGCGTCAGTTGTAGCGCTTTTTCGGTGACGTAAGCTGTCATGAACACTTAGGAACAGTTTGTCGCGTGAAAACGGCTGTAAATTGTTGCCGTGGACCACCGAAAGGCTTTTTAAAAAATCAGGCTCTTCAGAAGTGGTAAATACGGCCGCGCAACTGCCGCATTGCCTGCGTCGCCAAATATGGTTCTGCCGCTTCTGGGGTCGGGAGTTTACGACGCTGGTTTTTGAACCGCAATATATACATACCATAGCTATATATTGTCATACGGCAGTTTAAAATGCTAGTGGAAAAGGTATGTATAAATCGCGATAGAATGCTTTTAGAGCCATAAAATACCTTTCGCACGCCTTCGGCTTGCTTGCGAGTTACTTTTTTCATCAGCAAAAAAGTAACCAAAAAAGCTGACAGCCACTTCCAGTTCTTTATGGCTACATTGTCAAAGCCACCATACTCGTCATCCGCCGCGGCGGACTCCTCGCTCTAAAGGTAACTTTGACAACTCCACCATCAGGAACTTCCAGAGCCTGGCTAACCTCCATGGCACCCGCCGCAGGCGGATTATTTATAACAGTCCGCTTTCAGCGGACATCTGCTTGTTCCCGCCATTCAAGAAACTGATTGGCTGACTTCAGAGTCTAACCGAGTCGAGCCAGCAGTCATACGGTGAATATTCCCGAAAAACATGAACACGCTATTCTGCTGGCGCGGTTAGACTCTGGTTAGGCAGACAGTCACGTTTCGCAGCCCATGGCGTGATTTCTTTGCCTACTTTCTTGTTCATACAAGAACAGTAGGGCGAAAAGGCCGCATTGGCGGACGTCGCAACTGGTTAGTTTATGTGAGTGCATTTGGCGTACAAAAAACCCCAGGATTGCTCCTGGGGCCTATCGTTCAGCCTGATTGCTACTTGGTAGCCAGAGCAGGGCGAACGCGCCGCATGCGACTAGTTGTGCTCTTGATTGGCTTCAGCTCTTCATAGAACAGCTTAAAACCCTCCAAAGGAGCGTTGCTAACGGTACTCAAAAAAGAGCGCCTCCCGATTAACCGTACCAGTGTAGGTTATAAGCATAATGATGTCAATACCCTGTCAAATATATGTCATAACATAAGCGACTTCATATGCTATGCTTTCAGATATGTTTAGGTATGAGTCATTAAAAAATGACGGGCGGAGCGGCGTGCTGAAAACACGGGTCGGAAACATACTGACGCCGACCTTCATGCCGGATGGCACGCGCGGCGCGGTTAAATCGCTTTCTCCCGAGCAGGTTTGCAGTACCGGCGTGCAAGTGGTGCTGGCCAACACCTATCATCTGCACTTGCAGCCTGGCGAAGGCGTTATTGCCAAATTGGGCGGGCTGCATGCTTTCACTAAACAAAAATTGCCTCTGCTTACAGATTCTGGCGGCTTTCAGGTGTTTTCTTTGGCCCACATAAACAAAATTACCGAAGAAGGCGTAACTTTTAAGGATCCGCGCAATGGAGACGTAGTGTTTCTTTCTCCCGAAAAATCCATCCAAGTACAAATGAAGCTAGGCGCTGATATAATGGTGGCTTTTGATGACGTGGTAGCGCTTGACGCGGCGGGGCGGGGCCGTACAAAAGAGGCTTTTGAGCGTACGCATCGCTGGCTGGAGCGTTCATTGGCTGAATTCCAGAGACTAACCAAGGCCATGCCGCAAAACGAACGGCCACTGCTATTCGGCGTAGCACAGGGTGGTTTGGACAAAAATCTGCGCCAGAAAAGTTTAGAAATGGTTCAAAACTTGCCGGTGGATGGTGTTGCTATTGGCGGGCTGTCGGTGGGTGAGTCTCGGGCAGATATGCATGACATGCTGGACTTCCTAGCGCCATTATATGATTCAAAGCGACCGCATTTTCTACTTGGTGTAGGCGATCCCGTAGATCTGCGCTACGCCATAGAGCACGGCATAGACATGCTGGACTGCGTGCTGCCTACACGAAATGCCCGCCATGGAACAGCTTGGATTTCTGGCGATAAACAGATTCATTTAACAAATGAAAAATATGCCACAGACACCAAGCCAATTGATTCAAAATGCGACTGTACTACCTGCATGTCTGGCTATAGCCGCGGCTTCTTGCGCCACCAGTTCAAAGTTGGCGAACCGCTGGCCGGCACTCTAACTTCCATACACAATATCCGCTATCTCCAACGGATCTGCGAGGAATACCGAGCTACTTGAGTAATGGCCAATATCGCAGTTGTTTTTCGCATCGTGCGATAAACTCTCTAGAAGGAATTTCGTTGCGCTCGGCAATTATATGAAGTTTCGCTCGCTTTCTCGGATTTCTAACTTCATGAATCTTTTTGCCAAATTTCCTGCCCACTCTTCTAAAAAACAAAAAACGTAAGCTATATTTTGGAAACATATATAACAAACCGACATAATACATATGAAGGGGTATAGGTAAGTTAATATCAAAACCTGTCCACTTAGCTCTAGAATACGTATAGCAAACGTCCGAGTACTCACTCCATTTTTCTAATAAAGAGTTAGCTGCCCGTAATTCTTCATACTCTTCCTTGATGTCGTCTTCATGCCACTGCTTATCGTACTTTTTCATATTTAGCAGTGAGTGCCAGGTGTGTGTAAGCATATATTTTCCAATTTCTGGTGGGCGGTATCGCTTCGCGGAACCAGCCTTTTGACCAATTCAAACGGACAACTTTGTCGTCCTTTTGAATTGGTGGGCGGTATAGGATTCGAACCTATCACCTCTACAACGTCAATGTAGCGCTCTAGCCAAATGAGCTAACCGCCCCTAGTAACAGGGTAAAGCATAGCTAAAAGCGGCTGAAAAGGCAATCCACAGGCAGGATGTAAGAATAACAATAATAAAGTACTGGTACTATAGTGCTAGTATGCTATGCTAGTATCTACGATCATGAAACATAAAAAGTTTAGATCGTGTGGTGCGGAGTTTTGGGAGCGGTTTTGTGACCCTCCGGATGGGCAAGGTCAAACGTATTTGCGAGAACGTTTGACCTTTTTCTTTTTTATAACAGAGGTGTTATGATGAGTGCAATGGGAGAAAAAGACGGCAATCATTTACATGCCATGAGGCACAGTTTGGCGCACATTATGGCTACAGCCATAACTACGCTTTGGCCAGAGGTTAAGCTTGGAGTGGGACCTGTAGTAGAAAACGGCTTTTACTATGATGTGGATTTGGGCGACCAAAAGCTGTCAGAGGAAGATTTTAAGCGCATTACAGAAGAAATGCGCAAAGTTATAAACGCCAATCAGCCGTTTGAGCGATTTGAGCTGCCAATAGATGAAGCTATCAAATGGGCAAAGGATGCAAAACAAACTTACAAAGCAGAATTGCTGAACGACCTTAAGCGAGCCGGCACCACTGTGGCCAAAGACCTGGATGCTGAAGAACTGGGTACGATTACAAAGGGCGATAGTGCTCTGGGCAAGGTGTCTTTTTACAAAAATGGCGAGTTTACAGACCTGTGCCGCGGTCCGCATGTGGAATCTACGGGCAAAGTAGGCGCGTTTAAGCTCATGCGCGTTAGCGGCGCCTACTGGCGTGGCAATGAAAAAAACGCTCAAATGCAGCGTATTTACGGAGTGGCGTTTGATACCAAAGAAGAACTCAACAAACACATGGAGATGCTGGCGGAAGCTAAAAAACGCGACCACCGCCGCTTGGGCAAAGAGTTGGATTTGTTTGTAGTATCTGACATGGTGGGCTCCGGACTGCCAATGTTTACGCCGCGGGGAACAATTCTTCGCGAGGCGCTAACCAGTTACTCCAATGAATTGCGAGAGAGCTACGGATTCCAGAAGGTCTGGACGCCGCATATTACCAAAAAAGAACTTTATGAAGCGTCTGGTCATTGGGCGAAATTTGGTGACGAATTGTTTTTGGTCAAAAGCCAGGAGACCAAAGACGAGCTGGTCATGAAACCGATGAACTGTCCGCACCAGACGCGGATTTATGCCTCGCAACCGCGCAGCTATCGTGATTTACCGGTTCGCTATCTGGAAACAGCCACAATTTATCGTGATGAAAAGAGCGGTGAATTGGGTGGTTTGTCTCGTGTGCGAGCAGTGACCCAAGATGACAGCCATGTCTTTTGCCGCCCTGATCAGATTGAAGACGAAATCAATAATCTCATGGCGGCTGCCAACGACCTCTATGCGACAGTAGACATGAAACTGCGCGTACGCTTGTCTTATCGCGACGACAGCGACGCCTATCTGGGCGATAAAAAATTATGGGAGAGCGCTCAAAAACAGCTTAAAAGCGCCGTTGTAGCCAACAAACTGGATTATTTTGAAGAAGACGGCGAAGCGGCCTTTTACGGGCCAAAGATTGATTTTATGGCTACCGACGCCATTGGCCGAGAGCATCAACTGGCGACAGTCCAACTGGACTTCGTACAACCGACTCGCTTTAAACTGGAATACACTACAGACTCCGGCAACACCGAAACACCGGTCATGATCCATTGTGCATTGCTTGGGTCAATAGAGCGTTTCCTAGGGGTGTATATAGAACATACCGCTGGTAGGTTTCCTGTCTGGCTGGCTCCAGAGCAGATTAGGATTATAACGGTCAACCAGGAAGACGTGACAGTTAAGTTTGCCGCCAATCTGCTGGAGCAGGTCAAAAAACTTGGGCTCAGGGCAGAGGTAGACAGTGGCAATGAATCGGTTGGCAAGAAGATTCGAGACGCAGAAATGCTAAAAGTGCCATACACGGTGGTGATTGGTGAAAAAGAAATATCATCTGGTCAATTGATACCGCGTATTCGTAAAGACATGGAAGTTCAGGAAGCTTCTGAAGCCATTGGCGCTGAAGAATTTCTAAAAACAGTGGCTCACGAAGCCAAAGCTCGCGTACATAAGACATCGTTGCAAGGCGTGCCGCACAAATCCTAGGAGTTACTATGGATTCTGAAGTTGATGCTGGATTTGCCAAGCGCGTAGAAGAGCTTGTACGGCAGATACCAGAGGGAAGAGTGATGACTTACGGGCAGATTGCGGCGCTGTGCGGCAGCCCGCGGGCGGCGCGGATTGTGGGCGGAGTGGCGCATTTTGGCAACCCGGATCTACCCTGGCAGCGCGTCGTAAAGAAAGACGGCAGTCTGGCCGAAGGTTATCCCGGCGGCGTGCAAGGACACAAACAACACCTGGAGGCCGAGGGCGTGCGGGTTGGCGAGGATTTAAAAATAAATGTGAATGAACTTCTGTGGACGCCATAAGGTGTGTATACTCGGGGGCAAGGAGAAATATGGCTAAGCAACGAGTAGTGATTGTAACAGGCGGCGGCAGCGGGATGGGCAGGGCAATTGCCCGTAGGTTTGCTGAATCCGGAGACAGGGTATACGTGCTGGGGCGCCGCTTAGAAAAACTGCGGGAAACCGCCAAAGGATTTCCGGGGATTGAATGCGTAGCAACTGATGTGGCAGATACTAAGTCGGTTGAAAAGGCTCGAGATACCATAATTCAAAAGCATAAAAAAATCGATGTACTGGTAAACAACGCCGGAGGAACTTTTACTATAAGCCCAGATGTTGAGCTCTCTGAAGCAGCAGGAAACTGGGACGAGTTAATCAAAACCAATCTGACCAGCGTTTTTTATATGATATTTGCCTTTGAAAAATATATGAGCAGGCCAGGGGGAAGAGTTATTAATATAACTTCAGTGGCAGCTCTAGCGGGTAGTAGCCGACCTGGTGTTGGCGGACAGGTATATGCGGCTTCAAAAGCTGGCATACATGGCCTCAGCCGTACGCTCATGCCCAGTTTGGCGGCAGACGGTATCACGATTAATTGCATTGCCCCCGGACTAATTGGTGATACAGATTTTTTTGGGGAGTCCGGTCTATCACCACAAAGAAAAGAGGCATCTTTAAAAACCATTCCCGTACGTCGGCTGGGAGTGCCGGCAGATATAGCCCAGGCAGCTTTCTACTTAGCCTCAGAGGGGGCTGGGTTTGTGACCGGTGAAATACTGAACGTCAACGGCGGTGCGCAATTTGGCAGATAAATTAGTTGTAGTTCTTGGCGAGACGGCTAGTGGGAAGAGTGCGCTGGCTTTGGAGCTGGCTAAGCGGTTTGATGGTGAAATTATCTGCGCTGATTCGCGTACAGTTTACAGGGGCATGGACATAGGTACCGCCAAACCTTCAGATATGGATCAAAAACAGGTTACTCATCATCTTTTGGACATCCTTGCGCCTGACGAAACCTTCAATGTCGGGGAATTCAAACGGCTAGCTACTCAGACTATTGATGATGTGCTGTCTAGAGGCAGACTCCCAATTCTCGTTGGGGGCACCGGATTGTACATTGATGCCGTTTTGTTTGACTATCAATTTAGCCCGCCGGGCGCACGACGCAAGTTGCAAAACCTGCGGCATCTAAAATACCAGGAGCACAAAGCGTATAAAAACAATCTTAGACCAAACACTCTTGTGGTTGGCCTAGATTTATCAAAAGGCAAACGAAAAGATCGCATCACTAAACGCATAGCCGACATGTTTGCCAGAGGTCTCTTGGAAGAGGTAAAAAGTCTTGCACAAACGTATGGCTGGTCGGCACCAGGACTAAATACTATTGGTTATCGTGAGTTTGAATCATATTTTATGGGTGAGCAAACGCTGGAAGAAACAGCTGCTTTAGTAGAACGCAACACGATTTTATACGCCAAACGCCAGCGCACTTGGTTCAGGCGCAACAATAGTATTCATTGGCTAGACGACCCTCGTGATGCTGTTGATTTGGTTACAACGTTTCTGAACAAAAAACAATAGTATCTATCTGTCTGTCTGGTACAATGAGGGGGTGATTGAGCAACTTTTTGGGAGTAAGACAAGGGTCAAACTGCTGCAGCTTTTTTATAGTAATCCTAACCGCTCGTTCTACGTCCGGGAGATTACGCGCAAAATTGACGAGCAGATTAATTCCGTGCGCCGCGAATTGGCCAACATGCTGAGCATTGGCATCATATCTTCGGATACCAACAATAACCGTCTGTACTACGAAGTTGACCAAAACTACGAACACTACACGCCGCTGGCGGCAATTTTTGGCAGCGGCTCTATGCCTACCACAGAAAAAGCGCCTTCGGCGGAGGGCGAGAAACAAACTCTAAAAGCGCTTGGAAACGTTGATCTAGCACTTCTAACTGGCCAGCTTACCCGCGATGAGCGCAGCGGCATAGACGTATTGCTGGTTGGAGATCTCAACCAAACACAGGTATCAAAATACATCTCGGATCTAGAAGCCAAAGAAGCCAAAGAACTCCGCTACGCTGTGATGAACAATGATGAATTCAGCTACAGGCAAGAAGTAAACGATCGGTTTTTGAATCTTGTTCTGCAATCCAAGATGCAAGTTTTGATAGATAAAAACCATCTTATTACTCCCAAGCCAGACAAGAAATCCGTTCAGCAAGCTGAGGATAAAGAGACAGAAAAAACAGAAAAGAAAGAAAAGGAGTAGCGGTTTATGGAGATTCAGTTTTACGGGGCTAATTGTATGCGTCTGAGCACCAAAAAGGCAGCTATTGTTATTGACGACTTAACCGCGACTGTTGCAAAAAATGGCGACATTGCGTTATTTACTGGCCAGCACACTTCGCCAAAAGCGGACGTGAAAATTGTGATTGATCAGCCGGGCGAATACGAAGTATCAGATGCTTCAATTCAAGGCATTGCGGCTCGCGGGCACATGGGGGAAGCGGATGACCAGTCAGCAACCATGTTTAAAGTGATTGGCGAAGACGTTCGCGTGGCGGTACTGGGCCATGTGTATCCAGAACTTAGCGACGAACAACTTGAGGCTTTAGGAACAATAGACGTTTTGATTATCCCAGTTGGCGGCAGCGGTTACACTCTGGACGCAATTGGTGCTCTGAAGCTAATCAAAAAAATTGAGCCAAAAATCATCATCCCAACCCACTACGCAGACAAAGCAGTTAAATACGAAGTACCACAGGCCAGCCTAGAAGACGCGCTCAAAGAGCTGTCCATGGAGCCCAAAGAAACAGTACCCAAACTCAAACTGAAAGCCAGCGAACTGCTTGGCGAAAGCAACCAACTGATTATTCTAGAGCGCCAGTAGAGTAGTTTACGGTCAACAGTATACAGCTAACAGTTTGTTTTCTTTTTCAACTGTAAGCTGTCGACTGTATACTGTTTACTTTACAGCCGAATAGGCTGTTAGGATGCCTTTTTTCTTGAGGGTGCGAATGGCCCCCGTGCTGAGTTTCATGGTGACTTTTTTGCCATCTAACATGAAGGTTTTGGTCTGGAGGTTTGGCTTCCAGACTTTTTTGGTATGGCGTTGCGAAAAACTGACATTGCTGCCGTATTGTTTGCCTTTGCCGGTGAGATCACATACTTGCATAGAGCGCTATTGTATCTGTTTTCGGCTCATTGGTCAAGAACTATGTGTTTGGCACATTTTGCTCCAAAACCTGCGCTCCGCACTCACCGTACCGCAAAGTACGGCTCGTTTACGGTGCTCGCTTTTGAACCAAACTGCACTCAACCACAAAGTTCTTAGTTTATTGAGAGGTGAATACGACTGCTATACTAAACGTATGCTAAATGACCTAGGGTTTTCAACGCTTGTTGTGGTGTTTGTGTCGCTGGTGATTTCTATAAGCCTGCACGAAGCCATGCACGCTTTCACTGCACATTGGCTGGGTGATGACACTGCCGAAAAACAGGGGCGGATATCGCTAAATCCGCTCAAACATGTTGATCCGTTCGCTACCATACTTCTCCCGCTCATAACGCTAGTGTTGTTTAGAGTACCACTACTCGCCGCCAAACCGGTACCATTTAACCCAAACCGGGTTAGATTTGAAGAGTACGGCGCCGGGCTGGTTGGCATAGCCGGACCGCTTACCAACGCTCTGCTAGCCCTAGCCGGGGCAGGGGTAATTCATCTTTTTGAAGGAGCGTTTAGCGTGGGCATGCTAGAGGTGCTGTTGATTTTTGTGCAAATAAACATTGGCCTGTTTGTGTTTAATATGATTCCTATACCTCCTTTGGACGGTTCGCGCCTGCTGTATGCGTTTGCGCCGGAGTCGGTGCAGGCAGTCATGGCTCAGCTAGAGCAGTTCGGTATAGTGCTAGTCTTTGGTCTAATCATAGCCGTACCAGCATTTACCAACGTGCTTATAAACGTGAACCAATCCTTACTCAGGCTCCTTTTCTGAGTTATAATGTACGTAGGCTGAGCAGTCCCGCATATGCGGGACAAGGCCAACAATAATGATAATCTGAATACTTATCATTAGGGATTCCAATATTCGTATCCCGCCATGGCGGGATCGTGCGGAGACCCACCTGGGGATTATTAACCAGGTTGTCATAGTTGGCTGCTCGCCTAACAAAAAAGACCGAAACACTCGGTCTTTTTTGATGGTCGGGGTGACAGGACTTGAACCTGCGACCTCACGGCCCCCAGCCGTACGCGCTACCAACTGCGCCACACCCCGTCAACTTAACGGAGATATTCTAGCCTAAACTAGACAATCAGCATAGGGTCGCCTTATGAGAGTAAGGTGCAGTTTTGATGTTTGCGGGAACTATGAGGTGGTAAGATATACAGATGTGGCAAGAAAAAAATGATAAACTGTATCAAAAATTTATCTTCAAAGACTTCCAGGAAGCAACAGATTTCATCAATCGTGTTGCCGAGATCGCTAACGAACTAAACCATCACCCAACTATCCACAACACCTACAGCACAGTTGAGCTGTGGTTGAGTACGCATGAAGCTGGAGATATGGTTACAGACAAAGATAGAGCATTTGCTGAGCGGGTGGATGTAGTATTCCAAACAACAAAAAAACCTGCAAAGCCCAGCTTTCCCAAAGAAATTAAAATGTTTGCAGACGGCGGCTCGCGCGGCAACCCCGGACCATCGGCATCTGGCTATGTGCTAATGGATATGGACAATAATGTACTAACCGAAAAGGGAATTTACTTAGGCATTACTACCAACAACCAAGCCGAGTACCAAGCTGTTAAATTTGGGCTGGAAGACGCCTTGAAAAACGGCGCCCGTGAAGTAGCGGTGTATCTGGATAGCTTACTTGTGGTGAACCAGATGAAGGGCGTGTTTAAGATTAAAAACAGGGATCTCTGGCCCATCCATGTTGCCATCCAGGACATAATAAAACAGTTAAAAAAAGTCAATTTTACGCACGTGCCAAGAGAACTAAACAAACTGGCCGACGCAGAAGTGAACAAAGCCCTAGATGCGGAAGCTGCGAAATAAAAAGACCACCCAAATCTCAAGTGGCCTTTTATGTCAGACTATCCGTAAGCCGGGTTCTGTTCTAGCTAATCATCTATCTAGCCCGCCAATTGCTCGACGGATCAAGCGGACAAACGATGACTCAGGCGGGAAACCTATACGAGCCACCACCTTGCAGCAGGTAGGGTTTACCACTTCCATGCGTCACCGCACAGAACTGTGGGCTCTTACCCCACTCATTTCACCCTTACTCCAGTTTTTTAAGACTAGGGCGGTATAGTTTCTGTGGCACTTTCCCTAAGGTTACCCTTGGTTGCCGTTAACAACTACCTCTCCCTATGCTGCCCGGACTTTCCTCGCCCCGCTTTTACACGAGCCGCGATTAGCCGATAATCTGACGTTTATAATTATACCCCAAGAAAGAAATAGCTACTCTATTTGGCGGCTTTGACTATTGCTTCGAAAGCCTTGGTCTCGTTAACGGCCAGTTCGGCTAGGATTTTGCGGTCCAGGGTTATGTTGGCTTTTTTAAGGCCGGCAATCAGGCGGCTGTATGTGGTGCCGTTCACGCGGGCGCCAGCGTTAATACGAGCGTTCCAGAGCTGGCGAAAAGTTCGCTTGCGCTCTTTGCGGTCACGGGTGGCGTTTTCCATAGCTTTGGTCAAAGCTTGTTTGCCGCGTTTAACGCTGCTGCGGTTTGATTTAGTCATGCCGCGAGTGGCAAGACGGATTTTCTTGTGTTTGGCGTGGCTGGCCACACCTCTTTTGACGCGCATTATTTGACTCCTAAATTCAGTTTGATACTTTTGGCAGCTTTTCCAGTTACCGTCTCTGTGCCGGCCTGGGTACGCTTGCGGGCGGCGCTTTTATGCTCCATAAAGTGGCTGCGTCCGGCACGGCGGCGCAAAACCTTGCCAGTTTTGGTAATTTTAACACGGTCTTTGGTACCGCTATGCGTCTTCAGTTTTGGCATGATGTCCTGTACTCCTTATGGTAAAGCTTAGTTGTTTGCCGGCCAACTGCGGTTGCTGGTCAACTGCGATTGATTCCCCAAGCATACTGATTACTCTATCGGCAAGCTGAAAGCCAATGTCACGGTGAGCCATCTCACGTCCGCGATAGAATATGGTAATTTTAACCTTGTGGCCAGTTTCTAGAAAACCAGTTACTTTTTTCAGTTTAACGTCCAAATCATGATCGCCAATCTTAAGCCCAAAGCGCATTTGCTTCATCTCTGGATTTTTGGCCCCGCGCTTTTGCTTCTGCAGCTGCTTGGTTTTTTGGTAATTGTATTTACCCCAGTCAACTATCTTGGCAACGGGTGGATCAGCGTTTGGAGAGATTTCAACCAAATCAAGTTCGCGCATTTGTGCATGTTCCAAAGCTTCTTGTTTTGACAGGACGCCCATCTGGGTACCGTCTTCGTCAATGACGCGTAACTGTGGTGCCCGAATCTGGTGATTCAGGCGAACTGAATTGCTGATTTATCTGCTCCTTAGAAGAACGTTAGCTGATTGAAACCAGTTTAACAGAAGTTACAACAGAGGTCAACGATTAAATGAAATCATATATTTTTCTCTGTTTGCTATGATTAAAGCTATGAATGATTTGCTAGCCGTAGACATTGTCTTGCTACCACCAAAAGACGTGCTAGATAAAATTATAAGCCTAATAAAGTACTCCTCAGATTCCCCAATACAACTAAATAGCCATGATTGTTTACCCCATATCTCTTTAGCAATGGGCGTGCTTTCAAAAACTGATTTGAAGAAAGCAAAGTTTGCTTTGAGTAGCCTAGCTGATAGCCAAAAGGCATTTTCGATTACTGTAACTGAGTCGAGTACACACACCACGCCTGATGGAGTTGAAATGAGGGAATTATTAGTTGTTCGAAGTGAAGAGCTATTACAACTCCATCAAGAGGCTACGGATGCTTTTCGTTTATTTTTGAGCCACAAGGATGTACGGACAGGTATGTTTGTTGCACCCCCGTTAGTAGCAGAAATCAGCACCTATTGGGTTAAACACTATTACGATAAACAAGGGCCAGCCGATTACAAACCCCATATTACGCTTGGGGTAGGAACGGTTGAAAAATTAAATACGCAACTTCATTTTTCTGCGGAACGATTAGCCCTGTGCCACCTAGGTACTTACTGTACCTGCAGACAAATACTGCTAGAAACAGTACTAAGATAAAACGTTTGTGCTTTTGCGGTATTGGATGGCTTCGCTTATGTGGGCGGGGGTGATTGTCTCGTTATCTCCCAGATCTGCGATGGTGCGGGCTACCTTTATTAATCGCATATAGGCGCGGGCGGAGATTTCTAGTTTTTCTGCTGCCTGGTTTAGTAGTTCTTCTGCTTCCGTCTCGAGGTTGGCAAGTTTTTTGATGTCCCGATTGCTCATCTGGGCATTTGTCTTGCTGGGCGATTCGTAGCGCTTTTGCTGGCGCTTGCGAGCCGCAAGGACTCGCTTTTGAACGGATTTAGTAGACTCACTGGTGTTGTTGCTCTTGAGGAGCGTATCATGTTGGACGTTGTCTACATCGGTGTACAGATCTATTCGGTCAATTATGGGGCCAGAAAGTTTGCGCTGGTAAGCCATGATCTGGTGCGGCGGGCAAACACACGGCTTATGCGTGCCATAAAAACCGCAAGGGCAGGGGTTGCTGGTGGCAATCAGCATAAAATCAGCCGGATACTGGGCATTCAGCTTGGCGCGAGCGATGGTAATGATTTTATCTTCCAATGGCTGCCGCAAGGCTTCTATAGTAGAGCGGCCGTATTCGGGGAATTCATCCAGAAATAATATGCCGCGGTGCGCCAAGCTGATTTCCCCTGGTCGGGCAGAGGAGCCACCACCTATGATTGCCGTTTCGCTGGCACCGTGGTGTGGTGAGCGAAAGGGGCGTTCACTAATAATTTGGTCAAAATTGTGGCTGGCCAGACTATGCAAATGGGTTACTTCTAACACTTCTGACAACTCCATCGGCGGCAAGATGCCGGGCATAGCTTTGGCCAGCATACTTTTGCCGGTCCCCGGCGGCCCGCTCAGCAGGGCATTGTGCCCGCCAGCGGCAGCTATCTCTAGTACGCGCTTGGCACGCGCCTGCCCGCTGATGTCTTGCATGTCAATAGCTAGGGCCGCTGCTTCCACGTCCGGTTTTTGTCCCAAACCCGATTCCAGAGGTGTTATAGGGATAGTTTTGGTCAAAGATTGGTACAGGCTACCCAGGCTGGCAACCGGCATAACGGTTATATCTGGTACTAGCAGTGCTTGCTTGACGTTTTCTAGCGGCAAGTAGAACGTATTGAAGCCTTTGGTTTTGGCGGCAAGCAGTTTGCCAATCATACCTCTGATAGGACGTACCTCGCCTCCAAGACCCAGTTCTCCTACAAACATAGTTTTTGCCGGCAGTTTATCTGGTATGACTCCGGCCGCACGCATGACGGCAACGGCTATACCTAAATCAAAACCACTGCTTTCTTTCGGTATATCAGCCGGGGCAAGGTTGATGGTTACACGTTGTTTGGGGAAATCAATCTTGGATGCGTGGAAGGCGCCACGCAAACGCTCTTTGGCTTCGTCTACCGCGCGATTAGCAAAGCCAACAATAATTACGTTCGGAAGACCCCGGGTTATGTGGCACTCAATAGTAATCACAGTCGCAACCCCGCCGGATTCAGCAATGCTTCGGACGTTTCCCATATATGCAATTATTGTAAGCTAATTCTTACGTTTTCTTATGTCTAAAATTCCAAAACGGCCCGCCTGGGCGGACCGTTTTGCATTTGTTGTTTTAGCTTTTTGTGTCGATCAAACGTTCTGTGCTCCATGATGGTTTTCATGGAACAACGGCTTGCGAGAAGCCGTTGTTACAGATACGTTTTTGTTTTTGAGCACTTTTTTTATTCAAGTGCCAAGCTAATAGTAACGAGTCAGTTTTAGTATGTCAACACGTTTGTGGTTAGAAAATTGCGGCTGTGTATAACTCGAGGCGCAAATTTATCATTCGTGCGGGCTCCGCAGCAGCCTAGGCAGTGCCAAAATTCAGATTAATTAACCCGTGAGGCGTTCATTTGAACGGCATCTCCGTAGTAAAAATTAAAAAACCTTTTTGCCTGCCTAAAATTAATCCATTTGCGTTGAATCGGCTGAAAATAAAGTCTTTAGGCACATTACAGCCTGCATACATTAACGTACTAGCTGGATTATTTGTGATTTATGGGCCGTCTGGTATTAAATAGAGCCACTTAACATAACAATACGGGCTGTTTGAAGCATAGTTGGTACAGGCACAAAGAGTAAGTAGTATTATATGGCTAGTTTTGTCTAGTAACCTTAGCTAAGAGTCCATAGCTGTATTACGAAGAATACATTATATTAGCAATCTTTGCGCAAAATATTGGCGCTAAGCTTGTTAGTATGTCTTGCCGGGGCAATAACGGCCACAGTATCTATATGGTTAACACTACCGAAGTAAATTCAATTATTTGTTCAAACTTCACTAAATATGCGGGGTTTACTCCCCAAAACAACATGTTTGCAGCTTTACTGGATGGTTTGGCCAGTAAGGGTTAGGGCGTAAATTATTGTTCAGTTTTAAATAATGAAAGTGATATTTTTTCATTGCTATTTTGCCCCGCACACTCCGCTAAAAGTACTTAAAAAACAGAAACATTAGCGCAAAATATTAGATGTTATAATGACAACTAATATTTTGATAGATTAATGAACACTTAAATCGAAATAAAAGAAGTAATGTAGTTTATATAACTACAATTAATGCTTGACCAAATAAAGCAAAAGTAGTAGTATTAGGTCCAGTAAGCCAACACAAAAACTTACAAACTACGGTGTAGCAACCGATAACGCTCTCGCTACCTTACCGGTAGAATGAGAACGGTCAGTCAAAGCCATGGACGGTAAGCGCTACATAGTTTACTAACAAGAGCGCATTTACCGTCCGGGCTCCAAAAAAAGCTCTGGTTGCACTACAATAGATATGTAGTGCAATTTTTATATTAATATGAGTGCAAAAAATCTATTTCTGAACAAACTTTTTGTAATAACCTCTGTAACGGGGTGTTTTATGGGTTTTGTTTTAGTGACAGATCCCAATACAGTAGCTCTACCACTTTTAATCGTGCCATTTATGTTGCTGGGCCTTATCTTTTACCAGCTGGTTGCCGCAGTGCTTATTTTGGGTAAAAAACAAAAAAATAGCTATTTAAGTAAAATAATAGCTCTTAGTATTGCTTCTTTTGGGGTTGTATTGCTGCTACTCCAATCGTTAAATCAGCTTACATGGAGAGATAGTCTGCTAACCGGTATCTTTGCGGTCTTGTTCTGGCTGTATATATGGCGGGCTGATTTCCTGCATAAATAAACAATTACTATTCTACTAGTGCTAACAGGGATATTATTGGTATAATGGTCTTCAATGGAACACGAGTCTAACAATTCTGGGTCGTTTGCGGAGTTGCCTCAACCACAAGAGGTAAGTAATCAAGCCATCCCTGAAAATAACCCCGCCGTCCAACCAGAGGCGCGCGGAATGCGAATGCCCAAAACCTCGCCACCGGCGCAGCAGTCTAAAACAGCCGCCATAACCGATCCGCTAGCTTTGCAGCCGGTTGGGGCAACGGGAACGCCAGCTACTCAAATAAATCCTCAAACAACTGCCTTGATTGCTGATGATGCCGACCTAATAGAGAAGGAATGGGTGGTAAGAGCCAAGGCTATCGTGGCTCAGACCAAAGACGACCCCCATACTCAAAACAGCGAGATGAATAAAGTTAAAGCGGATTATTTAAAAAAACGCTACAACAAAGACCTTAAAACAAGCGAAAGTTAAGTAGGCGGCTGGAATGAGCATTATTATGACTTCGCTAGGTGTTATAGCACTGCTTTTGGTTGTTGGCGGACCGATTGTTTTTTTCCAGGTGCGCAAAATATTCCGCGAACAGAAAAATTTTGAACGCGGGCTCAAAATGGTACCGCTACTGATACACTTGCCGCCACTGAGCGAAGATGTGGAAGGAAGCAATCGTGATGCCAGAGACGTAAACGAAGAGAATATTAGTAAAGCTCAGATTATGTATGACATTATTGCTAGCACCTTGCAAAAGGGCTTCAAGAGCCGTTTTTACGGCCAGCGGCATATTGCGTTTGAGATTGTAGGTTCAAAAGGTTTCGTTAGCTTCTATGCAGCAGTACCTGTGGCCTTGGTTGACGTAGTTCGCCAAGCAATTGTCAGCGCCTATCCAACCGCTCGGCTAGAAGAGGTTCCTGAACACAATATCTTTAGCCCCGTAGGCAAAATTAGCGGCACCATGGGCGGTGAACTCACTCTTAAAGAGCCATTTGCTTACCCGATTGCCACCTTCCAAGATCTCAAGCGAGACGCGATACAATCTATGCTAAACGCCCTATCTACTCTTGAAAAAGACGATGGGGCAGGCATACAAATCATGCTGCGGCCGGCGGCATCTGGCTGGCGTAAGCACGCGCAGGCAATTGCGAGCAAAAAGCGCAAAGGCAGCGAAAGCAAAAAAGGCAGCGAACTAGCATTTTGGTGGATAAGGCAGTTGTTTGTGGCTGCGGTTAAGCCGCCAGAAGACAAAAGTGGCGATAGCGGGGGTGATAAACACGATTTGTCCTCATTAGACCAAAACACGCTTGATGCTATTGATGACAAAACCAGACACGCGGGCTACGAAGTGCTGATTCGCGTGGTGGCGTCTTCTAATATATCGCAACGGGCGCAGGCAATCTTGAACAATGTTGTGGCAACATTCGCATTGTTTGATGCCCCTGGCAGGAACGGTTTTAAATACACATCTGCTAAAGATATAGAGCGGTTTGTAACGGCTTATATATTAAGATTTTTCCCACAGGAAAATAACCAGAACATCTTAAACACAGTAGAGCTTGCCACCATGTTCCATTTTCCCGACCAAAAGAACATACCGACCAGCCAGCTGGAACGCCAGGCCAGTAAGCAAGTTGATGGTCCTCGCAACATGCCGGACGACGGGCTTTTGCTCGGCTACAACATCTTCCGTGGAGCCAAAAAAGCCATCCGGTTGGATTTGGAAGATCGCCGCCGGCACATGTACGTAGTTGGACAAACCGGCGTGGGTAAATCGGTCTTTCTGGAAAATCTGGCGCTTCAAGATATGTTAAACGGCGATGGCTTCGCGTTTATAGATCCGCACGGCGATACAGCCGAACGCCTGCTTGCCATGGTGCCGCGCGAGCGTACGGAAGATGTGATTTACTTCTGTCCAGCAGAAACGGACTACCCGCTGGGACTTAACCTTTTTGAGGCCGATACAAGCGATCAAAAGGACTTTTTGATACAGGAAGCCATAAACATGCTCTATAAGCTCTATGACCCGCAGCACCAGGGAATTATTGGTCCGCGCTACGAACACTTGTTTAGAAATGCCGCCCTGACAGTCATGGCGGATCCGGCCGGCGGCACATTCATAGACATACCCAAGCTCTTTCGCGATCCGGAATTTGTAAAGCAAAAACTGCAGTATGTGACTGACCCAACCGTTTTGGAATTCTGGCAAAAAGAAATGCCCCAATCGCAGCGTTCAAACGAGTTTGGCGAAGTAGTCAGCTGGTTCGTGAGCAAGTTTGGCGCGTTTTTATCCAACAGCATGATGCGCAATATAATCGGCCAGACAAAGAGTGCTTTTGATTTGCGCGACATCATGGATAACAAAAAAATTCTATTGGTTAATCTGAGTAAAGGCCGTACCGGAGAACTAAATGCTCGGCTACTTGGCATGATTTTTGTGATGAAATTCCAGGCGGCAGCTATGAGCCGAGCCAATGTGGAAGAATCTGAGCGGCCTGATTTTTGCCTGTATGTGGATGAGTTTCAGAACTTTTCTACCGATTCTTTTGCTACCATCATGTCCGAAGCGCGCAAGTACCGGCTAAACCTAATAGTCGCCAACCAGTTCACCACCCAGCTGAGTGAAGAAATCCGCGATGCTGTGTTCGGCAACATGGGTACTATCATATCTTTCCGCGTAGGCCAGAATGACGTAGAGGCACTTTCCAGGTACTTTAGGCCTATATTTGAGCCGGACGACCTGCTGAGGGTTCCCAACTACAACGCAATTGTACGTACACTTATAAATGGCGTTCCAACCCAACCCTTTAGCATGGCCGCTCTGCCGTCGCTGGGCACGCCGAATGCTAAGCTATCGCAAGCTCTTATGCAGCTGTCGGCGGCAAAATTTGGACGCCCACGAGCTATAGTCGACCAAGAGATTAGCGAGCGTATGAAAACCATCATGGCCAAACCTAGCTTTGGGAGTAACGCAGGGTCTAGTCCAGGAGCTTTCGGAGCCAATTCATCTGCCCCAGCTTTTGGTACTCCGGCGCCCAAAACCGCAGGAAGCGGCTCATCTTTTCTTGATGAATGGCTTGCCAAACGGCGGGTGTCTGTTCCTGCAGCCCAGCCCGGTAGTACATCTCAGACTTCAGTCAACGCCGTCCCACAGGCTGCAACCATGACTGAGGCAAAACCTGCCCAGCCCTCCAGCCCTCCGGTTGCCAGTACGACTAAAGTTGACGGGGAACTCAACGTGCGGAAGAGCGGCGCGAACGACGATAAATCAGAGGACACTATTTACATTGACAGAGAAGGCAACTTACGCCCGCCAGACTCTAACTAGTAGCGCTGCTTCCGGGTGTAAGCAAACCATACGGCTAGTTCCAGTAATGCGCCAATTATATAGCCGCCAATAAACAGAATAAACACGAGCAAGTAATTGTATCTAAACCCATAGTGCTTAGCGAAATAATAAACGGTCAGGCTTCCCAGGAAAGCACAAATACTGCCCCCCAAAATACCAGATGGCCGGGCAACCGTTTCGGCGCCGACTGAACTAATTTTATCTACCATAGGACTATGCGCGATGCGGCTAAAAACCCGCACCGGTTTGGATAGCTTTTGCCGGGTGTTAGCCAAAGTGCGTTTATAAGCCGTGGACTTCAAAGAATGCTGCATGCCAAGCATTGAATCTGTTTCGTTGTCGGGCTGTTCTTCGGCGACAATTTTCTTGGCTTCCTGCGCCTCTATTTTTGCCATTTCCTGTATCTTTACTAGGTTTTCGGCAGACTTTTCCTGGCGTGCACGGTCGGCGTGTTCTGCTATAAGTTCTTGCGCTCGTTTTTGGTGTTCATTGGTGACGACTTTTTCATGAGCTTCACCATGCTCAAGCCGGGGTATATGTTTTTCGCTCATAGTTTTACGATCCTCCATTGCTAAAATCTTGGCGGACAATGTCCAGTTCTGTTGCGAATAATCTGCTTCTGGCAAAGAAGTAACCAATAACTGCTGTCAACGTAAAGCCAATTGCCAAGTTTTCTCCCGGCCCGGTATTCGGCAGAGTCGTTGTAAGTTCAACCTGCTTTATAATGCTTCCGGGTAAATTGATGTTGACGCTGTCGCCATATACGTTCGTCATAATCAGGTTGAATGACCCTGGATCTGACGTGGAAACGGGTGTAGCTGGGACTGGGTTTTTCACGCGCACTGTGATGAGTTTTTGGATAGTCTGGCTAGGTTTCACATCTACGGCTGGCCAGAAAATATAGTTGTCTTTGTCTAACTGGCCTCCGTGCAAATCAGTGATGTTAGCATACTCCAGTACGTCGCTCATGTTTTCTTTGATAACAAATTTCGGCACGGTTACCTTGCCAGAATTAGTAACGGACAATGTGTATTCAACAACGTCATCTGCCTTGGCAGTTGTGCCATTGGCGTTCGCGATATTCGCGGTAGTGTTTTTAGCGGCTTTGTGTAGTACCAAGCAAAGCTCCAGGTCGCCGGTAGTTTTGACGTCTTCACACGGCCTTTCAATAGTTATACGTTTTACGCAGTTGCCGCTGGCGCTACCAGCAGCCGTTTTGGTTGAATCGTATTTTACGGTCAAGCGTATTGTGTACTGGCCAGCAGTGTCGCTGGAATAGGTGTATGTTTTCGAATCATTAGCCACCGTGCCCTGGAAAGGAACACCTATTGATTTATTGGTTGCTAGAACTTTCCCAGCACTGTTTACAAAGTCATATTGCATATCTACTTTTTGGCCGGCTGGTATGTTTTGGCCGGCCGCTTGCCCGCGAACAGTTACTTTGCCGCCAAGTTTTATCTTGGAGCCGTCGGCCACATTCATTACCAGATTTGTGCAGCTTATAGCTTTGGGGAGTACAACGGGAGGCGGAGACACCGGTGGCGGCAGCTGTGGCGGGGAATATTTCCCAATGGTAACGATGTTGCCGCAGTCGTACATGATCATTATAACCGTACCGTCTTTTTTGGTGATTTTTAATACGTGGTATTTGGAGTAAGCTCCGCTGTCCCAATACTGCAAATCTTTCACATATAGTGTTTGGGTAACGCCAGGAATGGTTACGGTGTCCATATCCCAGTTTTTGCCGTTTCTTGGACTGGGGTTCGATACCGGATTGCGGCCAAGCGAATAATAGTTATCGGCGTTTGAGTATATATACGTATCTTCCGCGCCGTTTACGCTATCGCAGCCGAGTCCGTAATAAGTCAGAATCTCAAAGAAATCCAGGCTGCCATTCAGACAGTGCAATACCGCCTGTTCTTTGGTGGTAAAGCCGCAATCAATAATATCGTTGGTTGAACATCTTAGTGTAGCCTCCGCTGGTGACGCGGCGGCCAAAAGCTGCACGCCCATGGCCAAAACCATGAAAACCAGGCCTATGCGGCGTACGCTGGATTCGCGCTTCATACGCCGAGCATAAAATGAAACTTGGCCTATTAGGCTTGGGTTGAAGGGGAGGTTGCCGAGCAGTTTTTTGAACATAATTTTTTGTATATTTTTCTTATATAAAGGCTCATGCTTATTGAACCATAAAACCATGTGTTCAAACAAGCCCAAACAGTTGTTTTGGACCCCAAATTCGTCTATAATGGTGGATAAGTGAGGCGAAACTAACAAGTAAAGAGGGTATTTACGCGTGGCCAAACAAAAAGACTACGATTCTTCTCAGATTCAAGTCCTTGAGGGATTAGATCCGGTTCGCAAACGGCCGGGTATGTATATTGGCGGGACCGGCCAAGAGGGCCTGCACCACCTGATTAAGGAAATTGCCGATAACTCCGTAGACGAAGCTATTGCCGGTCACGCTACTGGCCTGTGGATTACATTGCTATCAGACGGCGGCGTAAGGGTTCGTGACAACGGCCGCGGAATTCCGGTCGACAAAATGGAAAAAACCGGCATTAGCGCCCTGGAAACCGTAATGACCGTTCTGCACGCTGGCGGCAAGTTTGGCGGCGGCGGGTATAAGGTGTCTTCTGGCCTTCACGGAGTCGGTAGCAGCGTGGTAAACGCCCTTTCTACAAAGCTGCTGGCAGAAATTCACAAGGACGGGTACATCTATACCCAAGAATACGCCCAAGGTAAACCGCTGACATCTATCAAAAAAGGCGAAAAGACAAATGACACCGGTACCACGATTACGTTTTATCCGGATCCAACCATTTTCAAAGAGTCAATTGAACTGGAGTTTGAATGGGTGGTGGACTATTTGCGCCACCAAGCCTACTTGACCAAGGGTCTCCATACTTACGTTACAGACGAACGAACAGGTAAACGCTACGGCTTCTTTTTTGAAGGCGGTATACAGGCTTATGCCAAGCATCTAAACCTGGGGAAAGACGTCGTAGACGATGAAGTTTTCTACGTGGACAAGCAAATACAAGAAGTACAAGTTGAAATCGCCATGCAGTACGCCGAAACTTACACTGAAACCATCAAGCCGTTTGCCAACAACGTCTTGACGCCCGATGGCGGTACGCATCTGACCGGATTTCGCTCAGCACTGACAAGGGTTGTAAACGACTACGCCCGCAAAACCGGTTTGCTCAAGGAAAAAGAAGAAAACTTGTCCGGGGAAGATACCCGCGAAGGCCTGACGGCTGTTATTTTGGTCAAAATCCCTGATCCGCAGTTTGAAGGCCAAACCAAAAACAAACTGGGCAATCCGGAAGTACGCGGCTATGTAGAGCAGGTTTTGGCGGAGTATTTTTCCTATTATCTGGAAGAGCACCCCGCAGTTGGCAAAAAAATCGTGGGCAAAGCGTTGCTGGCGGCCCGCGCGCGCAAAGCAGCCCGCGCAGCCCGCGAAAACATCATACGCAAGGGTGTGCTAGAAGGCTCAGGGTTGCCAGGCAAACTTTCAGACTGTTCGTCGCGCGACCCAAGCGACTCGGAACTATACATAGTAGAAGGTGATTCAGCCGGCGGTTCGGCTAAATCAGGCCGCGACAGTAAAACCCAAGCAATTCTGCCCCTCAGAGGCAAAGTGCTAAACGTAGAACGCGCTCGGCTGGATAGGATGCTGGGCAACAATGAAATCGTAACACTTATAAAAGCTCTGGGAGTAGGGATAGAAGAACAGTTCAGTATGGACGGTCTGCGCTACCACCGCATAATTATCATGACTGATGCCGACGTAGATGGTTCACACATCAGCACGCTGCTGTTAACTTTCTTTTTTCGGCACATGCAGCCGATTATCGACGGCGGCTACTTGTATCTGGCAAAACCGCCGCTGTATTTGCTAAAAGGTGCCAGCAACAAGCGCCAATACGCTTACAGCGACGCCGAGCGCGATCAGATTATAGATAAACTAATTGGCGAGCGCAAAGACCGTGGTACGTCTGTTGCTGACAAAGATGACCGCAAGAAACAGGCGGGACTTTCTGACATTCAGCGGTACAAGGGACTTGGCGAAATGGATGCCGAACAGCTCTGGGAAACTACCATGAATCCGGACAACCGAGTGCTTATTCAGGTGCGGCTAGAAGACGCCGAAAAAGCAGATGCTATTTTTAACAAACTTATGGGTTCAGAGGTAGAACTACGCAAGAACTTTATCCAGACACACGCGAAATTTGTGAAAGGCTTGGATGTCTAATATGGATGAAGATAAGAAATCACGAGAAGACGCTCAGGACAGCGGCGAAGTTGTAAGCAACGCGGACAATGTTTTTGATAACGTAGAGATAGTCAGCAGCCACCATTCCCGCAGCGTTGAGCTGCGTACCGTGGAAGACGTCATGGAAGACAGCTACCTCCGTTATTCTATGAGCGTTATTGTGGCTCGCGCCTTGCCTGATGTGCGCGACGGTATGAAACCAGTACACCGCCGTATTTTGTACTCAATGGACAAAAATGGCTGGAAACCAGGTTCCAAGTTTGTCAAAAGCGCCCGTATAACCGGTGATGTCATGGGTAAATACCACCCGCACGGCGACGTTGCTATCTATGACGCCATGGTACGCTTGGCCCAGCCGTGGTCTACGCGCTATCTGCTGGTTGACGGACAGGGTAACTTTGGCTCTATGGACGGCGACCCGCCGGCCGCTCAGCGCTACACAGAAGCCCGCATGGCCAAAGCCGGCCAAATGCTTTTGGAAGATATAGACAAAGAAACCGTTCCTTTCCGTGAAAACTACGATGGTTCAGAGATAGAACCGGAAGTATTGCCTGCCAAACTGCCAAACCTGCTGCTCAACGGGCAGATGGGAATTGCCGTTGGTATGGCAACCAACATACCGCCGCATAATCTGGGTGAAATAGTAGATGCCACGGTTTGCCTAATAGATAAACCCTCCGCGAACCTTGATGATCTGCTGGAATTTGTAAAAGGACCGGACTTTCCAACCGGCGGCATAGTTTATGGGCACGAACCAATCCGGACAGCCTTCGCCACCGGTAGAGGTGGCGTAGTTGTTCGCGGCGTGGCCGAAGTTGTGGAAGCCACCAAAGGCAATAAAACCCAGATTGTAATCACGGAGATTCCGTACACCCTAAACAAAGCTTCATTGATAGAAAAAATAGCCGACCTGGTAAAAGATAAAAAAATGACGGGTATTAGCGACATCCGGGATGAAAGCTCACGCGGTACTGTCAAAATTGTCATAGACCTCAAAAAAGATGCCTACCCCAAAAAGATTCTGAACCAGCTATACAAATTAACCCAGTTGCAAATGAGCTTCCACTACAACATGCTGGCGCTGATTGATGGCATCCAGCCGCGTATTTTGGGCTTGCAAGACATACTGCAAGAATACCTGAAGCACCGTCAAACCGTTGTACGCAAGCGGACCGAGTATGAACTGCGAAAAGCCAAAGACAGAGCACATATATTAGAAGGTCTCAAGATAGCTTTGGATAATATTGATGCGGTAATTACAACAATTCGAGCCAGCAAAACAAGCGAAGAAGCCCAAGCAAATCTGAGTACAAAATTTAAGCTAAGTGAGATCCAAGCCAAAGCCATCCTGGCTATGCAACTGCGGGCGCTGACCGGTTTGGAACGCCAAAAAATTGAAGATGAATTGTCCGAACTTTTGAAAATTATCAGTGAATTAGAAGCAATTTTGGCAGACGAAAAAAAGATTCTAAAAATTATCAAAACTGAACTGCTGGATATGAAGAAACAGTTTGGCGATGAACGCCGTACCAAAGTAGTCGCGCATGAACTTGGCAAAATGAACGACGAAGACCTGATACCAGACGAACAGGTAGTTGTGACGCTGACTTCCGCCAACTATATAAAACGCAGTCAGATGGCAGAGTACAAGAAGCAAGGCCGCGGCGGCAAAGGTAAGCGCGGCATGGTTACTAGAGAAGAAGACGTGATTGAACACGTGGTTAATGCTAGTACTCACGACTTTTTGCTGTTTTTCACCAACAAAGGCCGTGTATTCCGCCTGAAAACCTACGAAGTTCCGCCAGTCGGCTTGAACGCCAAAGGTATAGCGCTTGTAAATCTGCTGCAACTGCAACCGGAAGAAACGGTCAGTTCGGTGATCAATGTTAGCAAACAGATGAGCGGAGGCAACTTACTAATGTGTACCGTGCGCGGCGTGGTCAAGAAAACGCCATTTGAACAGTACAAAAATGTCCGCCAAACGGGTCTAATAGCTATAAATCTGGATGAGGGGGACGAACTAAAATGGACGCGTATGACAACAGGGGACAATGAAGTCGTAATATCTACTCAACAGGGTCAAGCCATTCGTTTCCACGAAAAGGATTCTCGCCCAATGGGACGTGTTTCCAGAGGCGTACGTGGTATACGCTTGCGTGCTGGCGACCAGGTGATTGGCATGGACATCGTAGAAGAAGGCAGCAGCATATTCGTAATCAGTGAAGCCGGTTATGGCAAACGAACCAAGATTGCCCAGTTTACGGCGCATGCTCGCGGCGGCGTAGGCATCCGTTCAGCAGTGGTAAACACCAAAACCGGCACGCTGGTGGGCGTAAAGACACTTACAGGCGATGACTCGCAAGAAGTCATAATCATTAGCAAAAACGGCCAAACCATCCGTCTGGGGCTCAAGAACATCCCAGAACTCGGCCGCGCTACCCAAGGTGTGCGTATCATGCGCCTGAACGATGCCGACAAAGTCGTATCTTTAGCCCTGGTAGACAAAACCGAAGACGTAGAAGAAGACGACGAAGAGACACCAACATCAGCTGAAGCTCCAAAAGAGTAAACTGCTGCTGCTTGCAAATTCCAGCTAACGGGTTTATATCTATTGCAACAAAGGAGTTGGAATGGCAGCAGGTGAGAGCTTGAGTCGGGTACTGATATTTGATGATTATCACAATGACACATTTCGTAAAATTGCCACTGAAAGTGCCGACCAGGCTGGCTGGGATTCGCTGGCGTTTAAAAACCCCCACGATGCGCTAGGGCATTTTGATGAACGTGTGGGGGCGCTGGTCACGGCCTTGGGGATAATGGAGTTTTCGTCGCGCTCAGGATGTTGGCGGTTCCCAGGACAACTCCTTATAGATTTGTCCGACGCCCATGGAACGCCCCGAGCTGTTTTGTCTAGCCACCCCGGCGCGAATAAGTTTATACGGCATGGAACTTCAGATTTAGTTATCCCCAAAGATGTGAAAAAACCTCTACAGAATATGCTGTCAAACTTTCTGATGTCGCTATAAAACAACAAATAACTACCACGTATACTGTTGTAAATGCTACTGCTTAAGTTGCCAATTATATAGTTGACACAATAGCTTATAACAGATAAGATGTACTTCTCGCTTTGTGGGATCGCCTGTGTGGTGTCTTCAAAGCGGCGAACGTTAAAAACTTATATAGTGCAAATCAACGTCAGTTCATTTGAATTGTTTTTTGAAAATTAAGTCAGTGTAACCTCTTCGGAGGCTACATGTTCGACTGTTTCATGATCATATTCTACTTTTTTGGAGAGTTTGATCCTGGCTCAGGATGAACGCTGGCGGCGTGCCTAATACATGCAAGTCGAGCGGAAAGGTTCTGCACTTAGTATTTGACCTTGGTAAGTCCACGGATACTGTCAAGAAAAGATAATCTCTAGGCTAGAGGTTATACGTCGAATGTTAAGTGTAGAATACTCGAGCGGCGGACGGCTGAGTAACACGTAGGAACGTACCCCAAAGTGAGGGATAAGCACCAGAAATGGTGTCTAATACCGCATGTGCTCTAAGGAGTAAAGCTTCGGCGCTTTGGGAACGGCCTGCGCATGATTAGCTTGTTGGTGAGGTAAAAGCTCACCAAGGCGACGATCATTAGCTGGTCTGAGAGGATGACCAGCCAGACTGGGACTGAGAACGGCCCAGACTCCTACGGGAGGCAGCAGTAGGGAATTTTCCACAATGGGGGCAACCCTGATGGAGCAACGCCGCGTGCAGGATGAAGGCCCTAGGGTCGTAAACTGCTTTTATATGTGAAGATTATGACGGTAGCATATGAATAAGGATCGGCTAACTCCGTGCCAGCAGCCGCGGTCATACGGGGGATCCAAGCGTTATCCGGAATTACTGGGCGTAAAGAGTTGCGTAGGTGGCA
>CAZQHP010000001.1:0-773622 GCA_964593805.1 uncultured Candidatus Saccharibacteria bacterium | reverse complement strand
CATACGGGGGATCCAAGCGTTATCCGGAATTACTGGGCGTAAAGAGTTGCGTAGGCGGTTAAGTAAGTTGGTAGTGAAAGCGTGAGGCTCAACCTCATATCCATTACCAAAACTACTTTGACTAGAGAATGAGAGAGGTCGCTGGAATTTCTTGTGTAGGAGTGAAATCCGTAGATATAAGAAGGAACACCGATGGCGTAGGCAGGCGACTGGCTCATTTCTGACGCTCAGGCACGAAAGCGTGGGGAGCGACCGGGATTAGATACCCCGTTAGTCCACGCCGTAAACGATGGATGCTAGCTGTTAGTCGTATCGACCCGACTAGTAGCGAAGCTAACGCGTTAAGCATCCCGCCTGTGGAGTACGAGCGCAAGCTTAAAACATAAAGGAATTGACGGGGACCCGCACAAGCGGTGGAGTGTGTTCTTTAATTCGATGGTAAGCGAAGAACCTTACCCAGGTTTGACATCCTTGGAATTTCTCCGAAAGGAGAGAGTGCTTTTAGAGCCAAGTGACAGGTGTTGCATGGCCGTCGTCAGCTCGTGTCGTGAGATGTTTGGTTAAGTCCATCAACGAGCGCAACCCTTGTGATTAGTTGAATTTTTCTAATCAGACTGCCCTGGTAACAGGGAGGAAGGGGGGGATGATGTCAGGTCAGTATTACCCTTACATCTGGGGCTAGAAACACACTACAATGGCCGGTACAAAGGGCAGCCAAGTCGCGAGACGGAGCAAATCCCATCAAAGCCGGTCTCAGTTCGGATAGCAGGCTGAAACTCGCCTGCTTGAAGCTGGAATCGCTAGTAACGGTAGGTCAGCATACTACCGTGAATACGTTCCCGGGTCTTGTACACACCGCCCGTCAAACCATGAAAGTCACCAATACCTGACGTTCCGCCTAGCGCGGACCTAAGGTAGGGGGGATAATTGGGGTTAAGTCGTAACAAGGTATCCGTACCGGAAGGTGCGGATGGATTACCTCCTTTCTAGGGAGAAAACTAGCAGCATGCGGAGCAATCCTTTGCGAGCTAGGTCGATCTTGGTGAGTTGTAATATCAGTACTGACAACTCACATATCCTTCGCAATTGCTTGCGAGAGCGAAGGACAAGATTTCAGTTCTGTAACACGACCTGACGTTTGATTTGCACTATAAAAGTTTTTAGCGGACACAAAAGACCGAGAAGCCTCAAAAAACGAAAGCGCCCTATTTGCGAGAAGGGCGCTTTTAGTTACCAAAAGTAATTATAGGTTTTTGTAAGCTGTTCATTCCCGCTAGGATCATCCAATACCCTACATTCTAAACTTAGAAGACCATGCTGTATTTCTATATTTTGCTTACCATTTGGAGAATAACACTTGCTTTCAGCACTCTTGATCTGTGGGCGTAATAGCACAAACCATATTAGAAATACACTGGGTATAAGGAAAGTCAGTGTGATGAGAAAGTTCGTATGCTTCTTTTGCATAGCCTTATTATAAACAAAATCACACTAAAAGGTGTTAATGGTGGGCGATTATTGTAACTGGCTAAAACTGAATTGCATCTGGCGAAACAGGGAACACAGTCTGATCCCGAGAAATCGCACGCTGGTGGGCATTACTACCATGGTCAAGTGCGGCGCGAACCGCCAATTCTGCCGGAACACGGTACTTTGTATGCAGCTCTTCGGCTGCAAAAGTATCATTTTTGTGCCTGTCAATTACATCCTTGAAAGTAACCAATATAGTTTTTAGATCATCGGGTAGAGGCGGCACTAACTCGTCTTTCAAACTGGCTTCAGCGAGTGTACGCACTGCCGAAACAAGCCCAAGCGCGTTAACTATTACTCCAATGGAATGTCCCCAAGCGTCTTTTATAACTTCGCCATTTCCCAAATCAGTTGTAGCGCTTATATAAGCTCTTCGGCCGGTTGGTATGGTGTCCATAACGCTATCTACTGTCGGTAAGCCAATAACTTCTGTCATATTAGCAACTCCCTATATCATTAATAATACGATGAAATCTTGGCTTAGCAAGCACGAGCGGGATGTGAAGTTTATATATGGGTTTTTCTTTTGACACTAACAAGGCGGGCTGTCCAGATGCCAACTCCAACTACAAAGAGGACAAAGAGACTATATGCTGGCAGACCGAACACGGCGTTTGTAAAAGAAACAGAACCGGTTGGAATGCAACCATCAAACGCACAGCTGCGTTTTAGCGGTAGCTCAATAAGGTAGCTTGCGACAAGCACAACGGTGCTAAAGAGTAAGTACCGCTTTGCAGTTGCTTTGTTTATAAAGCGGTCAACTTTAATTGGTTTGGGTATAAATGCGATAATTAGGCCAAGGGTAAACCCAACAAGCCACCAAAAAACTACAACAACTAACACCACAAAAACTACAAATAAAGCTAAACTCACAAGAACATTTTACCCCTAAAACGACGCAAGCCGAGCAATTATTTAGTTTTTGAGCTGAGGCCTTCGATGATTCGTACTAAAAGATGCGTAGCGAAAGTAGCAAGTAGAGCTAGCAGCATTGCCGACAAGATAAAGTGGCCAATCTCAGCCTCGGCATTGCTGGTAGTACCGCACAAATATCTGCCATCGCTACTTTCTTTGAAAAACCCTCGTCCAGGGCAAGAAGTTTCAAATACCAATATCTCAGCCACTAGAATCATAAAACTAAGAGCAACAAAGATAATGAGTGGCTTCCAAAACTTCTTCATAGGTCTATTATATCTGACCCAACCCAACCTCAGACAAATGTAAGCAAAATAAAAACACCTCTGTAAGGTGTTTCATGGTGGGCGGTTTTACTTTATGAGAGCTACGATCGCTGCAAAGGTGGCCACGACAGATAGTAGAAAGACCAGTTTCTGGAGTCTGCTGTTCTTGTGGTCAAGTTCACGGATGGTTTTTATAAGTTCTACATTTGTTGCAACTAGCAAAGACTGAATCTTAGCATGGCCGCGTGCAGTGTCTGCATGCGAATCCCAATTGCCGCCAACAATTGATTCAGCTTCTTTGACTAGTTTACTGAGTTCGGTATCTTTCATAAAATTGGTGGGCGGTATACTTATTTAATAAACCAATAATTGATAATGCCAAAGATAACTATGACCGTGAAAGCGATCGCATTTATAAAAATCCCAATCTGATTTGCTTCCTTCCAGGCTTTCCAACCGGAATAAAGCCAGAATATCTGGGCAATCAGGTTCGTTATCAATCCCCACTGCGGCTGCTTGAAAGATATTAGTAGTATTGAGCTAAGCGTAAAGAAAGGTAGCATAAACTGTGCGGTTGTATTAAAATTCGATTTTTGTAACCTCTCGGAATTCTGGGTATCGCTCATTTCTGAATGATAACACAAGCTGAGTTGCTAATAGTAGGAAGTTTGTACAAAAATAAAAACACCTCTGGAAGGTGTTTCATGGTGGGGGATGAGGGCTAACCCTCGTTTGTTATAATAATCGTACTATGGGAGAAGTTGAGCCTACTTCTGGCAAAAAAGAGCGGGTGTCACCAGCCGTAATTTATGGTCACGAAATTCCACGCTTGTTTCGGAGGCCTTTGCAAAGATTAATCGGATTCGAAGAAGGCGTGCATGCCATCTTGTATGTAGATAAACAAGGTCTTCGGTTTCGCTTTGCAGAACCAAAACCTCCAGAATCGGAAAGACCCGTTTAGCAACTACAGTTGTTTAACAGGGGAGTTTCCGGTACAATACGCTGGTCTTTTGCGAGGGCGATTAGCTCAGCTGGTTAGAGCGCGTCACTGATAATGACGAGGTCGGAGGTTCGAGTCCCTCATCGCCCACCAATTTACAAAGTTGTTTTCCTGAAGCCAGGGAAAAGAGCAGGTCAGCTTGCCCGCTTGCGGGGCGGCTTTTGCCGACTGACCGATGAGAAAAACCGAAGGTTTGTCTCATACATGGGGCAATAGCTCAGTTGGCTAGAGCACCTGCTTTGCAAGCAGGGGGTCCGGGGTTCGAGTCCCCGTTGCTCCACCAAACAAAGGGTCCAGCTTGAGCTGGGCTTTTTGTTTGGTTAAAATCGAGAACCCCGCACAGGGTCCGGGTGAGAAGTGCCAGTGGCACTTCGCAAGGAAATCTTCCGATGGCAACTTGTTGCCAGTCGCGAAGTTTCGGGCCTGCCGAAGGTAGGTCGAGTCCCCGTTGCTCCACCAAATAAAGTGTCCACCGAAAGGTGGATCTTTTATTTTAAGTGACAACAACAGAATTCAAGCACAAGCGGTTGACAATTATTGATATTGGTGATATAATGATTGCATTAAGGTAAGGTATTTGTTTTGAAGTTACGTGCAAATCGTTTTGGCAAGGTTACTGTATCTGTTTTGTCTCTGTTTCTGGCAGCGCTTTTAGTTGTACCTAGTCTGTTTGGTCTGGGCAGCGTCGTAGACGCTGGCTCAAACCCAAACAACGACTATTCAAACGCTCAGAAATACCGTAACGACAGTCTTATTTTTAAGCTTAAAGATTCAGCAGAGATGGAGCTGGATCAGACTAGCAACTTCAAAGCTAAAAGTACCAAAACTAGCAACAAAGCTAACAGTATAAATAAAGTACTGGCAGACGCGGGCAAGCAAAAGCTGGAAAAACTAGTTCGTCCAGGTAGCGAACTAGCTACAGAAGCCAGCACTAAACTGGCAAGCGAGCTAGACAACTACTTTGTAGTCAAAGTTACTCCCAAAGATAATATTCAAGCTCTGGTGGGTCAGATTGCTTTGTTGGACAGCGTGGAAACCGTGTACCCAGAGTCAAAGCCCGCGCCCGCACCGACGGCAAACAACTACACCAGCCTGCAGAAGTACCTAAACCCTAGCCCAGAAGGAATTGGCGCAACTTTTGCCAAAACATTCCCAGGCGGCACCGGCTCGGCTGTGCGTATAATTGATCTGGAATACAGCTGGAACGCCGCTCACGAAGACTTATCCAAAGCAGTGTATACCATGGTAAAAAACGGTACGCCAGTTGATCCGTTTAATGACACAAACCACGGTACTGCCGTTCTAGGCGAAATGGTAGCAACAGATAATACTTACGGAGTAACTGGAGCTACTACTGGCGTTAAACTCAGTAGAGTTAATACCTATAATTCAGAGCGCGGTTGGGATATAGTCGGCGCATTGCAGGTTGCCGCTACAAAAGCAGTACCTGGTGATGTAATTCTAATTGAGCAGCAAACTTGGGCGCCCGCCAGTGTGGGCGGATTTGCGCCAGTTGAGTGGGAGCCAGCCATATATGACGCTATTAAAGCGCTGACAAACAGCGGTATAAATGTTGTAGAAGCGGCTGCCAACAGCGGTCATAATCTAGATGACACAACGGTGTGGGGTACGACTTTCCCGAGTGGCAAAGTAAATTCGGGTGCCGTTATTGCCGGCGCGGGTTCGGCTTGTAGCGCGCCGCTTCATTCGCGCTTGTACTTTAGCAATTACGGTTCACGTGTTGAACTACAGGGCCATGGAGAATGTGTAACAACAACTGGTTATGGCGCATTAGAAGCAAGTACTACACCAAATGGTGCATATACTTCAAACTTTAATGGCACAAGTTCGGCTGCTCCAATTGTGGCCTCAGCCATCGCTTCTCTAAGCTCTGCTTACGAAACACTCAACCCAGGCAAAGTACTAACTCCTGCACAGATACGTAGCACACTAATTCAGACTGGAACTCTGCAAAACACCAGTGCTGGAACATTGACCGGAAATATAGGTCCGTTACCAAACCTAAATCGTGCACTAGGCACACTAATACTTCCTGCTGATACTACCGCTCCAACTGCGTCTGTGCTGACTGGCAAGCTGCAGAACGGCAAGCCAAAACTTACCTGGACAGCTAGCAAAGATAACGTTGCTGTAAAAGAATACTGGATTTACCGAAACGGCGTGCTTTACGCCAAGACAACTAACCTGACTTTCACCGATACATCCGTTGCTCGCAGAACTAGATATACCTACTATGTTCAGGCTGTTGACGCCAGTAACAACAAGTCAGCTGCATCTAATTCAGTTACACTGACTACAAAATAAACATTACCGGGAGCTTGCTATTTAATGATGATTGTAGTATAATACATATACTGTGCCTACAAAAGAAACACTACAAACCGGACCAAACCCTACGGCGCCTATAGAACTGGCAGAAGGCACGTCGGCTGTTGAGTATGCGCACCAAGTCACAGAAAATAATGTAACCTGGGGTGTTGGGAGACGTGATCAGCCACGGGAACTTTTCACAACAACAGTTGACCAAAATTTCAGAGCATTGATAGAAGAGCGATCTGTAGAAGAACTAGAAGCTGCTAAACAGGCTCTGGTTGACTATGGGAGAGGTTTGCGTGAGCAAATTACTGTTGATAAATGGGGGATTGCGAAATATCCCTCGGGTTATTTACAGTGGCTGATGTCACTCAGGGTTATGTCTCGACTGAGCTGGAGGGTGCAGGCAGGCGATGCTAATAAACACATTGCAGTTGATGATCTGGGGCAAAGTTCTGAAAGTTTCTGGCAAGAGGTATTTGCCAAGACTGCGGGAGACGAAAGTAGTCGACTGGCATTTAATTCTTATGTGATGGGACCAAAAATAGCAGGAAAGGACCCATCTATACTTTCAGATGTTGTGGAACAGCTTCAAACAGAGCCTGTAGAAGAGGTTTTGCCTGGTTTACCGTATTCGGACCCAATTAGTTTGAGACGACGCGTATTCGACAATTTTTCAAACATTATCAAAGAAGCTTCAGAGTCTGGTTGGAGAAATGCATCTGTGTTGGAAGCGCTTCTGGCGAAAATACCAAAAAGGGACGTGCCTCTGCATGCCGTCATAGTTGAGATGGGTAATCAAGTGACCGCGCTACTCAACAGACAAGCTGCTGTCCAAGGAGAAGCGGCACTTAATCCGCTTAACCACCGTAGCCATGGTCATACAGCCGAAGCCATAAATCGTTGCATGCATATAATGTTTGAGTATGGTAAGCCTCCTGAAGACCAGGACCCGCTCAACTATCTACTGACAGGACAGATCATTACTAGGCTCAGCAATGAAGCTGACGAGCGATTGCAAAAGCAAGGAATACCTCCGCGCTAACAGTCTATAAAACGTAGCAAGTTTGACATCAGAATATGCTTGACCGCCCCTGTTATTAGTGATAAGATATTGCAACTGCTTGAGTTTAGGCAAGAAGTTGTAAGGAATCGCCTGCAGGCTTTCAGCGTAAACTCAAGCTCTCAGGGTAAATCATTCAGTATTTGTGGGATGTTCTTGGGTTTTGTAACTTAACAATTAGATTCAAATTTTGAGATAGGTTGTGTACGTAATGGAACGTATATGACCTTCGATAAGGCAAACGGCACCATGTCATTCGACATGGCACAGGTATTGGTATTACCAATAACTAGTCGATGCACAATATCGTAAAAAGTTACTCAAGCGCACACAAAGGATGCCTTGACGCAAGATACCGATGAAGGACGTAGTAGGCTGCGAAAAGCCGCGGGGAGCTGCCGAACAAGCTTTGAACCGCGGATGTCCGAATGGGGAAACCCGGTCCGCGCAATGGCGGATCACTCTGCATTGAATATATAGATGCGGTAGCGGTAACCTGGGGAACTGAAACATCTTAGTACCCAGAGGAAGAGAAAGTAAACAACGATTCCGGGAGTAGTGGCGAGCGAAACTGGAATAGCCCAAACTTTAATGATTTTTGCCTGGTAATTTATTACTTGGCAAATAAGTTGTTAGACGAATATTATTAGAGGGTTGTGACCTATAAATAACCAGTCCTGGTTTCTTCATCCGTGGAGAGATTAGGGTTGGAAGCAGATGCTAACACCAATCTGCATAAAGTAAGAAATTTGCTGCGCGAGCAGAACAGCCTGGAAAGGCTGGCCAGAGACGGTGAAAGCCCGGTATGCCAAGCAAAGCAAACTTTATCATTTATAGTGTCGAGTAGGTCGGGACACGTGAAACCCTGACTGAATCCGGGACGACCACGTCCCAAGGCTAAATATATCTTGCGATCGATAGTGAACTAGTACCGTGAGGGAAAGGTTAAAAGAACCCCGGAAGGGGAGTGAAATAGAACCTGAAATTGTGTGCGTACAAGGACTCGGAGTCCGCCTCGGCGGATGACGGGGTGCTTTTTGTAGAACGATCCAACGAGTTAATTGTTACGGCAAGCCTAAGACATTTGTCGGAGGCGCAGTGAAAGCGAGGCTGAATAGGCCGAATTAGTCGTAGCGATTAGACCCGAAACCAAGTGATCTATCCATGGGCAGGCTGAAGCGTAGGTAAAACTACGTGGAGGGCCGTACCGTAGCGCGTTGCAACACGCCCGGATGACCTGTGGATAGCGGTGAAATGCCAATCGAACTTGGAGATAGCTGGTTCTCCTCGAAATAGCTTTAGGGCTAGCGTTGTACGGTAGCATAATGGGGTAGAGCTCTGATTCGGACTGGGGCGCGCAAGCGTACTCACCCTTGTCAAACTACGAATACGTTATGTGGAACTACAGCAGTTAGAACGTCGGGGCTAAGCTCGGCGCTCAAAAGGGAAACAGCCCAGACCATCAGCTAAGGTCCCTAAATATACACTCAGTGGGAAACGAGGTGAGATTTCTTAAACAACGAGGATGTTGGCTTAGAAGCAGCCATTCATTTAAAGAGTGCGTAACAGCTCACTCGTCAAGAGATCTTGCGCGGAAAATGTAACGGGGCTCAAGTGTATTACCGAAGCTATGGATGTGTCCGCAAGGATGCGTGGTAGAGGAGCGTTGATAGGGCTTTGAAGTCGGACTGTGAGGTTCGGTGGAGCGCTATCAAGTGAGAATGTTGGAATGAGTAACCATAAGGCAGGTGAGAATCCTGCCCGCCGAAAGAGCAAGGTTTCCTGGGCCACGATAATCGTCCCAGGGTTAGTCGGTCCTAAGCCGAGGCGCGTAGCGTAGGCGATGGACAACGGGTTAATATTCCCGTACTAGTTTTGTATTGTTCAGTGTGCGCGGCATATTAGTGAGAGCGGATTCATGGTTATATCCGTTTAAGTACCAGAAATAGGTACGAATAAAACGACCGTATGGTCGGATTCTCATGAAAGCGCTGACTAGAAAAGCTACTGAACTTATGTATTTAACTATCCGTACCGCAAACCGACACAGGTGCTCAGGTCGAGTAGACCAAGGCGTACGAGTGATTCTTCGTTAAGGAACTCGGCAATATAGCGACCGTAACTTCGGGATAAGGTCTGCCCCCTCACTCTGTTAATCAGATGAGAATTGCCAGTTTTCTTCTTACGAAAACGATAGACGAGCAAATGAGATTTCAAGACAACAAATCAAGAAGAAGGCTGACCCCAATTACTCCTCTGTCATGGTTGATAGAGTGAGGGGGCCGCAGCTAAGGAGCCCAAGCAACTGTTTACCAAAAACACAGGTCTCTGCTAACACGAAAGTGGATGTATAGGGGCTGACACCTGCCCGGTGCCGGAAGGTTAAGGAGAGCGCTTTACGGTGCGAACTGAAGCCCCGGTGAACGGCGGCGGTAACTATAACCGTCCTAAGGTAGCGAAATTCCTTGTCAGGTAAGTTCTGACCCGCACGAATGGTGTAATGATTTGGGCACTGTCTCAACGAAGAGCTCGGTGAAAGTGCATTGACGGTAAAGATGCCGTCTGTCCGCAGCAGGACGAAAAGACCCCGTGGAGCTTTACTACAGCTTGACATTGGGCATAGGTGCAACATGTGTAGCATAGGTGGGAGACTTTGAAGCTTACGCGCTAGCGTAGGTGGAGTCATCAGTGAAATACCACCCTTGTTGTTCTTGTGTTCTAACCAAAACCGTTATCCGGTTTTGGAACAGTGTCTGGTGGGTAGTTTAACTGGGGCGGTTGCCTCCTAAAGAGTAGCGGAGGCGTTCAAAGGTTGGCTAGGTTCGGATGGAAATCGAATCGATAGTGCAAGCGCATAAGCCAGCTTGACTGTGAGGATTACAATCCAATCAGATACGAAAGTAGGAGCTAGTGATCCGTCGTATTTTAACTTCGGTTATATGAAAGTGGGATCGACGACGCAAACGGATAAAAGTTACCCCGGGGATAACAGGCTTATAGCGCCCAATAGTTCACATAGACGGCGCTGTTTGGCACCTCGATGTCGGCTCATCTCATCCTGGAGGGGGAGCACCTTCCAAGGGTCCGGCTGTTCGCCGGTTAAAGAGGTACGCGAGCTGGGTTCAGAACGTCGTGAGACAGTTCGGTTTATATCCGCTGTGGACGCAAGGAAATTTGAGGGAATTTGCCCCTAGTACGAGAGGACCGGGGTGAACGCACCGCTGGTGTATGGATTGTTTTACCAAAGGCATTGTCCAGTAGCTATGTGCGGACCAGATAAGCGCTGAAAGCATATTAAGCGCGAAACTGATCCCAAGATTAGATTTCCCTATGAGGACACTGAAAGACGATCAGTTTGATAGGCGCAAGGTGGAAGTGCGGCAACGTATGGAGCCGAAGCGTACTAATAGTCCCATTGACTTTTTACGAACTCAGACAAGGCATGAGCCTTCTCTGAGTAAGTGCATTGACTAGTTATTGGTGGTTCTAACCACCCGTTAGCCTTAATATTTCAAAATTCGTGCAGTATACCAAATATGATATGAAGCTGTTTAAGCCTTATACCATAAATGATATACTACCGCATGGACATTGAGCCTGACCTTTGTTTGGTGCATTGTTAATTGTCATTTCATTGAAATTTGTGAATTGAAAATTGATAATTACGCGAACGAAGTTCGCGTTTGGTGCCCATGGCGCGAGGGAAACACCTGTTCCCATGCCGAACACAGCAGTTAAGCCTCGCAGCGGTTACAATACTTGGGTTTTAACCCTGGGAAAATAGCACGGTGCCAAATTATATAAAAGCCATCCGAAAGGATGGCTTTTATCTTAGTCGCTTTTTACCAGAGATAGCATTTGGGAGTTGGGCAGGGAAGCCAACAGCTTTCCAGATACCAACAGCTTGGACTTGCGGATGCCGCTACCGATGATGGCGTGTTCTAGTTCGGCAGCGCCGGTGTCTACCAAAATGGGCCAGTCAGCCGGCAGGCCTATGGGGTTGATTGCGCCAAACTCCATGCCCGTTAGAGCCACTGCTTTGTCCATGGGGGCAAAGGAAATCTTTTTGGCATCTAGTGCGCGGCGTACAATGCCGTTTACGTCTGCTCGCACGGTAGCCGGAATCATGCAGGCGGCATACCACGTTCGCTCACCGCGTTTGGCTTCCAAAATCACGCAATTTACCGAAACATCTAGACCGACGTTGTATTTCTCACAAAACGCTGCTGTATCAGAGACGTCGGGGTCGATTTCTGCCACCAAAACGCCCGAAAGTTTGTGGGCGGCGATGGCTTTTTGGGTCGGCTCACTAACCAAGCTTAAATTTTGTTCTACCGGTTCAAAGTTTAGGTTTCCAAGTTTCATAGTAACTCCTTACAAATTAAAAATACTCTGGCGTTGCCAGAGGTTGCGGTCTGTTGGAGCTAATTAGAAACCTTTAAAAGTCTTCATCTCTCTAATTGTACCAAACCACCACCGTCTATCTCATCGAATGCCTGTGATATCAGTTAGTGCTAATGCTTGCAACAAGTGTATATTCTCACTAAGATTAGCCAATGATAGATAAAAGTCGCGTTAAAGAAAAAATTGTAAAAGTATTTTACGATAAAGCACCGAACTGTTTATTGCCAGAACACATCTATAACCATCTTACAGATATTCCAAGAGCCGTAATTGACGACGCTCTCGCAGAACTAATAAGCGCAAATACCATAACGACCAATAATCGAGAGAGTAATAAACTTGAGGTCTTTAAGGACGTAAGGCGTGAACCATTCTATCTGGTTGAATATCCCAAAAACCTACCATATTCACGCACAACTGAAATAGGTTCAATCACCCTACCTCGACTTCTGGACCAGGACGCTGCACGCGCCGAAGACGTTAACCAGCTCACAGAAGTTGTCAAAGGATATAGCGACAACATTAAAAAACAAGTTGATCGGGAAGTTAAAAAACAAATTGCTAGTATTTACAGTCAAATCATTGTGATATTTGGTATTTTTGTGTCCGTGTTTGCCTTGATTGTAATATCCACCGAAAAATTAATAGTTTTCGACCCCCGCTTGATTGAAAATAGTGATTATTGGCAGCTATTTTGGAAGTCGTTTATCTTATTTATACCAGTCGCAATAGTTATGATTGTCTTCATGGTCTTCCTGTGGTTTATAACTAAAAAACTGAAGCCCTGAGCATAATCTTAAGAAGCAAGCTTAGAAATTAGTGGAAGGTGTATTGGGTAACTATGGCGCGGTGATCGGATTCGATATCGCGAACTTTTGAAGCTGTAATCTGTAAATGTTGTGGCGTAAACAACGCTCGAGAAGTTACTGTTTGGAGAATTTGTTCAAAGCCCGTTCCATAGCTTCCGGTGAAACGTCAAGCTCGCGCTTGGTGATTTTGCTCATGGCGACTGCGCACGGCATCTGTACGAGATTGCCGTTTTCATCAGGAACCATGCTCGGGAAGCTTTGATCTCCCAGGAGCATCTGTTCCAGAAGTATCTCCACATACATATCCTTTACCGCGGTAAAAAAAGTCGTCATCCTGATAAAATCTTCATCTGTAGCATACTCCCAGAACTTATTCATCAGGAAATAAGGCTGGCCTTCATGTTCGACGATTGAAGCGTTAAGGGCAGGATTGGCCGGATCCGACTCCGCGGCCAGCAGGGGCACCATGTCCTTCATGTCTTCCTGCAGCAGAATCATGGCAAGCTCGTCATTGAGCGGACGTTTAAACGGTTCAGGCACTTTGACAGGGTTGAAATTCGCATCATTACTCGCCGAAATCAGCCGGGGCTTTACATTATAAGTGGTTGGATCATAGATGTGTGTGCCAAGTTTAATTTTGAGCATACCCATAATCACGGGTCGTAGGAAGTTCGGGTCTGGCGTGATTATGTTTTCTCCATCTTCGCCGAGCACTTCTGCTAGTTTAGGGTCGCCGCTTTTAAAGCCTTGAGTCAGCAGATAATAAACACCTCTAGCAACGCGGCCGTTGCCTTCAGGAAAGGGATGCACCGCGTTTATACCTACGGCCAGTATGGTGGCTTTGTCTTCCAGCGTACGCGCCGTCTGTGCTGTCTGCAGGACCTTTTCGAGCAATGGCCCTTTCTGGGGCGGGGCGGGCATGATGTCTATAGGGGGATGAACTGCGGAACTTCGGTCACCAATATTCTGTAACTCGCTGGCGTATGTACGCTCACTAGGTTTCAGGTTTACAATAGCGCCGTTCATCTGGCGGAGCAGAAATTCAAACTGTTCAAATTGCAAACCATCTACAAAGTCGGTTCGTTGTTCCGGGGTCGCCAGCTGTTCTTCAAAGCCAAAAAACCCTAGCAGGCGGTCAATTTTGCGTGCCTGACGGGCTCTATCGGCTTCAAAGCCTGTAGGATTCCCCAGAAATAATTCAGGGGAAGAAAAACCAGATTGCATTACTATATTATAACAGAAAATAGCTAATATTCAAAACTTTTTCTTCTTGGCTAGATAGTTGTCAATGAGTTTGATGTCGGTCAGGTCTTTGGGGCGGGCAGAGGCTGTTTTCCACTTCCTAACTTCTTGTAGCGAGGCAAAAGGGACGCCGTCTATTACTGTTGCGGTGGATAGTAAATGTTCAAGCGTTGGCTTGTAAGAACTGAATTCCCAGCTTTTGTGAGCTTCAAAGTCGCCCTGAACCAGTGGTTTGTCGTTCGGGGTTTTCTCTATTTCTTGCCAGCCATCAGCTTTTAATTGCTTGGCAAGCTCATCAGAAACGAGCAGGTCAATGTCGCTCGATTCCCGTATGCCGGCGACGGCCATCGGTCCACTACCAAAGACCACGTACGAACCCTCCGGCCAGTTCATAGCCTTCACCTTCTGAATAATCTCATTTTTTGTCACCCCAACATTATAGCGCGCGCCTGCTGTGAGATATTGCTTATGATTAGCTAGAGGTGTTTAATGAGGCTGGAGGATATAAAACTATGGCAAAAAAAGAATATAAAGGTATAAACTTTGTGGACAATAGTGGTCCAGCGGGTGGTATGTACTGCTTGGGCTTTGTAGGCTCGGCTTTCTACTTCGTAGGAGCTGTTGACGGCTTCTGGAACATAGTCGTGGCACTGCTCAAGGCAGCGGTCTGGCCGGCGTTTCTAATCAACCGCGTGTTTGAATTGCTTCGCATCTAGCCAGCAACCAGAAGCGTGTTGACAACACTAGCATGATGTGATACCATAAGCATATCTTCGCAAGAAGAAACAAAAGAGAGGGTATCTGTTGAAAAACAGGTCCCTCTTTTTATCTTCAACTAACGCGGTGGGCAGGGAGTCATAACAATGGCTGGAACTAAAGCTGGCGGCAAGGCTGCTGCCTCTACAAACAAAGCTAAATACGGTGCTGATTTTTACGCAAAAATCGGTGCTGCGGGCGGCAAAAAAGGCCGCACCGGCGGTTTCTTTGCAAACCGCGAGCTTGCTCGTATAGCTGGCGCTAAAGGCGGACGAATTAGCCGCCGAACTAAGAAAACTGTCTAATTTAGACTAGTTTCTTACCGAAACACCGTCTGATTAACCTCGGGCGGTGTTTTTTTGTGCTTGTCTTGCATGCGGTAGGGGCGGCAGAAGCGCGATTGGGACACAGACCAGCGCGCCAGGCAGTTAAGGCACAAATAAGTGGTCTCATCGACTTGTAGGCTGTTTAAAGCACAAGTGGGGCAGGTACTGCGGGCATACAGCCAGTCGCGGTAGGTGTTTAGGCAGTCCTGTATGTGTTCTTCATCTATGGCTATGTCTAGTTTTTGGCCCAAATCTAGCGCCGCTTGCCAGGCTTCTACTTCCAGCATAAGTAACCCGGCGTCTGTTTTGTAGCCCTTGTGTGCCAGCACGGCGTGCCCCGCTTCGTGCAGCAGCGCCCACTGGCCATCTTCTTTCTCCAGGATGCCGCTGTTTAGGTATATGGTGCTGGTTTGGGGCGACCAGTAAAAAGTCGCCGCCTCAACAAATTTGATAGCCGTCAGCTGTTTGCGGAGTTTATTTAGTAACAAGTTTTTCATGGTGTTGTTTCGCGTATTCGTAACAGCCGTAAATAACTGCTTCCTCTGGGTGTTTTGCTGCAACAATCGGCGGCATCGGCATAAGCGGCGTTTCGTATTGTTTAAGTTGTTTGTTCAGGAGTATTCCAAATTTATTAAAATGGCTGCCAACACCTCCGCCAATCACAATAACTTCCGGAGCTAGTACCGCGATCAGTTCGACAATGCCAACGGCGAAGTCTTTTACAATAGCTTTCCAGATTTCCGGGTCGTTAATATCCTCTGCGCGCTTGCCATATTTTTCAACTATAGCTTTGCCAGAACCAAACTCTTCCCAGGACATGATTTTACCTTTGTGTTCGAGCATCATAGTATGGCCGCCGCCATCCCCTATGGCGGTATCGATTTCACCGTTTACGACCAACCCCACCCCAATCCCCGTACTAATGGTTACATACAGCACTTTTTTATAATTGGCTTTAAGTAATAAGGCCTCAGACAGACATGCCAATTTGGCATCATTTTCAACAATCACCGGCGAACGAAAAATATCTTCCGCATCTTTTTGAATCGGTACGTTTACCCATTCAAGATTGCCAAAGCGCACGCCAACCCCTCTTTGACGATCGACTCTCCCAGGCACAGCCACCACAGTTCGCAAAAAATCCTGCGTTGATAAACCTGCAACGGTTTTTGCCAATTCTATCTTGAAATCTTCATAGTCCTTGGGAGTAGAGAATTTTGCTTGTTCTACAATTTTGCCGTGCGCGTCAAAGACGGCAACCAGCGTCTTAGTACCCCCTATATCAACTGCGGCAAACATGACGTCAAGTATAAGCCATAAGGTGAAAAGTAAAAATACGATAACTTCTTAACTCTTTACATACCTGTGAATAACAGATATAATTATGTGGAAATCTGAACGGAGCAATGCGCCACGGCGCACCGCAGAGTCTAAGGAGGCATGAACATCATGTCAAAAACAACCACACCAACAGGTGTAACTATGGACGACTTGCTGGCGTCCAGCGATATTATCCAGCTAAAAACGGGAGACGTAGTAGAAGGCGTCGTTTCGAGCGTACATAAGCACGAGGTCTGGATAGACCTGGGCGCCAACGGCGTAGGCGTAGTTATGCGCCGCGAAATCGGCCACGGCCAAAAACTAGAACCAGGACAACAGATCCTGACCAGCGTGGTAGACCCGGAAATGGATGAAGGCTACGCACTGCTCAGTATGCGCCGCGCCGCCAAAGACCGCGGCTGGGATGAACTCCAAACATTATTTGATAAGCAAGAGATTATAGAAATTTCACCGTACGACGCCAACCGCGGCGGTTTACTGGTGGAACTGGAAGGTATACGAGGCTTTTTGCCGGTTTCACAGCTAGCTGCCGGCCACTACCCACGCGTTTCCGGAGCGGACAAGGATGAAATCTTGCAAAAGCTTAACCAGCTAGCCAACAAACCCATAAGAGCACGAATTCTGGACATCAGCCGCAAAGACAACAAACTGATTTTTTCCGAAAAAGAAGCCGTCAAAGACGACATGCAAGCACGTTTCTCTGAGCTCAAAGTTGGCGACAGCGTAGAGGGCGTGGTGACTGGAGTCATAGACTTTGGCGCTTTTGTAAATGTGGACGGCATAGAAGGCCTCATACACATATCTGAAATCTCCTGGGAGCGCGTAGAAGACCCTAGGGACTACGTCAAAACTGGGCAAACCGTACAGGCCAAGATAATTGGCATAGACAAAGATCGGCTGTCTCTAAGTCTCAAGCAAATGCAGGAAGACCCTTGGCTTCAAGAAGTAAAAGCTTTCAAAAAGAGTTCGGTTGTAGAAGGCAAAGTTACGCGGATTACGCCGTTTGGCGCCTTCGTCCAGCTCAGTTCCGCGGTTGAAGCCCTAGTGCACGTGTCAGAAATGAGTGACGAAGAAGGCATAGACCCAGAAAAAATCTTCCAGCTGAACGAAACCAAGAAGTTCAAAGTTCTAGATATTGACACCGAGGGTAGAAAAATTGCCCTGAGTCTCAAAGACGCCAAATAGTATGTAAAGTTTAGTAACCAAGGCAATCAGCCGGAAAGGAGCAACCATGGCAACAACCATCGAAATAGACAACATGATTACCGTGGGCGCTCTAGCCGAACAGCTTTCTATACCCGTAACCAAACTGATTACAGAACTCATGAAAAACGGCGTTATGGCCACGGTAAACGAGCGGATTGACTATGATACCGCTCAGATTATTGTTGGCGAGCTTGATCTGGACATTGAGCTGACCAAAAAAGATGCTTCAGCAACCGAAACTGTCCGTGAAAAACCAGTAGCTAGCAAAAACGCTGGCCAGCGCCCGCCAGTAGTGGCGGTGATGGGACATGTGGACCACGGCAAAACCAGCCTGTTGGATGCTATTCGCGGTGCCGCAGTAGTGAAATCAGAGGCCGGGGGCATCACTCAGCATATTTCCGCCTACCAGATTAAGCATGGTGACCGCCAGATAACTTTTTTGGATACGCCAGGCCACGAAGCTTTCGCGGCCTTGCGCGAACACGGCGCGGCCCTTACAGACGTGGTGGTGATTGTAGTTGCCGCCGACGACGGCATAAAGCCTCAAACCATAGAAGCCATCCGTTTTGCGCGTAAAGCCGGCGTCAAAATTATTGTAGCTATAAACAAGATAGACAAAGAAGGCGCGGACATAAACCGCGTCAAACAGCAGCTTTCCGAACAAGATTTGCTGATTGAAGAGTGGGGCGGTGACATTGTGGTTACGCCGGTGTCGGCCAAAACCGGAGACGGTATACCAAATTTGCTGGACATGATACTGCTAGTGTCGGACGTAGAAGATTTGCGGGCGGACATCGATGTGCCTGCCCAGGGGCTGATTATTGAAGCGCACATGGAACAGGGCAGGGGTTCGGTCGCGGAAGCGCTGGTAGAGGCCGGTACGCTCAAGCCAGGCCAGTTTGTCGTGGCTGGCAGTAGCTATGCCCGAATCCGAAATCTGGAATCAACCAGTGGCGAAATTCTGAAACAAGCCGGTCCTTCTACGCCGGTGGTAATTACAGGGTTCAAATCGTTACCGGAGTTTGGCGATACTTTTATAGCCGTATCCGACGAAAAAGCCGCCCGCGCCCAGGCTAGCCAATCGGCCGCAGATCAAAAAAGCGGCTCCCGAATGGATATCAACAGCGGCGAACTTATCCGCATGATAAACCGTAGCAACGAAGTCAACGAACTAAACATAATTATAAAAGCGGACGTTCAAGGTTCGCTCACCTCCGTTGTTGATAGTCTTAAAGCGCTTGATACCGAAGAAGTTGCCGTGCGTGTGGTCGGTTCCGGAGTGGGCACTATAAACGAAAACGACGTACATCTGGCGGCCACCACCAAAGCCATTTTGTATGGTTTTCATGTCCAGATGCCCACTAACATTAAACAGTTGGCCGCCCGCGACAAAGTTCGCATCCGTTTGTACAGGGTAATCTATGAACTTATAGATGATGCCAAAGCAGAACTTCAGCTGATGCTTCCCCCGGAGATAGTGGAAACAGAACTAGGCCGCTTGGTTGTAAAAGGAATCTTCAAAACCAGCAAAACCGAAGTAATCTGCGGCGGCGAAGTAACCAAGGGCAAGCTGACAGTGCCGGCTCTAGTACGGGTTGTTCGAGACAAAGAAATTCTCGCCGAAGTTGAAGCAACGCTTCTCAAGCGCGGCCCGCAAGAGGCCAAAGAAGTTTTTGAAGGCGATATGTGCGGCGTAAGTCTAACAACAGCCTCAAAACTGGAACTACTAGAAGGTGATCATCTGGAATTCTTTACTCGGCAGACGGTTGCAAGAACGCTATAACCACGTATAGTCGGTAATGTCATGGAAGAAATTCCGAACATTCCTGAAACTAAGGTATCAAATAATACGCCGCTAGAGCCCTCAGGAGGCCGCATGATTCCACTTAGCCAAGTTCTCGCTGGTTACGCTGGCCGTCAGGCTTTACCTGCTAGTAACAGCCAAAAACCAGGTTCTTCTATAACACCAGCGAATGATGCTCAATCGTCTCGTAGCAGAACCCTTTACCGCCAAGCGCTGATCAAAGGTTTTTTGTTGGGTATAATAGGCGGTTGCGCCGCGCTGGCGGCGTTTCTGATTGCTGGCAGTTAAAATAGCGTGATAATATATCCATATGTTCAAACTAGATAACACACTACTGGAAGAGCTAGGGCTGGGAAGCTTGCCGACCGAGGAAAAAAATAAAATGCTGGCGCATATCTATGAAACGCTGGAAATGCGCGTGGGCATGAAACTGGCCGAACAGATGACCAACGAACAGCTTGACGAATTTGAAAGCTTTATAGATAAAAATGACGAAGCCGGTGCCCTTAAATGGCTGGAAACCAACTTCCCAGACTACAAAAAAGTCGTAGCTGATGAACTAGAAAAGTTAAAAGCCGAAATCAAACAGTCTGCTCCCCAGATATTAGCCGCCGCAACCCAGCCCCCAGTCGCACCAGAACAATAACGCTACTTCAATAAATACCCGTAGCCGGCCAGAAATGCCTCGGCGGTCATTTCCTTTTTACCAGCTGGCTTTAGTTTTTCTATACTCAATGCTTGCTGCCCGGCATAAATGATCAAATTCTTATCCTTAATCTCAACCAAACCTGGCTTGCCTGTAACATTCACAACACTGACTTTAGTAAGTATAACTTCCTTACCGCCGATAGCTGTTGTGCTTTTTGGCCACTCCAGAAAAGCCCTAATCTCTCGCTCAAGCCGCGGAGCCGCTTTGGTCCAATCTATGATCCCATCTTGTTTTGTGAGCTTGCGTGAATAAGTGGCACGATCCGGGTGCGGCTGGTTGCGAGCTTGCACAGATCCGTCAATGTATTTCGGGAGGTATTCAACCAATAGATCCCGACTAAGATTAATTAGTTCAGCGGTTAAGGTTTTGGTTGTTGCGTCCGAGCTAATTGAAAGACTCTTCTGGGTGATAATTTTACCAGTGTCCATGTCCGCGTCTATCAACATCAGACTTACCCCAGTTTTGTCTTGCCCTGAAAGAATGGAAAAGGTGATGGGGTCGGCGCCGCGCCACTGCGGCAAGATTGAAAAATGGCTGTTTACGATACCCAAAGGGAAGTAGTCTATGACATCTTGGTTAACAATTATGCCAAAATCTATCAACACGCCCAAGCGGCTGTGAAAGGGCCTAGAACCAATTAGCTCGGACAGCTGGGCTTTATTGCTGACAGTGTGCACAGATAGCTTCAGAGATTCCGCAAGATCTAAAATAGGAAACGCACCATGGTGATGAGCGGGCTTTGGCTTGGTAACCACGGCTTCTACACTAAAGTTTTGAGCCAGTAGCTCCAGTGATTTTGCGGCGACCGGACCGCTACCAAAGAACACCAGCGAAATATCGCGCGGCTCGCTCCGGGGTATTTCAGATGTCTCAGGCGGCATCAGCCGATCAAAAGTTCCAGAGCCGTAACTATTGTCGGGTTTTGATTGGTTTTTTCGTTTGCGCAGGTTGATTTTCATCTGTTAGTCTCCCGCGTCATTCCCACAAGTCGCTGCTACGGACATCTTTTTCATAATCTAACTCTGTTAAATGGCCGTCTGCTTGTAGTTTAAAGAACGCAGCAGGGTTGTTTTTTATATGGTCTACGAATACTTTGCCATTTGTGTGGTCGATTTCATGCTGGAAAACGCGAGCCAGGAAGCCTTTGGCAGTGACGCGTATAGGTCTGCTGGTCTGGTCAAGTGCCTTTACTTTGACTCGTTCGTAGCGGGGCACCTTGCCATAGACATCCTGTATGCTCAAACAACCTTCAAAATCTTCTACAATCTCACCTTCTAACTTTACAATCTCCGGGTTAATGAACACTTTAAATGTTCGATCTTTTTTGTTGTCAAAATCATTACGAATTATGACAATTCTCAGGGGTTGGTCCATTTGTATGGCCGCTAATGCAACACCAACCTCGTGCTCGCGGCTGTCTTCCCAGTCAAGTGTGGCTTCGACCATTTTAGCTATGATTTCCTGAACATTTTTATCTACTAAACCGATTCGCCGGGAACGGGTGCGAAGATGCGGGTTTGGCAGATGGATAATCTGGTCTTTAGGTGATTTCATTATGGATTAGTATACCCTATAGCAAATCGCTCGGATCTAAGTCGTAAGTGCAGTTGCCAGGCAACTGGCCGACAACTTTTACCAAGTTGTTGCGGTTTTTGGATTTGACTACTACATGCCATGCGTACCGGCCGGCGACTTTTTCAATAAATCTAGGCGATGGGCCCTCTATGGTGACGCCGCTACCTAACTTCTTTAGGTCATCGGCGAGTTTTTGGCAGGCTTTGAGGGCGCTTTGACTGCTTGCCCGAACACACGCCACTTTGAGCAAATAGCTATAAGGCGGGAACTTATAGGCCTCCCGTTGCCTTAGTTCCTGATCATAAAAACTCGCGTAATCTTTCCCAAGGGCCATGTTTATAAGCGGGCTTTTGGGCTGGTATGTCTGGACAAACAGCTTGCCTGCACGGTGTCCGCGGCCAACCCGGCCGCTTACTTGGCTGAGCAACTGGTAGCTACGTTCGGCTGCTGTATAGTCCGGTATTTGCAGTCCGCTATCTGCCTGAATAATGCCCACAACACTTAATTTGGGTAGATCAAAACCTTTCGCAATGCTCTGCGTGCCAATAAGTATATCAATCTCTCCGCTTTGCAGGGCGCGATGCTGCTGGCTCAGGCGCCCGGATTTTTCGGTATCTCGATCGAATCGGCTAATTTTGGCCTTTGGGAACAGTTTGTTCATTTCGCTTTCCAGAGCTTTGGTGCCAATACTACGAAATACTAGCTCATTGGCGCCGCAAGCCGGACAACTGGTAGGCGCGCGCTCAGAGAAGTCACAGCTGTGACAGCGCATGGCGTAACTATCATGGTGATAGGTTAAAGCTACGTCGCAGTGGGGACATAGCGCCTGCCAGCCGCAGCTGTCGCAGAGAACCAAGCGCGCACTGCCGCGGCGGTTTAGAAACAAAAGCGACTGTTCGCCGTTTTTCAGGGCTTCGTTAATGGCGTTAATCAGCCTACGTGCAATCCAAGGTGATTTACTAAATTCTGCTTTATCACGCAAATCAATTATATTTAGGGCCACCGCCTGAGTATTTTTTATAGCAGGCTGAGTCATACGCAGTATGGGCAAGCCCTTTCGAGCAAAGGTAAAATAATCAGTAACAAGCGGCGTAGCGCTTGCCATGATAAAGCGCGCGCCGTGTAAGCGGGCAAGTTGAGCAGCGACTCGGCTGGCCTGGTATCTGGGGGCCTGTTCTTGTTTGTAGGCGCTGTCGTGAGCCTCGTCCAACACAATCAGCCCGACGTTTTTAAGCGGAGAAAATAAAGCCGAACGAGGACCGATAATGACCAAGCCCGTGTTCGTAGTGCTGGCACGCAGCCAAACTGAGCGCCGCTCGGCAGGGGTCATGTCCGAATGAGTCGCGACTACTTGGTTGCCAAACGTTTTAGTAAATGTTTCAAGCAGGGGTTCCGTTAAGCCAATTTCTGGCGTGTGTATGATGACAGACTTGCCCGCTTCCAACGATTTTCTAGCCAGCTCAAGGTATATTCTAGTTTTGCCCGTCCCGGTATCGCCATGAAGCAAAACGCTTTGCTCGGTGGAGTCTTGGATAGTTTTGAGGATTTTGGTTTGTTCGCCTGTCAGCGGCGGCAAGGAAACAGCTTTCTCCGCGAGCTTGACGGCAGGTGGGGCTGGTAATTTTTTTGGCAGAGCCGGCGGCGTGAAAAGTTCAGTAATGAGACCAAGCGGTGCCGGGTAGTAATGGTACAGCCACTCGAGCAAGGCTAACGAGGCGGGCGGCACAAAAACTGGCCAAACGGTTGCCACTTCTTTTGTGGAGAAGGAAGGTTTAGGCACTTTGGACTCAACGATTCCCAAAGCCGTTTTGCGCTGCAAAGGCACCGCTACTATCTGACCCGTCAGAAGGCCCTCGGCTGATTTATAGGTTAGACTTTCTTTGCCATGGAAACCCTGACTAGCCACCAAAACTCTATAGTACATGCATACAAGTATTAAGTATCAAGTAACAAGTATCAAGAAAGGAAAAAAATTATGGTTGCGATAGTATCTTGTAACTTGTGCCTTGACACTTGGAACCTGCCTTCCTATACTTTACGTTGTAGGAGTAACAATAAGAGCTTATGTTAGACGTATTTATAACCTCCAGGGTTCGGCGCAAGATAATTGTGGTCTATGCTAAGTACCCAGACTTCAAAACACATGTCCGCGGGCTGGCTAAACTAATCAAAGAAGACGCTGGTAACATCCAGCGCGAACTAAAGCGACTGGAAAAAATCGGCTTTCTCATATCCGAACGCCAAGGTAATACCAAGATCTACCATACCAATAAACAGTTCGCCATTTTCAAAGAGTTACAGAGCATAGTGTTGAAGTCACAACGTCTTAACCAAAAGAAGCAGCAAATAACTCCCTAGTGCAAGTGCTAGGTCCGCAAACACTCGCTTATTTTCTATTAACTAATTGCTAGTTGCAAAATTCTATCTGTTAATGTAGAATTTACGTCTATGATACAAGTTACGCGCAAAGATTCTAAGGAGTCGGTGGAAAATCTGATTCGCCGTTTTACTCGCAAGGTGCAACAGGCGGGCGTTGTTACGGCTGCCAAGCAAGCAGAATTTTTTGAAAAACCGCTTAGCAAACGCGACCGGCGCCAAAAGGCAATTGTTCGGCGTGAGCGCAAAGCCATCAAGATGAAAAAGATTAAACTCGGCCAAGCCCCCCCGCAAAAGGAAAGATAGAACTCAAAGTACCAGGTTCGTAGCCGTAGATTTTAAAAGCTACCCAGGGTCTATTATCTCTGATACAATCTGAGGGAAATAAGCGAGAACGTAAGTGAGTATAAAGACACAGATCGAACAAGATTTGAAACAAGCCATGCTGGCGGGCGATAAGACGCTTGTGACCACGCTTAGGGGGCTTAAGAGCGCTATATTGAATGTTGAGGTGGCCGAGGGTGCCAGAGAAACCGGCCTGCCCGACAGCGAGATTATAGACATTCTAAGCAAAGAGGCTAAAAAGCGGCAAGAAAGCGTTGAAATGTATGTTCAGGGCGGCAGCCCGGAGCGGGCTGAAGCCGAAGCCACAGAAAAGCAGGTGATAGAAAAATATTTGCCAGAGCAGCTCACAGAGGAAGCGGTAAGCCAACTCGTTTCCGAAGTCATTGCAGAGCTGGGTGCCGCCGGCATGCAAGCAATGGGGCAGGTTATAGGTAAAGTCAAAGAACGCAGCAAGGGTTCGGCCGATGGAGCAGTGATTGCCAAAATTGTTAAAGAGAAGCTTGCCGTATGATATTGCTGATGGGCATAGCCGGCTCGGGCAAAGGAACGCAGAGCAAACTACTGGCTGAAAAAGACGGGTTTAACGTTGTTTCAACTGGAGAACTGTTAAGACTATATGGTTCAAATGATCAGCATGCGAGGATGCAGAAGGGTGAAATTCTGGGAGACCAAGAAGTCACGGTTTTGCTCGAACGAGCACTGGCAGAAATAGCTGACCAAAACAATGTGATTTTGGACGGCTTCCCGCGCCGAATATCCCAAGCCAAATGGCTTTTACAGCAACAAAAAAAAGGAAGGTTTGAGATAACTTGCATGATTCATCTGATTGCGTCCAAAGCGGCTATGCGGTCCCGTCTGCTTGCACGGCGCCGCTTGGACGATCATGACGATGGCATTGAACAGCGTTTTGCTGAATTTGAAAGAGATACAGTGCCAATCTTGAATTATCTAATCAAAGCCGGGATCAAATTTGAAGAAGTAAATGCCGAACGGCCGATTGAAGAAGTCCATACAGAAATCGTACATTTGCTAAAAGAAACATCTGACTGATGCAGACACGCGTAAAAACCCAGGCTGAAATTGCGGCCATGCGTGAAAGCGGCCGTATGCTGGCTACCGTTTTGCAGTTGGTATCTCGGCAGTTGTCCAGGGGTATGACAACAAAAGACTTGGCCGAAATCGCAAAAAAAGAACTCAAGAGTCTTGGCGGCCAGCCGACTTTCTTGGGTTATTTTGGCTTCCCGGACGTGATATGCGTGTCTGTTAACGATGAAATCGTACATGGTATACCACGCCAAAACCATCTAATAAAAGAGGGCAATATAGTAAGTCTGGATTTTGGCGTAACCTACAGAGGCATGATAACCGACGCGGCAGTTTCTGTAATTGTGGGCAAAGCACCAGGTCGAATCAACAATTTGGTCCAAGAAACCAGCAGGGCTCTAATGGCCGGTATCGGCGTTGTGCGCAATGGTGCGCGGGTTGGAGATATTTCAGCCGTTGTGCAGGCGGTACTGGACAGGGGCAAATACGGTATTGTCCGTGATCTTGTTGGCCACGGCGTGGGTCATCAGCTCCACGAAGACCCAAACATACCAAATTATGGCAAAAAAGGTACGGGACCGACCCTATCCGCAGGTATGACTATTGCGATTGAGCCGATGGCAACTCTTGGGGCATATACCATAAAAACCGATCCGGATAATTGGACAATTCGTACAAGTGACGGTTCTATGGCCGCGCATTTTGAACACACAGTGCTTGTCACTGATGACGGCTTCGAAATCTTGACTAGCTTGTAGGGTTTGGGGCAGCAAGCTTGTCTTGCGAACCCAACAGTATAAGCGGTATACTTGCCATATGCGTGATGGTTCATCGCCGACACATTTTTTCGGTCTAGATATTGGCACCTCTGCTGTGAGGTGCGTTATTGGTATGTTTGATTCCGATCATCCGGCAGAATTATCAATAATCGGCCATGGAATGGCCAAAAATATTGGTATGCGCAAGGGTGTAGTCGTGCATATTGACGACGTGACAGAAGCAATTACTCACGCAGTTACAGAGGCAGAACGAATTTCTGGCATCCATATAAATAGCGCGACCGTCAACATTAACGGTACGCATGTCAGCGGCCTTAATTCCAAAGGCGTTGTAGCGATTAGCGCTGCTAATCGTGAAATCAGCATCGATGACCGCTACCGTGCGGAAGAAGCAGCGACAATCATGCAGCTACCTCCCAACAGAGAAATAATCCAAGTTTTTGCCAAAAATTACAGAGTTGATGGCCAGGATAATATCAAAGATCCTGTCGGCATGAACGGTGTGCGCTTAGAAGTTGATACGCATATAGTGACGGCTGCCTCGCCAACCCTCAAAAGTTTGACCGCTGTTCTGGAGCGGTCTCACGTGAGTCTTAGCCATGTTACTATATCTAGTCTGGCTGCCGCTGAAGCGGTACTAAACAGACAACAGAAAGAATCCGGTACAGTGCTATTGGACATAGGAGCTGGCACAACCAACCTAGTAGTGGTAGAAGACGGTGAAATCCAGCACGTAGCTATCTTGCCCATCGGTGGGATAAACATTACTAATGATCTGGCTATTGGCCTGAAAACTGATTTAGACGTGGCCGAAGCTGTAAAGGTTGGTTACGCTACTCTGGAAGCGCCAGACTACGACACCATTACGCTTGAGGTTGACGGCAAAGAGCACACTTTCGCCAAAAGTGAAGTCCATATGATTACAGAAGCCCGCGTCGATGAACTTTTTGAGTTTGTGGACAAGGAACTGAAAAAAATCGGCCGTTCCCGGAAATTGCCTGGCGGAGCCGTTATAGTGGGTGGGACCTCTAAGCTGCCAGGACTGGCTGATTTTGCCAAGGAAAAACTCCAACTGCCAGCTCGACTAGGTACGTTGCAGCCCTTGCAAGGACTAGTGGATGTGATTGACGATCCCGCATATACAACTGCCATCGGCCTTATGCAGTTAGACATGCTACTTATGCCGGAATCCCACGCCACCCGTGGGACTCCCAATCAAAAGGCCCTGGGGATGATAGAGGGGCTGCTTCGCCGTGTGCGCAAGAGATAATACCGTATAGACATATTGGTTCAAGCGGGCCATGGGGTTGCATAGAAGTGGGAAAGTCCTATATACTCCACCTTATACTTAATTGAGGATGGTACGAATACATGCCGCAAGTAAACCCTGCAATTGAAACGTTCGCTCGTATAAAAGTCGTTGGTGTCGGCGGTGCCGGCGGTGCCGCGATTAACCGCATGGTAGAAGCCGGCGTTGAGGGCGTTGAATTTATCGTTGTTAATACTGACGCGCAAGCTTTGCATCACTCTAAAGCGCAAACCAAAATCCATATTGGTCGTGATGCTACGCGCGGTCTTGGCGCCGGAGCCGACCCTGTAGTTGGCCAGAAAGCAGCACAGGAGTCGCTGGAAGATATTCGCAACGCGGTTGCTGGGGCTGACATGGTATTTGTTACCATTGGCGCCGGTGGGGGCACAGGTAGCGGTGCGGGACACATTGTGGCAGAGGCTGCACAAGACCAAGGGGCACTTGTTGTTGGATTTGCTACAAAACCATTTGCTTTCGAAGGCGAAAAACGTCGCCGTAACGCCGACATTGCTATAGAAAACCTGCGCAAAGTGGTTGATACGCTTATTATTATTCCCAACGACCGCCTGCTTCAGACAATCGACCGTCAAACGCCGTTACTAGAGGCTTTTAAAGTTGCTGACGATGTGCTGCGCCAAGGAGTACAGGGCATATCAGATCTCATAACTGTTCATGGATTAATCAATCTTGACTTCGCGGATGTTAAAACTGTTATGAGCCACGCCGGTTCGGCACTTATGGGGATTGGACGTTCTTCGGGTGAAGATCGTGCCGCCCATGCTGCTCAGCAAGCCATAGAATCGCCACTGTTAGAAGTTTCTATAGACGGCGCCAGAGGCATCTTATTCAATGTTATTGGTGGCAGCGACATGTCGATGCATGAAATAAACCAAGCTGCCGAAACCATAACGGGTGCGGCTGACCCAGAAGCGAATATAATTTTTGGCGCTACTATCAGTCCCGATCTGGAAGGCGAGATTATTATAACCGTTGTAGCGACGGGATTTGATGATGCTTACTATGCAAACCGAAAAAATGCTAAATCCAATGTGTCTCAGCAACCGGGCAGCTTGCCCAAAACTGCTGACGAACATGACATGACGGGGATTGATATGGAGCTGCATGACGAAGAGAAAGAAAGCGAGCTTAACAAAGATACCCCCATGCCTAACATATGGGCTCTGGAAGACGCCGACGAAACCGAATCAAAAGAACAACACGCTAAAGAGGGCAAATTACTAGATACCAGCCCAATAGTTAGCGACGCGGAAGAAGATGAACTTGAAAAACCATCCTTCTTGCGACGCCTCACCAAACGCCGCCAGCAAAATGCTACTGATAAAAAAGATGATATCTCTGAAGATTCGCCAAAAGACGATGAATAACAGAGATAAAATTCGTAAATAATACACCATTTTTTATATTGCAAAACACTGTATATGGGTCTATGATTGGAAGCGTAGACGCTATATATAGTGATAAAATATAGTTATAGCACATTTAGAATGAACACATAATTTGTATCCGGCCTACTACAAGGAAGCCGGGGACGCGAGGAGGCAAAACATGAAATGCAGCCAATGCTCGTCAGTAGATACAAAGGTTATAGAATCCCGTGATGTTAGTGAGGGCGAAGCCATTCGCCGCCGCCGGGCCTGCCCGGACTGCGGGTACCGCTTCACAACATACGAACGGATTGAACGTCCGCAGATTATCGTTATCAAAAACAACGGTATCCGCGAACTCTTTAATCGAGATAAGCTACTGGCCGGACTGTATAGGGCATGTGAAAAGACTCCTGTAACCAGTTTGCAACTTGAACGACTAGTTGCTGACATAGAACATTACATCTATGCGTGCGGGGACCAAGAAATTGGCACGGCGCGGATTGGTGAGTTGGTTATGGAACGTCTATCACCGCTCAACGAAGTTGCTTACGTGCGCTTTGCAAGTGTTTACAGGCGCTTTAAGGATATTGCCGGGTTTGAACGCGAACTACTGCAAATCCGCGAACGCAAAGTAAAACACGACGCAAAATAGGACACCACCAGTTCTTCCGAAAATTCATTGATTGAACTTTTAGAAGAGCTGGTGACGTCCAGATGTGCGGACAGTTACAACAACTCTAACAAAAAATTAAACAATAATTAAGGTAAAAAGTGAGGATATCATGGGACAAACAACTATCCTGGGACGCAGGCGATTCTTTACGCCAGCCAAAGCCCTGGCGTACGACGAGCTAAAGTGGGTCAAACGCGACTCGGTTATCATGAACCCGACAACCGGCAAACCCGTTTTTGAGCAAAAAGATCTTGAATTCCCAGAGGGCTGGTCGCTCAATGCCATAAATATTGTCGCTCAAAAGTATTTTACGGGTACGCCCGGTACCACTGAGCGCGAAGACTCGCTCAAGAAACTTATCAATCGTGTGGTAGACACCATAACACGGCATGGTTTGCAGGAAAGTTATTTTGAGTCCGAAGCAGAAGCAGAGGATTTTCGCGAGGAGCTAAAGTATATACTTGCCACACAGCGTGCGGCCTTTAATTCGCCAGTCTGGTTTAACATCGGTGCTCCAGCGCGAGCTCAACAAGCCAGTGCCTGCTTCATATTAGCTGTAGAAGATACGATGCCGTCTATTCTAAACTGGTATAAAGAAGAGGGCATGATATTCAAGGGCGGCTCGGGTTCAGGAATCAATCTCAGCAGTATCAGGTCATCCGTGGAACCGCTTGGCAAAAGCGCTGGTACGGCTTCCGGCCCGCTTAGTTTTATGCGTGGCGCGGACGCTTCTGCGGGGGCCATCAAGAGCGGCGGCAAAACACGCCGAGCCGCCAAGATGGTCATATTGAACATCGACCATCCTGATGTTGAAGAGTTTATCTGGTGCAAAGCCCGCGAAGAACGCAAGGCTCGCGATCTCCAAGCCGCCGGCTGGGACATGACGCTAGACGGCAAAGATATTACATCTATCCAGTATCAAAACGCCAACAATTCCGTTCGCGTCACAGATGAATTCATGCAGGCTGTCGAAAATGACGACAACTATGAACTTCGCTCTGTCAGCGATGGCAAAACCGTGAAACGCATAAAAGCTCGCGATCTCTTCCGCCAGATTGCCGAGGCAGCTTGGGAATGCGCCGATCCGGGTATGCAGTTTGACACCACTATTAATCGCTGGCACACAACGCCAAACGCCGGCCGTATCAACGGCAGCAACCCTTGTAGCGAATACATGCACCTGGACAACTCCGCTTGTAACCTAGCTTCTATCAACTTGCTGAAGTACCTGAACGAAGACGGCAGTTTTGACGTAGAAGCTTTTAGGCACACAGTGGAGCTAATCTTTACAGCTCAGGAAATTTTGGTTGGATACAGCGAATACCCAACAGAAAACATTACCAAAAATGCTCGGGCTTACCGCGAGCTAGGAATTGGTTATGCTAACCTCGGTGCGATGCTCATGGCACAAGGCTTGCCCTACGACAGTGACGAAGGTCGGGCTCAAGCGGCCGCTATCACCGCTATCATGACCGGGCACGCCTATGCTACCAGCGCCCGGCTTGCCAACAGAGTTGGGCCGTTCGCTGGCTTTCACAAAGACCGCGAAGGCATGTTAGGCGTCCTAAAAATGCACAGGGAAGAGGTATCTAAAATAGATGCCAGTTTGGTGGCGGAAGATCTACTAAGCGCGGCGGCAACGGCATGGGATGACGCGGTAGAGCTTGGTGGTTTGTACGGCGTACGAAACGCCCAAGCTAGCGTACTGGCTCCAACGGGTACCATTGGCCTGATGATGGATTGTGATACTACGGGGATTGAGCCGGATCTCGGACTGGTGAAATTCAAGAAATTAGTTGGCGGCGGTACTATGAACATAGTTAACCAAACTGTACCGCGAGCACTAAAAGTACTCGGCTACACAAAAGCCCAAGTAGATGATATCGTGAATTATATTGATGTAGAAAAAACAATAACTGGCGCTCCTCACCTTAAGGCAGAACACTTTGCCGTCTTTTCATGTTCAATGGGAGACAATTCCATCCACTACATGGGACACGTCAAAATGATGTCGGCAGTACAACCATTTATCTCCGGCGCTATAAGTAAAACTGTAAACATGCCGGAGGAAGCAACTGTAGAAGAAATTGAACAGCTGCACGTTGAGTCATGGAAGCTGGGCCTTAAAGCAGTGGCTATATATCGTGATAATTGCAAAGTTGCCCAACCATTGTCTATGACCAAAAAAGGAGCCGATAGCAACAACGATTTGCCAACAGCTGCTGAAGAAGCCGCGGACAAAGTTATCGTTCGAGGCGTTATACGCCGCGATATGCCCAAAGTTCGCCCATCCAAAACCTACTCATTTACCGTTTCGGACTGCCATGGCTACTTTACGGTTGGGGAATATGAAGACGGCACCCCAGGAGAACTGTTTGTGCGAGTGGCCAAAATGGGCTCAACGCTAGCCGGTCTGATGGACTCATTCGCCCGTTCAATCAGCTATAGCCTGCAATACGGCGTACCGCTCAAGGTGTACGTAAAAGGTATGACCAGCATGTCCTTCGCGCCCGCGGGCATTACGGACGACCCAGAGATACGAACAGCATCATCGTTGATTGACTACATTTTCCGCCGTTTGGCGCTGGATTACTTGTCATTCGACGATCGGCTGGAACTTGGCTTGGCCTCTATTGATGATATGCCAGAAGAGCAGACCAGTTTGTTGGATATTGATACAACAATTCAACCCGAATCGGCCAAGACTGCTGAGTTGAAAGTTGAACCTCAGCCTTCGGTGGTTGCGGATGAGATTCCACTAAAGCCCAAGAAGCCGAGCATGGATCAATCTGCTCCAATGTGCTTTAACTGTGGCAACCAGACACAAAAAGCCGGCAGCTGCTATGTATGCAGCTCCTGCGGTTCCACAACGGGCTGCTCCTAGGCACGTATCTCTAGGCGCTCTGCTTGACCTTGACCGCGTGGGTTTAACGCTTTACGCTAATGCTATGAAAGTTTCAATTCTCTATCACCCCCAGTCCGAGTTCGCCCGGATAGTAGAGGAGTATGCCCATGATTTTGAACACCAAAAGGGCACGCCTATTGAATTAATTAGCCTGGAGACACGCAATGGAGCTGATTTGGCCGCACTGTACGGGGTTGTCCAATATCCTGCTCTGCTGGTACGGCGAGACAATAACGACCTCATAAAACACTGGGAAGGCGAACCACTACCCCTCATGAACGAAGTTGCCGGCTACCTCGTATAGCCCTAAATTGCTTGCGACCCACAGGGAAGTAAGCTATAGTTTAGTCAATCCGTTTGAGCAGCTATCAACTGCGATCATCCGTCATTAAAGTTTTGAAGGAGAACGGAGTGAGAGGAACTTTCGTATAAAGCGAAACACTAGAACTCACCGGGTAAGCCCGTAATAGCCCTAAATTAAGTCCCAATCAGGATGGTACCGTTCCGCCAGAGGCGGAGCTCCTGTGAATAGGGACTTTTTATTTATAAAAGGAACGTCATGGCCAAGGAAAATAAATCACAATTTGCCCAAATAGAAGAAGATTTGCTCAAGCTTTGGGACAAAGAAAAGACATTTGAAAAGAGTGTTCAACAAAGACTTGGTGAGAAAAACTTTAGTTTTTATGATGGTCCGCCATTTGCCAATGGCTTACCGCACTTTGGGCACAGCTTAGTTACCTCCATCAAAGACTCTCTTGGGCGCTACAAGACAATGCGGGGCTACTATGTTGAGCGGCGAAATGGCTGGGACTGCCATGGTTTGCCGGTAGAGTTCGCTATAGAAAAACAATTTGGGGTTAGTGGCAAAAAACAAATCCTAGAACTGGGACTGGAGAAATTTAATGCCGCCTGCCGGGCATCAGTTTTCCAGTACAAGGGCGAATGGGAAGATTTTTTCAAGAGAATTGGCCGCTGGACTGACACCGAGCACGCCTATGCCACTATTGATACTGAATATACTGAGAGTGTTTGGTGGGTTTTAAAACAGATTCATAACAAGGGTTTACTCTATAAAGGCTACAAGAGCATGCCGTACTGTCCTCGCTGCGAGACGCCCTTATCCAATTTTGAGGTTAATGAAGGTTATCAAGACAATGTGCCGGACCCCAGCCTATACGTGAAGTTTAGGTTAAGCGATGAAGACGCTCATTTGCTTGCTTGGACAACCACGCCATGGAGCTTGCCTGGTAACGCCGCTATTGCGGTAAACCCGGCCGAACAATACGTCTATGCGCGCCATACGACGGATGAGGGGCAAGAAGAAGTAGTAGTTTTGGCAAAAAAACGCCTCGGCGTGCTTGATGAACGTGATTTTAAGATAACCAAAGAAGTAAGCGGCCAAGAATTATTAGGTAAACGGTACGAACCACTCTTCCGTGCCGTAGATGCGGCGGACACTTCTAAATATGCCGACTTGCACACCATAGTAGCGGCATCATTTGTGAGCGTAGAAGATGGTACCGGCGTTTTGCATGTAGCGCCGGCATTTGGCGAAGATGACTTGAGCTTAAGCGAAACGTATAAATTGCCCGTGCTTGCTACGGTAGATGCAAGCGGCCATATGCTTGACCTGAAAAATGTACCCGAAGTCAGCGGGCGTTTTTTTAAGAGTGCCGACAAGCCCATAATTGAGCATTTGACCCATAAAGGTTTGGTGTTTGCCGCCGAAACTTTTACTCACACCTACCCTTTCTGTTACCGATGCGAAACACCGCTGCTGTATTACGCAATCGGTACGTGGTTTATCAGCGTATCGGCCATTAAAAAACAACTGCTGGCCACGGCTGAATCAATCAGCTGGATGCCGGACCATATCAAGGAAGGACGGTTTGGAAAATGGCTGGAAGGGGCTCGCGACTGGGCAGTTAGCCGCAATCGTTACTGGGGCGCGCCTATGCCTATTTGGGTCAACACGGAAGACGAAACAGACTACATAGTTGTTGAGAGTATTGCTGAACTCAAAGGCTTGGCTGGCGCAGATGCTAAATTGGATGACTTGCACCGACCATTTATTGACGAGGTTATATTTGAAAAAGACGGCAAACAGTACCGCAGGGTAGAGGAAGTGCTAGACTGTTGGTTTGAATCTGGCAGTATGCCGGTTGCAGGTCAGCACTACCCATTTGACGGCCAATCAACATTTGAAGCTTCATTCCCGGCAGATTACGTGGGCGAGGGGCTGGATCAGACGCGTCTTTGGTTTTATGTTTTGCACGTTATAGCAACTATTTTGTTCAATAAACCAGCCTATAAAAATGTCTTGGTAAACGGGATGGTCTTGGCAGGTGATGGCCAAAAATTAAGCAAGCGCTTAAAAAACTATCCGCCCGTAGATGACGTTTTTAGCAACGAAGGCGCAGACAGTTTGCGCTTATATTTGTTGTCTAATTATCAGGCCGTGGCAGGCGACTATATGCGTTTTAACAGGGACGCCATGAAAGATTTGAATAGAAATGTTTTAGGTACGTTGTTAAACACACAGCGTTTTTTCAAAATGTACACAGACATTGACAAGTGGAAACCACCCAATAAATTGGCTGAGCCAGAAGTAAAACACGTGTTGGATAAATGGCTGCTGGCACGGCTCAATCAAGCTATTACGGAAACCACTGAGGCGGCAGATAATTATAAATTGGCGTATGCCATTAAACCAATTTTTGGCTTTGTTGACGACATGTCTAACTGGTATGTCCGGCGTTCGCGCCGCCGTTTTTGGAAGAGTGAAAACGACAGCGATAAAATCCAAGCCTACGAAACCTTATGGTACGCCTTGGTACGCACCACCCAGCTGCTGGCTCCGTGGGCGCCATTTATTAGTGACCATCTCTGGCGAGAGTTAACTGCCGGTACTGAATTGTCCTCGTCAGTTCACCTGAGTGATTGGCCAGAGGCGGGGCACATTGATCGCCAGTTACTCGAAGAAATGGCGATCTTGAGAAAGTTAATTACTGCCGGGCTAGAAATGCGCGCAAAAGATGGAATTAAGGTGCGTCAACCTTTGGAAACTGCAAAACTTGAGTGGTCTCGCGAATTCAGGCCAGGCTTAACAGAGATAGCCAAAGAAGAACTAAATGTTAAAAAGATAGATTTCGGACTGCTTAAAGAAGGAGAATCAGGGGTATGGATAGATAAAAAGATAACACCCGAACTCAAGCGAGAAGGTGTGATGAGAGAGGTGGTACGACAGGTTCAAAATGCTCGCAAACAAGCAGGTTTGAACGTTGAGGATAGGATTAGTTTACAGCTTTTAACAGATAACAAAGAAGTTCAAAAGGCAATTGAGGAGCATCAAGAAACAGTTTTGGCGGAGACACTGGCAAAAATGCTGGGTGAGGTAAAAAATGGTTTTGAAGCAACGGTTAAAATAGAAGGCGCAGATCTAACTATCAGCTTGGCTAAGTCCGCCTAACTCCTTTGACAGGGAGGGGTATATCTGTTAGACTCTTTTGGTACTCATGAAAAAAGCAGTTATTACAACCGGTTCAAAACAATACCTTGTTAGCGAAGGAGAGACAATTGCTGTCGAACTCCTTAAGCAAGAAGGTAAAACTGCTACGTTTGTGCCACTTCTAGTAATTGATGGTGACAAAACAACTGTTGGCAACCCTCAAGTCAGCGGCGCTAAGGTAACCGCTGAAATAGTTGCTCCAGACCTACAGGCCGATAAAGTCATGTCCATCCGCTACAAAGCTAAAAAACGGGTCCATACTGTCAGGGGACATCGCCAGCACCAAACGCATCTAAAAATTACCAAGATAGCGTAACTATCCCAGCATAGCCGTATCCGCTTGTTTTCAGGGGCTAAGCCAGTCATACTAGAGGCAAGCATAAGAGTAATGGCTATAGTGAATCGCAATCTAAAAAATAGAATAATTTTATGGAACGTTTTGGCCGCACTGGCAGGCTTTGTTTTAGTGTTGGCGGCACAGGTTTCCGTGTCAGCTATCGCCAGAGGCTATGCCACTACTGATTCTGGCCTCCAGACAGGGATGGTTGCGGCGTTAAGCGTAGACGGATCGACAAATTCTAGCGTGGAACGCGCCAGCCAGGAGAGCAGTAACAGGGTCGTAGGTATTGTTACAACATTTGACAATAGCCTAGTAACAGTCGGCTCCGGAGCATCAAAAGTATTGGTAGAGAACGAAGGCCAAGTTGATGCCTACGTAAGCGATATAAACGGAGCTATTAAGCAGGGGGACTTATTGGTGCTTTCGCCTCTAAAGGGCATTTTGATGAAATCCGGAGATGTTCCGGCAACCGTTATTGGCATAGCTGCTGGTACTCCCGAGAAAACAAGCCCCTATAGCTATCAAGACGGGAGCCAGGCTAAAGAGACACAAATTGCCAAAATAAAAATAAATCTAAATAATCAGGGGTCAGCGAACGGCAGTGTATTGCGGAGCGATTCCGCGCTCGCAAAACTAGGCCGCTATCTGGTAGGTAAAGACGTTGGCGAAACAAGAGTACTGATTGCTTTGATATTGTTCGTGATTGTTTTGATAGCAGAGGGTAGTATTATCTACGGCGCGATCTCTAGCGCCGTAACGGCTCTTGGGAGAAATCCCTTGGCGCGCAAAATAATCCAAGCGGAAATGGTCAGAGTTGTAATTGTGGCCATAGGTGTGCTGTTGGTAGGGCTCGGGGCAGTTTACTCTATTCTTTGGGTGTAAACCTGTACAGTTTTTAGAATAGTGGATAACTTCACGAGGATTGATAAAAAAAGTGTTCAAAAAACTTGCGTTAGCCAAACACCTCTCGTACACTAGTGATGGGAAAGTGTAGTCACATGACTGCCGTTTTTGCTTATAACAGAGGCAAACCCAAACAAAAACTATTAAACACACAAATATGGACGACCATCAGCTTAAAGCTGAAGACCCTACCCAGCCTAATTTGCCTATTTCAGGCAATGGGCTTTCTAGTGGCGCATCAGCGCCGGTGGTTGGTTATAGTTCGACCGAAAATAATTACGCGACCGAAGATCTGGAAATTCATGAGCAGAGTGATATAGCTTATGCGCCCAAGGCCCCGTCTAGGCCGGCTACTTCTTTGCTAGCGTTTTCGCGCCATAAAGCCATGGCCGTGTCAATTGGCGTGACCGTGGCCGTGGTACTGCTGACAGGGGTTAGTATTTTGTTTGTGCTAAGAAAAGAACAAAACTCAACGAAGGCCAAACAGACCTCGGTCAGCATTCAAGACGTAACGCTCAAAGATGCCGCAATAACTACGCTGCCATCAGAGCTACAAGGTAGCAACAGATCCCTGCTAGTGAACGGCGATGTAGTCACGCGGGGAGATTTAAAGTTCTCCGACGGCAATTTTACCACCCTTTTTCGCACTCAAGCCGCTAATGCAAATCAAACTTTTACGCTGCCAAACGCCAGCGGTACAATCTGCCTGGACAGTAATAACTGTAATTTTGTAACTAGCGAGTTGTTGCAGACGAAGCTAGGGCAAATAGTTAACCCAACATCTACAACAGTCAACGGATTTAGTGACGACGTAACTATTCAAGGTACGGCGAACCAAATAAATGTTAACAGCGCCGGTGGAGTCCTAACCCTTTCAGCGCCACAAAATATCAATACTACCGCAAGCGTGCAATTTGGAAACCTTTCCCTACCTGCGACTGGTGTTATTCTAGGCAACAGTTTGAAGCAAACAGGCTCCGGCAACAACCTATCCATTGATGCCGGAGGTGACGTGCTAACATTCACTGCCGGCGGCCGGTCATTTATTTTCCCAACTAGCGGGGGCGCGGCTCAAACGATTTGTACCACAGGCGTAACCTGTGCGGCTGGCGGCGGCCAAGCTGTACTGTTAGCACCAGGTTCCGCACAAACTGATAATACGGCCGATGCTAGCATATTTCTAAACGATACGGGCGGCGGCAACCTATTACAGCTTCAGAGCGGAGGCACAGATAGGTTGGCAGTTGGCGGTACCGGCAATGTTACCGCCGGAACCTACAACTCCCAGACTATCTCTTCGGCGGCTAATTTCACAGGAACATTAGCAATCCAAGGCGCTAATTCACTAACGCTTGGCACCGCCAATACAAACACAGGTTCAATACTGTTCAAAGGCAGCGGGTCTGCCAATACCTTGACGCTTATAGGTCCCACCAGCCCTTCTACGAACACATTAACTCTGCCAAATGAAACGGGTACTTTGTGTAGCACGGGCTCAGTATGTAGCGGCTACGCACCATCTACCGGTGGCACTGGGTATATTCAGAATGGTACAACAACTCAGTCAAACGCCAATTTTAATATCCAAAGTGCTTCATCGGCAAGTATAGGGGCAATTATACAAGGAGCCTCGTCGCAAACAGCCGATTTGTTTCAGCTCAGGAATTCAGCCGGAGCGAATTTATTAAATATTAGTGCTGGCGGCAATCAAGAATCCATTGGATATATCAACAACGCCAGCGGAGGTATAGGTAAATTCAGTAATCGGCTTTTTAGCAGCGAGGTGTTTTCAAATACAGATTTTTGGCTTCCAACTATTATATCCCCAGCTAATATGTCTGTAACAGCGGATGATCCAGCCTCCAATCCCGCACCGAACGGCACACAAACAGCTGATAAACTGGTATCTAATGCGGCCAATGCCGGTCTGTATCAGTCGTTCTTGGCATCTATAACTGGAAACTATACATTTAGCGTGTGGCTGAAAACTAACAGCGGTACTGCCCCAGTTAGTTTACGGATTGATAGTACAGGTGGTACACCTGCCACTGGCACGGCGGCTTCATTTACCGCCACGACCACATGGCAGAGACTGTCTGTAACCCAGAATATATCAGGAGCGCTTACAGCTGTTAAACCGACAATTATTCTACCGAACAACGGTACCACAGTGGCTGCATGGGGCGCTCAAACTGTGTATGGTACCGACCCGCAAGTTTACGTATCTACACTAAGCGCCCCCGTCAATACGCAATACAACGGCGTGGCCTCAAACGGCACCCTATACGCCTCATCAAATGAAGGCCAACCTACACTAATACTGCAAAATGAGCTTGGTGGATATTTACTCCAAGGGCTAAACGGTGGGACGTCTGTTCTAACCATAAGTAGCGCAGGTGCGTTGTTTACTAGCAGTACTGTCACAGGTATGGCTGGAGTCAATGGAGGATCATCAACATTAAGCACCAGGTCATTGGTATTTGTTGGTACCGCTCTTGATCAAGTCGCAAGCATAACAACTACAGGGGGCGTAGGCACTGACATTTTGATTCAAGCAGATAATGCATTTTGTTTTGGCGGTTGTGCGTCAGGTGGAGATATTACACTGCTTGCTGGCGGCGGTGCGACTGATGGTACTGGGGGGGCTATATCAATTACAGCCGGCTCGGGCGGCTCGACCAGCGGCGCCGCAGGATCGGTCACATTGACGGGAGGAGGTGCCACGAATGGAACGGCCGGGTCGGTTACTTTGACTGGAGGAAATGCCACTATCGGAAACGGCGGATCTGTTAGTCTCCAGGCTGGCACTACCGGAGGTGGCGGGGCTAATGGCGCTATAAATATCGGTACATCAGTATCATCGAGCGGGATTACGATAGGTCACGCGACAGGTACGGGCACCATAACAGTCGGGCAGTCAACTGCCGCTCATAGCATCAACATTGGCAGCGCGAACGCCACAACCGGTGCCCAAACCATAAACATTGGCAACGGCACCACAGGAGCCGCCACAACCGTAAATATCCTGTCAGGGGTTGGCACGGCCGGTGCTAGTACTATAAACCTAGGTAACAACACTCGCGTGTCGACTATCAACCTAGGCAACATTGCCCCAGCCGCCGCCAGGACTACTACAATAGCTGGGGGCAACTCTGCTGTGGTAGATACGGTCAATATTGGCACAGGCAATACTACTGTGGCAGGTGGCAAGACTATAAATATTGGGACAGGTGTGCCTGGGGCGGCCGCTAGTAATACTATTTCCATTGGTACAGGAGGAGGTATAACCGGGACAGTCGGTGTTACGATTGGTTCAATCGGGGCGGCTAATCACACTACTTTGATTCAAGGAGGTACCTCTAACACGGCTGGGAGCGAGGCTATACGGCTGCAGACTCATACTTCTGGTGGCATAGCCATCGGTGGTACAAGTCAAGTAGGCACAATAACTCTGGGGCAATCGGTAATAAGCAATACTATAAACATTGGTAGTGGTAATATAGCCGACAGCAATACTCAAACTATACTAATAGGCGCTGGTTTGGCAGCTGGAACTGGAAAAGCTACGCTGTTGATTGGTAATCCTAACGGAGATAGTTCTATAACGCTACAGGCTGGCAACGGCGGTATTGTATTGCCTAGCACATTAGCGGGGTCAAATGCATCAATATACTTATGTCAAAATAACACCACTAATCAACTAGTTTACTGTAAAACAACCGGTGCAGGTGCTGCAATCTTCCAAAATGGCAACACATTTGGCGCAACAGTAACGATAGGGTCTAATGATTCAAGAAGCCTAGAGCTTGAGACTGCTGGTATAACCAAATTAACTATAGATACATCTGGCAATGCAACTCTGACAGGTAATTTAACAGTTCAGGGAACGGGCGCGTCTTCAATAGCCGGCAACTTAACCGTTACCGGAACGGGTACGAGTAGTTTTGATACTAATACCCTATACATTGATGCCGCACTTAACAGAGTGGGAATAGGTACATCAGCTCCAGGTGCTGCTTTGGAGGTGACAGGCGATATATATCTGACAAAAGAAGCCGCTAGAACCATAAAATTGGCAAATAGCACTTCTGCTACAACTGCTGGTGCGCAGCTGAGTATAATTGGAGCCAATGGCCTCGACGCGGCCGGTGGAGCTATAGCGATAACTGGTGGCAATGCATCTGCCACGGGCTTGCAGTTTAATCCTGGTGGTGCAATTACAATCACCGGAGGCAATGGTGCTAACAACCAAGGTGGTGCCGTTACGGTAAAAGGTGGCTCTGGCCAAATTTTTCTTGGTACGGCCGGTGGTCCGGTCACACTTCAGGGTGGTGATGGCAGTGGAGCAAACCAAACTGGAGGCAATACATCTATAAATGGTGGGCAAGGAACTGGCACGGCTAACGGAGGGAGTATCAATCTCCAAACCGCTCCTGCAAGTACGTCGTCTGGTTCCTCGCTCAACGGACTTGTAACCCGGGTATCTATTAGACAAGACGGCACTATAGGTATTGGTACTACTAGCCCAACCGCACTATTACATTTAATAGGCACGCAGCCCGCCAGTGTAGCTGGAAGCGGCACGAATGCCACTCAAGTACTGCAGGTAACTGGCGGCAAGGGCGGTGATACTAGCGGTACGACTGGTCAAACGGGTGGCACGGGCGCGGTGCTTAACCTCACCGCGGGCGCTGGCGGGGATGCTCCATCTGGTTCAACTAACGGCAACGGCGGCAGTATAACTTTGCAAGGCGGAGCTCCAGGCGCAGGAGCCGGTACGGCTGGTTCGTACGGCAATCTGTTTTTGCAAACTAGCGGCGGCAACGTCGGTATTGGTACAGCTAGTTTGGGACTTTCAAAAATAGTTTCGGCAGTATCAAGTTCTTCAACTTCGCAGTATCAAAACGTGGCCGGAGCACTGGGGCTGGTGAACACGGACCAGACCGTTAATAACTGGGTAGAACTATACTTTGGCGACGACGCTACCAACAATGCCGCCGCGGCTATCAGTACTAAAATCATAGACCATACTAATAACTACAGTGATCTGCACCTATCTACCAAATCAGCCTCTGGTTTAAGTTCCAAACTAGTAGTACTGTCGGCTGGCAACGTTGGTATTGGTGACACTACCCCGGCCGCACTCTTTACTGTGGGCAGCGGCGACTTGTTCCAAGTCAATAGCTCAGGCGCCATTGCCGCGGTGGTGGGGATCACAACCAGCGGCAATATCTTGCCAAACGCGGCCGGCACGATTGACCTAGGTTCCACATCGGCAGAATTTAACAACCTGTACCTCGGAGACAATAATGGTCTAAAACTGGGTCTGGCGCAAAACGCCACCCTGGCCTATGACGCAGCGACTGACGGCAGGGTAGAGCTAGCTGGTTCAGGCGCCAGCCTGTTTATAGAAGATCGCTTGGGCCTTGGCGTGGACGCTCGAACCATAGCAGACGAAGGTACGGCCGCTACCGCTACGTTGACGCTGGAACCGACCTCTTCGTACGTTACAATTACCTGTAATGACGCCAACGGCTGTGACATTACCATGAGCGAAGCCGCCAGCGTGAAGGACGGCAACACGGTGGTTATAATCAATGTCTCTGCTAACGCTGTCAACTTTGCCGACACCGCTACGGTAAGTGAACTGGCCGGCGCCTATGCCAGCGGCCAGTATGATTCCCTGACAATGCTCTACAGTACCGATCGCTGGGTTGAACTGGCAAGGTCGAATAACTAATGAAACGTACTTTACTGGTTGGCGCGGGCTTGCTGGTGCTGGCCGCCAGCGTAGGCGTAGCCACGCTTATCTATCAGAACCAAAAGCCAGATTCAGCCGCCCAAAACACTACGGTTGCGCTCAAAGAGTTTAGTAATACCAGCCAAGGAGTAAAACTAAACTATCCAGTCGATGCAAGCGTACTCGACCTGACGCCACAGGACGTAAAAGATAAATTTTTGTTCCGCGCCAGCGGTGATGCCGAGCCGCCGTATAGCATAACCCTTCGGTACGAAGACGGCCTACGGATAGCTTCTCAACTGTCTAAAACCACCACCAGACAGTTGCTGCTGGATAATGTCTTCAAAGCCTTCCCAACCCGTTATCCGGGCTACAAGAAGTTGTCTGAGCGTACATTTGAGCATAGCGGCAAGCAAGCGGCAGAAATTGATTTCACATATCAGGGAAAAGACGGCAGTCTTGCCCGACAAGCGCTGTATATTTTCCTTCGCGATGAAAACACAGCCTACTATTTGGCTTTGCAAGCCAAAGAATCAGACTTTGATAAACTAAATAGCACTTTTGGTGAAATTGCCGCCTCATTCCAGCTATAAGCAAAAGCAAATAGGGGCAGTGTTACTAAACATTTTCCGGGTCGCACAATACACTGTCTTTAAGGCTTATTTTCCGCGGCACCCAAATAAAATTTCTATAAGCATTAGTATACTAGTATTATAAGGCTAGTATATCAAATGTGTTTGTTCTGTAGCCTATAAGTAATGCTTGTCCTAAGGCAACCAAAAAGCTAAGGGCGATTGTAATATTTTGCGACACTGCCATCAGCCAACCAGCACAGCTTTCATTACGTGCAGGGAAAAACCGCAAAATTTTGCAAACGTAGCCCGCGACCTATGATTGATAAGATTTTCGTGGTAGGCTGTTAACAGATAAAGAAGGGGTTAAATTACCAGTGGCACATACTATTGCTGTCTTAAATCAAAAAGGTGGAGTGGGCAAGACTACGACTACCATCAACCTGGCGGCGTATCTGGCCAAAACGGGAAAAACCGTTTTGATAGTAGACGCCGACCCCCAAGGAAATGCCACCAGTGGACTGGGCGTAGATAAGCAAGCCGAAACCACCACTTATCAAGTTTTAATAGGACAGGCCACTGCCGCCCAGGCCGTGCGTGAAAGTTCCGTGAGTGGAGTTAGTATAATGCCCGCCAATACCAATTTGGCTGCGGCTGAAGTTGAGCTCATGGACCAGCCGGCACGAGAAAGCAAACTCAAGCAAGCACTTGACGGATTGCAGTTTGATTATATTTTGATAGATTGTCCGCCGGCGCTGAGCTTACTGACCATAAATGCCTTGGCCGCCGCGCATTGGTTAGTCATACCGGTACAGGCAGAATATTATGCCATGGAAGGATTGGGCCAGCTAATGGACGTTTTTCAACGCGTCAAACAAACCATGAACCCAAGCCTAAATTTGCTTGGCGTGCTGGTAACAATGTACGACAGCCGCACAAGTTTGGCGGAGCAGGTTGCAACTGAACTTCAGAAATATTTTGGATCCAGTGTGTTTTCTACTCAAATACCACGCAATGTGCGCCTAGCCGAAGCACCCAGTTATGGCAAACCTATTTCTGAACACGACAAATGGTCAAAAGGCGCCAGGGCCTATAAACAGTTTGCCAAAGAGATTATAAATCGTACCAATGGAGGCCAGAATGGCTAATGCTAACAGATTGGGCAGAGGCTTAGAAAGCCTGCTGCCCGTAGATTTTGACAAAAGTTTGTTGACTAGTGACGAACGAATACAAAATTTGTTCATTAAAGATATAACAGCCAGCCCGAACCAGCCCCGCAAGCATTTTGACGAGCAGGCGCTAAACGAGCTGGCGGGCTCTATCCGCGAGTACGGCGTGTTGCAACCAATAATTGTTTCTCCGGCTGGCCAGGGCTATGAAATTATTGCAGGTGAGCGGCGGTGGAGAGCTTCGCAACTAGCAGGCCTGAAAACCATACCAGCCGTTGTACGTGAAAAGCAGGAACTCCAGCGGCTAGAAATCGCTCTAATAGAAAACGTCCAGCGGGTTGATTTGTCTCCGCTTGAACAAGCGGCGTCTATTGAACACCTGCATGAGCAGTTTAATTTGAGCTATCAACAGATTGCGCAAAAACTTGGGAAAGCCGCGCCAACCGTGAACAACATTGCGCGGCTACTTCAGCTGCCCGACGCGGCTCGAGACGCATTACAAACTGGCCACATAACAGAGGGACACGCTCGGTCTATTTTGGCACTCAAAGGCCAGCCGGAGCTCCAGTCGCGGTTGCTCGAACTTATTCAAGGACAAGCCTGGTCGGTCCGACAGGCCGAACAGTTTGTGACAGCTCACAAAGAAGGGCTTGTAACTTCAAAGGCGGTCAAACAGAGGGCTGTTAAAGAAACAAATGAAACCAAAAAACTTGGCGACAAACTGGGAACCAAAGTAACCATTCACCACACCGCTAAAGGGGGCCGTTTGGAGGTTCATTTTAAAGACGACGATCATCTGGCGGGGCTCTACCGCAAACTGGGCTAGATTAGCAAACAAGCTACTGTTTGATGAAGCTTTTGAAACCGTTAACGGGGAATATGCGTACGACTAACCTGCCTACAATGTCATCAGCAGAAATAGTACCGAAAGAGCGAGAATCCAAAGAGTTAGTGCGGTTGTCTCCGCATACAAAAATTTCGTTCGGCGGTACGACAATGTCCATATTGCCAGTGGTAAGCGAGGCGATATTTTGGGAAAACGGGTGGCCCTGGTCGGGGTTAAAACCGCTAGGATTCTGGCTGTTATAAATAGTAATGTGCCCATCCTGCACCACGACGCGGTCACCCGGCAACCCGATAACACGCTTGATGAGCTGTTTTTCTTTGGCGCCCTCCTGTTCGTACAAACCACGTTTGACGAACACTATGACATCGTCTCGCTGGGGAATGTAGGCGTGGTTGGTAATTCGCGCGAGCGTGCGCGGGATTTTCCAGACGATTAGCCGGTCGCGATTTTGCAGCGTTGTTTCCATGCTTGGGCCGTCAACTTCGTAGGACTGGAAGACAAACGCGGTCAGCAAAAGCGCCACTAGCGGCGCGGCTATTAAGATGCCAAGAGTAGACAGCGCCCCCCGCCAGTTACTTGGTTGTTTGGGTACATTGATGGGAGGCAATTGATTGCTTGCGCCAGTCGGCGCAACTGGTATACTGGAGTACTGTTGCATTATTGCAACCACTATAGCGTACTTTGCAAAAGTTTGACACCGTTGTCTGTCGCCGCGTTTTTTACGGTTTCCAGAACACGACCATAACCGCTATAATCAGAAAATTCGCACAATGGATAATTTTCAAAAACATCAACCAAAACACGCTCGAAATTCAGTAGATGGCATACTGAACCCTGGCGGTGATGGAAAAAATACGGGCAATGCCGCCAATCAATATGGTGCAGATTTGAACAGGTCATCTTCTCTGCCACCTACACGCAATCTACTGGATGATTTTAGTGGTACCGGCGGCTTCCATGCGGCCAAGCAACCGGCACTGAAAGGAAGCGAGTCGCTGGGCCGCCGTCCAAAGCGCAACTCTAGGGGGGCGATTGATTTGTCGTTAACGCCGGCTCCAAAAAAAGCTCGCAAGCATCTGAGCTGGAAAAAGCGGGGGCTGCGAGGCGCCGCGGGGGCTGCGGTACTGATAGTCGTAGTGGTTGGATTTTTATTTGGCAAGGGCTACCTAAAACTACACAACATATTTAAGGGTGGAGCCGAGGGAGCAGCCGCTCTGCAGGACAACGTAGACCCCAGCAAGCTGAGGGGCGAAGGCGACGGGCGTGTCAATATATTGCTGCTTGGGAGGGGCGGCGATGGCCACGAAGGGCCTGACCTAACAGATACAATACTGGTGGCCAGTATTGACCCCATTAACAAAAAGGCCGCTCTTTTGAGTGTTCCCCGTGATTTGTATTATCCTAAAACCAGCAACTACCGGGTGAATTCCGTATTTGCCGAAGCAAAATACGCGGCGCTAGCCCGCAAAGCCAGCAAAACCGACGCCGAAAACGCTGGCATAGCGGCTATTGAAAAAGTCATCCAGGATGACCTGGGCATACCGATTCACTATCATGTTATGGTGGACTTTGCCGGCTTCGTCCAAGCCATAAACACCGTTGGCGGCGTAGATATCAACGTTGATGCCGACGGCGTGGTGTACGAAAAACTATGGGACGACCTGACGCGCAAAATATACACGTTGGACGTCAAACAAGGCCAGCAGCATTTTGACGGCCAGCGTGCGCTGTACTACGCCCGTTCGCGCTACACCAGTCCGCGCGGCGACTTTGACCGCGCCGAACGCCAGCGCAAGCTGCTGGTAGCGCTAAAAGACAAAATCCTGTCGCTTGGCACGTTTGCCAACCCCGTCAAAGTATCGCAACTGCTTGACGCGTTTGGCAACCACGTCCAGTCCAACATGAGCATCAACGAAGTTATGCGTTTGTATGAAATTGGCAAAAGCATAAACTCCAACGATATTGCCACGATCGGCCTGGTTGATCCGCCAAACAACTTTTTGACCGGCGTAAACATAGCCGGGCAATCCATCCAGCAACCCAGGGCTGGCCTGAACGATTTCTCCGAGATTCAGAGCTACGTCCGAAACGCCCTAAAAGACGGCTTCATAGCCAACGAAAACGCCTCTATTGCAGTCTTAAACGGCACAACAACGCCAGGGCTGGCTACCAAAAAAGCGGCTGAGCTGAAAAGCTACGGCTACAACGTAAACATGACAGGCGATGCGCCGACGAAGACCTACACAAAGACTATTTTGGTAGATTTGCGGGGCGGACAAAAAAAATACACCAAACACTATCTAGAGCAGCGATTGGGTGTTACGGCCGTTGGATCACTACCTGATCCGAATATTCCCAACCCTGGGAACGCCGATTTTGTTATAATACTTGGCACGCAATGAGAAAACTTTTAGCGGGGAAAATCAAGCCAACAAAAGGCTACGCGCATGTGTTTCACATAGTGCTAAGCGCTGTCATGCCGGCTCTGGTGTTCGTTCTAGTCCGTATTAATTTTGTCCAGCTGGCTGTGCTGGTTATATTGATTACAAAATGGCGCATGTTTGCTGTCAGACCGCGCTTTTGGGCGGCAATCGTTCGGGCCAACGCGGTTGATATTACCGTAGGGTTGGCCACGGTCGTTTTTATGACCCGTTCCCACTCGGCGTCCATGCAACTAGTTTGGGCGGGCCTATATATGCTATGGCAGGTTGCTATCAAGCCGGGACGCAGCGTGCTGAGCGTTGCGGCGCAAGCCTTGATTGGACAGACTTACGGCCTCATGGCACTTTTTATCGGTTGGCCCGCCGCGCCGCTGGTAGCGCTGGTTATTGGGGCCTGGAGCGTGTGTTACCTGGCCGCTCGGCACTTTCTAAGCAGTTTTGAAGAGCCGTACACTTCTTTGTACGCCCATACGTGGGGTTATTTTGCGGCGGCACTGGCCTGGCTCTCTGTGCATTGGCTGCTTTTTTACGGCGTGGTGTCCCAGCCGACGCTGTTGCTCACGGTGCTTGGCTTTGGTCTGGGCGGGCTGTATTATTTGCAGGAAACCGACCGTCTGTCGGTGTTGCTGAGGCGCCAAATCGTATTTATAATGATCGCTGTTATTGTAGTGGTGCTGGTATTTTCTGACTGGGGCGACAAGGTTCTGTAAATTCAGGAAAATTTTAGGGAGGGATAATTAAATGAATGACGGGATGAAAGACCAAGAGTCAGCGCCCAGTTCATTTGGCGGCGCAAAGCTTGATGCCGCTCGTCGCAAAACCGCGGGAATTCTGCTGCTGATTTTGGTTTGTGCTTTCGCGGGGTTTGGCGGCGGCTACCTGGGTTCTGGTGCTCGTGCGCAGCTAGGTAATGCCAACAATGCGGTAATAAGCCGCGAAAACCAGCAAGCGGTTTTGAACGAAAGCCAGCTCATCAGCGCGCTCGCTAAAAACGTTTCCCCGAGCGTAGTGTCAGTAGACGTTACTAGTACGGCACCGATTCAAAGTTTCTTAGGTTCGCGCGCCGGCGAACAGCGTAGCGCCGGTACGGGCATAATTCTAAGCGACAGTGGCTACATAATTACTAACCGCCACGTGGTTGACGCTAGCGCTACCAGCGTGAGCGTGACGCTGTCTGACGGCACGCAGTTTGACAATGTGGAGATTATCGGTCGTACTAACGCCAGCGACCCGCTGGACGTGGCGTTTTTGCAAATCAAAGATATGAAAGGCAAAAAATTAACTCCCGCCAAACTGGGGGACTCGTCAAAAGTCCAGGTTGGCGATAAAGTCGTGGCCATCGGCAATGCCCTAGGCCAGTTTCAAAACACCGTGACGGCTGGGATTATATCTGGCTTCGGGCGAAACGTAGAGGCGGGCGACGGTTTTGTCGCCAGCGAAAGCCTGCAAAACCTGTTCCAGACTGACGCCGCTATAAACCAAGGCAACTCCGGCGGGCCGCTAGTCAACATTGACGGGGAAGTCATAGGCATCAATACGGCTATTGCCGGTGACGGCGCCGAAAACATCGGTTTTGCCATACCGGTCGCTGACATCCAAGGACTTATAAAAAGCGTGCTGGAAAAAGGCAAACTGGAGCGGCCCTTCCTGGGCGTTCGCTACGTAAGTCTCACCGATGACTATGCCGTCCAATACAACCTGCCAGTAAAGCGTGGTGCTTACATTTTACCTGCGACTGATAACGGTCCGTCCGTAGTAGCCGGCAGTCCCGCCCAGAAAGCCGGGCTGAGGGAAAAAGACATTATTACCGAGATCGGCGGCGAAAAGGTGGATCAAACCCACAGTTTGATATCTCTCATATCAAAGCACGCAGTTGGCGAGGAAGTAACTCTAAAAATCCTCCGGGATGGCAAAGAACAACTAGTCAAGGTGAAACTAGAAGCCGCCCCTACAAGCTGAACGCCTGGATAAAATCATCCTCTTTTTGTAACTTGTATCCGTGAGCCGCTGCAATATTAGATAGTTCCAGGTGTTGGAAGGGCAGGGATTCAGTCAGAATTAAGCGGGGTGCCAGGGCATATTCTTTTATTTGCGCAAACATGCGGCGGTACAAACCCAAGCCGTCTGGCCCGCCAAAAATTGCGATTTTTGGTTCCTGCATGGCGGCTTGGTTAATGGTGTGGCCGTCTGGCACGTAGGGCAGGTTTGCCAAAATAGCGGTCAGCGGATAGCGGTCAGAGGATAGAATGGGCTCCAAAAGGTCTCCCTGATAAAGCTTCACTTCTGCACTGAGTTTTTTGGCATTCTGCCGCGCAACCTGGAGGCATTGTTCAGAAACATCTACCCCAATAACTTCAGCCTCGGGAATCTCTAATTTAGCCGTAATCCCAATGCACCCAGACCCCGTCCCCACATCCACAATCCGCCAATTCACATTTCCCCCATCTGTTACAAGACTGTCTTGTAACAGATGAGGTTTTTGTGAATGTAGGATTTGCTTTAGTAAATCAATCATGGTTTCGGTTTCGGGGCGGGGCTGTAGGGTGTGTTTGTTGACCTTGAATTCGCGGCCGTAAAACTCTGATTTGCCGCGTATGTAGGCCAGCGGCTCGTGGTTTTTGCGTCGCTCTACCATTCGGTTTAGTTTTTCTACATCAGCTTTTGGCAGGGCGATTTCGGGGTGCGCCAGCAAATACGAACGGTCTTTTTTTGTAATATCTTCCAACAGTACCAAGCAATCTAATCGGCAAGTCGCTACGCCGGCCTGCAAAAGCTCTTTGCTCGCAGAGCCAAGCCAATCATTCAGTACTGATGAGCTCAAGTTCGTAGGCATGGAGCTTTTCTATTAAGTCGTCAATGTCGCCGGCTAGGGCGGCGGGGATGTTGGATCTAGAGTATCCAATTCTGTGGTCCGTAATTCTATCTTGGGGGAAGTTGTAAGTGCGGATTTTTTCGCTGCGGTCACCGGTGCCGATAAGTTTTTTGCGGTCATCAGACAACTGCTTTGTTTCTTCGTCTATTTTCATTTGCAGCAGGCGGGAACGGAGTACGCTCATGGCTTTGAGTTTGTTTTTTATCTGAGATTTTTCATCTTGGTTGGTCACAACAATGCCGGAGGGCAGGTGGGTGATACGCACGGCTGAGTCGGTGGTGTTGACTGATTGCCCGCCATGGCCGCCAGACCTGAAAACGTCTATTTTTAGGTCGCTGGGATTTATTTCGATATCTGATTCTTCAGCTTCAGGCATAACTGCCACGGTAACGGTGCTGGTGTGGATACGACCCTGACTTTCGGTGACTGGAACGCGCTGGACGCGGTGCACGCCAGCTTCAAATTTTAGGTTTCTGTAGGCGTCTGCACCATGCACCGCGAAAATTATCTCCTTGAACCCGCCGGCTTCAGACGGGCTTTCGCTAATAAGTTCGGTTTTGTAGTCATGTGTTTCGCACCACCGCGCGTACATACGGTACAGCTCGCCACCAAACAAACTGGCTTCATCGCCGCCAGCGGCAGCGCGGATTTCTATGATTACGTCTTTTTCGTCGTTAGGATCTTTGGGGGTCAAGAGAGCTGAGAGCTTAGAGCTGAGAGCTGAGAGCTTTTTGGCCAGTTCGTTAACTTCGCCCTGGGCAAGCTCTGCCATTTCATCATTTCCACCGGACATGCTTTCGGCTTCTGTTTTTTGTTTATTTAGTTTAGCGATTTCATCAAACAAAGCCAGCGCATCTTCCAGTTCTTTTTGGCGGCGGGCTAGTTTGGGGTATCCGGGCGTGCTAAAGATGGCCGGATCTTGCAGTTTGGCTTGCAGATCCGCTAGTTCGTCTCGATATGCTTGTTCTTTTGCGTCCATATTCTTTCCCCAGTATATTAGAAAACCGCCCATATCAATAAGATACGGGCGTTTTAGGGCGTTTAGTTAGCGGTTGCCGGGTTTGAGGCTGCCGATTTTTTGTGATTCGTCGGCTTTGGGAGTTTTGACACGGGTTTTGCCGGCGGCCTTTTTCATGCTTTCGGCACGAGCTTTGGCGGCTTCTTGGCGGGCTTTGAACTTGTCTACGCGGCCTTCTATGTCCACCAGTTTTTCCTGGCCGGTAAAGAACGGGTGAGAGGCAGATGAAATGTGCACTTTGACCAAAGGATATTCAACACCATCAAGTTTGATTGTTTCCTCTGTAGCAACCGTGGACTTGGTCAAAAACGTCGTGTTGTCGTTGAGATCCTGGAAAACTACCGGGCGGTAATTAGTTGGGTGCAAATCTTTTTTCATAGTTGGAATGATTAATGACAATTATATGCCGAGCCCAAGAATGCAATTCGTAAATAATAAAGTTTTCCTGGCGCGAAGCTATATAACTCGGGCAATTATACGCACTTGCTCTAGATGTGTCAATCTGTTAGTATGTCTAAGTAACAAATTAAGCAGTTTGGGAATGAATTCTCCTGATTGGCACCTTGAGCGGACCAACCGGGCATCCTAAACAAAGAGCAAGAATTCAAAGAAAGGTTCAATATACATGGCAGATGTAGACATTAAAAAACTTTTAGAGGCTGGGGCGCACTTTGGCCACAAAACCAGCCGCTGGCACCCCAAAATGGCCCAGTACATCCACAGCAAGCGCGACGGCACGCACATAATTGACCTGACCAAAACAGTTGAACAGCTGGAGCGGGCGTTGAATTTTGTAGAAGACGTAACTGCTGAGGGCAAACAAGTCCTGGTAGTCGGTACCAAGCGCCAGGCGCATGACATTATAAAAGTATTGGCGGACAAAACAGATATGCCTTTTGTGGTAGAGCGTTGGCTGGGCGGCATGCTGACCAACCGCAATACCATTGGCGTACGCGTCAAACACCTTAAAGACCTGGAAGAAAAGATGGAAAACGGCGCCCTAGCCGCCAAATACAGCAAGCTTGAAGTCCAGCGCTACCAGGAAGAAATTGACGAAATGAACCACATCTACGGCGGCATCAAGAACCTGGCAGCCAAACTGGGCGCGGTGTTTGTGACAGACGTAACGCACGACATAAACGCCGTGCGTGAAGCCCGCAAACTGGGCGTGCCAATCGTGGGCATTGTAGACACCAACGCCGACCCGTCGCTGATTGACTACCCGATTCCTGCCAACGACGACGCCATCAAAACTATCCAGTTGATTGCTGATTACGTACAGGCCGCGATTGAAACCGGCAAAGCCAAGCACGCTAAAAAGGCTGAGAAAATTGAAGCCGAAACTGCAAAAGCTGAAAAAGCCGAAGAACTAAAGGCAGAAGAACCTAAAGAAGCAACAAAGGCGGTACTACGCAATGGCTAATATTTCTATAGAAGACGTAAAGCGTTTAAAGAATCTCAGTGGTGCGGGGCTGACTGACGCTAAAGCCGCGCTCGTGGAAGCCAAAGGCGACTTTGATGCCGCTCTAGCTGCCATGCGCAAAAAAGGCCTGACCAAGGCCGAAAAACGGGGCGAGCGGGAAGCCCGCGCCGGGATTGTTGGAACCTATAACCACGACAACCGAATTGGCGTTTTGGTAGAAGTAAATTGTGAAACAGAATTCGTGGCCAAAACCGATGAATTCAAGGATTTGGTCAAAGACATTGCCATGCATATAGCTGCCACAAACCCGGAGTTCGTGTCTAAAGAAGATGTTCCAAAAGCTGTTCATGATGCCAAAATGGCTGAATTCAAAGACAAAGCCAAATCAGAAGGCAAACCGGAAAACATGCTGGAAAACATCGCCGGCGGCATGGTACACAAACACTTTGCCGAACGCATTTTGCTAGAACAACCGTTCGTAAAGAATCCTGACCAAACAGTGGCCGATTACGTCAAAGAAGCCATCGCCAAACTGGGTGAAAACATAGTTGTCCGCCGTTTTGAGCGTATGGCACTCGGCGAAGTAACGGAGTAATATATTTTTATGAGCAAGTTTAGAACAGGTATTGAGACAGCCGAAGTCTGGTATTCGGATCCACATGAAACAATTGAATATATTGATGTGAGCGGGGAGCTACCGGAACAGCGGCAAGCAATCGGTGGTTTAATGATTGAAGGGTTTGGAGACACAGACAGCTTAGATATAATCATGAAGTTTCGTAACGGCAACCAAGCAAAACTACGTTTGGATGGATCTAAGCTACATGTTGATGAAGGAGCCAGCTATCAACTTAAGGGTGTTGGTTGTGTGCTCGCAACAACGGTAACCCCGGGTCACATTACAGATGAATTTCTTGGAGGTTCGTTAGAGGCGGCAATGGTATGAGCCCCGAGCAAGTTGTAAGTCAAGCAAAGACTAAGTTCCAGCAGGCGCTGGGGCACTTTCAGGACGAACTGAAGAAAATGCGCACCGGGCGGGCTAGTTCAGGCATGTTGGATGGCGTCATGGTGACGGCTTACGGTGTGCCCACGCCACTAAACCAAGTGGCGAACATTACGGCTCCAGAGGCACAACTGCTACAAATTACACCGTTTGACCCAAACAATCTGGCGGCAATCTCTACCGCCATACGAGACAACCCCACACTCGGCATGAATCCTATGGACGATGGCCGCGTGGTACGCGTACCGGTGCCGCCGCTGAACGAAGAACGCCGCCGTGAGATAGTCAAACAGCTCGGCACAAAAGTAGAAGACTGTATGATAAGCCTGCGCAATGCCCGCCATGATGCCATGGGGCTGATTGACGAAGCAAAGAAGGATCGTAAACTCGGTGAAGATGACGCTAAACGACTATCAAAGCAAGTGGACGATGCCATGAATCAAACAAAAACAGAGGTCGACGCGCTAGCAAAAAGCAAGGAACAAGAAATCCTAACAATTTGACCGCTACTCTAAGCTATAATGGGTAAACATGTCTGGAACTGCAAAACTGCCTACACACGTTGGCCTGATACTTGACGGCAACCGCCGCTGGGCCAAAGACCAAAGCTTGCCCACCCTGGAAGGCCACCGTGCGGGCTATGGTAATTTGAAAACAATCGCCAAACACGCGGTCAATCAAGGCGTGCAATATGTTTCCGCATACATTTTTTCTGCGGAGAACTGGAACCGTAGCAAAGAAGAAGTAGCCTATCTGTTGGATCTGGCTCTGTGGGTTGCCACGCGCGAGGTACGAGAGGTGCATAAAGAAGGCATTCGGGTCCGGTTTTTAGGCCGGCGCGATGGTCTGTCTGACAAGTTGCTCAAAGCCATACAAAAAGCAGAAGCAGCGACAAAAGACAACCAACGCGGCACGCTGGCGCTGTGTTTTAATTACGGCGGCCAGCAGGAAATTGTGGACGCCGCTCAGAAGCTGGTTAGTACCAAAAAAACTGGTGTGATTACGCTGGAAGATTTTGCGGGTGCGTTATACGCGCCGGATATCCCGGCCATGGATCTGGTGATTCGGACTTCGGGAGAACAGCGCCTGAGTAATTTTATGTTGTGGCGGGCGGCCTACGCCGAACTTTATTTTGTCAAAAAACATTGGCCGGCTTTTACGGTGGACGATTTTGACGAAGCGCTGGCTGAATTTGCCACTAGACAGCGGAGGTTTGGAAACTAATGTCAGTTTTATTGCTGGTTTTGGGTTTGTTTTTGTTCGTAGGCTTGGTGGTGGTGCATGAATTTGGGCACTTTGTCATGGCGCGGCGTGGCGGCGTGGAAGTTGAAGAATTTGGAATTGGCTTTCCGCCCCGTGCCAAAGTTTTGACCAAAAAAAACGGCACCGTATTTACGTTGAACTGGCTGCCACTCGGTGGTTTTGTGAAGCTAAAAGGTGAAAACGACGCCGATAAATCACCGGGCAGTTTTGGGGCGGCTACCCTGAGCACTAAAGTGAAAATTATGCTGGCGGGGGTAGCAATGAATCTCATTACTGCTTTTGCGCTGCTAACTTTTCTAGCCCTGGTTGGCATGCCCAAACTGATCGAAAACCAGTTTACGGTGGCCAGCGATACAAAAGTGATAAGGCAAAACGTGTTAGTTGGCGTAGTAGAACAGGGCAGCCCGGCGGCCAAAGCCGGACTGGCGCAGCGCGACCAATTGCTGAGGGTTACGTACGGAGGCGAAACCAGCCAAATTGGCTCCGCGGAAAATCTGCCAAATATAACCAAACGGTACGAAGGCCAGAATGTACGTCTAGGCATACTCCGCGGCGGGCAGGAAAAAGAACTAGATATTACACTCAGAACAAAGCAAGAAGTTGAAGACAGTAAAAAAACAGATAAACCAAAAGGTTATCTGGGAATTGTTCCTACCGAATACATAGTCCAGCGCTCCACTTGGTCGGCTCCGATTGTGGCTGGCGGTTTTATAAAACAAGTAACAGCCCTAACTTTTAAGGGACTTGGCACGGCACTGGGCAGTTTGTTTCGAGGTGATACCGCCAAAGCCAGCGCGCAGGTAGCCGGGCCAGTCGGCATATTCGTATTGCTCAAAGACGGCAGTCTGCTCGGGTACCAATTTATACTCATGATTGTTGCCATAATTTCACTCACTTTAGCGATTATGAACGCCTTGCCAATCCCGGCATTAGACGGCGGCAGGCTATTTGTGACCCTGCTGTTTAGGGCTTTTCGCAAACCGCTTGGCAAAAAAACCGAAGACCTGATACATGGCACGGGTTTTGCGGCTCTGATGCTGCTGTTTGTGCTTATAACGATAGTTGACGTAAAGCGATTTTTCTAAGGTGGAAGAAGAAGTAATTAAGCCAAAGCTCTACAGTCCGTCCGCGACTGTTTTTATCACGGTGGCGATTTATTTTGCCGCACAACTGGTTGCGGGCATTTTGATCTCTATCGTACCGCTCATACAGCATTGGAGCGCGGCGCAAACAACCGACTGGCTGCAAACAAACGTTTGGGCTACATTCGCTTTTGTTATATTGATTGAAGCCGCGACGCTTTATTTACTCCACTTTTTTCTCAAATTTCGTAACCTTGGCTTTAAAAACATTGGTTTTAACAAACCGCGGGCAAAGTACGCAGCCTATGCGCTCAGCGGGTTCGCGGCTTATTTTGTGCTGTATATTTTGGGAATTTTAATCGCGAAAGCGCTCGTTCCTGGTTTGGATCTTGAACAAAAGCAAGAACTTGGTTTTAGTACCTCCACGCGGGGCATAGAACTTATTCCGGTTTTTGCCAGTTTGGTAATCCTGCCGCCGATAGTTGAAGAAATTGTGGCCCGCGGTTTTTTGTTTGGCGGGCTGAGGACCAAGCTGCCGTTTGTATCAGCAGCTATCATAACCAGCGGATTGTTCGCGGCGGCTCATTTGGGTGAGGCTAGCGACGGCTTGCTATGGGTTGCAGCCGTGGATACTTTCATATTGTCGCTGGTACTCTGTTATCTACGCGAAAAAACCGGCAGTTTGTGGCCTTCAATTGGGCTACATATGATCAAAAACGGCCTAGCATTCATAGTTTTATTCAACATAGTACAATATCTCAAATAATGTGGTATAGTTATGTCTATGAGTTTAGCTCAGAAAGTTTACTGGAACGTGCCCACTCCGCCCACTCGGGCGTAGTTTGTTGCTTGTAAACATTTGACTAAACTAACACGCCCCTCGAGGAAGAGGGGTTTTTGATTGGAGACAATAATGAGTGGAATAAAAGTTGTAAAATGCGGATCTGAGACTGTAGCGGATGCACCTGGCGTTAATCAGGAGAAGCTCAATGGCCATGCGCGGCGGCTAGTTAGGCATGCAAGCGGATTAATTATTGTTAGCTCTGGCTCTGTTATGGCAGGAAGGGCTGAAGCGCCAGAAATTGAAGACGAACAAATTCTGGCTGGTCTTGGAAGTGCCAATATTGTCATGGGTTGGAAGAAAGCACTTGGGGAATTTGGCATAAGGGCTAGCCAAGTGCCGGTAACCGATCATGAAATTGAAGACCCTGAAGAAGGAAGTACGCTAAAGCAGGCTCTGAAAAATGATATTGCGGCCGGCATTGTGCCCATAGTAAATACTAACGACAAGCTAAGTCACGTAGAACTTGAAAAACGCCGTTGGGGTGGAGAAAACGATGGTTTAGCCGCGCATATCGGCATCCTGATGCGGGCTCAAGCCGTTTTCTTTATGACAAATGACGTAGAGGGTTTGATGTATGAAGGCCGTATTATCGGCGAAATACCATATAGTGAAGTGGCTCAAGCACGAGCTTTAGCGGTCGTAAACGACAGCGGCTCAAGAGGCAAAGGCGGTATGCGTTCCAAGCTTAGGGCGGCGTTTGAGGTTGCAGATGAAGGTATAGACGCCTATATTGCCCAGGCAGACTGTCCTATTGAAGCGGTTGAAGCTGGTAGAACCGGAACATATGTTGTCGCCAAGGCAGGCTGAACAAGGTACTATAGTTGCATATGAAAATGTCACAGCTTTTTACCAAGACCAAAAAAAACACGCCGGCGGATGAAACCGCTAAAAACGCCCAGCTTTTGATCCAGGCTGGCTACATACATAAAGAAATGGCTGGTGTTTATAGCTATCTGCCGCTGGGATTGCGGGTGCTCAATAATATCGCCCAAATCGTTCGTGAAGAAATGGATACCATTGGCGGGCAAGAAATAATGATGCCCGCGCTGCAAATAAAAGAGCGTTACGAAGCAACAAACCGTTGGGATGACAAAGTAGTAGATGATTGGTTTAAAACTAAGCTTGTAAACGGAACAGAACTTGGCCTTGGTTTTTCACATGAGGAAAATCTATCAGCGATTGTTAAAAACTATGTATCAAGCTATAACGATCTGCCATTTGCGCCCTATCAAATTCAAACAAAGTTTAGAAACGAGCTGCGCTCTAAAAGCGGATTGATGCGCGGTCGCGAGTTTCTGATGAAAGATATGTATTCTTACGCCGTGACCGACGAACAGCATACGGACTTCTATGAAAAAGCCACGGAAGCTTATATGAAAGTCTATAATCGCCTAGGCATAGGTGATCAAACTTTCATAACATATGCCAGCGGCGGTAGCTTCAGTAAGTTTAGCCACGAATTTCAAACTATTACCGATGCTGGTGAAGACACTATTTATCTTGACCGCCGCCAAAAAAGAGCCATCAACAAAGAAGTCTTTACGGACGAAGTAGTAAAAGAGCTCGGCCTTAACAAAAATGACCTTGAAGAGGTTCGAGCTATTGAAGTCGGCAATGTTTTTACTCTTGGTACCAAATTTACTACTCCATTTGGATTGGCAGTTACGGACGAAAACGGGGTTTTGCAGCCACTGCAAATGGGTTGTTATGGTATTGGTGTGAGCCGTCTCATGGGAGTAATGGCCGAGCTTATGAGCGACGAAAAAGGGCTGGTGTGGCCGGAAAACGTAGCACCTTTCAAGGTTTATTTGGCTCGCTTGGATGATAATGCGCACGCGGTCAAATATGCTGACGCCATATATGAGAAGCTTGAGAAAGCGGGAACTACGGTTTTGTATGATGATAGAGACGTGCGGCCGGGGGAAAAATTTGCCGATGCTGATTTGCTAGGCATACCATACCGAGTGGTTGTGAGTGAAAAGACACTAGAAAATACCACATATGAGCTAAAAGGACGTACTGAAGCCGTAGCAGGATTTGTATCCGAGGACGAACTCATAAAAAAACTAGCACGCTGAAGCGCGGGCTGGTATAATCATCTGCAACCCAAGCGTCAGTATTGGTTGGATGGAAGATTAACGGAGCGTGGAAGATAATTATGAACAAGTCGTTTTTACTCACCAAAGAGGGTGTCGCTGAGCTAGAAAAAGAGCTTGCCGGCTTGATTGCGGAACGCAAGCCGGTTGCTGACGCTATCAAAACAGCTCGTGAGTTTGGCGACTTGGCCGAAAATGCCGAATACCAATCTGCCCGCCAAGAACAGGAAAAGCTAGAAGCTCGTATATCAGAAATTGAACATATTCTGCTAAACGTAGAAATTATTGGCAAGCCAAAAAACGGCAACAAGGTGCAGGTCGGGAGCATGGTAACGCTAAAAAACGGCGCTACCAAAAAATTTCAGGTAGTCGGCACCGTAGAAGCCGATCCCTTGAACGGCAAAATATCTGATGAATCACCGATTGGCATGGCTCTTCTGGGCAAAAAACTGGGCGACAAAGTAGAAATCGTCACTCCCGCGGAAACCGCCACCTACAAAATCGCCCAAATCGCCTGAGCATTGCACCAGCCCGCATAGCTCCGGTAAAGCCGTATCTTTACGGGCTTCTTGGCACCAGGCACATTTTTCTGCTCCGATACTCCTGAGCAGTACCAACTGTACAGCTCAGTCCGTTTCTCGCAGAGAAAATGCACCTGGCACACAAGCGCAATACCCAGGCGAACCTAACTGCACTTTCTGTTAACTGTAATCTGTTTACTGTATACTTTTCCTATCATGCAGTGGCTGAATAAAATCGTAGATGAGGTTATGGAGCGCCATCCGGATGGCGAAATTTTGATTGAATCTGGCAGCTCGCCATCTGGGACCTATCATTTGGGTCATTTGCGCGAACTTGTTACTTGTGACGCGATTTTGCTGGAGATAAGACGGCGAGGACGTGGAGCCCGCCACATACAGTTTGTGGATGATTTTGACGGCTTTCGCAAAGTTCCAGTCAATTTACCTGCGGATTACGAAAAATACCTTGGCTACCCACTGTCTGACATACCCGCTCCTGATGGTTCTGATACTTCTATGGGAGACTTTTTTTTGCAAGGTTTGATTGATTCGTGCGCGACATTGGGTATAGAAGTTGAATATCCAAAAGCCAGTGAAAAATATCGTGATGGCTGGTATGTACCTGCAATTGAGCGGGCTTTAAGCCACGTGACAGAAGCGCGCCATGCGCTGGAAACGGTTTCAGGACGAGAACTAGACGAGCATTGGTCACCAATACAGATTTTAGAAGACGGACGATTAAAAAAACGCGCGTTTGTGAGTTTAGACACAGCAAAAAAGACGCTTGTATATAAAGGTGCCGATGACAAAGAGAAGTCAATTGCGTATAACGATGGAAAAGTGAAACTGGACTGGCGTTTGGACTGGCCCGGGCGTTGGTGGTTGCAAAAAGTCGCCGTAGAACCGTCGGGGCGAGACCATATGACAAAAGGTGGCAGCTACGACACCGGTGTGCAGATTGTACGTGAAGTATATGACGCCGAACCGCCATATCCAGTAGCTTATGACTTTATAAACATGGTTGGTGACACTAAAAAAATGAGCGCCAGCAAAGGCACCGGTCTGGATGCTGTGCAGGGTGCAAAACTTATGCCTCCAGAAGTTGTGCGTTGGTTTATATTGCGCTCAGCACCAGATAAGCGGCTATATTTTGACCCAATTAACGGCGTGGTGAAGCTCATGGATGAATTTGCCGAATTTGCCGCTAAAGCTGATAAGTCAGAAGCCGAAAAGCAATTGTGGTATATCTGCACGCGAGGCGAAAACGCGCGCAGCGTCAGCCAGGTGCCGTTTTCGCACCTTGTTGCCAGCTATCAAGCGGCGCTAAAAGACGCCGAAAAAACGCTTGAAATCATTGGCCGTACTGAACACAAACCAACAGTGAAAGCAGAAGCCAACATAATCAAAAAAGAACTCAGCTTTATAAATGAGTGGCTGCAAACGCGCGCCCCCGAAGACGTCAAATTCAGCCTCCTGGATCAACTAGATGCTGCTAGGTTTAGTGACCAGCAAAAGCAACTCCTAAACCAGCTGGCAAAAAAGGTTGAAAACGCGCCAGCGGACGCCGATGGTGAATGGTTCCACAAAGCCATCTACGACCTAAAAGACGCAAGCAATCTGCCGCCAAAAGAACTCTTCGCCACCCTGTATCAGGCCTTAATCGGCAAAGACTCCGGTCCCCGCGCCGGCTGGTTTCTAAGTCTCCTCCCTCGTGATTGGCTTATAAAAAGATTGAAGCTTCAGGAATAACATGCAAAAAGCAATGTTTGGCGCAGGCTGCTTCTGGGGAGTGCAGTTTTATTTTGATCAAGTGCCGGGTGTTGCCAAAACCACAGTCGGCTACAGCGGCGGTCACACGAAGAATCCCAGTTATGAAGACGTTTGTACGCATACGACTGGACACGCCGAAGTGGTGTTGTTGGAATTTGACCCTGAAAAAGTTAGCTATGAAACACTGGTGAAACAATTCTTCCGCATGCATGACCCAACTCAGCTTAATCGACAGGGACCAGATATAGGCGATAGCTATCGGTCTGCCCTTTTTTATTTTGACGACAAACAAAAAACAATTGCCGAAAAGTTAAAAAAGGCAACACAAACGAACTTCAATAACCCAATAGTTACCACAATCACGCCAGCCGAACCTTTCTATGAAGCCGAAGATTATCATCAGAAATTTACCGAGCGCACCGGTCGGGGGATGTGCCATATTCCCTATAAAGCTTTGTAACTTCCGTGATGAGCTGGCGAATATGGTATAGTGTCATCCATGGCTACAACTACTAAATCTAGGGCAAAGAAAAAAACTACCAAAAAAACCATCCGACAAACTCAGGCTAAATCAGCAAAGGCAACTAAGAAATCAGTATCAACCAAAGTTGTGAAAGCAACGGCCGCAAAAAAACCAGTTACCAAGCAACTACTTAATCGACTCAACTTGGCGAGTGGTGTTCTGGCGCTGGCGCTTGCCGCCGCGGCGGGATTTTTGATGAACAACACGTCTTACCAGCTATTTACAGGTCTTTTAACCAAAGATGAGCTTGCTAGCAAAGCAGGAACTGTTTTTGTTCCCGCAGTCCACGCGGTTTATGACCTGGAACTTCGCTGGGCAGTAGTTGTGATCCTGGCGCTTTCCGCTGTGGTGCCGCTGCTGGCCGCAACCCGCAACCGCAAACAGTACGAAACTGCACTGGCCAAAAAAGTCATGCTGTGGCGCTGGATTGACATGGCGGTTATAAGCGCGCTGATGGTCGGAGTTATCGCCCTGATTAGCGGTGTACAAGACGTAATGACGCTAAAATTAATCGGCGCTTTCATGGTGATTACTTGCGCATTGGGCTGGTTTTCAGAAAAACAAAACGCTCACGCTTCAAAACCTGAATGGGGAAATTATGTCTTAAGCTTAGTGACGGGCGTACTGCCTTGGCTGTTGATTGCGGTGTATGCCGTTGGCACGCCCCTGTTTGGGATGGTCCGCAGTCCCTGGTACGTCTATGCTCTTTATGCCACAACCCTTATAGCTTTTTTGGGCTACATTGGCAATCAGATGCGCCAGCTAAAAGGCTTTCAGAAATATGAAGTTACTGAGCGCAACTACTTGCAGCTTGGGATATTTGCCAAAGCCGCGTTCGCAGTCATTCTGATTGTTGGACTATACAAAAGCTAGATGCCGGAAATCATAAAGATTGAAAAGCTCGTCCATGGCGGGCAAGGTTTGGGAGTGCTGGCGGATGGGCGCAAAGTATTTGTCTGGAACGCATTGCCGGGGGAAACGGTTTCCGTGGAACTAGAACGCAGCAAAAAAAGCTATGCGGAAGGCACTGCGGTAAAGGTTATCAAGCCCAGCTCTGATAGGTTAGAGCCAAAAGAGCAAAACTACCTGGCTACGTCCCCGTGGCAAATTATGAACTTTGATACAGAAAACCATTGGAAGCAAGAAATTACTAGCGAACTTTTTACTCAAGCTGGGATAAGACTGCCGGATTTTGGCTTGCAAACGGACAAAAAGCAATTTGAATATCGCAACAAAATGGAGTATTCGTTTTGGGGAGACGACGCTGGCGTGCATTTGGCGCTGTATAACCGCGGCAGTCATCAAAAGCAGATTGTTGCCGGCAGCGCTTTGGCTTTGCCAGCTATAGATTTAGCGGCCCAAGCCGTGTTAGAAGAACTAAATAACAGAGGTGTGCGAGCTGGCGATTTGAAAACAATTATTGTTCGCTCTAACCAGGCGGGCAGCACGGTTGCGGCGCTGTTTGTGAAGGCAAAAACGTTCCTCAAACTCAAATTGCCCGAAGGATTGCGTGGATTACGAGTCTATTACTCCAACCCAAAAAGCCCGGCTTCGGTGCGCTCGGAGCTGATATATGAACTCGGCGACGCGACGCTAAAAGACAGCTTGTTGGACAAGCTTTACATTTACGACGTTGATTCATTTTTTCAGGTGAATGTGCCAGTTTTTGAGCTTGCACTCAAGCGCATGAAAGAATTTTCTAGTGCAAGCGAACTGGTTGATATGTATGCCGGAGTCGGCAGCATTGGTTTAAGCTTGGCCAAAAAGTCCGTGGACTTAGTGGAAAGCGACCCCGCAACCGCCGCTATGGCTATGATTAACGCTGAAGCTAGCGGCCTAAAAGCTAGCGTCACGCAAGTTGCATCTGAGAAAACGCTTGATTACATTACAGCGGACAAGCCAATCATTTTTGACCCGCCCCGCGCCGGCTTGCATGGTGATATAACAGATAGAATTATTGAATCCAAGCCGCCAAAAATCATCTATTTGTCATGCAATCCCGCTACTCAGGCAAGAGATATTGCCAAACTGCAGGCTGATTACAAAATCACTCACTTTGAAGCTTTCAATTTCTTCCCCCGTACCCCGCATATAGAAAGTTTATCCATACTTGAGCGCAAATGAAGTTACATCGTTTCTATCGCGCCAAACTGATACAATAGGCTTCTAATGGCCACAAACAACTACTGGAAAGAGCGGAATAAGCCTTACGTACCAGGACAAAAGGATGTTTTTAAGGTTTCACGTAGCAAAATAGAACTTTTTACGCAGTGTCCGCGCTGTTTTTGGCTGGACGCGCGGCTCAAAATCAAGCGCCCAAACGGGCCGCCGTTTAACATTAACAAAACAATTGACGAACTGTTCAAAAAGGAATTTGACGCCTACCGCTTGAAGGGCGAACCGCACCCCATGATGACCGACAATCAGATCAAAGCCATCCCATTTGCCCACGATGAGCTGGATAAATGGCGGGCCAATTTTACCGGCGTGTCCACGCTGCATGAACCTACCAATCTACACGTTTTTGGCGCGGTTGACGACATTTGGGTCAATGATGCGGGCGAGTTGATTGTGGTGGATTACAAGGCCACGTCTAAAGCATCGGAAATAAACATTGATTCCGACTGGCAGATTAGCTACAAGCGCCAAATGGAAGTGTACCAGTGGCTGCTGCGCGCCAACGGCTTTGAAGTTAGTGACACAGGTTATTTTGTTTACACCAACGCCCGCGTGGATTTGGACGGCTTTCATGACCGCGTGGAGTTTGTGACCAAGGTTATTCCTTATACCGGAGATGATGCGTGGGTTGAGCCTACACTTACCAAGATGAAAGAAACTATGGAAGGCGATATGCCAGCCGTGGGCACGGCAGCCATGGGCGGCGACTGCGATTTCTGCACTTATGCCCGACAGCGCACCGAATTAACTGTAAAAGCTCTGCAAACCAAGAAGAAATAGATATAATAGGTATATGTTAGATATTCAGTTTATTCGGGACAATGCCAAACTGGTCCAGGAAAAATCCAAACAAAAAGGCTACAAAACCGACATACCGGCGCTGTTAAAGCTCGACGAATCGCGCCGCGAACTGATGGGCAAGATCGAAGCCCTGCGGGCGGAGCGCAATCAAATTTCTGATGCCCTGAAGGGCGGCAACCCGTCCACGGAACAAATAAAACGCGGCCGCGAAGCCAAAGAACAGATAGCGCAAGCAGAAGCTTTGCTGGACCCAGTGTCAAAAACCTATGAAACACTTATACAAGGCGTTCCAAACGTTCATTTCGATGACGTGCCGGTCGGTGGAGAAGAATTAAGCGCAGAAATACGCCACTTTGGAGATAAGCCCACGGGGGCCAAAGACCATCTGGACTTTGCTACAAAACGGGGTTGGATAGATTTTGAGCGTGGAGCAAAAGTAGCCGGCACCAAATTTTACTACCTCAAAGGAGACCTGGCATTGCTGGAAAACGCCCTCACGCAGTTCGCGCTGGATATGGTAGTTAAAAAAGGTTTCAATTTCATAACGGTACCGCATATGGTGAATTCACGAGTAGCAATGGGCAGCGGTTTCGCGCCTAGGTCTAGCGAGCAAAGCGATGAATATTTTGTGGAGGGCGAAGATTTGTCGCTAATCGCCACAGCAGAAATACCGCTCACCGGCTACCATGCCGATGAAATTATTGATGAAGCTCACTTGCCTCTGCTGTACGCTGGTCTGAGTCCTTGCTACCGTAAAGAGGCCGGCACCTACGGCAAGCATGACCACGGGCTGTTCCGTGTCCACCAGTTTAACAAACTGGAATTGTACGCCTATGCGTTGCCAGAAAAAAGCCAGGAAATGCACGAGCAGATTCTTGGGATTGAAGAGGAAATCTGGCAGGCAATCAACATCCCATATCGAATAATTAATGTTGCCTCAGGAGACCTAGGCGCCCCCCCAGCAAAAAAATACGATATTGAGTATTGGTCCAAGGCCGATGGCGTGTACCGTGAATTGACAAGTTGTTCAAACTGCACGGACTACCAGGCTCGCAACCTGAATATCCGCGTACGGCGAGGCAGCGGCAAAGTCGAAATAGTACATACTTTAAACGGAACGGCCGTAGCTTCGGCGCGCTCTTTAGTGGCAATCCTTGAGCATTATCAAACTGCAGATGAAAAACTAAAAGTTCCAGAAGTTTTACAGCAATATATGGGAGGAAGAAGCGTCATATGATAAATAAGCTTGAGATTAACGGAGTTCATTTTGATGTTGACAGCAAACTGAAGGCGTATGTAACCAAAAAACTCGGAAAACTTGATAAATACATCCCTAAACACGCCCGTCGGTCAGCGCATCTGGAAGTTTTCTTAAAAGAAGTGAAAATTAAAGCCAAAAAAGAAAACGTTTGTGAAGTTGTGCTGCATTTGCCGCACGACAAACTAACAACCAAGGAAGCAACCATAAACATGTACGCCGCGGTCGACATTGTAGAAGCCAAGCTTAAAAACCAGATCAAAAAATACAAAATGAAACATGGCAGCCCGCAGTTGCGTCACCGCCTAATCAGCAAGCTGCGCCGTACCAAACACGACGCATAACCAGACATTTTATTGTTCAAAACAGTTTCGGCATCCGCCATGGCGGATTTCCCGCCATACTTTTTCTTGTCGAAGAAAAAGTATGCAAAAAGAGCGACAGCCACTTCCAGTTCTTGAAGAACTCCATTGTCAAAATGACCATGCTCGTCATCCGCCGCGGCGGACTCCTCGCTCTAAAGGTCGTTTTGACATTCCGTTCCTCAGGAACTTCCAGAGCCTGGCTAACCTCCACGGTCAAGTGCACAGCACTTGTATACAAATACTTCAGACCATGGCGGTTGGTCGGATTCAGCAAAACCGATGTCTCCAGTCAGTTCCTGACCGAGTCGAGCCGACAGCATACGGTGAGAAATCTGAAGTACTGGAACGCGCTATTCTGTCGGCGCGGGCAGGTGCTGGTTCTGGAGACAATAGTGTTTTGATGTCATCCGTCAGTTCTTTTGTTTCTTTTCTGCTGACCAGAAAAGAAAGGAGCAGTTGTTGGGAAAATTACCTGGCGTGAAGCACCTCTGATGGGGTACAATATCTAGCATTGTTGATTGACCATGTATCAGAGGGAGTTAGCTTTTAGTGAATAAAGTATTTAAGAAAGTTCTAGGTGACCCGCAAGCTAAAACCCTGCGGCGCATGCGGCGGCGAGTTCATGACGTCAATGCGTTGGAGCCAAAGTATAAAAAAATGCCGGACAAACAGCTCAAAGAGCAGACCGCTAAGCTGAAAGAGCGTTTAGAAAAAGAAAGTTTGGACAAAATTTTACCCGACGCATTTGCCGTGGCGCGCGAAGCCGCCCGCCGTACGCTGGGCCAGCGGCACTTTGATGTCCAGCTGATTGGCGGCATGGTTTTGCACGAAGGCAAGGTTGCCGAAATGAAAACGGGCGAGGGCAAGACTTTAGTGGCAACCCTGGCTGTCTATTTGAACGGACTAACGGGCAAGGGCGTGCACGTAGTGACAGTGAACGATTATTTGGCGCGGCGCGACGCTGGCTGGATGGGCCAAATCTATAGTTTCTTGGGTTTGACCACAGGCGTTATCATCGCCGAAGAATCTTATATATATGACCCGAAATTTGAAGACAAAAGCCATGACGATCCGCGCTTGTGGCACCTGAAACCTTGCACGCGCCAGGAAGCGTACGGCGCGGATATCACGTACGGGACAAACAATGAATTTGGCTTTGACTATCTGCGCGACAACATGGTCCGCGAAACTGACCAGCTGCGCCAGCGCGAATTGCACTATGCAATTGTGGATGAAGTAGACTCTATATTGATAGACGAAGCCCGCACGCCACTTATCATCTCCGCCCCAAGTGTTACCAGCGGCACCGCTTACGCCCAGTTTGCTAAAGTCACACGCCAGCTTAAAAAAGACGAAGATTACGAAACTGACGAAAAACGCAAAGCCGTGGTGCTCACTAACGGAGGTGTTGAACACGTAGAAAAAATCCTGGGCATCACCAGCTTGTACGGCACGGACAACATCCGAACAATTTATCACTTAGAGCAGGCCCTAAAGGCCCAGGCCTTGTTTCACCGTGATAAAGATTACGTCGTAACGTCAGACGGCGAGGTTGTGATTGTGGATGATTTCACGGGCCGCTTGCTCAAAGGCCGCCGCTACAACGAAGGTTTGCACCAGGCAATTGAGGCCAAAGAAGGCGTAGAGGTCCAGGAAGAGTCCATGACGCTGGCAACTATTTCTTTCCAGAACTATTTCCGCCTGTATGACAAACTGGCTGGTATGACCGGTACGGCTGAAACCGAAAGCGAAGAATTCCACCAGGTCTACAAGCTAGACGTAGTACAAGTTCCGTCTAACCGCAAACTGATCCGCGACGACAAAACGGACCGTATATACCGCACCGAAGCCGGCAAGTTCAAAGCCATAGTGCGGGAAATCGCCGCGCTGCACCGCAAGGGCCAGCCGGTTTTGCTGGGTACGGTTTCGATTGAAAAGAATGAAGTTCTGAGCGGCTTGCTGACAAAGGCCAAAGTACCGCACCAGATGTTGAATGCCAAAAACAATGAAAGAGAAGCCGCTATTGTGGCCAAAGCCGGGCAGAGGGGCGCGGTGACGCTAGCCACCAACATTGCCGGGCGCGGCACGGACATTGTGCTGGACGAAGACGTCAAAAAATTGGGCGGACTGTTTGTACTGGGAAGCGAACGCCATGAGTCCCGCCGCATTGATAACCAGCTCCGCGGCCGGTCTGGCCGCCAGGGCGACCCCGGCGTCACGCAGTTTTTCGTGAGCACAGAAGACGACCTGATGCGCATTTTTGGCGGCGAGCGCATTGGTTCTATTATGGACCGGCTGGGCGTGGACGACGAAACGCCGATTGAAAACCGCGTCATTAGCAAAAGCCTGGAAGGCGCTCAAAAAAAGGTGGAAGGCTACAACTTTGATACTCGTAAAAACGTGGTTCAATATGACGACGTGATGAACCGCCACCGCAAGGCAACCTATGCCATGCGCCGCGAAATTCTGATGCAGGCCGATATCAAAAAACGAATAAAGGCGTTTATAGAGGATGAAGCCAAAACCCTGGCAGCTTCACCAATGCTGTTATCTGACCAGTACGAATCTCTGATAGCGGAAAGTTTTCCGTTTGACGACGCAACGTTAGACCGCCTATTTGATTCGGAAGCCAGCCAGTTTGGCAAATTGCTACAGAGCGAAGCGTTGGAGCTTTATGTAAGCCGCGAAACTGCCTTTACCCCGGAAGTTATGCGCAAAGTGGAGCGCGACATTTACTTGCAAATTTTGGATAACTTATGGATGCAGCATTTGGAAAACATGGACCATATGCGCGAGGGAATTCACTGGATTAGCGTCGGCCAGCGCGATCCGCTGGTGGAATATCGCCGCCAGGGACAGCACATGTTTGAGGAAATGCAGGCCCAACTACGCCGCGAAGTGGTGCGGGCGCTATTTAGCGCTGAGCCTATAGACAGCGATCGGCCAGTAGAAACAGAGCTTACTAGAGCGGCTCGTCGTTCTATAGACAACGCCAATCAAATCGTGGAGGCCGACGAGTTTGAAGAAACTGATTTCGTACCGCTAAAAGTGGCTTCAGCGGCCAAAAGCCGCGACAAAGACAAGATAAAGAAGGCCCGCAAGCAAGAGCGCCAGCGAAAAGCCAAAGCCAAACACAAGAAACGCAAATAATGCGCCACACAGCTAGTGAAATCACATTAAAAAACGGCGCCAAAGGGCTATTTGTCCACGTGCCTGGCGCCAGCGTTATGAGCCTGGAAATCAATTTCCGGGCGGGAGACTTTCTGTGCCCGCCAGACAAATGGGAAACCGCCCACCTGATGGAGCATCTTTTGCTTGGCGCCAACGAACAGATTCCTAGGGCCCGCGCTTTTCAGGCGGAGTTTGAAAAAAACGGCGCCTACTGCAACGCCAGCACCGGCAGTTACGACATAACCTATGAAGCCGAATGCGCTGATTTTGAGTGGGAACGAATTGCCAAATTGTTGCTGGTAGCTATCAGCAAGCCGCTGTTTCTAGATGATGAATTCAAAGCTGAATACGGCAACGTGCGTGAAGAAATGACCGGCCGATCCAACAACCACTTCCGCCATCTGAGCCTGGCGCTCCGGCAGCAGTACGGCTACAAAGTTTTAACTGACCAAGAACGCGTAAAGCAGATGAAAAATGTCACAGTAGAAGATATCCGCGAGCACTACGCCAAAACGCATTTTACCCAGAATATGCGCTTTGTAATAGCCGGCAAGCTGACAGCCGCTCGCCAACTACTAATCACCGAACTGCTGGAAACGTTGTCTTTACCAAAGGGTAGGGCGCGAATTGCCCTGCCCAACGAACGGCCCAAAGGGCTCAAAGAGCCGCTGTATATCGCCAACCGTACGGTAGAAAACATGCACTTTTACCTGGATACATTTATTGATCGGCGGCTAAATGAGGACGAAGCCGACGCCTTGGGATTAGTAAATACCATGCTGACGGAAACCCTACACTCGCGGATTTTGGGTGAAGCCCGTGAAAAGGGACTTGTATATAGTATGAGCTCCAATTATTTGCAGACTAAATGCGCAACCAACTGGTGGTTTGGCACGCAGGTCACCGCCATCAACGCGCCCGCGCTCTTTGCCATCATTGCCAAAGAAATTCGTGCAGTCTGCAACGGAGAGATAACGCAGACGGACATTGCCGCCGCCCAGCAATACCTGCTCGGACGCTACCAGCGCAGCGGCCAAACCGTTTCGGGTACGGCGGCGGGGTATAGCGGGCGTTATTTCTTTGACGACTTCGTAGAAGATTATTATCTGGTTCCGGAGCGCATAAAAGCGATTACCAAGGAGCAAATTGTAGATATCACCAATGAATTTTTTGCTCGTCCACGCTGGGGGGCCGGTTTTTTGGGTACCGCCAACAAAGAACTCCGCGAGCAGCTGATCGATACGCTACGTTCCTTATGGGTTAAGTAGTTATATACTAGTAGCAATGCAAGACCTAATAAAACAAGCGAACCAACTGGCTACAGCTATTGCTGATGCTTTAGTAAGATTAAAAGTAGATGCTTTAGAACAGGAATTACTTAGCCTTCAGCGCGAAACCAGCGACCCCAAACTTTGGGAGAACCAGAGTCGGGCACAAGCGCTAATGAAAGAACAGTCAGTACTAGAAATGCGCATAAAACCATGGCGTGATCTGGAAAAGTCCGTCAAAGAAAGCCAGGAATTGCTGGCAATGAATGATGCCTCTCTGGAGGTGGATCTTCGCAACCAGCTCGAGCAGGTGCAAAAACAGTATGATATGCAAAAAACAGAATTGCTTTTTAGCGGCCAATTTGACGACCACGCGGCTATATTGAGCATTCACGCTGGCGCTGGCGGCACCGATGCTCAGGACTGGGCGCAAATGCTGCTGCGCATGTATGTGCGCTACTGTGAAGCCCAAAAATTCGGTGTTACTACCGTGGATCAGTCTGACGGGGAAGAAGCAGGTATAAAAAGCGTGACATTTGAGATTGACGGACCATTTGCTTACGGCAAATTGCAGGGAGAACACGGCGTGCATCGGCTGGTGCGGCTGAGTCCGTTCAACAGCGATAATCTGCGCCAAACCAGTTTTGCCAAAGTAGAAGTAATGCCCAAAATTGATAAGCCAGACGACATAAACATAGATGAAAAAGATTTGAAAATAGACGTTTATCGCAGCGGCGGCAAGGGCGGCCAATCAGTAAACACCACGGACTCAGCCGTTCGTATAACCCACTTGCCAACTGGCATTGTCATAGCTATTCAGAACGAACGTTCACAGTTGCAAAACAAAGAAACCGCCATGACCATCATGCGTTCCAAATTAGCGCAACTACAGATTGAACAGCACGCCGAAGACCTGCGCGAACTAAAGGGCCCGAACGAACAAGCTGCCTGGGGCAATCAGATACGCAGCTATGTGCTACATCCCTACAAGCAAGTCAAAGATCTGCGCACCAACCATGTCACCACAGAAGCCGAAGCCGTGCTAGACGGCAATTTAGACGATTTCATCACCGCTTATTTAGAACATACTATCGGTAAGTTTGACAAAGCATAAGTATATTGCTAGCATTACAAATAGTTCGTCAAAATAAATAGGAATAGGAGAAACTATGGATCCACAAGCACCACAAGACGACCCAGCAGTAGTGCCAACACCACCAACTGACCCGGCGATGCCGCCGGTAGAGCCGCCAACCGAGCCAGAGCCATCCGAAGATCCAGCCGCACCAGCAGCCCCCGCTGAAGGTGAAGACGCTGGTAACGGAGCTCTATAAGCTGACAACAGATCTTAGCTATGAGCGCCTTGCCTTTAGGCAAGGCGCTTTTGGTATACTTAATGAGCCAGCATGATTTTATTAGATAGGGTAACAAAAGTTTATAACCGCAATTCCACGGCGCTTGACCGCGTCAGTTTGCATGTGGAGCCCAAAGAATTCGTAATCATTATCGGTGTTAGCGGGGCAGGCAAAAGCACGCTTTTAAAACTTTTGACCAGAGAAGAACGCCAAACCAGCGGCAAAATCGTGATTGGCGGGATTGATTACGACAAGCTCAAAGACAAAGACATCCCATTGCTCAGGCGCAAAATCGGCGTAGTTTTCCAAGATTTTAAACTTTTGCAGGGTAAAAATGTGTTTGAAAACGTAGCCTTTGCGTTAGAAATTGTAGGCAACAGTAATAACGAAATAAAACACACCGTTCCCAGGGTGCTGGACATAGTCGGGCTCAAAGGCAAGGAAAAGCGCATGCCGTTGGAGTTGTCTGGCGGCGAACGCCAGCGGGTGGCGATTGCCCGGGCAATCGTGCGCCAGCCAAAGATTTTGATTGCCGACGAGCCCACCGGCAACCTAGACCCTAAATACGCCTGGGATATTATAAAAATACTAGAAAAAATCAACCGTTACGGCACAACCGTCCTGCTGACTACCCATAACCAAGACATTGTAAACAAGCTCAAGCGGCGCGTTATAACCATAAAAGACGGCCGAATTATCAGCGACCGCGCCAACGGCGCTTATAACAAAGAGGCGCCAAAACAATGAACCACCGTTTGATTACGTTCGGCCGTATCATAAAAGCCGGCGCGCAGAACTTTATCCGCAACGCCACGCTGGCTATTGCGGCTATTGCCGTCATGGTAATTACACTTACTATCGTGTTGTTTTCGCTGATTGCCAATGCCACGCTTACAAATACCATCCACCAAATTACCGACAGAATTAATGTTTCGGTTTTTCTCAAAGACACGGTCACGGCGCAGCAAAAAGACAAATTAGTTGGCGACCTAAAAAACGTTGAGAACGTCAAAAGCGTGGAATATTTAAGCAAAGACGATGTGCTTACCCAGCAGCAGAAACCCACCGACGACAATCTAAGCTTCCAGCTAGCGATCAGCCAAGTTGACAATCCGTTTCCGGCTACCATACACGTCAAACCCGTGGATCCTAACAAACTGCAAACTATTCAAACCTATCTGGACAAACCAGAAATCCGCGATTTGCAGTCGGCTAAAACGTCTTACTCTGGCGAAACAAAAGTCGCCCTAGACAACATTACGCGCAGCACCAATTTTTTGCGCCAAGCCGGGCTGGTTGGGGTACTAATTTTCGCGGTAGTTTCTATGTTGATTATCTTTAACACCATCCGCATGACCATTTTTAATCGTCGCGACGAACTGCAGATTATGCGCTTGCTTGGCGCTGGTACGGGTTATATTCGCGGCCCGTTCGTGGTAGAGACTATCATCTACGGTATTGTTTCGGCGGTGTTTTCGCTGACGTTAGTGAACTCGTTATTTTTGGTGTCGGCTTCGGCTTTTGCGGCTAGTAATTTCGGCCTGCTAGATATTGGTTTTGCCAATAATTATTTCCGTCAGAATTTTTGGGTAATTTTGGCAGCTCAGCTGGGAATTGGTATACTCATAGGTGCCGTATCTTCTGCCATTGCTACGCGGCGCTACCTCAAATTTAAATCCAGTAAATAAAAGTACACCGATAAGACCAAAAAAGGCCCATTCAAGAAGTTTGGGCGGGCTTGCTAACTATTGAAATAAGAGTGGGGATATGCTATGATGTTTATGGTTAAAACCAAACAAAAAGTGAAAAGTAAAAAAACACAATTCAAACAGCGCCTTTTGATGCTCGCCGCCGCCGTGGCGCTAGGCGCTAGTTTTGTTATTTCACCACTGGCACTTGCCGACCAGTTTGACGAGCAAATCAAACAGATCCAAGCCGATAGCAACCAGAAAAAAGCTACCGTAAACCAGTTGCAAATCCAGGCAGACAGCTATCAGGGAGAAATTGACCGCCTCCAAGCCCAGATTAACGCAATCCAGCAGCAAATACGCGAAAACGAAGCCAAGCGCGACGACTTGCAAAATCAGATTACCGCGGCTGAAGTCGAACTGGCCAAGCAGAAGAATTTTTTGAGCGAAAATATCAAAGCAGTTTATATAGAAGGCCATATCAGTACGCTAGAAATGTTAGCTTCTAGCAAAGACCTCAGTGAATTTCTGGACAAGCAACAGTACCGTGATACTGTCCAACAAAAGATTAGAAACACGCTAGACAAAGTCAATGCTCTCAAAGCTCAGTTGCGCGAGCAGAAGACCCAAGTAGAAAAACTACTGGCTGATCAGCAAGCCATGAACCAGCAGCTTGGTAGCGCGCAAGCCCAGCAAAGCGGCCTGCTGGCTTACACCCAAGACCAGAAAAACCAGTATAACGCCCAAATCAAAGCCAATAGCGCCAGTATTGCGAGTTTGCGCGCTCAGCAAGCGGCTGCCAACCGCCGGCTTGGCGGTACAGCTGAAGCCGGTGATCCAAACCACGGCGGCTATCCAGCCTACCTAGACAATGCGTCTCAAGACAGCCTGATTGACCCATGGGGTATGTACAACCGGGAATGCGTGAGCTATACCGCCTGGAAAGTTTATGAGGCCTACGGGCACATGCCTTATTGGGGCGGCCACGGCAACGCCAATCAATGGCCCGCTAGCGCGGCGGCAGATGGTATACCCACGGGTTCCACGCCAAGAGCCGGTTCGGTAGCGATATCTCTGAGTGGCTACTATGGACACGCCATGTGGGTGGAAGCGGTTTACGACAACGGCTACATCCGCGTCAGCCAGTACAATTACGATCTGGCTGGGCATTACAGTGAAATGACCATCAGCGGCAGCGGTCTAACTTATATCTACTTCAACTAGCGACCGCGGGTTAGAAAAATTAAAAGCTGACAGCTCTTGGCTGTCCGCTGGCTGCCGTCGTGTATAATGTGATGGTCTGATTTTTAGAAAATTACCGAGGGGGGACAACGTGGAGCCGCAAAATCCGGTACCTGAAAAACCGCAGCCAAAAAGCAAGATTTTAAAAACGCTCGCGGTATCTGCCGCTGCCGGGCTTATATTTATAACCGGGTTAGGTGTTGGCAGCGGCCGGATTATGCTCTCTAGCGACCAGCTGTTTCGCAAAAGCATCCAAAAAGGCTTGCCAGCCAACTTGGACTACAGCTCAGTAGAACAGGTATATGACACGCTAAAACGCGACTTTGACGGCCAGCTGGAAGGCCAGAAGCTACTAGACGGCCTAAAAGCCGGTTTGGCGGCCGCCACTGGCGACCCGTACACCGAATATATGAACAAAGACGCCGCCAGAGAGTTCAACGACCAATTAACCGGCACTTTTAGCGGCATTGGTGCTGAGCTGGGCAAAGATGAACAGGGAAACATCGTGGTGATTGCTCCGATTTCCGGTTTCCCCGCCGAAAGGGCGGGGCTGAAGGCAAAAGACGTGATTATAGAAGTTGACGGCGCGTCTACCGCTGGTATATCTATTGGCGACGCGGTAAATAAAATCCGCGGCCAAAAAGACACAAACGTGAAGCTTAAGGTTGTGCGCAACAAAGCGCAGCAAATAGACCTGGAAATTACCCGCGACACCATCACCATCCCGAGCGTGGAGAGTAAGATTCTGGAGGGCAACATAGGCTACATCAAACTTTCACGTTATGGGGACGATACGGTAGAGCTGGCTACAAAAGCGGCAAACGAATTTAAGCAAAAAAATGTCAAAGGTGTAATTTTGGACGTGCGCAATGATCCCGGCGGATTGCTGGACGCCGCGGTTGACGTCAGTAGTTTGTGGCTGGAACCAGGCAAAACCGTACTACAAGAAAAGCGCGACAGTTTAGTCGTCCGCACCTATAAAGCCGAAGGCGACGCTGTTTTGAAAGGCATACCAACCGTAGTGCTGATAAACGAAGGCTCTGCCTCCGCCAGTGAAATCACCGCTGGCGCGCTGCGTGACCACAAGGTTGCCAAACTCTTCGGTACCAAAACCTTTGGCAAAGGCAGCGTTCAGCAGTTGGAACAGCTGGGCGACGGCAGCGTACTGAAGGTGACCATAGCGAAATGGTTTACGCCAAACGGCATAAACATCAATAAAGACGGCATAAAACCAGACACCGAAGTAGACTTAGACGAAGAAAAGTTCAAAACCGGCACCGACACCCAGCTAGAAGCTGCCAAAGCGGAACTTTCAAAATAATTCTTCTCTTGCTTAAGCGAGAGAAGTAAGGTAGTATCTACAGGTAATAAATAAGAGGGCGGTTAGAGGTATGGCGAAAAGCCAGACAAAATTTATATTTGTTACAGGTGGTGTGCTTTCCGGACTCGGCAAGGGTATCACAGCCGCCTCGATTGGAAACCTCTTAAAAGCCCGCGGGCTCAAAGTTAATCTGCAAAAATGCGACCCGTATTTGAATGTAGATGCGGGGTTACTAAATCCGCGCGAACACGGCGAATGTTTTGTGACTAAAGACGGTGCCGAAACAGACCTGGACCTCGGCCATTATGAACGCTTTGTAGACGAAGAAATGACCAGCGCCAGCAGCCTCATGGCTGGCCGGGTGCTGCTAAAACTTATCCAAGACGAACGAGCAGGCAAATTTGACGGCGACGACGTGCAGATTATCCCGCACCTAACCGGGGCTATCCAAGATTGGATAATTAAAGCTGGTGAAGGTTACGATGTACACATTGTAGAAATCGGCGGTACGGTCGGCGACTACGAATCGCTGGCTTTTGTGGAAGCCATACGTGAACTAGGTATAAAAGTTGGGCTAGAACACTGCGCCTACGTGCATGTAGTTTACCTGCCATATCTGGGCGCGAGCAATGAAACCAAAACCAAACCGGCGCAAAATTCGGTGCGGGATTTGCGCGGTCTGGGAATAGCGCCCGACATATTGGTAGCCCGTAGCGAAAAGCCAGCTAGCGTGTCGGCAATTAGAAAACTTAGTTTGTTCAGCGGGGTTCCGGTAAAAGCTATCGCGCCATTGCCAAACGCTCGCTCCATCTACGAAGTACCACTGACGTTGGAAGACACTGGCATAGCCGACGTTTTGGTGAAAAACCTTGGACTCAAGGCCAAAAAACCGCACCTGAAAAAATGGCGAGCGGTGGTAGAAAAGGCCACCACCAATCATAAACAAGACATAAAAGTTGGCTTTGTAGCCAAATACATGGACAATACGGATACCTACATGTCGGTATTTGAAGCGCTCAAAGCCGCGGCCTGGCACAACGGCGCCAAAATAGACATCCACTGGATTGACGCTTCAAAATATGACGCCCCAGGCACGGATATAGCACCAGTGCTCAAAGGCTACGATGGCATTGTGGTTCCCGGCGGATTTGGCCAGCGCGGCCTGGAAGGCAAAATCAAAGCTGCCCAGTATGTGCTCAAAACCAAAACGCCGTACCTAGGACTCTGCCTGGGCTTGCAGATGGGAGTGATTGCCGCGGCTCGTAACGCCGGCATTGCCGACGCCACAACTTTTGAACTAAATCCGGACGGCAAAAACCTGGTGATTAATACTATGCAAGACCAGAAAGGCAAGCTGCAAACCGGCGGCACCATGCGCCTGGGCGATTACGATTGCGTGCTAGAAAAAGGCAGTTTGGCGGCCAAAGTTTATGGCACGACAAAGATTGTGGAACGCCACCGCCACCGCGGCGAATGCGACAACAGCTACCGCGGCCAGTACGAAGCCTGGGGTATTCGGGCTACCGGTGTTAATCCAGCCAATAATTTGGTGGAAATCATCGAAGGCATTGACCATCCGTTTTTGCTAGCCAGCCAGTTTCATCCAGAATTCAAATCCCGCCCCAACCGTCCGCACCCTATGTTTGACGGCTTTATCCAAGCCATACTTGGAAAATAATGCTCAATGCTCAAGTTTCAATGATCAATGAATGCGGCATGTTTTAGTCATTTAATGCAATCATAGGTGTCTTTACGTTGATAATTGAACATTGATAATTGAACATTGCTCATGTACCATGAGCACTATGGACGAACAACAAGCATCACCACCAGCCCACCCAAAGAAAATTTTGCTCGTAGAAGACGATGACGCGCTGGCAAGTGTTTACCAAACTCGTTTGCAAGCCGAGGGCTTTGACCTTAAGCGGGTGCCAAACGGCGAAGACGCGCTGGCATCGGCGCTAGAGTACAAACCAGACCTGATTTTGCTTGACGTCATGATGCCTAAAGTCAGCGGCTTTGATGTGCTGGACATACTGCGCAACACGCCGGAAACTACCAATGTAAAAGTTATCATGCTAACGGCGCTCAGCCAGGACAGTGACAAACAGCGCGCCGAATCCCTGGGAGTGGACGACTACCTGGTCAAATCCCAAGTAGTAATAGCCGACGTAGTAGACCGCATCAAATCCCATCTAGGTTTATAGCTAACAGGGGCAGGGTATTGCAAATTTACCACAAATATGCTAATGTTTAATTATGGCAATAAACACGGGCGACAAAGCCCCAGGCTCACCACAAATACCTGTTCAAGCAGCTGAAACTCCTTTTCAGCAAATAGTTGGCGAACCAATGGGCGTTGAGGCTTCGGTCGGATCAGCAGGCGTCCCACCAGAAATTACAGAAACCCCCAAAGTTCTGGGCAAGCTGGCGGCAAACCAACCGCCAGAGCTATCTACAAGAGAAATACTAGATATTATGAGCAGGACACGGCGAACTAAAACGCCTCGTTCGGGCAGATTATTGAACTAGAAACGCTTTCTAGTCTTTCAAAGCCGCGGCTAGTGCGTTAATGTTAAAGCATGGCTAGTAACATTGATGGTTCGCATTACTTTAAGTGGACGGGTATACCGCAGCAAGTGCCCCCCGAAAAGCCGGTTTTGTATTTAGTGCCTCCAGTCGAAGCGCAGCCTGTTGAAAGCTCCGCACCTGTTCTGCATGCAGTTTCGGACCTAGACGCACAGAGGCCGCCAGCGCACCTGGCAAAGAAGTTTTCGGCTTCTGTAATGCTGGCAAATACATTACGTAGCATAATAGAAAACACCAGCACCCCTCCGCTCAGAAAATTACGCTAACACCGAGTTGACTTAATACAAAGCTTATGCTATTATTATATCTGTTAAACACACACAAAAATGACGGAACCCAATCAGTTAACAATTCAGCCTACTGTTGAACAAAGTGTCGACCCTGCCATACAACGTGGTCGTGTTGCTCGTATAGTAGGGGCAGTTGTAGGTCGCATTAAACATGAAGGGGCTGAGGTTGCACCACATGATCCTGTAATTGACATTGCGCAGGATATAGATAAATACATTCACTGGGCGGGAACTCCATTCACAAAAACAGATAGCGAGCTTAAGTCCGCAATTGAATTACTTGAAAATGACCCGCAGCTTGATGAAAAACTTGGTTTTGAGCCAACAAGTTTTTCGCCAAGCCCGAAGCAAGAACACTTTGTAAAAGAAAATGACCCTGACTTGTCGCGTCAAACAGGCTCTGAATTTCACGTTGTACAAGATGAAATTGGCGATGACTGGCTTCTAAAGGCGCCAAAGGGTCTTAACGACGTGATTCAAATGACACATAACAAACAAACTGATGAGCATGAAGTCATAGCTTACCAGATAGCCAGATATCTCGGATACCCAGTTCCGGAGACAAAGCTTGTTATACCCCAGGGGGAGGGTTTAGGGGTTGCTGTTGGCGAGGCACGATTGGCGTATAGATTTATTCCGCACGCTCTTTCGTATCATTTGTATGAGCATGCCCGAGACCCTTTATACGCTCAAAAACGAGTTGAAAGCCTGCCCATGCCGGAGGACATAAAGACTGCTCGGCGGGCAATTAGTAACCAGGCTGACTTGGACTTTCGGAATGTATTTAACTGGGTCATCGGCAGTTTTGGTGATGGCAGCCACCAAGGCATCGTTGATCAGCAGTCCGGCATGCATTATGCGCAGGACCTCGGGATGTCAACATTCGTTCCATATAAAGTATCTGGAAAAGGCCAATTTGATACTCATGAACAAGCTATGCGGGCAAGTTTGTCGGAAGATACCGAACTTGGTTATGGATATGGTCTCAAACCCTTTATTACGGATGAAAATCGAGAACAAGTAGCAGAGTATTTTGAAAAGCTTCGGGGGCTTGACGAATCAACAGCCAGCCGAATTATTGACCCCAAAACGCCTATGGGATTACGGGATAGGGAAAAAACCAGCAAAGCCATAGTTGAGCGTGCAAAAGCACTGGTAAAATTATTCGACGAGGGTTTGTTTGATACACACAAAACTGACACATCAAGTTGACTAATTAACGCGCTTATGCTATTATTAATATCGTAAAAGTAATATTGGAAACAAAAAAATGCCAAACCCAAATCAAGCTCCACAACCAGAACAACCAGAAATCCCAGCAGTACAGTCGGGTGAATTTGACCATTTGCTTGGCAGGGGACCTGAACAACACCTTAAAGTTGAAGATGCGGCTGTGCGTCCAGTAGACGAAGGCGCCATTTCCAGAACACGCGCAGAAGTTGAGCGTATGCAAAAGCTAGGTGACCTGAACACTATGGATGGTCCAATACCTGGCCCAAAATCTAAGCCTTACGAACAGTAATCAAACTTTATTCGACGGTGACTTCGGTGCGGTAGGTGGTTCGGCCAGTGAAGTGGCGGACTCTTCGTTGAGAAAACTTTACGATTCCGTCTTTGGCGGCGTGTATGGTGAAGTTACGAGCCAGAAAGGTTCCGTTGCCGGCGCGTTTGGTTGAGCCGGTTTGGCGTACAATGACCTGGCCAGTTTTGACGCTCTGGCCGCCAAACAGCTTGACGCCTAGGCGCTGGCCGGGGCTATCGTGATTATTTTTGCTGGTTCCACCAGCTTTGACGTGTGACATGTTATTTCCTGGTTAATACTACTAGTTCACGGGCGACAATTTGTTCAGGTCTGTGATAAATCAAGTCCCGGTTGTCCACGTGAACAAAACTCGTACGAGTATACCCTAGTTCCTCGAGAGAATCAAGTACTTTGAGGTGTTTGAACCCGTGTGGCGTTTTCCAAGCCGGTATGGCAATACAAGCCCGAAAACCTGGTTTGGTCTGGCGGGCAAGGTTTCGCAGGAATTTTTTGTGAATCGTATCAACGTCTTGAATAACTTTTTGTAGTTCAGCTGGGGCAGGCAGAGCCGAAAATGGACGGCCCAGATATGTCTCGCAGGCTACGAAGTCAAAGCCTTCCCAGGCGTGATTTGTGGCGTCGCCGGTTTTCACCTGCCAACGAGCATTTTGTAGTTGTAGCCATGACAAATTTGCGTCTGTGTATTCGACCATTCGAGGCTCCAAATCGCTGCCTTGTGCCTCATAGCCCATCAGCAGCGCTTCCTGGAGTACCACGCCGGTGCCGCAGAAAGGGTCTAGTATGGTTTGGTCTAATTGGGGGCGCGGGATTGTCTGGTCGGCCGGGATTTCACAGATTGAAGCCAGTTTGTCTTCGGGTAATTGTCCCACCGCTAGGTTAATGATTATCTGGGCTAGTTTAGGCGGCAGCATGCCTACGCGGGCGTCACGCTTTGGTCTGGCTTGATCGCGGGCAGCATAGGCTTCGATGTCTTGGATTTTTATGGTTTGAGCCACAACTGTTCGCTGGCCATCACGTATGAAGTATAGTTCCCAGCCGGTTGGGCCGGTCAGGTGGTTGTGCAGAACTTGGGCGGTGTTTAGTTCCAGTGCCTTGTTTGGGATGAGCCTCACCGAGCGTCCGGTTTGCCGGATGGCTTTTTTGAGCGTCAGGCCGGTGATTTGCAGTTGTTTGAGGGTTACTTCCAGTCCAATTACACTCAGACCCAGCTGCATTTTACCCTCTGGCATACTTTCGGAATGTCCGGGTGATACGCTGACTAGGAATTTTTCAATCTCGCGCCAGTCAGTTGTATCCAGAGTAGTAAGTAGCTTGCCGAACTTCACAGAGCCGCCGAGACGGTCAAAAGCCAGCAGGCAAGGGTCAACGTCAATCAGCGCGGCCTGAAGTCCGAGGGGGGTGATTTTGTTTGCGCCATATAGGCTTTCCAGTTCAGCCAAACCAAGCGCAGGCTGGCGGCCTAAAATCGCGATGGATTGTGTCATGACACTAGTATAACTATAATAGGCTCTAATGAGCGATAAAGAGCGGCAGCGCCGCTGGAAAATAGCGTTAACTATCCTGACTTTGGGAGCGCTGGGGTTTTTGGCGTACGCGGTTAGGCATCAGTTAAGCGATACGTTGGAAAACTTTGGCAACGTAAACATGTTTGCAGTGCTTTTGGTAATCCCGCTGGAACTGTTCAATCATCTGGCACAGGGAAAGCTGTACCAAGGTTTGTTCAGGGTTTTGGGCGAACGTTTTAGGACCCGGTCTATGGTACGGCTAAGTTTGGAATTAAACTTTGTAAACAGTGTTTTCCCAAGCGGCGGAGTCAGCGGTTTTTCATATTTGAGCCTAAGGCTGAAAAGCGAAAAGATTTCTACGGCGCAAGCCACGCTGGTACAGCTGATGCGCTTTATTCTGATTTTTATATCATTTCAGGTGATGTTGTTTGTGGGGCTGCTGGCTTTGGCGCTGGGCGGTCAGGCCAATGACCTAATACTTTTGGTGGCTGGCTCGCTGGCAACACTTTTATTTATTGGTACCTCCGCTTTGGTGTTTGTGGTTGGGAGTAAAAGGCGCATAGATAGTTTTTTTACTAGTATTACTAAGATTTTGAACCGGATAATTCACGTTGTGCGCCGCGGCCATCCGGAGACATTCAACATAGAAACCGCCCGCAATACGTTTCATGAACTGCACGAAAACTACATGCATATCCGCCGCAACCTGCACGTGCTCAGGATGCCGCTTTTGTATGCTTTAGTGGCAAACCTAACAGAAATGGGCGCTATTTACGTGGTCTATTTGGGGTTTGGGCACTTAGTAAACCCCGGAGCGGTTATATTGGCCTATGCCGTCGCCAACTTTGCCGGGCTGATTTCCATACTCCCCGGCGGTATTGGCATCTACGAAGGCCTGATGACAGCCGTGCTGGCCGCTGGCGGCGTACCGGCCGCGCTGAGTTTGCCGGTAACTATTATGTACCGCGTGGTAAATATGAGCGTGCAACTGCCTCCAGGCTATTATTTCTACCAAAAAAACTTGCATGCCGACACGCCCGCCGAAGAAATCAAAGAATCTATAAAAATAGAAGAATAATTTCCGCGCGCGCTTCGCCCGCTGTACGCCATACTTTTTCTTATCGAAGAAAAAGTATGCAAAAAGAGCGACAGCCACTTCCAGTTCTTGATGCCTCCATTGTCAAACACCACAATGCTCGTCGTTATTGCTTACGCAGTAACTCCTCTCTCTAATTGTGGCTTTGACAACTCCATCATCAGGAACCTCCAGAGCCCGGACAAGACCAAGGTATCCGCCATAGGCGGATTATATAATACCGCCCCGCATATGCGGGACTCTGCTTGTTCCCGCCATTCAAGAAACTGATGCACGCCTTCAGACAACTGCCGAATAGAGCTGGGACTTGTCCCCGACCATCCCAAGTTAAAGTCGGGGGCCTTGTCGTCCCGGCGCGGTAGTTGGCTGGTTATGGGGACAATCATGTTTCGCGGCCCATGGCGTTGTTTCTTTGCCTACTTTCTTGTCAACACAAGAAAGTATGGGCGAAAGCAAGCCACAGGCGTGCGCCGCATTGTTTTCGGTGTTAAAGTTATTGCAATGGAACTTGTTTTTACTCCCTCTGACTTTGTGGCGGTGCTGAACCAGACGCTAGAGTTCGCCTATCCGCTGGTAACCATAGAGGGCGAACTGGCAAATGTGCGGGTTAGTCGCGGCAAATGGGTGTATTTTGATATAAAAGATGAAACGGCCAGCGTGAAGTGTTTTGGCAGCGTGTATATGCTGCCGGGACCGATTGAAGAAGGCATGATGGTGCGGATTGTGGCCAGTCCACGCATGCACCCCCTATACAACTTTAGTTTGAACTTGCAATCACTTACACCGGTGGGCAAGGGCAGTTTGAAGCGGGCGGCAGATTTACTGATGGCAAAGCTTACAAAAGAAGGTTTGTTTGAATCATCCCGCAAGCGGCCTGTGCCATTCGCACCGCAATCGGTTGGCCTGATCACGTCCAAAGAATCGGCGGCCTACGCTGACTTTGTAAAAATACTAAATGAACGCTGGGGCGGCGTGCAGGTTCTGCATTATGATGTGCAAGTGCAGGGCGAACCAGCTGTGGCGGACATTGTACGAGCCATAGACGCCATAAACCAGCTGTCTCAGCCGCCAGAAGTGCTGGTAATAACGCGCGGCGGCGGCAGCGCCGATGATTTGGCGGCGTTCGGGGCCGAACAGGTCGTACGAGCTATTGCGGCCAGCCGTATACCAACGCTGGTGGCAATCGGGCACGAAGTAGACACAAGCCTGGCAGAACTGGCGGCAGACCTGCGAGCCAGCACGCCCAGCAATGCCGCACAATTGCTTGTACCCGATAAGAGAGACGAGTTACAGCGTCTGAGTGAAGTTGGTAAATCTATGGTACAGATTGTGCGGCAGAATCTAGAAGTTGACTCGCGGAATTTGAAAGAAACCAAAAAAGCACTCAGGCACTTTTTGGAACAGGCTTATTTGGCGGCCGCCCAAACCGTTGCCCGACAGGCTGATTTGCTGGAGGCGTTAAATCCAGAAGCGGCGCTAAGACGGGGTTACGCGGTGCTTCGGGCTGGCGGGAAAGTCATAAAATCCATCAAGTTTATAAAGCCCGGGTCGGAAGTTTCTATTCAGATGCATGACGGTTCGGCGCGGGCGACGGTAAATAAGGTAAACTTATAGTTATGACAGCCAAAAAACCATATCGCGAACTCCAAGCGGAATTAGACGGCGTATTGTCAGAACTGCAATCGGCCGAACTGGACATAGACAAAGCGCTAGATTTGTACAAGCGAGGCCAAAAACTGATTGCACAGCTGGAAGATTACCTGCAAAACGCCAAAAATGAGATTGAGTCTATTAAAAAATGACCTGGTTATTACTGATAGGGGTGTTTTTTGTTTTGATATTTAGCTTTGTGGTTGTGTTTGGAGCGCCTTTTTTACCCACGCTCAAAGCCAGGACAGTTGATGCGCTGGATTTACTTGACCTTAGGCCAGGGCAGACGCTTTTGGAACTGGGTAGCGGCGACGGACGGATACTGCGGGCGGCGGCAGAGCGGGGAATCTACGCCATAGGCTACGAGCTTAACCCAGTGCTGGTTGTATGGAGCAAGCTAACCAACTGGAAATACCGCAAATATATAACCGTTCATTGGGCGAATTACTGGCGCCACAAATTGCCCGTAACAGATGGAATCTATGTGTTTTTACTAAATCCCTATATGAAAAAATTGGATACAAAAATTACCCAAGACATTACCGCCAAAGTCAAACTGGTAAGCTTTGCTTTTGAGATTCCAGACAAACAACCAGCCAACGAAATGAACGGGCTTTTCCTCTATATTTACAACTGATACGTGTAAAAGACGCCTGCCGGCCGGCAGGCAGGTTGAAAATTGCCGCCGACTCCGTTACCATTAGCATTATGCCTCCTTCCCAAACCAATCAGCCGTTTCAACCGTATCCCACACCAGCCGGACACCCGGCGCAGATGCCGGCTAAGCACAAAAAAGCCGGTTCTCTCGGACTAATAGTGGCGCTGGTGCTTTTTATATTGTTATTTCTAGGCGCGGCAAGTTTTGGACTATGGGCCTACGCCAGCCGGCAAGATTATAAAGCCAATTCAGATCAAAAATCGGCCAAAGCGGTAGAAATAGCCATCCAACAAGAATCTACCAGAAAAGATAACGAGTTCTTAGAAAAAGAAAAAAATCCGCTCAAAACTTACCAAGGCCCGGCGGCTTACGGCAGTCTGAGTATAAACTATCCGAAGACGTGGGGTGCCTACGTGGTAGAAGCAGACCGCGCTGCGATGCCGGTCGACGGCTATTTCCATCCCAATTTCGTACCGGGCGTGCAGAGCCAGACAGCTTTTGCGCTGCGCGTGCAGGTGAGCAGCCAGTCATACGAGCAAGAAATGAAACAGTTTGACGGCAAAGTAAAATCCGGCAAGGTCACAGTAACGCCGTTTGTAGCAAAAAACGTTCCGGGAGTAACCGGTGCTAGGGTGGACGGCGAAATCAACCAAGGCCAAAAAAACAGCATGATTTTACTGCCCATCAGAGACAAAACCATCAAAATCTCGACCGAATCGCAGCAATTTATAGGTGATTTTAACAATATAATATTAGCCAATCTAAAATTCGTACCGTAGCAAGTTTGTTGTTCAGTAGTGGTATAATTTCCAGTAAGTAAGGCGAGGGTACGTGCCTTGGTGTATGGAGACCAGTCAGATCAGCTTTTTACGGCATTAGCGGATCAGCTAAAAGTGCCGCTGCTGCAAATCGCTCGTTTAAGTGAAATTTCCGGGGAATCCGCTTTGCCGCGCATCTCCATAGTCAGCGAACACGCCCTGAGGCTAGTAGATGCCTACGCCCAAACACATGCCCAGAACCAGACCAAGCTGCTACTGGAACCGCTAACTACCAGCGCGGTTTTGTACGACGTGGCTATACAGCTGCAGCCGTTTGCGCGGCAGTGGGATTACACCATAGAAATTGACCAGCAGGGCAAAGGCGTGCCAATTATGGCGCACCGTGAGAGCCTGCGGACCATGCTAACTTTGCTGGGCGCCAGCCTAATAGAAGCTAGCGCCGATGACGCAGAAATACCGCATCATCTGGTGCTGGGCACGCACCGTTCGGCACGCGGGATTGTGGTCGGCGCCTTTAGCAGTCATCTGGCGTTGTCTCAGCGCGCGCTTCAGCTGACCCGTGAACTGCATGGGCGGGCAGCCCAGGCCGTGCCATCGCTTGGCCTGGCTGGCGGAGCGGGTTTGGCCATTGCCGACCGTCTCAGCGAACAGATGCACGCGCCCCTACGGGCTTATCGCCACCGCTCGCTTACAGGCATAGGCTCTTTGTTAGTGCCTAGCCATCAACTACAATTAGTTTAGTGAATATATTACTCGTAGAACCGGATAGGATTTTGGGCCAGGCCATAAAAACGGGGTTGGAAGCGTCTGGTTACGGCGTGGTCTGGAAACGCAGTGCCCAAAGCGCGCTGGATTCGCTTGATGACACCGTACCGGACATGATTGTTTTGGAACTTCAGCTGGGCGTGCATAACGGCATAGAGCTCCTATACGAACTGGCGTCTTACCCCGAATGGCAGCACATACCGGTGATAGTGCATACCATCAACGCCAAAGCTCAGGACGAAATTTTTGCCCAGTCATTTGCCCAGCTCAAAGTCCAGGCCGTGCTGTACAAACCGCGTACCAGCACCGCTCAGCTGGTCAAAACCGTAAAACAGCTTGTGCCGATAGTATGAATCCCGTTACAACCCAAAAAACTCACGAACATCATTTGACGATTGGAAAGCAGTACGCATTATCAAACGCCGATCAACATAAGACAGTTAAGTGGGTTGTAACGGGATGAAACAAACCATAACGCCGGCGATTGTGCTGGCTCGGACTAATTACCAAGAAGCCGACCGCATCCTGACTTTACTGACCCCAGACCAAGGCAAGGTTCGGGCACTGGCCAAAGGCGTGCGCAAAAGTAAATCCAAAATGGCCGGCGGCATAGAACTGTTTAGCGTGTCTGAAATCGGTTATATAAAAGGCAAGGGCGAACTGTGCACGCTGACGTCTTCCAGGCTGATCAAATACTACCAAACCATAGTCCAAGATATAAACCGCACCATGCTGGGCTATGAGCTTATAAAACTGCTCAATAAAGTTACCGAAGACCACCCAGAACCCGAATATTTTGAGTTGCTGACAAACGCATTTGAAGCGCTGGACAGCGCCAAAATAGACCAAGACCTGATAAGACTGTGGTTTGGCGCTCAGTTGCTTAGAATCGCCGGCCACACACCCAGTTTGCGGACAGATTCTGCCGGAAAAACGCTCGCACAAGACGGTAATTATCTGTTTTCTTATGACGACATGGCGTTCAGCCCGCACCCCGAAGGCTCGTACCGCGCCGACCACATCAAATTCCTGCGCCTCGCCTTCAGCGGCAACAAACCAAACGTGCTTCAGCAAGTTAAAGGCGTAGAAGCCCTAATCAAACCATCCCTACAACTCATCCAAACCATTCTCCCCAACCACATACGCACCTAATTTAAACTATTCCAGTATTTGATGCTAAGGCATGAAAAAGTGGAACGGTTTGTGGAGGAAAAAGGGGGGATGGGGTATACTTACGGATAAGATGAGCGATGTGAAAATGGAAGATATTGTTAGTTTGTGCAAGCGCCGGGGGTTTATATTTCAGGGGTCTGAAATTTATGGCGGTTTGGCTGGCACGTGGGACTACGGCCCGCTGGGCGTAGCGCTGAAGCGGAATATAAGCAACTTATGGTGGAAGATGTTTGTAGAAGACCGCGACGACATGTATGGCGTAGACGCTGCAATCCTGATGAACCAAAAAGTCTGGCAGGCCAGCGGCCACGTGGACACTTTCACAGATCCATTAGTGGAATGTACGAATTGTAAGGAGAGGTTCAGACTCGATCAAGTACCAGATGTTGTGGCGCAAGGCTCTCAAGATGCTCAAACAAGATGTCCGAATTGTGGCAAGCGGGGGGTGCTTTCGGAGCCTCGTCAATTCAACATGATGTTCAAGACGAACGTTGGCCCGGTAGATGATGAAAGTTCTACCAGTTATCTGCGGCCGGAGACGGCACAGGGGATATTTACCAATTACAAAAACGTAGTTGATACTTTCTATCCGGATGTGCCGTTTGGCATAGCTCAGCAGGGCAAAGCGTTTAGGAACGAAATCTCCCCCCGGGATTTTGTGTTCCGCAGTAGAGAGTTTGAACAGATGGAGATAGAGTATTTTGTTCAGGAAGAAAACTGGGAAAAAGAATTTGATAAATGGGTAAAAAATGTCTATGAATTTTTAGACGCAATCGGCATACCAAAAACTTCAGTACATGAACTGCCTGTGCCTGCGGCCGACCGTGCCCACTACAGCAAGCGCACCATAGACTTTGAATTTGACTTCCCGCACAAACGGGATGAACTGCTGGGGCTGGCCTACCGCACCAGCTTTGACCTGGACAACATAGAAAAACACAGTGGCAAGAGCATGGAGTATCGGCCCAAGGATGGGAGCAAACCGTATGTACCGCACGTGATAGAGCCAAGTTTTGGCGTCGAACGCGCTATCATGGCCGTGCTCGTTTCTGCGTATACAGAAGATGAAGTGAATGGCGAAAAGCGGGTGTACCTGAAGCTGCCAGCCCACCTGGCCCCTGTAAAAGTAGCTGTGAGCCCGTTGCTCAAAAACAAGCCGGAACTCGTGAAAAAGGCCCAGGAAGTTTACGCAATGTTGAAAAAAGAGTTTGGAAACGTCATGTACGATGACAACGGCAACATCGGCAAACGCTACCGCCGCCAAGACGAAATCGGCACGCCATACTGCGTAGTCGTGGACTTTGACACGCTAAAAGACAACACAGTAACCATCCGCCACCGCGACACCACAAAACAAAAGCGAGTGAAGTTGGATAGCTTAACCGCAGAAATAAAATAATTAGAATTACTTAATAGCCTGAAGTATTTTTAGGAGAGCCAAGGATATGGAAGGTGGCTTGTTGTACGCCGAGCGCTAGCAGCTTTTACAGATTGCTTGCGCCACTTCATTGTCCGGACAGCTCGTTCTAGTTCTTCGGCAGTAGGTTTAGTGGCAAAGCCTTTCATGTATGGACGTACGCGACAGTCGCGCACTCGTGCTTCCTCTGCTTCACGTTCCCGCTTTTCTTTTTGCCATTCCTGTTGCCAATCTTCCTGGTCGTCGGGATCGATTTCTTCTTCGTCTGCTCTGACAGGTAGGACTTCATCCCGCTCGTCAGCTGCTTCGTGTAAAACCTTAGGGGGAAATGGTTCGGCCTTGTGTGTGGCATGGTCTAAACTATGCCGCGGCAAACGTAGCCCAGCTGCGCAGTCGAGGCCGCTTACTGCCAGTAAATCGTCCAGCTCGGCAAATGCAGCTGCTTGTTGTTCGCGTTCTGCCCAGCATTGGTCAACTTGCGCAACCAAAATTTCTGGCCTAACCTCAGGAATATATCCTGGCACTTGAGTTTTATTCATACGAACTCCTTAAATCTTGGCAAAATAATAACCTGCAACACACAAAATGGCAAGTTTTTAGCAATTCAGATGCTATGATTGAGGCGATGACTGAAATTAAACAAAGGGAAAATTTCCGGGCGAGGGAGGCGCTGGTTGATTCAGACAGGCTAGTCTTTGTATTTACGGCGATGGGGACGCGGCTGGAGCAGTATTCTTTGTTTATACGGCAACTCAATAAAAAAGGATATTCGGTCGTGATATATGATTACCCTACGGAACTAGTGCTAGAGGCGGAGTTTGAGGAATACGACAAAATGTATGACGGTGTTAAAGCGGACGCATACGAGCGGATTAAAAGGCTAAATCCAGGGCACATTTATACGTATGGTATGAGTATGGGCACGGTATTGGCGGGCAGGCTCACGCGCGAAACACCGGAGATACAACATGTAGTTATGTGTATGACTTATGGAGATATTACATCCAACATGATGACTTCGCCGGCTACTGAAAAAACTCGTAAAACCATGCAGGCTAGAGGACTAACGGTTGATGACTTGCGTGCTGCGGTAAAACCATACGACCCAATCGCCAACGTGGCTGGACTGAAAAATAAAAAAGTTTGGCTGCATTTGGCGCGGCGAGATAAAATTCTGGACTACACAATTACCGTTAAGACAAAAGAGACGTTTGAAGCTAATATAAAGAATTTCAAGTACACCGAAAGTAAATACCTGGGACATTATGGTGCCGGCGCAAAACACATGTTGAAGGTCGGCGAGCTGGATAGGTTTTACAAGTCGTAGTGCTATGATTGAAATAAGATGACTACATATATTTTGCATGGTGGGATGATGGGGCCGCAGACTAAGGCCAATAAAACGTATTACCAAAGTATGGTTGGGGGTCTTGAGAAGCCAAAAATATTACTCGTGTATTTTGCTAGGGAAAATAGTGAATATGATTATTTGCATGAAAGGGATGAAGCAAATTTTAAATGGGCAAGCCCGGGCAAAAAATTTGACTTCACCATTGCCAATAAAGACAAATTTGCAGATCAGGCTAGGGTTCACGATGTGTTGCTGTTTGCTGGCGGGAACAGCAGAAAATTAATCAGCAGTATCAGCAAGATGAATTTGAATCTTTTGAAACTTTTTGAAGGAAAAATAATTTCTGGTTCATCCGCCGGAGCACATATGATTTCCGAATGGTACTACGGCCATGGTGAAAAGAATGTTAAAAAAGGCCTAGGGTTACTACCGGTAAATGTATTTACACATTATCACCCAGCCAAAGGAACTGAGTTTTGGCTACCTGATAATCGTGTTAAACAAATAGAAACAAAATTAATAAATAAGAGCGGCAGAAAAGAAACCATAACAATTCGCGAGCAAGAATTTGTAATAATCAAAGTATGATTGGGGCAAGATGACTTGGCAGATACTGATTTCGATTTATTTAGTGCTGGGAACCGCGGCATATTTGCTGCGGCGTTCACTGGCTAAGCGTATTTCCGAACATAATAAACTAATAAATGGCTTTTTCTTTTTGTGCGTGCTGTATCCTCTGGGTTTAATTGTGGCTGCTTTTTCTTCACCTGATTTAAGTGTTGGCTGGTTAAATATGTTTTTCTTGTTAGCTGGCAGCGGAGTGTTTCCGTTAATTATGGTCATGGCGTTTCGCGCTAGCAAAGACGTTGACGCTGGTTTGTACACGATTTTGAACAATTTAACGCCTATCATCACCATTGTGGCGGCGTCTTTGCTAATACACGAAACACTCAATGGGCGGCAAATGGTAGGCGCGGCCGTTATAATCTCGTCAGCATTTCTAGCAACTCTTCCCAAGCTCAATCATCATCGCAAAAACCCTTCAAGCGGACTTTTGTTTGCGCTTGCCAGCGTTTCGTTACTGGGGCTGGCTATTGTTTATGAAAGATGGATGCTAACTCGTATAGATTACGGCGCGTATCTGGTTTTGGGTTGGGGTTCGCAGACTATGTGGATGGTTATTATGGCTTGGCCGGAGCGCAAATATATACACTTGCTAAGAACAAAGGAAAACCGCAATAAAGTTATTGGCTATGGGATTACAAATGCATTTAAAGGTCTGACTTTTGTCAGCGCCCTGAAGGTAAGTGGCAACGCTTCGTTGGTTGGCGCTTCCAGCAGTTTTATGGCGGTGTTGGTTGTGATTTCCGCTTATTTCATACTTAAAGAAAATGAGCATCTTTGGTTAAAGGTGAGTGCGGCTATAGTGGGTTCAAGCGGTCTTATTATTTTGAACACCAGGTAATGTTATGAAACAGGGAGTGCGGGTAAAGCCGGGGAGTAAAAAGGGGTCTTTTGTGCAGACTAGCCTGACTGGCGAGTTGCTGGTGTATGCGTGAACCGGCCGTGGACGGCAAAGCAAACAAAGCTGTGATTGCGCTGCTGGCTGATTATTTTGAAGTTTCGAAATCACAAGTAAAAATTACTGGGGGCCTGACTTCCCGCAATAAAATCATAGAAATACTAAAAACTTGAGGCACAGAACTGGTATGATTGAGGGAGGATGGCTAAAGTTATGAAGATAGATTTTGTTCGCTTTGAGGCGAGTGATGGAGTCGAGTTGCAAGGCTGGATGAATCATGAAGCGGGTGATACGGCAGCAGTGCATATACACGGCATGTCTGGCAATGGCTATGAAAACTATTTTCTGGATAATTTGCGGAAAATGTACGAACAAAAAGGCATCACCTTTTTTACCATAGATACTCGAGGACGGGGCATTGCCAGCGATTTTAAACAAGGCAACGGGACGAAACATGGCGGCAGCTGCTTTGAAATCTTCGACGAAAGCATCTACGACATACAGGGCGCTATTGATTACTTGAAAGGCTTAGGTAAAACAAAATTCATTTTGCAAGGCCACAGCTTGGGCGGAAGCAAGGTTGTAAACTACGTTGTTAGCAAAAATAATCCGGAAATTATAGCCTCGGTGCTTCTGGCTCCTACAGATATGACGGGTTGGGCAAATACTGATTCTAGCCACCATAAATATTTACAAAAAGCCAAACAACTTATGGCAGCTGGCAAAAACGAAGAGCTAGTTGGCGTCAAGTGCTGGAAAGACAAAACCCCAATCTCAGCCCAAACTTACCCAACCATTTGCGAAGAAGGTTCAAGCGCTGATATTTATAGCGAACGAAAGGGCGGTGTGATATTAGGCAAACTTCAGATTCCAACGATCATAGCCTATGGAACAGAAGACATAGGCATCCTGGACGTTGACGGTTCGGTAGAGAAATTCGTGGACAGAGTCAGTAAAATTAAAAACCAAAACACAGCCATACAGTTAATAAAAGATGCCACGCATAGTTATGCCGAGCATGAAGATGAGCTTGCCGCGTCTGTTGGTGACTTCGTGAGTAGTCTTACGTGATTGTTTATTATACCGATGGCAGTTGCGAACCTAACCCGGGGGTGGGTGGTTTTGCTGTTATAAAAGATATGAAACCGGGTGTACTGGGCGGAGAACATGAGACCACCAACATTCGCATGGAAGGCCTGGCCATAATTGCCGCCCTAAAAGACTCTGGCGGCGAGATGTGTGAAATATTTACTGATAGCGAGTTTTGGATAAACGTCATAACCAAATGGTCGGTCGCGTGGGAAGCTAACGGCTGGAAGAAAAAGGGCGGGGCAATCAAGAATTTGGATATAGTGCAAGAAGTCTGCCCGCTGTACCGCAAATCCCAGGCGGTGCTGGTGTGGGTACGCGGGCACAATGATGACCCGGGGAATGAGCTGGCCGATGAGTGGGCCAACAAAGCTCGCAAGCAGCAGATTCTTAAAAAATAGACCATTTTGCGCTCGCTTCGCTCGCTCTATAAACTTCTTTTCTGAGTCGGCAGAAAAGAAGCAAAAGAACCGACCCCAGCTGAAAAAACCTGACTAGCATTGTCTGGCTCAAACTGGCTGTGGTGTAAATACTCCTCGCGCATAGGTTTTCGCTCAGCCAATACTAATCAGTTTTTCAGAAGGGGCTTAAGACCATGGACTGAAGGATTATTTATGGGCGTATAATGTATATGTAAGTTTTTAAATTAGGAGGGGTGATATGTTAGGAGAAGCAACAATTTATCCAACAGTTGCGGTCAAAGACATAAACGCAGCAAAAGAATTTTATGGCGGTAAGCTCGGCCTGAAAGCAGTTGACGATCAGCCCTGGGGTGTAACTTACCAAAGCGGTTCTGGCAAGTTATTTGTTTATCCATCGCAAGTGGCAGGTACTAATCAGGCCACCTACGCTAGCTGGACCGTTGACAACGTGGAGGCGGTGGTGGCTGAACTCAAGGCCAAAGGCGTAGTGTTTGAGCACTATGACGACCTGCCCGAAACTACCCGCGACGGCGATATTCATACCATGGGACCCATGAAAGCTGTTTGGTTCAAAGATCCTGACGGCAACATTCTTTCTTGCGGCGACATGTAAGATTGGCTCATTTGCTGTTATGATTGATTCATGAGACGGCGGGCTAAAAAGCCAAACTACGCGTTTATTGACAGCCAGAACCTAAATGTTGGCGTCCAGAAATACGGCTGGAAAATGGACTGGGTAAAGTTCCGCAAGTTTCTCCAGGATAAATACGGCGTGACCAAAGCCTTTATGTTTATTGGCTACGTACCGGAGTTTGAAAACATGTACCAGCAGCTGCACGAAGCCGGCTACATGATTGTGCTCAAGCCGACTTATGATATGACGCGTCCACGCCCGGAACAGGAAAAAATTGAAACGGGAAATGTGAAAAGTGAGGGCGAAGACAAAAAGAACGAGGAGGAAAAGCGGCCGGTGAAGGGCAATGTAGACGCCGATCTGGTGCTGTGGGTCATGAAAGAGTTGCCCAATTATGAAAAAGCGGTAGTTGTATCTGGCGATGGTGATTTTTACAGCCTGGTCGAATACCTGGACGAGCAAGGCAAACTGCTAAAAATTCTGGCTCCCAACGCCCAGTATTCCGGCCTGTTCAACCGTTATGAAAGCTACGTGGAACGACTAGACAAATCCCGCCAAGAACTGGCCTACTATGACCACAAAAAACGCGTTAAAAAATAAGACGCTCAGGCGAACGCAGTTTGGAGATCCGATACTTAGACAAGTAGCCAAACCGCTTACCAAGCAAGCGGCGCTGTCGTCCAAAATCCAACAGCTCATAAAAGACATGGGCAGTACGCTGTCTACGCTCAAGCTAGGTATCGGGTTGGCGGCGCCTCAGGTTGGAGAAACTATTGCGCTGGCCGTGATTGCCATCCAGCCTACCAAACACCGGCCAAAGGCCGAACCTTTCAGCCTGGTACTTATAAATCCGGAAATAACAGAGACCTTTGGCCGCAAAAAACAGATGTGGGAAGGCTGTATAAGTACCGGGCCGGGCAAAGCGGGACTGTTTGCTAAAGTGCCGAGGTACTCAAAAATAAAAGTAAAGTTTCTGGATAAAAAGGGGACTCAACACCACCAAATCTACAAAGATTTGCCCGCGCAGGTAATCCAGCATGAAGCAGACCACCTAAACGGCATATTGTTTGTAGACAGAGTCAAAGACACCAAAACCTACATGACTTACCACGAGTACTTAAAACATATTGCCCACAAAACGGCACGCAGCTAGGAGTGTTTGATATACTAGGTGGGATTCTATGAAACCAACCAAAGCTATTATCCCTGTGGCAGGCTACGGCACCCGCCGTTTGCCCGTGTCCAAATCTATTGAAAAGTGCATGATGCCGCTGCTGAACCGTCCAATCGTGGACTACATAGTAGAAGATTGTATAAAAGCCGGCGTGACAGAAATATATTTTGTGGTAAATAACGGTTCGCCACAGCTAAGAAGCTACTATGAACGCAACCAGGAACTGGAAGAATATCTATCAAAAAAAGGTGCGGCAAATGAAATCGAGCTCATAAAACCGCCAGAAGGCGTGAATTTTCACTACGTAGAGCAAAAACAGCCAGATGGCGCCTACGGCACAACCGTGCCGGTCTGGGCTTGCCGAGACATAGTTGAACCGGATGAGTCAGTTTTGATAATCATGGGCGACCAATGCCTGTACCGCCAAGACGGCGGTTCGGATGTGGCCGACCTAGTTGCGGCGGTAGAATCCCAAAGTACGGACGCGGGCATGGTGGCCGTGCCGGTACCGGAAGACCAAGTGCACTACTACGGGATTGTGGCGTTTAATGAGTCCAAACACTTTTCACACATAGTGGACAAGCCTAAGCTTGAAGACGCGCCATCAAACCTCAACAATGCCAGCATCTACTTGGTTCCCAGTTCGTTCTGGCAGTTCGTTGTTGCTGACATGGAGCGACCGCACACCGATGAGTACAAAATTACCGACGCGCTTAATGATTTTGTAGCCGCCAACCACACCATCACAGTCCATGAAGCCAAAGGCAAATATCTGGACTGCGGCAACCTAGAAGGCTGGGTTGAGGCTAACGACTACATGCTCGCCCAAACCCTAGGTAATTAGCATGTTAAATGCAAACTTTGTTATTTTCGGAGCGGTGCTTAATCTTTTCGGCAGTGTGAGCTATGTAATCTCAACCCTAAAAGGCAAAACATCGCCAAACAGAATTACGTGGTCTCTTTGGGCGCTAGCCCCATTGATCGCTTTTAGCGCTCAAATAGCAAAGGGCGTGGGGATTCAATCACTAATGACATTTATGGTGGGCTTCGGGCCACTGATGGTTTTGATAGCATCATTCGTAAATCGTAAATCTGTCTGGAAGCTGACAACTTTTGATTTTATCTGTGGCGGATTATCTGTAGTTGGTTTAATTCTCTGGACGGTTACCAAAGAAGGCAACGTTGCTATAGCTCTGGCAATTGCCGCAGATACGCTAGCCGCAATACCCACGGTCGTTAAATCTTACAAAGCTCCAGAAACAGAAAATGCAAACATATATTTGTTTGCTGCTATTAGTGCGGGAATCACGTTGCTGACATTAGATAATTGGAGTTTCGAGTACAGCGGATTCCCAGTTTACATCCTAGTCATATGTGCATTTTTGTACGCACTTATCAAATTCAAGTTTGGTAAAAAATTCCAGCGTGACCCGTCTGATATACTGCCTGCATGAGCACAGAGGATAGGCGCTATGAATCTTTTGATTCGCTGCTAGAAAAATCAGTTTTGCTGGGTAAAAAAATTGCGCAGTGGTCTAGCAAAACCGGGAATAAATTTGACGGGTTAGTAGTAATCCCACGTGGTGGTTTTTATCCGGCGATGGCTTTGGCGCAAATGTTTCATCTGGAAGCGCCAGCCATAATCAGCGCATCCATAACTTCATACTCCAAAGACAACAAAATGTCGTCCGGGTCATTCAAAAAAGGCCAAGTGCCGTTGGATGTACATGTTCGGGGAACTGATTGGCTGATTGTGGATGACGTATTTGATACTGGCCAGACAGTCAAAGAGCTAACCGACGATCTGTATCGACAAGGCGCCAATTCAGTAAAATCCGCCTGCCTGTACTACAAACCAGGCAAGAGCAAGGTAGATATAAAGCCCGACTTTTTCGTAGAACAATACGATGGTTGGGTGGATTTTGCGTGGGAAGCGGATTTTGACAAATTGCTGGATTTGGAAAAGGAGCAAATTTTTAAAGACGTGAGTTTTGTGGCCGGCAAAGCAGACGGATTATAAGCTGACGCGGTAGCTGTTATAATCTTTACCAGTGAACGAAAGCAGCAACGATGAAATTTTCCCCAAACACTTTTTCTGGGGCGCCAGCACGGCCAGCCATCAGGTAGAAGGCGGCACGGTAAACCAATGGACTGTTTGGGAACTGGCCCACGCCAAAGAGATGGCCCAAACCGCCCATCAGCGGCTTAACTGGCTGCCCAACTGGCCGGAGATTAAAGACCAAGCCGAAGAACCGGAGAACTACGTTTCCGGCCGCGGCGTGGAACATTACAAACGATACAAAGAAGATTTTGATTTGGTGGAAAAATTAAACTTCAACGCGTTCCGATTTGGGATTGAGTGGTCGCGCATAGAACCGGAAGAAGGCAAATGGGACCCGGCGGCGATTGCGCATTACCGCCGCTACATTGCCGAATTGCGTAGCCGGCACATAGAACCATTCATGAATATTTGGCACTGGACGTCGCCGACCTGGTTTACGGACAAAGGCGGGTTTGAAAAAGCCGCTAACCGCAAATACTTTGACCGCTTTGTAAAAAAAGTTGCCAACGAATTCGCAGAAGACCTAAACTACGTCATCACCATCAACGAACCGAACGTGGAGGCCAGCTTTGGCTATCTGCTGGGGCTACACCCGCCAAACCAGCACAATCTATGGTTGTTTGCCAAAGTCTACTGGAACCTTATGCAAGCACACCGGTCGGCGTATAAAATTCTGAAAGCCAAAAAACCCGGTTTGCAGATTGGCATTGCCCAGCAGCTGTCTAACATCCAAGCCAAAAAACCGCACAGTTTTTTTGATGAACTTTCCACCAAGTGGATGCGGTATTTCTGGAATTGGTGGTTTTTACGGCGGATTCGCAACCAGCAGGATTTTGTGGGCATCAACTACTATTTTTCTGATTATTATACCGGCATGTTGAAGCGCAAAAACCCAACCGTGCCGCTAAACGACATGGGGTGGTACATGGAACCCGAAGGCTTGTACCCGCTAATGCTCAGGGCATGGCAGCGGTTTAAGAAGCCGATTTTTATCACCGAAAACGGCTTGGCGGACGCCCACGACCAGCACCGGCGCTGGTGGATAGAAGAGACAGTCGTGGCTATGGAGCGTGCTATCAGTGAAGGCGTGGACTTGCGCGGGTACTTTCACTGGAGTTTGCTGGATAATTTTGAATGGCAGGACGGCTGGTGGCCAAAGTTCGGCTTGGTTGCCGTTGACCGGGAAAACGACATGAAGCGCACCATCCGACCCAGTGCCAAGTGGTTTGCTGGACGCATCAAAGACATCCAAGACTCCTGAGCAGTAAGGACTTCCGAAAAAACAGCACATTTTGGCCCAAAACTTGCGCTATTTTGCGAAAGTCCTTGGCGTTAATGCCGGTGAATAGTTTATTATGAAAACCATGAAGCGCGTTGAACCCAAGATTGTTGTGATTGGCGGCGGTACCGGCAGTTTTACGCTTTTGTCCGGACTAAAAGCCCATACCAAAAATATCACCGCCTTGGTAAATATGGCCGACGACGGCGGTTCTACCGGCGCGCTGCGCGATGAGCTGGGGGTGCTGCCCCCGGGGGACGTTCGCCAATGTTTAGTGGCTCTGAGCCAATCACCCCAAGCTTTGCGCGACCTTTTTAATTATCGCTTCCCAGCCAAAACCAGCTTGGCGGGCCATTCGTTCGGCAATCTTTTTTTGAGTGCCGTGGAAATGATGAGCCATGACTTTGCCGACGGCGTGGCGCTAGCCAGCGAAATACTGAAAATAACCGGCCGGGTGATTCCTATAACACTTGTAAAAACCAAACTTCATCTAGCCAGCGACGGCGGCGAAGTGGTTGGCCAGCATTTGATAACAGGCATGCCGCTTTTGCCTGGGGAGCAACCTAAATTGTGGCTAGTGCCAAAAGCAAAGCTCAATCCAGCCGCCAGCCGTGCTATTGAAGCAGCAGATTTAGTAGTAATCGCGCCCGGCGACCTGTATGGGTCGCTATTGCCGGCACTGCTGGTAGACGGCGTGGCAGACGCTTTGCAAAACACGCCGGCCAAAGTGGTCTACGTTTGCAACCTGGTTAATAAACAGCACCAAACCAAAGATTTTACAGTGCAGGATTACGTGGCGGAGCTGGTGAGATTTATTGGCGCGCAAACCATAGACACCGTGCTCTACAATACCGACAAGCCAAGCAAAGAGCTGCTTAAAGCCTATGCCTTGGAAGGGGAATATCCAGTTATAGTAAATGAGCGGGAGCTTCAAGCTGAACCATACGGCACGATCGGCGGCGCTTTTTTGTCTCATGAAGCACGCCGCCGCGACCCGAACGATACGCTGTTAAAACGTTCTCTGATTCGGCACAACGTCGAGCCAGTCTGTAAAAAATTGATGGAACTGATTGTTTGATTGGCAAACTATTTATAAAACGTAAACCTTCAAAAATAACCGGCGGGTTGTGACGTATTGACTAGTTGCCGCGACTACTAAAGCGACATAATTGACACGAAAAGAAGCTTATGCTATAATGCCCCTGTTATGGCAAAAACATTCGATGCTCATCCAAGTCACGCCGCTCGGCCAAAGCCAACTCCTGAAACATTCAGGAAACGCCGATTAATAGCGGCTGGGCTTAGCGGCGCCCTTGCTTTGGCTCTGGGCGCGGGTGCTATTAATCGTGGTTTGGATAGCATCCCGAAAGGTCCAACCGATGAGCGCATTGATGAAGCCCAAAACCAAGAAAAAGCATTGATTGAAGGATTGATAAATAGCGGGCAAACCGAATTTACGATTGGTGATACAACAATATCCAGCTTCACGGGTGACATTTTAGTTACACAGTTGCCGCCACTGACCAATAGCCAAAAAGTAGTGCCTATACATCTTCGTGAAACCCCAAAACAACTTGATGACTCAATACGCCCGTATCTTGAAAGTAATATTGCGCTGGACGTTGGAAAGCCGGGTGATAAAAATGAACAGCTGGCAAAGGCGAACCAGGTTACCTTTACGAATGGCTTAATTATCAAAAGAGCAAATGGCGATATGTATGTAGGCGGCATATTGCCCGACAGCGAAGGCAACGTGCCTAAACTAGAGACCCTGGACGATGTTATAGACCACACCGGATGGAGTGCTATCGGTCAGATTACAGCAGATGGCAAATATAGCGGGGCTACGGTGACAGAAATACCCGCAACAGGAGCTGGCGGCTTTGGCGCCGATGCTATTGATTTTGCAGGCGGTCAACTACTTGGCCATGCCAGCCAAACGCCCTACGCAGTCGTGCAGTTTGACCATACAATGAAATAGTGCTCTAGCGTCTTAAAACCAGCTCGACACACCATATATTGTGGATAAATCGTAAAAGTTGAAAAACTGTGGATAACTGTCCCTAAAAGGGGCAGTTTTTATGTATAAAGTGCTTGCTTGTGGGTAATGGTGGGGAGTAAACTCCTGTTAGTGGGTTGTCGTAGGTAGCACTTCGACTGCGCTCAGTGTAAAACCAAAATAGTTTTACCCGCGATGTGCAGCGAAACTTACGAAGCAAAATAAAAACCACTGCATATTAACCACTAAAGGTGTACCAATGGACTACTTCGAACGAAAGCTCGATGAAAAGCGGAGGCTAACGCTCCCGCCCGAACTTCGAGATACGTTTGCAAGCGGTGCTGTTGTGACACGAGGCTTTGGCCAATACCTGCACTTGTATCCCAAAGATGTTTGGGAACATCTGGTAGAGCCGCGGCTGGAAGGCGATATCCTTGACGAGCGGATTGCTGACCTGAACATCCAATTTCGGATGGGCAAGACAGACATGAAGCCCGACGACAGGCAAGGACGGATCACCTTGGAGCAGCATCTACTGGATTACGCGGGTATTACACGGGATATTTCTGCCGTTAGCGTGGGCAAACGGTACTGGCGTATTTTGGCCAAGTAATACCAGTGGTTCATGTTCTTTAACAATTCAACCAACAGATAGAAGACACAAAGTAGCTTTATTCCCGAAAGGGAAAAGTGCGCTCCGCCGCGGCGGACGCGATGAGAAATACGCCTTGGCGTATGTCTCATAACGAGTTCAGCTATCTGGCAGACAACACGTGGGAAATAGGGCACCACGCTAAAAACTCCCTTGTACATTCCATTAAAACACCTCCCAAAACTCCACCTCACACATAAGTCTCTCAAAACGTCGTATAAGCAGTAAAGATTTCGCATCGGCCCTTGCGGCAGACGCAAAAAATAATCTCTACATATGCTCATAGGACACCAAAAACAAAAACACCAAAAAAACAAAAAGTTGGCTGCTGGATAGGTGACCTTGTAACAACAAGAAAGAAACACCAAAATCAAAAACCAAAATACAAACACACACATTCCAGTTCTTCTTAGGCAAGTACTGACGTATCTCGACCCGCAGGAAGGGGAGCAATACCTCGACTTGACGGCCGGATACGGCGGACACGCCCAGAAAATACTGGAACGCACCTTACAAGCCCAAAAGGCAACTCTTGTCGATCGCGATCAACAGGCTGTGGACGCGCTCAAGAGCCAACAAAAACTTGCCGGGGCCGAGATTATCCACGAGGATTTTTTCACCGCCGCGCGGGAATTATTGGCACAAGGTCGCAGCTACAACCTTATTTTGGCTGATTTAGGGGTTTCGTCACCGCACCTTGACAATGCGAGCCGCGGATTTAGTATCCGGGCCGACGGGCCGCTCGATATGCGCATGGACAGCCGCCAAGTACTTACCGCCAAAACCATAGTTAATACCTACGGGGAAGCGGAACTAGTGAAACTGCTGCGTGAATACGGTGAAGAGCCAAAAGCACGAACCATCGCGCGTATGATCGCCGCCAATAGGCCGATTGCCACAACCCGCGAGCTCGCAGCTATAATTGCTCGCGCCTATAAGCCACAGTCTGCCGGCCGGCGGATTCATCCGGCAACCAAGAGTTTTCAGGCGCTTCGGATAGCCGTAAACGATGAACTGGGCCTGCTCAAGCGAGCCATGCCGCTTTGGCTGGAACTGCTGGCTCCAGGAGGACGAATAGCGATCATCAGCTTCCATAGTTTGGAAGACAGGCTCACGAAAGAATTCTTTCGTGAATACGCTGGTGACCGCTACGACGCTCCCCTCAGGCTGCTCACTAAAAAGCCGGTGACAGCGGAAGCGCAAGAATTAGTTTCCAATCCGCGAGCGCGCAGCGCAAAACTGCGTGCCGCCGTAAAAATAAACACAAACAGGAAGGGGCAGTAATGCCTATACAGGTCAAAAACCTCTCCCGAGCGTACAAGGTTCGCGTCAAAGTGATGTAAACGTGTGCGCGAGGCTCTCTCACCCGTCTAGGCGGGTGAGAGGGTTCAAAAAATAACAATCAAAAATACAAAAACAAAAACAGGACAAAAAACCTCATGACTTATTCAAGTTCTCTAGCTATGGGCCGCCAACGCTTTGCTGCTGGCCAGCAAAATACTACCAGGCATGATGTAGGCGAGCGCACGCTTGGCCCAGTCAGCAATACAATTATGCTAATCGTGCTGGCCTGTTTGCTCGGACTGCTGTATTTAACGCAGGTAACCAAAACAAACGCGCTGAGTTATAAGATTAACGACTTAAAAACTCAGCAAACGCAACTTAAAAGCGAACACGATGATTTAGCAGTCGCCGCGGCGCGCTTGCAGTCGCTGGAACGCGTTAAAAACAGTGATACTGCCAAAAACCTGGTATCGCTTTCGTCTTCTTCAACCGTCCAAAATTAGATTAATCCGAAGGATTTTAGCGTGCGCCCCAGGCAAACCAGCCAATCAGTTATAAATCCCATTACGCGCGTCAGAATTTGGTACGCGTTTTTGCTGGTTGTAGCCGGCGTTTTTTTAATACGCCTGTTTTATCTGCAAGTTATTAAGCATAATTATTACCAACAAGCCGCTTTGCGCGGCCAGCTAAAACAGTATGAGATTGAACCAGAACGGGGCACGATTGTGGCTCATAACGGGGCTGAAATAACTCCGATTGTACTGAACCAAGCACTCTACACGCTGTATGCCGACCCAAAATTCGTGAAAGACGGCCCGGCGACGGCCGTGGCGATTCAGAAAGTGATTGGCGGCGACGCGGGCGCCTACGTCGCAAAAATGAAAGCCAACAGCCGGTATGAAATACTGGCCAAAAAACTTAGCAAAAATCAGCACGAAACTATCCGGGCGCTTAAACTCAAGGGCGTGGGAACCCAGCAAACCAATTACCGCACCTATCCGCAAGGCCAGCTGGCGGCGCAGGTGCTGGGGTTTGTAAACGACGAAGGCGATGGCCAATATGGACTGGAGCAAGCTCTAAACGATGAGCTGAAGGGCACAGCCGGCAAGCTCAAAGCCATTACTGATGCCCAAGGAGTGCCTCTGGCAGCTAATAAAGATAACATAATTGTAAGTCCTGTGTCGGGCAAGCAAATACTTTTGACGATTGACCTGGGTATGCAGCAGCAGCTGGAAGATATATTGAAGCAGCAGCTGGAAGAAACCAAAGCCAGTTTGGCCAGCGCGTTGATTCTGGAAACGCATACCGGCGCAGTCAAGGCCATGGGCAACTATCCGACGTTTAATCCGGCAGAGTTTTCCAAAGTTACAGACCAGTCAGTTTTTCGTAATGCTACCACCAGCGATGCCTTTGAAGTCGGCTCAATTATGAAAACATTGACAGCCGCGGCAGCGCTTGACCAAGGCGTGGTGAACAAAAACACCAGCTACTACGACCCTAGTTATTTCAAAGTGGATGACGCTACGATCCGCAATATTGAAGAAGATGGCGGAGCGGGGACAAAAAGCGTCGCTGATATTTTGCAGCTTTCGCTCAACACTGGCGCGACTTGGCTGCTTATGCAAATGGGCGGCGGGCAAATCAATCAGAAAGCGCGCGTGGCTTGGCACGATTATCTGGTCAACCACTACCAGTTTGGCAAACTTACCGGGATTGAACAGAGCAACGAAGGCAGTGGAATTGTGCCCGATCCGGTCAATGGCTTTGGTCTGAATATACAGTTTGCCAATACGGCGTTCGGGCAGGGGCAGACGGAGACAATTTTGCAAATGGGAGCAGCGATTGCGGCGGTCGTAAATGGCGGGACGTATTACCAGCCGCATTTGGTGGATGCCTACGTTCGCGGCGACGGCAGCCTGGAAAAGCAAACACCAAAAGCCGTCAAGCAGAACGTGGTCAGCCCGGCGGTAAGCAAAGATATGCAGGAGTTTATGGCCTACGTCTTGGAAAAGAATAAATTGACGTACGGTACGCGGGATTTGCGCCCGGAATACGTCTATGGCGGCAAAACCGGTACAGCTCAGATTTCCAAGCCCGGGGGCGGCTACTATGACGACCGGTTTGAAGGCACGTTCTTGGGGTTTATCGGCGGTAATGAACCAGAGTACGTGATTGTAGTCCGTGTTCGCGAGCCGCGCAATATATCCGGTTACGCTGGCGCCAAAGCTGCCGCGCCTATCTATTTCAAGCTGGCAGATATGCTTATCAATAACTTTGGCGTAAAACCAAAATCCTAAGGTATAATTAAGAGGTAATTTTATGGAACAGACACTCAATATCGTAGTTCAAACTAATACCGTAGCTCGGATTTTGCTGCTGGGCGGCCTGAGTTTTGTGCTGAGCATGCTCATCACACCCATCTATACCGCTATGGCGTACCGCGGGCAGTGGTGGAAAAAGCCTAGAGAAACGACGCTCACCGGAGAGGTCGCCAAGGTTTTTACAAAACTCCACGCCGGCAAACACAAACGCCTAATTCCCACCATGGCGGGGATTGTCTTTGTACTTTCGGCTGGCCTGACAACGCTGCTTTTCAACTTGAGCCGTTCTGAAACCTGGCTGCCGCTGGCGGCTTTTGCAGGGGCTGGTTTAGTCGGGTTGCTTGATGACGCAATAAATATTCGCGGCAGCGGTAAAGGCACTGCTGGCTTGCCATCCAAATTTAAACTCTTGCTAACTACGCTAATAGCTTTGATAGGCGGCTGGTTTTTTTACTTCAAGCTGGAGGTTACTAGCATCCACATACCGTGGTTTGGCCAGCTGGGTATCGGCTGGCTGGTAATCCCGCTGTTTGTTTTGGTGGTGGTGGCTACCGCCAATGCGGTTAATATAAGCGATGGGCTAGATGGCTTGGCCGGCGGGCTGGCCGCGATTGCGTTTGGCATTTATGCCGTCATTGCGTTTATAGAGCACCGCTACGGCGTAGCTGGTTTTTGTATGAGTATAGTGGGAGCTTTGTTGAGCTATACGTGGTTCAATATCTATCCAGCGCGCTTTTTTATGGGGGACGTGGGGTCGTTTGCGCTCGGTACGGCGCTTGGCGTGGTGGCAATGCTGACGGATACTGTGGTTTTACTGCCAATTATTGGCGCGGTATTTGTGGCCGAAGCCGGTTCGGTAATATTGCAGATTACATCCAAAAAACTGCGTAACGGCAAAAAAATATTCCGAATTTCTCCTGTGCACCATCATTTTGAAGCAATCGGCTGGCCGGAGACCAAAGTCACCATGCGGTTTTGGGTTATCGGCCAAGTGGCTGGCATTTTAGGATTGGTTTTATTCCTGCTCGGAAGGAAGTTCTGACTTAAATGACAAATTCCAAACATCAAGTTCCAAACAAATTCCAATTTCTAAACTCTCTATGGTCTATTTTGACATTTTTAAGGTTGAATATTTGGCTGTTATTTGAGATTTGGAGTTTGAGATTTGGAGTTTCCAAACTGGGAGTTTGGTGATGCGCCCGCGTGAAGCCCGCCGGACGGCGTTCGTGGATAGTTCGGGGCAACGCCGTCATCGGCCGGACTACATATTGCTGCTTTTGTCCGTGCTGCTTATGGTGGTCGGCCTAATCGTGGTTTATGCCATTAGCCCCGGTTTGGCAGCTCAGAAAAACGTCAGCGAAAACTACTACGTGACCAAACAGCTGGTGACTATTTTTCTGGGTGTCGTATCGTTTATGGCAGTTTCTCAGGTTCCGTTACGATTTTGGCGGGGTGTTGGCGTGCCTTTGGTAGTCTTGGCCAGCCTGACAACCCTGGCGGCACTACTGCTGCCCGCCAGTGTGGATTATCCTGCCCACAGGTGGATAAGGCTAGGCGGCCAGTCACTTCAATCGGTTGAACTGATTAAGTTTGCGTTGGTTATCTGTCTGGCGGGATTTCTGGCGGACAAAATAAAACAAGGTTTGATAGCCGACGGCCAAAAAACACTGAAGCCGCTTTTGATTATTCTGGGTGTCATTGGGGTGGTTGTAGCCGGCGCGCAGCAAGATTTAGGCTCTACGGGCGTTTTGGTCGTCATGATGGCGGCCATGGCTTATGTGGCCGGGTTGCCCATGAAACGGGTATTTCAGGTTGGCGCGATTATTTTGGTGGGCACTACTTTGGCCATAGTCTCAACCGGATACCGGCGGGATCGGGTATTGACGTTTTTGCATCCCGAACAAGACTGTCAAAATGCCGGCTACCAAGCTTGCCAAGCGTTGATTGCGGTTGGTTCCGGCGGTATTTCCGGCAAAGGACTAGGGCATGGCGCCCAAGCCTACGGCTACCTGCCAGAGGCATCAAACGACTCAATCTTTGCTATTATGGCTGAAAAGTTCGGGTTTATTGGCACGGCGCTGCTGCTAGCGCTATATACGGGCCTTTTCACCCGTATTAAGAACATTTTGGAGCGGGCGCCGGATAACTTCTCCCGGCTTTTGGTGGCTGGCGTTTTAGCTTGGCTGAGTACTCAAACTCTCATAAACATTGGCGCCATGATTGGCCTGCTGCCGCTAAAAGGCATAACCTTGCCATTTATTAGCGCCGGGGGTACCAGCGTACTGTTCGTAACCGCGGCAATCGGCTTAGTTTTTCAAGTCTCGCGTTATACGACTTTTAGCGTAAACACTGGCATAGAAAGTGAACCCGCCCAAGAAAACACAATTGATTGGCGGCGGGATAGGCGGCCCAGATGAAAATACTGTTGAGCGGCGGCGGAACCGGCGGCCACATCACGCCCATTTTGGCGCTAGCCCATGAACTCAAGCAACTGCAACCGGCTTGTAAAACTGTATATGTAGGCGAGCGCCATGGCAAATTCAGCCAGCTCACGGCCGATAGCGCAGTGATTGATGAGCAATTCGCGGTATTTGCTGGCAAATTTCGCCGTTATCATGGCGAAGCGTGGCCGCGCCGGCTTCTGGACGTGAAGACCAATCTGAAGAACGCGCGCGACGCCCTGTTCGTAGCCATTGGTTTTTTGCAGAGTATGCGTTTGCTCGGCAGGGTCAAGCCGGATCTGGTGTTTCTAAAAGGCGGCTACGCCGGCGTGCCAATCGGGCTGGCCGCGGCTGTCCGGCGTATCCCGATAGTTACCCATGATTCAGACGCTCTGCCAGGGCTGGCAAACCGGCTTATCAGCCGCTGGGCACGGATACATGCTACGGCCTTGCCGGCGGAATACTATCCGTATTTGGCTGAAAAAGTCAGGCCCGTAGGTGTGCTGGTGGAGCCTAGTTATCGGCCGGTAGATAGCCGGTTGCAGCGAGAGTATAAAGAACAGCTGAATTTGCCAAGCGCCCAGCCGCTTTTACTTATCACCGGGGGTAGTTCAGGAGCGCAGCGTATCAATAAAGAGTTTGTGAGCATAGTGGCTGAACTGCTACAAAAAAAGCCGCAACTGCAGGTTATACATCAAGTAGGGCAGGGCAAAGCGGGGATATATGGGGAATATAGCCATGAGAGGCTGCGAGTTTTGGAGTTTATGACGCCAATGCATGTCTATACCGGCGCCGCTGATTTGATAGTAACGCGGGCTGGCGCCAATGCTTTGGCGGAGTTTGGGGTACAAGGAAAGGCGTGCCTAGTGGTGCCGAACCCCGATCTGACCGGTGGACATCAGACTAAAAACGCTGAATATTTGAAAGAGCAGGGGACAGCGGTGGTGCTGGAAGAAGGCGAATTGTACGATTTACAACATGGATTATTGGCGAGTATTGAAACCTTGCTGGCTGACGAGGCAAAACGCAGAGAACTGGGCGCCAAGTTGCAGCGGGCAACCATTCCTGATGCCGCGCAGAAACTGGCGGTTATATTATTAGAGCAAGCCAATAAAAAAGCAGTAAGCAGTAAGCAGTAAGCAGCATGGTATGGCTTCAAAAACAGAAAAAACAAGACAAAAATCAGCGGCAGCGGCCGAATGGCGTGAACCCGGCTGTTTTTTCGTATTATGCTCGCGGTGCCTCCCCCAGCGATCAAAACACTGGTAGAAATGAAAATGCTGGCGTAAGCGCCCTCAAACGCTATCGATTGCGTCTTGGTCACATACCAAGCTATATCGCGCTGGCGGCAATATTGATTGCCCTGGGGAATGCCTGCCTGCTGCAGCCTAATCCCAAGATAATTCTAGTAAACACCCCAGATACAGTTCATCGCGACCCCAAGGTCTACCAGGAAGCCGTACAAGCTATCTGGAAAAAGTCGGTGTTTAGCCGAACCAAACTAACTATATCTACAGCTACAATCCGCCGTGATATAGCCGGCCAGTTTACCGAATTGGCTACCGTTCGGATAGAGCTGCCACTGCTGGGCCGTCGGCCAACCGTGGTTTTGACACCCACAAAGCCAGCTTTGCAGCTGATGAGCGCCAATGGGTCGTTCTATGTAGACGCCGGTGGCAAAGTGATGGCACGCACAACCGATTTATTGGCGAATGAACTGCAAAACGTGCCGGTAGTACATGATGAAACGGGCATATCCGCCGAACCAGGCAAAGTCGTTATCCCCGCAACGGAAGCCAGTTTTCTGAGAAAGCTATACGCGCAATTACAGACTGACGCGGTAGCTGTAACGTCAATCACTTTGCCGCCGCGCGGCGCCAACGAGGCCGACGTGCGGGTAAACGGCCAACGGTATTATATAAAGTTTTCTATAGATAGCGACCCACGGCAGGCAGTAGGGACGTATCTAGCCGCCAAAGCCAAACTGGACGCCGAGGGCGTAGTTCCCGCCGAATATCTAGACGTACGCGTGGACGAAAAAGTGTTTTACAAATAGCGGTACTTCCACCGCACTGCTCTAGTTCGTAATTTGTTCATATATTGGTATGTTTGCTAAGCAGGCAAAAACAATACCAAACATTCAAAACAAGCAAAAGTCAAAATTATGCAATTTGGTGGTAGGAAAGGGGAAAACAAATTTCAAAAGCAAAAGCGTGAAAAAGCAAATGATTTCACGACATAACTGTGGATAAGTCAAATGTGCCAAACATCACAACAGTACAAGTAGCAAGTGATGACAAGGAGCAAGTATCAAGAATACGACACAACGTAGTTATGGCAGAGGGATAAGTCTTGTGACTTGGTACTTGTAACATGAAACTTGTTAATCCTTCCCTGTAGAAGGGGTAATGCTGATCAACTATGTTCGCTACAACCGAGTCGCAAAATATACATTGTGCGACGTCGTGTCTATGTGTGGATACGTTGCTCTGCACCGTGTTCTGTCGCAGTATTTCCCACGGTTTCATTTTGCATTTCGCATTTTTGTTTGTTGCACTGCTCCTTCCACACACTGCCCAAATTATTGAAAGCTTATGTTTCTATCCCGCCACCACACCAACCACCCGCTGTTCGCATTTTGTACATATTTAAAAATTGACGTGCTATCAATTAAAAAAATTTGCTTTTTGGTATTTTGGTGTTAGTCTTTATGTTCAAAACAAAATTACCACCAAAATAAAACCCACCCATAATTGATCCTTTTACAGAGCTAGCTCCCAGGGATTTAGCTAACTGAACACATGCAATCTGAGCACTGCAGTCGCCGCAATATTCTGCTGCGATTTGTTGCCTGGAAGCTAAGTCTGACGGAAATTCAAAATCACTTCTCGCTGTAAAAAGATCTGAATTTACTACGGAGCCATTGTGACAAGAGCCAAAAGCAACCACCCTGTCACTCAACTCCGCGAGCGTTAATTCATACAATGGTTTCATTATTCAGCTAAAGAGTAGGTGGCTTTGGCTACTCGCTTGAACTGTGGTTTGCCTTGCAGGTTCAGTAGGATTGTAGTTTCTTTGACATAGCGGCTTTTTAGGACCTGTTTGACGATTTCGTCGCGGTGCAGCGGTTCTTTGGCCTTTTTGAGCACCTGGGTGATTATGTCGGCTACAGTGCCCTTTTCATAACCCCATTCTTTAAGCGCGTAAATCCCCCGCCCTATCAGCACGAAACGCTTGTCTTTGATCAGTTCGTTGTGGATTGCCTGGGTGGTGACGTCTTTGCGCTTGAAGTCGCTGTCTTTGATAGCGGCGGCGATTTCGTTGAAGTGCATGTGCTTGCCGTGTTCTTTTAGGATGACGTAGATTTTGTCACGGATGTTTTTGGGGTTGACCATTGGCCATTTGATAAGTCCCCAGCGGCCGTTCAGGGTTGCCAAAGCTTTGCTGGTGCTGGCCAGAGCTGCTACGTGTTTGACGTTTTCCAGGCTGGACGTCTTGGCAACTTCTTCAATTGTAGCTGGTTCGCCAATCTGTTTTACGGTGGCCAAAATCTGTTCTACCAGCTTTTTGACTTTCTTTTCGTCATGTACGGATTTAAGCGCGACGGCGTGGTAGTAGTTGTCATTGTCGTCAACTACCACTATTTTAGGGCACAGTTGTGCCAAATAAGAGACGCGGGACTGGTCTATTCGAGTATTTTCTTTGTTCAGCTGGGCGCTAAGGTTGCTGACGCGGGCAATGCTGCCCATGTCACCTAACAGTTCTATAAAAGCGTCTTGGACCATAGCAATGTGCGGTAGCTGGCCGGCGTCGGCTTGAGCTTTCAGGCGGGCTACAACGGCCTTTTCTAGCTGACGGACGCGTTCACGGGTGATCCCCAGCAATTCCCCAATCTGTTCCAGAGTTTCTTTGCGGTCAAACAAACCAAAACGGCGTGCGATGATTTCTCTTTCGCGTTCGCGCTCTATTGTACCGAGCACGTCGGTTACAATCTTTTCAATCTGTAGTTTGGCTGCTTCTGGCATTGCTCTTCCCTGTCCTTTATGTAAGAATACTATAATTGTAAAACAAATGTACAAAAAGTCAATACTTTTTCTATCTAATTACTATTTTATCATGAAATAGACGCTTTAACTAAGTATGTGTTGTGCAAATATCACTATAAAACAACTTGCTTAGAGACAAAATTGTGGATAAACACCCTGGATTACGTACCACAGCTTGCGAAGTTGGGCAAAGCCCACCTTTGCAAGCCGTTCTTGGCACTCAGCACTCAAGTGCGAAACCCAGGGAACCAGGGTTATTTCTTGGGGCGGCGGGTGAAGCGTTTTTTGCCTTTGGCCGGGGCTTCGGCTAGGATTTTTTGGGCTTCTTTTTCAGTTATCTTCTTGGGGTCGGTGTCTTTTGGTATTTTGGCATTCTTTTTGCCGTCGGAAATGTATGGGCCGTACTGCCCGTTTAACACCTTGATTCCGCTGTCAAATATTTGAATGTTCTTTTCTTTTTCTTTTTGGAGCTTTTCGGCGTAAAGTTCTTTGGCTTCGGCCTCTGTTATTTTCATTGGGTCGTGCGGTTTTATGGATACAAATAATTTACCTATTACAATATATGGACCGAAACGACCAATGTTGGACTTGATGTCTTGCCCGTCGTCTGTCTTGCCTACCAACCGTGGCAATTTAAACATTTCTAGTGCCTGATCAAAAGTCACGTCTTCTAAGGCCACGCCCTCTGGCATGGGTGCAAAGTCCGGCTTTTCTTCGGATTCGGTAGCACCGCGCTGGAGCATGGGGCCGTAACGACCATAACGCGCCATGATAGGTTTGCCAGATTTGGGGTCATCTCCCAGCTGGCGGGCTTGGCTGGTTTCTTCGCGGCTGACGTTGGCTGACTTTTCTACCAGCGGATGGAAGTCTTTATAGAAATCCTCCAGCATTTTCACCCATGACTCACGGCCTTCGGCAATATCATCAAATTCTTGCTCTACTTTGGCTGTAAAGTCGTAGTCAAGGACCGTGCCAAAATGTTTAACCAGAAAATCGGTAGTGACGTCCGCTACAGAAGTTGGCACGAGCTTGCTGCGGTCTGCCCCGTAGTTTTCCATGGATTGTTCGGATTTGATGCTGCCCTTTTGAAGTTTCAGTATGGTAATTTCACGTTCTTTGCCTTCGATGTGGGTTTTTTCCACGTAGCCGCGCGTCTGTATGGTGCTGATGGTTGGAGCGTAGGTGCTGGGCCGCCCAATCCCAAGTTCTTCAAGTTTGCGCACCAAGCTGGCTTCACTGTATCGCGCCAACGGTTTATTGAAGGCCTGCGTGGCCGTAATCACGTCTGCCGTGAGCGTCTGCCCCAGTTTGACTTCTGGCAAAATGACGTCGTCCTTGCCTCCGCCGTAGACTTTCAGGTAACCGTCAAATTTGAGCACTTCGCCTTTGGCCAAAAACTGCTCTGCCCGAGTGCTGATACTTACTATGATTTCGTCGCGGTCAATAACAGCAGATGTCATTTGGCTGGCCAAGGCTCGGCGCCAAATAAGGCCGTAGAGCTTTTTCTGTTGTTCGTCGGCGCCAGCGGCTAGCTTGCTAAAACTGGTGGGTCGAATGGCTTCGTGGGCTTCCTGGGCGCTGGAGTTTTTGGTTTTGTACTGGCGGACTTGCCAGTATTTGTCGCCATATTCTTTTTTGATATATGACTCGGCGGCCTTGATTGCTTGGCCGGACAAAACGGTACTGTCGGTACGCATGTAGGTGATGTCGCCATTTTCATACAATCGCTGGGCTAGTGTCATGGTTTGGCGAACCCCAAAGCCTAGCCGGCGGGCGGCTTCTTGCTGCAAGGTGCTGGTGGTAAATGGTGCGCTCGGGCTACGGCTGCCTGGTTTTTTATCTATAGATTCAACTTTATAGGCAGCCTGTTTGCAGGCTTCTAGAAACGCTTCGGCGTCTTTTTGGGTTTTGAGCCGGGTGGTTAGTTCGGCGGGCAGTTCGCCTTTGCCACTGTCGAATACGGCGGTTACTTTGTAGTTGCTGGTGGCGTCAAAGGCTTTGATTTCGCGTTCGCGTTCTACAATCAAGCGCACCGCTACGGACTGCACGCGTCCGGCGGAAAGCCCAGCCCTGACCTTTTTCCATAACACGGGGCTGAGTTCGTAGCCTACCAAACGGTCCAAAATACGGCGGGCTTGCTGGGCATCTACCAGTTTGATATCTACGGTTCGGGGGTTTTTGACAGCTTCTTCTATGGCCGTCTTGGTAATTTCGTGGAATACAATGCGTTTGGTCTCACTCGGTTTTAAACCCAGGGCTTCACAGAGGTGCCAGGCTATGGCCTCGCCTTCTCGGTCTTCATCGCTAGCCAGCCAGACGGTGGCGCCTTTGGCGGCTGCTTTTAGCTCCCGCACAATCTTGGTTTTGTCTGCCGGTACGGCGTAGGTAGGGGCAAATTTGTTAGCAATGTCAATGTTTAGCCCCTTTTTTGGCAGGTCGCGAATGTGCCCAAAACTGCTTTTAACAGAGTAGTCTTTGCCCAAAAACTTCTCAATAGTTCTAGCTTTAGCCGGACTTTCTACAATTACCAAGTTTCGGGCACCCATGCTACAAACATCCTTTCTGCTGCGCCACAAACTGATCAACAAACAGACGCATGCCGCTCCGCAACGTATCTACAGATACGCTTTGTTCGCCTGGTACCTCTGTTTGTTTGCTCACTTGTGCGGCTCGCACTCGAAAGATATTTATAGTGTGGGTGCCTACCATATCGCTTAAGTATACCTTTATTCTTATATATGCAAATGGGTAGACTAAATCAAAACACTCCCAATTGCAAATTCACAAAATCTCCCTCCGCAAAAGGTCCGTCCTTTTTCAGGGGGAGATTTTGTGAATTTAATAGTTGCTGAGTTTGTAGGCTATGAATATGCCGGCTATGGAGCCAATACCGCTCATTAGTATTCCCCATAGGCCAATAACATTACCGTGGTCTAACGCCCCGCCTAGCGCGCCACCGACTATTCCGCCGACGATTATGCCAATCCAAATGTATGTTTTTGTTTCCATCTTGTTATTTTAGCCCCCATTGTCCAGCCCCCAAAGGGCGGACTTTGGCGGTGATTTCCAGCATGGTCATGGTCTGGCTGAATAGTTCTGGGGGCAGTTCGCTGGCTTGCTGAAGTTCGTTTATATCTGTCATACCGCGCTTGATGAGTTCCAATATAATTGCTTCTTCGGCGTTGGCGCCCATAACGGATACGTTAGTAGTTTCACTTTCCAAATCCAGCGCCGCCAAGATGTCTTGGATGCTAGTTACTGGCACGGCGCCGTTTTTTATCAGGTTGTTGGTGCCGGCGCTATTGCCGCTGGTAATGTTCCCCGGTACGGCCATCACAACCTTGCCTTGCTCTAGCGCAAAGTTGGCAGTGTGCAGGCTGCCGCTGCGTTCAGTGGCTTCGGTAATCAGTAATCCGTCGCTCAGGCCCGAAACTAGTCTGTTGCGGGCCACAAAATTCTGTTTGAGCCCCGGAGTGCCTTCGGCATATTCGCTGATGATTGCCCCGCCCTGTTTGAGTATTTGGAGAGCCAGGTTGCGGTTAGTGCTGGGTTGTATGGTGTCTAGCCCGTTGGCAAGTACGGCCACGGTGTAGCCGTCTGCATCCAAGGCGGCTTTATGCGCAACGGCGTCCACGCCTAGCGCCAGGCCGCTCACTATGGCGACCCCGCGCTGGGCCAGCTCGCCCGATAGCCGGCTAGTTACCTGTTGACCGTAAGGAGTTATGGCTCGGCTGCCTACTATACCGACCACTTTGGTGTGTTTTAGCGGCTCTAGATCTCCGAGTACGTATAGAAGTTTGGGCGGGCTTGGGATATGCCTAAGAGACTCAGGAAAGGATTTGTCTTTTTGTGTAATCTTATTGATTTTCATACAATGTTATTTCTATGTATTGACATAATGTAATGTTTTTGCTAAAATAGCAATCCTAAGTCCGCCCAGGCGGATTTATGCACCTTATACCCTATTCTAACACCTCCGACATTACAGTCGGAGTGAACTGTTAGATTGTTTTAGAGTCTTGAGAAACAAAGTTGTTACCCTCCACTTTTATCTTGTGTTCACTCTAGGGTGAGCAGGCTCTAAGACAAACTAACCCCTTTAACTAACCCCTATGGTGGTCCTTGTGGCCACTGTGGTGATTCAAAGCGAGTCCGCAAGATTTCCGTCCTGGACGGGAAGCACGTGTCCGTAGGCACTCTCGTAGACATCGATGCTTCGCTGGGTGGGTTGAAGGGTGTAATTTTGGCTCAAGCAAGTCTTGAGCCTAAAAAGGACTTCCAGCGGTGCCCACCCCCTCTGGAAGTCCTTTTTGTTTGTCTTTTGACGTTCGGTGCCCAGTCGCGTTCCGCGACCCCGAAACTTCGCGATTGAAAACAAGTTTTCATCGGAAGATTTCCTTGCGTTCCGCCATCGGGCGGAACTCACCCTCTGCAGGCTCTTTTTTATACCAAGAAATTGCGGGTTTCTGCAGGGAGGGTTTGGCTGTGTATGAATTCGGTTAGGATGGCGGTGGATTCTTGTAGTAAGTTCTTGATCTGCGCCTGCTCTTCAATAGAAAACTTGGCTAGTACAAAGTCGGCGCTATCCATTTCGGCAGGAGTTTTAGGACCTACTCCTACGCGAACGCGGCCAAAATCTGCTCCTAAGTGCTGAATAAGTGATTTCACGCCGTTGTGGCCGGCGTCTGAACCGCCCATGCGAGTTCTAATTTGGCCAAAGTCTATGTCTAACTCATCGTGAATCACGACTATTTGCGGCAATTCAATTTTATAAAAATGGCTAACTGCTTGCACTGCCTCGCCGCTGAGATTCATAAAAGTGGTTGGTTTGCATAAAATCACGCGAGTATCGCCCACATTGCCCGTAGCCACAACGGCTTTCAGGTCTTTTTTATCCGCCCAGCTGTCAATCCCCTGGCTAGACGCTAGCGCGTCAACTACCTCAAAACCAATGTTGTGCCGAGTGCCATCATATTCCCTGCCCACGTTTCCCAGCCCCACTAGCAGCACATGCTTCTGCAGCCCCAATGTATAAATAGGTTTGGAGTTTTGAACATCCGGTTTTTTCTGAAACAAAGCCATAGGGCATATTATGCCCCAGAATGGCAAAATGAGAAAAGTGAAATGTGAATGTGTTTGGTACAATCAACTGCATGAGTGTCGCACCAGAAATTAATGCAGAGAATCTTACCTTGATTACCCCGAGACTTACGCCTGTCGCTCAAGAAGACATAAGGTACCCTGAGGATGATGAGATTTTGCTTGCCCACGGAGTTGAATTAGATACTATGCGTAGCGGAAAGATAGGCGAACTAGCTATCCGTAACCCGCTTTCGCCTATACCGTTTAGTTTTAGAAAAGGTGTATGGCATACAGATCCTCAGTACGTGCAACTACATCTGACCGTCAAAGGTAGGTGTCGCGCTCGATTCATGGGTGCCGTGATTGATGGCAATAAACGTGCCCTACCCTATCGCATAGAAGGCAGACATTTTGTACGAGGACTTATGCGTAATTCACTACAGGTAGACGTAGAAGAAAATGATTTGCTCGTCTTCAATGGTGCGTATCACGCTTTGCCCATGATCCATCGCTTCGACAGTTTAAGTAGAAACCGGCAGTCGCTCGAATTTACTCACGACCGCCCCAAGGTCTAATCTTTTTCTGGTTTGGTACCGTGTTTGTGGGTTTCGTGCTTTTCAAAGAACCAGAATTTTACTGGCGTGCCCTCGAAGCCGAATTTTTCACGCAGCGTGCGGTCCATGTAGCGTTTGTAGCTCCAGTGCAGGAACTTGGTGCTGGCGCCGTAAACTTTGAAGTTAGTGGGGTTGTCTTTTTCCTGCACCATGTAGTTGAGTTTTGGGGTGCGGTTTTTTAGCCCGGCTGGCGGGTGTTTGTCTGCAATTTCTCTGAGCCAGCGGTTGAGTTCAGTCGTTTTGACCAGTGTTTCGCGGGCTTTGGCGATTTCTAAAATCAAATCAAACAGCTTAGTTACGTTTTGGCCAGTGATGCTGCTGGTTAGGATGAGCGGCGCCCACGGCACAAAGTCATAATTGTGCTTTATCTGCGGGGCTATGGTGTCCCGCGTGAAGGCGTCTTTTTCTAAGCTATCCCATTTGCTAACTACCAGCACTAGGCCCTTGCCGGACTCTTTGACCATACCGGCTATTTTTTGATCCAAAGATACGTTTAGCTCGTTGGCGTCCATGAGCATTAGGCAGATGTCTGCTTGCTCTATGGCTGCAAGAGTACGGATGACGCTAAAGCGTTCAATCCCCTTTTCTATTTTGCCACTGCGGCGAATCCCGGCCGTATCCATTAGTTCAATAGTCTTGCTCTCGTATCTTACGGTGGCGCGGTTTATGTCCCGCGTAGTACCTGCCCTATCAGACACCACGGCTTGCTGTTTTTTGGCTAGACTGTTAAACAGAGCCGATTTGCCTACGTTTGGCCGCCCCAGTAGTGCGACGTGTATGGTGTCTGTGTCTTCAGTAAGAGTTGCTCGAGGTATTTGTATGACTAGTTCGTCCAAAAGTTCTTCTATGCCCCTAGTCTGAGTGCTGCTGGTCAGCATGATTGGCTTTATGCCTAAGCGGTCATAGTCCGTCTCTATTGCTTTAGGTGCTTTGTCTACTTTGTTGACCACCAAAAACACGGGTTTTTTAGACTTGAGTGCCATTTTGGCTACGCGGCGGTCTTCTTCTGTGATTGCTACGTCTGCTTCGATAACCACCCAAATCACGTCGGCGCTGTCGGCGGCCTGCTGGATCTGTTCTTGGATGGTAAATTCAAAGTCGTCTTCGGCGTCTTTTATACCGGCAGTATCAACTATCCAAAAGTTCTGCCCGCGATAATCAGCCTTGGCCATAATGCTGTCGCGCGTGGTTCCGGCTTCCCTGGCCACAATGGCTTCACGCCTATCCAAAACCGCGTTGAACAGACTGGATTTCCCCACGTTGGCCCGCCCCACAATAGCTACAATTGGTAATTTCTTCATATCTTACTGATTATTATGCTTGATGCTCGGGAAGTTCCCAAACTGCTAATCCATATGGGGCAAACGGTTCGTCTTGTCCAGTACCGAAAAGCACGTATGGGCCGATCAAAAAGTTTCCCTCAAATTTTCCCTTTTGCTTCATGTTAATTTCAGACTGCAACGAGGCATGTGCACTTTCTTTTGCCGCGGTACTTACGGCTACTCCAAGAATTACTTTCCCGCCAAGTAACTTCAGATCACAAGCGTTGGCAATCCGCTGATCTACATCAGTAGGTATTGTATGATCATAGCCTTGGTAAAATTCGTAAGACATAGAGGTAGATTATGTCATAAATCTTTGCAAATAACAATACTTTAGCTCGCTGGATTGTCATAAATTTTTACTTCGTGGACGCGGAGATAGGTGGCGCCGGCGGTTATGGCTCGTTTGCCTGCTCCCAGGTTTGGAGCTGGTTCCATCCGGTTATCTCCCAGGAAACGCTTGCGCGAGTGGCCTATCATGACGGGCTTGCCAGGTAGTTCGCGGGCAAATTCTACTAGCTTGGCGTTTAGTTCCATGGATTTACCGAAGCCAATGCCGGGGTCTAGGATGATGTTTTCTGGTTTCACACCGGCGGCAATCAGGGCGGCTTCCCTGTCCAGCAACTCGGCTTTGACATCTTCAATTCGTGCTATCGGCTCGGTACTGGCGTGGGCGGCGGCGATGTCTGTGCCAAACTTTGCTGGCAAATGACTGACAATCACCGGTAGTTGCAGTTCAGTCGCTACTTTAACCATTTCGGGGTTGTTGAAGCCTGTCACGTCGTTGATAATAAATGGCCCAAGCTCCGCGGCTTTGCGAAGTGTTTCCGGGTGATGGCTATCCAATGAGATTTTGCCGGGATATTTTTTGATTAAAACTTCTAGAACGTCTTTGATTCGCTGCCATTCTTCATCCGGCGTGATTGGTCTGGAGCGCGGATTGGTGGATTCCCCGCCCACGTCCACGATTGACGCGCCATCCGCAAACAATTTCTCGGCCTGAGCCAGTGCCGCTTCAGGAGAAGCGAAGTCCCCGCCGTCACTAAAACTATCCGGCGTAATATTGAGTATCCCAACTAGCTGCGGTTTATTCATTTCTATATTTCCCTTGTCCCAAATTATCCAATTTATAATTTCCAAAATGGGTGCGGTGGAGTTTGACCACGTTATAGCCTAGGACTTCAAACGTGCGGCGGATTTGGCGGTTGCGACCCTCGGACATCACGACTTTCCAGTTAGTATCGTCAGTGTCATTTATTCGTTCCAGCTGGAGTTTGCTAGGACCGTCATCCAGCACTAAGCCATGGTCGCTAATCATTTGCCGGTGCAATGGCTGAAGCGGACTGTTTAGGGCAATTTTGTATATTTTGGTTTTTTGGAACTTGGGATGAGTGAGTTCATAGGCCAGCTGGCCGTCGCTGGTGAGCAGCAGCAAACCGGAAGAGTTTTTGTCTAGGCGTCCTACCGGCTTTAGGCCGTGCAGTTCCGGCGGCAGAAGATCGTAGATGGTTTTGTTGCCCTGCCCATCCCTTGAGCAGACATAACCAACGGGTTTGTTGAGCAAAATAGTCGTGAGTCGTGAGTTGTGAGTCGTGAGCTTGGAATTATCAAGTTTGACGGTGTCATTAGGTTTTATCTGTTGCCCGACTGAAGGGGGTATGTCATTTACCAGAACGCGGCCATCTTCAATAGCTGCATCGGCGGCCCGGCGGCTCAGGCCCGTTGCCACCGCGATGTATTTATTCAAACGCATAAAGATAGAGTACAGAGTACAGAGTACGAAGTACAGAGCTGCGGCTAAGTACTCTGGACTCAGTACGCTGTACTTTTAGAGGGCGATGTCAGAGGGCTGTTCACTGCCAGCATCACTGACTGTACCGCCGCCAGGGATAATGACATTGCCGGGTTTGTGGAGTTTGGGCCCTTCATCCTCGCTCTTAGGCGTGGTGGTGGCTCCGCCTGGCTGGATGACGGCTTCGGCTGGAAGTGTTGTATCGGCTTGGACAACTGGGGAAACGGCTTCTTTCTGGTCTTCTTTGGCCGCAAGCTCATTTAAATCTGGGCTTTTTTGAGACATGTCATTTATGGGCTCAATTACCTTTTTGTGGGCAATGGGAACGTTGTCGCCGCTGCCAGACTCGTCCGCTTTGGCTTCTTCGGGCGCTGGTTCTGTGCTTTTGACTATGCCATTGACCGCATCGGCTAATTTGTCTTCTTTGGCGCCAGCTTCGTCGTCGCTGGATTCCTCCTTTGCTGAAGCTTCGTCGCTACTGGATCCAGGTGCATCCTTTACGCTAATCTGCACTGCTGGCGGGGCTGTGGCCAAGCTGGTGTCAGAAGCGGCCGGTTCGTCCAACGCGCCGCTTTCGTCATCGGACACCGCACTAACTACAGTTGGGTCGGATGGTCCTGCAGACGCGGAACCTTGGCTGGCAAATTCATTAATCTGGGAGTCTATAGTCGCCTCTTCTTCTTGCAAAGTTGCTGCCAAGGCAGGGTCAATTTGGGTTGATGACGAAGGGTCAGGCGCGGGGGCTGATGCTGTTGCGGAAACGGGTTTGGTTGAAACATCGTCTTTCGTAGGACCTGGGGTTGGCGTGCTTGAAGCTCCGTTGGAATCGGCACTTTCTTCTCCGCCCAATACTTCGCGGGCAACTTTTGCGACGTCTTCCAGGGTAACTTGAGATTTTACCAAGTAGCGGTCAGCTCCCAATTTGTCGGCTCTGGTCTTGTCTTCGGCTTGAGACAGAGCCGTCATCATGATGACTTTGGTGCTTTTGGTCTCTGGAGTACTGCGCAAGATGTCCAGCATGTCAAAGCCGCTGATTTTGGGCATCATAACGTCTGCAATAATCAAATCCGGCTTTTCTTTGACAGCCATAGCCAGTGCTTCTTCGCCGTCTTTGGCACTGACAATTTCATAGCCTTCTGCCAGTAACCTGGCTTCGTAAATTTCTCGCAAGTTGTTGTCGTCTTCGACGAGCATGATTTTTGTCATCTATTGCCCTCTGCTGCTAAATTCTAATGCTTTTACTAATCGCTAGTGTACCATAATTTTGCCTGGTAAACACTCCGCCCGCTACAGGTCTCCCGCTTGATTTTGTTTGGTTTGCAATTCCACGGCCTTTTGGGCGCTTAGCCGTGGCAAGTTTATGTAGAAAGTACTGCCTTTGTTGAGCGCACTTTCCACCCAGATACGGCCGTTATACAGTTCTACGATTTTACGGCTTATGAAAAGCCCCAAGCCGGTACCGCCTATGGTCCGGGTGCTGGAGTTATCCACCCGGTAGAATTTTTGGAATAAGTGCGGAATGTCTTCTGGTGGTATGCCATGCCCGGTGTCGCGAATGAAAATCTGCATAACGTCGTTGTTGCCGGTGAGGCCCACGGAAATTTTCCCAGTTTCGGTGTATTTGACTGCGTTGTCAAACAGATTGGTTATGACCTCTCGCATGCGGTCTGGGTCTATGTTGGCGTAATACAGCGGTTTTATGACCCCGCCGCCGGTAACGCTGGGTGCTGCGTCTGCAGCAGCGCCGATTGTAAAATCCATCAGCAAGCTCTTTTTTGCGGCGGCGAAACGAAGGCCTCCCACGATTTGCTCCAAATAAGCTCCCATTTCTGTAACAACGGGGTGGCTCACCAGTCGGCCATCCTCTGCTTTGGCGCTAGTTAGCAGGTCTTGGAACAGTTTGCCGAGGTGCTGGGTGCTTTCGTGGGCTTTGGTTAAAAAGTCGCGGGCTTTAGTGTCAATTTTGGAGACTTTTTCATTTAGGGCCAGGGCTAAGTAGCCTTCAATCGCCGCCACTGGCGTGCGCATTTCGTGGCTGGCAGTGCTTATGAAGTCGGCTCGGCGATGCTCTTCCGCTCGGCTGGCAGTGATGTCGCGCATAACGGCAACCGCGCCGGCGATTTCTTGCGATTTGGGCAAAATTACAGGGGAAACAACGATTGAGATAATCATGGCTTTGTCGTTGCGGCCAATAAGCTGAAGCTCCTGAACGGCCGGTGTTTTCTTGGTTAAAACTTGAGCCAGCGGATTGGCTTCGCCAGGTAAATTTTTACCGTTTTCGGACTTCAAATTGACCACGGTTGTCACGCTAATGCCTATCGCTTCGTCTTCTGGCCAGTCTGTCATTTTGGCGGCTGCCGGGTTTAAGAGGTTAATTTTGCCATCCGTCCCGATTAGAATAACTCCATCGGCAAGTGAGTTAAAAAGGGTTTCGGTTTGCAGTTTGCTGCTTTTTAGCTGGCCCGATAACTGGGCGATTTTTTGACTTTCCGTGTCTATATATTTTCCCCGCCAAAAAAAATAGCTCAGAGCGCCTACGGTAAAAATCAGCCCCGTGACTATTACGTTAAACGGATCAATTATTATTTGGCCAGGCACGTTGGTGATTAGCACCACTAGGTAGAGTAATGACAAAAAGCAAAATGCCAATATAGAATAGGGGCCAAAAATACCAGCAAAAAACACTATAAACGCCCAAAGTATTTCATACCAAGAATGCAGTTGGCCGGTGGTTTGTAGCAAATTAACAATGTTGGCTACGAATATAAGACTGCCGGTAAGCGTGGCTGCAAAGGCGCCGCTTCTCTGCCGGACAAGCCGGTGTATAAAAAATGAATATACTAAATTCACCGCCGCCAAAACCATGGTGACGTATGATAAGCTCCAGCCATCCAAAGCTGATTGGGATTGGAAAACGGACAGGCGCAGCGCGCTGGCCGTAAAGAGCGCGCCTGAAAGCGCCAACATCGCCCGGCTATACCAGTCGTACCATTTATCGCTTACAAATTGCATCTACCGGTCAGCCCCACCTTCTGAAATGCTTACGTTTAGGCTTAGTATACGCCAAAATCTATCTGTAAGACAAAGAAAAAGCCCGCTAGAATTGCAGGCGAAAGCTTTTTGGTGATCTCACCGGGAATATTGAGCAATGCTCAATGCGCCTGCACCCCATGCTCGAAGCAAGTTTCTGTGCGTGGGGTTTGTCTTCGAACCCGCGCTTTGCGCTCCTCGGTTTCGCTTCTCTGGCAATCGCCAAAGAAAACACCCAAGACTTGCTTGGGCACTTTCTTTGGTGATCTCACCGGGAATCGAACCCGGATTTCTAGGATGAGAACCTAGTGTCCTAACCGTTAGACGATAAGACCTTGAGCGAAAAAGGTGCAATCTGTGCTGGCACAGATTCATCTGGCGAGCGATGGGTCTTATACAACGTATGAGACCGTTTTGCCGCCAAATACTACCATAACAGAGATGAAAACACCAGAAATCAATCAATAATCGTCCGACAAGCTGGAACATTGTATAATAGCCTGATGATAGAGCCCAAATCTCAGTTTGAACGGCCAGCCAGTCCCAAAGAATCTACCGACATGGCTGACCCTTTAGCCGATCTATTCGGGTCAATTGGCATCCCCATTGGTTTTGCTCGCAGAGACGCCAAAATGGGTCAGTTAGTGTCTTTTTTAGAGGGACGCGACGCACAAGCCGCCCTACTGGCATCAGCACTGGCCAAACTAAATAGACCACTTCAGGGTAATCAGGAAAAATAGTTTAACCTGCCGCGCTTAAGGCTGGGATTTATCACTTGCCCATTCGCGGGCGTTTAGGAACATTTGAAACCAGGGGGATTCTTTTTGCCAGTCGGCGGGATGCCAGGACAGTTGCTGGGTTAGAAAGGCTCGCTCTGGGTGCGGCATCATGATTGTGGCTCGGCCGTCTGGGGTGGTTAGCGCTGTAATGCCGCCCGGCGAGCCGTTGGGGTTGAATGGGTAGGTTTGGGTGGTTTTGCCGGCGTTGTCTACAAATGTGCCGGCCACTAAATTGGCTGGCACAGTTTGTTCTGCCCTGCCCTCGCCGTGGGCTACCGGAACGGGCAAAATTGACCCCTCCATGCCTTTGAAAAAGATTGAGGGGCTGGCTTGGATTTTCACTTGCGCCAGGCGGGCTTCGAACTGTTCTGATTCGTTGCGCAAAAAGCGTGGCCACTGCTCCGCTCCGGGGATGAGCTCTTTTAGCGCGGAGAGCATCTGGCAGCCGTTGCAAACGCCAAGGCTGAAGGTGTCTGTTCGCTTGAAAAACTGCTTGAACTGCTCGCGCAGTTCGGGAGTAAACAGGATGGATTTGGCCCAGCCTTCGCCCGCTCCCAGCACGTCGCCGTAAGAAAAGCCGCCGCAGGCCACTAGGCCGGCAAAGTCCTTGAGGCTTACCGCGCCGCTGGCGATGTCGGTAAGCGTCACGTCCACGCTAGTGAACCCAGCTTGGTCAAAAGCCGCCGCCATTTCTACGTGGCCGTTTACGCCCTGGACGCGGAAGACTGCGACTTTGGGCCTCGCAGTGTATTTCTTGGGGTTTGCTGGGTAGTCGAAAGATACTTTGGGTGTAATGCCGGGGTCTTTAAGCCCAATGTTTTTGTATTCTTGCTCGGCGCAAGCCGGGTTGTCGCGCAGGGCCTGGATGCGATAGCTGGTTTCGCTCCACCACGATTGCAGCTGCGCCCTAGTATTTTGGTACACCGATCTGCCCGCATGACTAATGGTAATTTTTTCATCACGGGTTGGTTTGCCGATTAAACGCGAGCTGTCCGGCATAGCGGCATTCAGCGACGTTAAAATTGCTTCAGTATCTGAAGTATTTATTTGTATAACTGCTCCTAATTCTTCGTTGAAAAGTTCTGCCAGCGGGTCCGCGCGCTCTGGGATTTCTATATCCAGCCCGCAACGAGCCGCAAAAGCCATTTCTGCCAAGGCGGCGAACAGGCCGCCGTCGGAACGGTCGTGGTATGCCAGTAATTTTCCGCTGGCATTAAGCTTTTGGACGGTGCTGAAAAACGCTTTGAGCATGTCGCCGTCGGCGTCGGGCGTTTCTTCGCCCATTTGAGAATAGGCTTGAGCGAGCGCCGAACCAGCCAAACGGTTTTTGCCCTGCCCTAGGTCAATCAGCAATAGCGAAGTGTCGCCCAGTTGCAGCTGCGGTGTCAGGGTGCGGCGGAGGTCTGTCACGGGCGCGAAAGAACTAATGATGACCGACATGGGCGCGGTGACGCTTTTGTCTTTGCCATTTTCTTCCCAAGTGGTGCGCATGCTGAGCGAATCTTTGCCCACTGGGATGGTGAGACCAAGGCTGGGGCAAAAATCTTCGCCAAGCGCCTGAACGGCATCGTATAAGGCTTGGTCTTCGTGGCCCGTGCCGATTGCCACCATCCAGTTGGCGGAAAGCTTTACGTCGGACAGCTTGCCAATTGGCGCGGCCGCAATGTTTGTCAGGGCTTCGCCCACCGCCATGCGCGCCGAGGCTGGACTATTTACAACGGCCAGCGGCGTACGTTCGCCCATGGCCATGGCTTCGCCGCTGTAGCCATGGAAACCGCTGGCAGACACGGCTACATCGCTGACTGGAACCTGCCAGGGCCCCACCATTTGGTCTCGAGCAATCAGACCGCCAACATTGCGGTCGCCAATGGTAATCAGAAACTGCTTGCTGCCCACGCTGGGCATCTGGAGCACGCGCTTGACGGCTTCGTCCAGCTTTATGCCGGCTGTTTTGAGGGCTGCAGTTGCGATGCTTTGGTGTTCGAACGAACGTTCCATTTTGGGTGGTTTGCCAAACAGCACGCTCATGGGCAGGTCAATGGCTGGTTCGCCCAGCTCTCGGTCGGTTACCAGCAGTTGTTGTTTTTTGGTCGTTTTGCCCACCACCGCAAACAGACAGTGTTCGCGCTGGCAGATGGCCTTAAAAGCCTCAAGGTCTTTGGGGTCAATGCCCAGCACATAGCGTTCCTGGGCTTCGTTGCACCAGATTTCCCGCGGCGACATGCCGGGTTCGGCATTTGGGACGAGGCGCAGTTCAATTTCTCCGCCGCGGCCGCTGTCGTGGATTAGCTCCGGTAAAGCGTTTGACAGCCCGCCGGCGCCAACATCGTGGATGCTTATGATGGGGTTGTCTGCGTCCATGGCCCAGCAACGGTCTATTACTTCCTGTACCCGCCGCTGCATTTCGGCATTGGCCCGCTGCACGCTAGCAAAGTCCAGTTCGGCGCCTGACTGCCCGGCTTGCATGCTGGCGGAGGTGTTGCCGCCCAGGCCAATTAGCATGGCCGGTCCGCCCAGTACAATTAAGTGCGCGCCTACCGGCAGTGCGTGTTTTTCTATATGCTGGCGGCGGATATTCCCCAGCCCGCCGGCAACCATGATTGGTTTGTGGTAGCCGCGGACTTCGCCATTTACCTCGGCTTCAAAGGTGCGGAAATAACCGCCTAAGTTTGGCCGTCCAAATTCGTTATTAAACGAAGCCGCACCCACCGGCGCTTCGATCATGATTTCCAGCGGCGAAACAATCCGCTCTGGTTTGCCGTAGTTTTTCTCCCACGGCTGTAGCAGGCCCGGGATTTGTAGGTTGGAAACGCTAAAACCGCTCAAGCCCATTTTTGGTTTGCCGCCGCGACCGGTGGCGCCTTCGTCGCGTATTTCCCCGCCCGAACCAGTGGCCGCACCGGGAAACGGCGCTATGGCTGTGGGGTGGTTGTGCGTTTCAACTTTGATAACAATGTCTACCGGCTCTTTTTTGAAGCCGTAGTCGCCGCCGGCGCTTTCGGCAAAAAAGCGGTCTGTTTCGGCTCCGGCTAGCACGGCTGCATTGTCTGAATAGGCTGACAATACATCCTGGCTGGCTTTTTCATAGGTGTTTTTAATCATGCCAAACAATGACTTGGGACGGCTTTTGCCATCCACCGTCCAGCTGGCGTTAAATACTTTATGGCGGCAATGTTCGCTGTTTATTGAAGCAAACATCATCAGTTCGGCGTCGGTCGGGTTGCGCTTCAGCGCTGTGTATTCTTTGTACAGATAGTCTATTTCGTCTGGCGCTAACGCCATGGCAAATTCGCTATTTGCCCGCTCCAGTGCCGACTTGCCTTTGCCGCGTATGTCCACGGCGATGTTTGGTCTGGGCGCATGGGCTTCAAACAGCACCGCCGAAGCGTCCAGGCTGTCCAGCACGGCTTCCGTCATGCGGTCATGCAAAAGCTGCTGCACTTTTTCGCGTTTTATTGGCTGGCCGGCGGTGATATAAAAAGCTTTGGCACGCTCGATTCGCTGGACTTCTTTGAGCCCGCAGCTTTTGGCAATATCGGTGGCTTTGGAAGACCACGGTGAAATGGTACCGGGCCGCGGCACCACCAAAAACAACTCACCGCTCCGTGCACCGGAAAATGGCGTGTCGTAAGTAAGCAATTTTTGTAGTCGCTCGTCCTCACCAATGCCGGTGGCTCGAAGCGTATCTACAAAATGCACGTACTCAGCCTCTACCCCGCTGATATGCTTGTCTATAGCCTGTAGCTCTTTGAGCAACTTGGCCTGTCTGAAACGCGGCAGCGCGCCTATGCCTTTGTATACCTGCACTACGGCTTCACTCCAGAACGCCGCGCACCTATGTCGGTGCGGTAATGCATGCCTTCAAATTTGATAAGTTTTACGGCCGCGTAAGCTTTGGTTCGTGCGTCCTCGAGATTGCTGCCTAGCGCGGTAACATAAAGGACTCGGCCACCATTTGTTAGTAGCTGCCCATTTTCTCGAACCGTTCCTGCCTGGAGGACAACTACGCCATCCATTTTCTCAGCCTCTTCTATGCCGGCAATCGGTAGCCCCTTTTTATACGCACCCGGGTACCCGCCCGAGGCAACTGCCACAGAAATCGCCGCGCCAGCGTTCCATTTGACTTGCGACGGATCAAGTTTGCCGCGCGTGCAGGACAGCAGTATTTCGTACAAGTCACCGTCTAGCAGGCGCAGGTACGTTTCTGCTTCGGGGTCGCCAAAACGAGCATTGAATTCAAGAACTTTTACGTCTAACCCATCGATCATAAGCCCAGGGTACAAGCAGCCCGTAAATGGCGAGCCTTCGGTTTTTAGCCCGGCGAGTGTTGGTTTGACAACTCGCTCCATGGCAAATTGCAAATGTTCGTTCGTGACCCACGGCACAGGGGCAATCACACCCATGCCGCCAGTATTCGGGCCCTTGTCACCGTCAAAAATTTGTTTGTGGTCTTGGGAGGCCGGGAAAAGCACGGCTTCAGAGCCGTCACACAGAGCATGAATAGATACTTCCTGGCCTTTAAGAAACTCTTCTATAACGATAGTGTTGCCAGCTTCTTTGAAGGTTTTTTTGACCATCATGTCCCCAATAGCAGTCTCGGCTTGTTCAAGATTTTCGGCTATAACGACGCCTTTGCCCTCGGCCAGCCCGCTGGCTTTTATAACTAATGGAAAACTCCTGGTTTGGGCGTATTTTTGTGCTGCCTGGGGGTCTGTAAATGTTTCATATCCAGCCGTTGGTATATGCTGTCGTTTCATCAAATCTTTGGAAAAGGCTTTAGACGATTCTATACGGGTAGCGGTTTTGGTGGGGCCAAAGATTGCCAGACCGGCTGATTGGAACGCGTCAACTACACCGGCGTCGCTGGCGGCTTCCTGGCCAATAACTGTTAGGTCAATCTGGTTTTCTTGGGCAAATTTGAGCAGCCCAGTTGCGTCGGTGAAGCCTATTGGTACGTTCTTGGCAATGGCTTCGGTGCCGCCGTTTCCGGGCGCTACATATAACTGGCTAACCTGCGGTGATTGGGCAAGCTTCCAGGCCAGCGCGTGTTCTCGCCCGCCTCCGCCAATAACTAATACCTTTGCTCCCATGTTAATTGCTCCCCTTTTGCAGGTAATTTTGACGATTTTTTATAAAAGCGTCAACGTCGCCTGGCAGGGTTTGTTTTTCCACTGCCTGAACGCGGGCAAAGAGCGTTTCGGCCGTGTCATCCGGCTGAACCGCCACTTTGTGCTCGGCTATCACCGGCCCGTCATCATAGTCTTCGGCCACGACGTGCAGGGTTTGGCCGCCGTAAGGCATCTTTTTATCTAGTGTGAGCTGCTGCGCCGGGAGGCCGTAGGATCCTTTGGTTTGGGGCAATAAACCGGGGTGGGTGTTGAGAAACATCGCTTGGTATGGGCTGGAATAGTCCGGGTGCCAGCCAAATTCATGCACCAGCTTTGGGCCGACTCGCTTCATGTAGCCCATCAGCACAATCAAATCGTACTTGCCGGCTCGCAGCAGTTCTAAGATAGCCGTTTCTTCGGCCTGGGTTTGAGCGCCCGGTTCAATTGCTTCATCCGCTTCTGCCGGGTGAGTTAAGCCGTTTATGAGCGCTGATTTAATAGCCAAACCATACTGCTGGTTCAGAGCCGCTACGCGGTCAAAAATGCCGGCTTTGGCATTATTGCAAATTACCAGACCGACGGTGGTGTTAATGCGCTCTTTTGCCCCCGCTTGAATAAATGCCGCCGCTGTCGTCCCTTGTCCAGAGGCGAGAATGGCGACCTGCTTCATGCGCTAAGCCAGGGCCTTAATTGGTTCAGCGGTTCGCTGGTTCTTTTTAGTGTTGTGGCCGGTGCTTTTAGAGTTGCGCGGATGGGTGGGAGTGTGCTTGATTGTTTTGGCGGCATTGCCAATCGGGATTGGGTAAACGCCGTTAAAACAAGACATAGAAAAGACATTTTCCGGCAAATTGGTAGCGCGTATCATGCCTTCGTATGACAGAAAATGCAGCGAATCAGCGCCAATGTACTCGCGAACTTCCTCCACGCTCAGCCTGGAAGAAATCAAGTCTTCCTGGTCGGGCGTATTGATACCGTAAAAGTCGGGATACTTAACCGGCGGGCTGCTAATCACTACGTGCAGTTCTTTGGCGCCGGCGTCTCGAATCATCTGCACCACCTGGCGCATGGTGGTACCGCGGACGATTGAGTCATCTACCAGCACTACTCGCTTGCCGGCAATGCTTTCAACCACTGGGTTTAGTTTCATTTTGACGTCGCGGCGGCGCATTTCCGGGGTTGGCTGTATAAACGTGCGGTGAATGTAGCGGTTTTTGATAAGCCCCATGTCAAATGGTACGCCGGTAGCTTCTGCGTAGCCGATTGCCGCCGGGATTGACGAGTCAGGAACTGGTATAACTACGTCGGCTTCGACGGCAAACTCTTTGGCAATTTCGGCTCCAAACCGCTGGCGGACGCTGTTTACACGCTGTCCTAGCAGTACGCTGTCCGGGCGGGCAAAGTATACAAATTCAAAAATATCGAGTTTTTGATTGCCAGGTACAACTTGGTGAGATTTCAGTCCGTTTTTGTCTATTACTACCATTTCGCCAGGCTCTACGGTGCGCAGGAACGTGGCGCCAATGGTGTCAAAAGCGCAGGTTTCAGAAGCAACCACGTAGCCCTCGCCCAGCCTGCCGATAGATAGCGGTCGGATACCGCATTTGTCTCGGAAAGCGACCAGTTTGGTTTTGTCCATCGCCACGGCAGAAAAAACCCCTTCAAATAAGGGGTAGGCGCTGGTTATGGCTTGTTCGAGGCTTTGCCCCTTCATAATGTAGAGGTCAATGGCCACGGCCATCATATGGGAGTCATTCAAATTGGTCGTGTCTACGCCATTTTTTTGCAGGAACGACCTAAGTTTGGTCGTGTCTGGCAGGTTTCCGTTGTGAGCAAACGCGAATGTTTTGCTTTTATTCACAATTGGCTGGTTATAAAGCTCTCTGGAATCGCCAGATGTGGCGTAGCGGTTGTGGCCTATGGCAATGTTGCCTGGCAAAGTGTCCAGGTCTTCTTCGCGGTAGACGTTGGCTACCAGGCCGCTTTCGGCGTGGCGGTAGATTTTTTTGCCGTCAGTGCTGGCTATGCCGGAACTTTCCTGTCCCCGGTGCTGCAACGCCCATAACCCGTAGTAGGTTACGCGCGCCGCTTCATCGGGCTGGCCATAGACCCCGAACACGGCACACTTTTCCGTGAGGGCGTGGTCGTCTGCCATATGATTTGGGGTAATAGGCAATAATACTTTTTGACGTCCCATCTGTACATATCATACCATTTACGCTTTCATACGCAAGCCAATTACTCCAAAAGTGACAGAAATCACACCTGAAAAGGAGCATAAACACTTGACTTAACAACAAAAATGTATTATTGTTTGCATATGAATAAAGCATCACGTCATAAATATATGCCGGAAGTTAGCGGTGACATGTATGTGGTTGAAGAGGTTCAGCCAGAAATTGTGCGTGCAAAAAGGCTGGCCGCCAGTTATATAGAACTTGTCGTTGATGCTACCGAAGAAAATCGTCGGGAGCATGTCGAGCGTGCCCGCGAAGAAGGAAAAAGGGTTTGGGTCAAAGACGGTAAGCTCCACATAGGCGGATTAGGCGAATTCGAAATTACATTTGAAGGTGATTTCCCTGTAGTCGGCGTGGGTGATGAAGCGGAGGAAATACCCGCCGCTGAACTCCTAATCCCCGAGGATCATATCCGCGTTATGACGGACGGCAGTACAATTCTAAGAATTTGGCTTGACGATCCGGCTTCACCGGATTTCAGCGACCAAGACCAAATGGCTCGTGTCTTTGCTCAGTCTAACCCTGCTGAAGCGTCTGAGCCGCCTGAACCGTCTGCTTGAGTAGTAACGCCGTAGTTACCGGGCCGACGCCGCCGGGGACTGGAGAGAACGCGCCGGCCGTGTCTTGGATGGCTTGGCTGTCTACGTCGCCAGCCAAACTGCCGTCTTCTACTACATTCGTGCCCACATCTATAACAATTGCTCCCCGTTTGACGTAATCCGCGCCAATCATATGCGACCGTCCTATGGCCACAACCAGTATGTCCGCCTGGCGGCTAACTTCGTTCAAGTTACGGGTTTTAGAGTGGCAAACAGTCACGGTGGCGTCTTTTGCTAACAGTAAACTAGCCAGCGGTTTGCCGACCACCAAGCTGCGGCCGATTATCACAGCGTGGGTTCCAGCCACCGGCAGGTCATAGCGTTTCAATATTTCCATGACGGCAACGGCTGTGGTAGGGGCAAACGCTTCCATGCCGCATACCAGCCGGCCAGCGCTCAGCGGGTTGGCGCCGTCTATGTCTTTTTCTACCGGTATGAGCGAACGCAAATTTTCCACGTTAACTTCGTCTGGCAAAGGCGTTTGCAGAATAATCCCATGGACGGATTTGTCGCTTGCCAGCCGAGTGATTTCACTGGCGATTTGGTCGTGCGAAGCATCCGCGTCAAGCCGGATAACGTCAACACGTACGCCCGTGCTACCGGCGGCTTTGGTAATGTGCCGGACGTAAAACTCGGTTGACTCTTCTTCTGTGGCCACCACTACGGCCAAAGTGGGGTTGATGCCGCTTGCCTGCAAATTTTGAACCGCTTCGGCTACTTCGTCTCGGATTTCGGCGGCTAGTTTTTTGCCGCTTAATATTTCTGTCATGACGCCGCCAACCTATCACGAACCGCCCCAGTAACCGTGCCGGCGTCTTGAATAGCGCCCGTTGCCTCCCCCACGGCGGCTCGAAGGGTTTTTTGAACCAGGGCGTCTTCCAGAGCATGGGCGTTGATTTCTATGTTTACGATTGCCGCTTCCAGCGCGACCCGCGCCATGGAGGCGCCCACGGCCACATCAGAGATGACGCTTTGGTTGCCGGTTTTTGCTAGTTCGGCGGCAATTTCTACCAGACGTGCGGCTAGCTGGGCGGTTTTGGTTGGCGGACCTGCGGCCTCGGCCAAAGCTTTTTGTACAGCGCTTTTACGAATAGTTTTTTCATCTTCTGTTTCTTTGGGCATCTGGTACGCGGAGCCTACTTTCGCGAATGCTTCGGCATCAGCCTGGACGAGCGCCAAGGCGTCTGAGCGCAGCCCGCCCAATTTTTTGATAAGTTCCTTCATGCGGGTTTCGCTATCCTGCCATTTTGGTCCGGTAGTGTAGGCGGCGACCATTTCAAGTTGCGCCGCCGAGATTGCGGCCGCCAAAGCCGCCACCGCGCCGCCCCCAGGCGTTGGCTTTTTTGCGGCCAAACTTTCTAACCAGCCGGCTAGCGAAACGTCATCCATTTTTTTCTGTATCCCCTGCTTGTAATTTCTGGTCCACGGCAATCACGTCATCATGTTGTTTTTTGCGGAATTGGGCGTATTTTTGGGCTAGTTCTTTGTCTAGCAGGCTCAAAATTTCCACGGCCAGCAGCGCGGCGTTCCGCGCGCCGTTTTCCGGCATGGTGGCAAGCGGTACACCGGGCGGCATCTTGATGCTGGACCACAAAGCTTCGTGGTCTTCCGGATTGCGCTTTATGGGCACAGCCAAAACCGGCAGCAAGGTTTCAGAAGCGGTCATGCCCGGCAGGTGTGCCGAACCGCCCGCCCCGGCGATGATGACTTTGAGTCCTCTTGAATACGCTTCTTGGGCGTAGGCAGTCATGACATCCGGCGTGCGGTGGGCGGAGACAACCCGCACTTCGTGCGGTACGCCAAATTCTTGCAACACTTTGGCGGCTTCAGACATAACGTCCATGTCCGAATCCGACCCCATAATTATGCCTACCAGTGGTTCTTTTTCTGCCATCTAAAACTCCTCTATTGCAGGTATTATCTCATGTAACGAGTGAACAAGCACATCCGGTTTGGCGGCTTTGAGCCGCTTGGTCGAATTATACCCGCCGGTAATGGCCACGGTTTTAAGCCCCAAGTTCTTGCCAATTTTAACCTCTTCAACGGTGTCGCCTACAATAACAACGCTGCGAGCCTGAACGCCGTATGTCTCCAAGTATATTTCAAGCTTTTCTTGCTTGCCCTTAAAGTGCCCCATGCCAATGTTTTCATTTGCCAGTACAACGTCAAAATGATGGGTTAGCTTCAGCCTTTCGAGGTGTAAATAAATCCCCTCAATCGTGTGATTGCTTAGGACTATGCGGGTAATATTTTTTGTGGCTAGTTTCTCCAAGAGCGGTCTAGCGCCACTGCGCGTCCGAGCGTGAGCGGCTTTTGGTTCATACTCGGCGTGGAAGGCTTCGGCGATTCGTAGTGATTTTGCTTTGATTTCTTCAGGTTCAATCCCAAACGTTTTGTAGAAATGCCAATGCGGCACATCGTAGCGTTCCTGATAATCCTTCAGATTTATTGGCGGACGATTCAATACCTCGAGTTGTTTGTTTACGCCATCCACGCAAGCTTTCGCGTCCGCCAAAAGCGTGCCGTTCCAGTCAAAGACGACTAGTTTGATCATATGCTGATTGCCTTTCGGGCTTTTTGAGCTCTTGCCTGAGCTTCTTTCATGGTTTTGCCAGTGGCGGTAATGTGGCCCATTTTGCGGTCAACCTTTGTTGGCGACTTGCCGTAAATGTGAACGGCAGTGTCAGGAACGGCTTCGGCTGCCTCTAGCCCGCCCACAGTCGTTTCACCATCGCGCTCACCCAAAATGTTAATCATAACGGCCGCCGGGACTTTCATGGCGGTACTGCCCAGCGGCATACCGGTAATGGCTTTTATGTGCTGTTCAAACTGGGATGTTTTGCAGGCTTCTATGGTGTAGTGGCCGGAGTTATGAACGCGCGGGGCAATTTCATTTATGAGGACTTCGCCCTCACCAGTCAGAAACATTTCTATGCCAAACACGCCGGCGCCTTTGAGTTCTTTGGCGGCTTGTGCGGCGAGGGCTTCGGCTTTTTTTTGAACTCCCAGGTCTACTTCTGCGGGAGCGTGCACTTCCACGCAGATATTGCGTTCGTGAAAAGTCTCAACCACCGGATATGTTTTGATTTCGCTTTTGGTACTGCGGGCCACCATGACCGCCAGCTCTTTGGTAAACGGCACGAACGCTTCGGCGTACAATTCCTGTTCGCCAAATTGCTCCAGCGCGTTTTTCAGTTCTTCGGCACTGCTTATGAGCGCATTACCTCGACCGTCGTAGGCGCCATGCTTGGTTTTCAGCAACATTTTGCCGCCGTAAATTTTCAGAGCTTTTTTAGCGTCGGCCGGCGACTTAACTTCCATAAAATCCGCAGCAGGTATGCCGGCTTTTTTCAAAAAGACCTTCTGCAAGTACTTGTCCTGAATGAGCTTCAACGTTTCTGGGCTAGGGTGGACGTGTTTGCCGGCTTTGGCAATCTGTGCCAGCACGTCGGCGTTCAAATGCTCAATTTCCACGGTTACCACGTCGCTCACCTTACCCAGTTGCGTAAGTGCCTGCTCGTCGTACAAATCACCGACGATTTCCTGGGCGCCAACCTGTGCGGCTGGCGAATTATCGCTCGGATTTACCACCACAACTTGATAGCCAAGCGCCACGGCGGCCTGGGTCAGCATACGGCCTAACTGTCCACCGCCGACAATACCTATTGTTTTGACATGTTTCATTACCGTATATCTTATCGTAATAAGGTGTTAAAATATAATCCAAGATGCAGACGATTGATAAAACGGATTTCCAGTTTCCGGGTCAGGTGGCCGTTTATCATGGCAAAGTTCGCGATTTATATGACCTGGGCGAAACCCTGGTTTTTGTCACGACCGACCGCTATTCCGCATTTGACCGGGTGCTGGCCAGCGTGCCGCACAAAGGCGAATTGCTCACTGCCATAAGCAATTGGTGGTTTGATGCTACCAGCCCAATTGTGAAAAACCATATCATTTCCAGCCCAGACCCAAACGTTGTGATTGGCAAAAAGTACAAAGTGATACCAATTGAGATGGTGGTGCGTGGTTACATAACTGGAGTCACTAACACGTCGCTCTGGCACAATTACACCGAGGGCCAGCGCGATTTTGGCGACTTTACTCTGCCCGAGGGCCTAAAGAAAAACCACAAATTGCCCCAACCCGTCTTTACGCCAACAACAAAGTTTGAAGCACACGACCGTAACGTCACTCCGGCTAAAGCTGTCCAAGAAGGCCTTGTGAGCCAGGACATTTGGGAGCAGTTGCAAAAGATTTCCATGGAACTTTTCACGTTTGGGCAAAAGACCGCCGCTCAACAGGGACTGATTCTAGTGGATACCAAATATGAATTCGGGCAGGACGACGCCGGTAATGTGGTGCTGATAGACGAAATCCACACCCCAGACTCGTCACGCTATTGGTCGGCCGAAACGTATCAGGCTAGTTTGGACGCTGGCCAAGAGCCGGAAAACTACGACAAAGAATTTTTGCGCCTGTGGTTTCGGGATCGTTTTGACCCGTACAAAGATACCGAAGCACCGCAACCACTGCCTGAGATCATAAATGAGCTAACCAATCGTTACGTCTTTGTGTATGAACATTTGACTGGGCAAACTTTCAAGCCAGCCGATGATAATGATGTACTCGGGCGCATCGAAACCAACGTAAACCACGCGCTTAAGGAGTTAAATCAATGAAACCCATCACACTGCCCGAGCCACCAAAAGAACAAAACTTTTACGCGATTGATCCGCTGGACGGCCGCTATTACGACCGCGACATCGCTCGCTACCTCTCGGAAAGTGCGCGTATTGCCTACCAAGCCTACGTCGAAGCGGCACTGGCGCAGGCACTTGCCGATGAGGGCATTTGCTCACGGGTGATAGCCGACGCTATTGGGGCTGCTGCTCGAAACGTGGAGGCTAGCGATGTGTACAAAGAAGAGCAGACTACCAAGCATGACATCAAAGCTCTGGTCAACACCATCAAATCACAGCTAGATGACGATGCCAAACCATACGTACATTTTGGAGCAACATCGTATGACATCGTGGCTACTGCATCTGCGTTGCAGCTTCGCGACGCTGCGCAAAAGGTCGTTATCCCAAGGCTACAAGCCCTACTCAAAACGCTGGTTGATTTGTCTGCAAAGTACGCAGACACTACCCAAATTGGCCGTACCCATGGCCAACACGCCGTACCCATAACCTTTGGATTTGCAATTGCCGAGTACGTCGAGCGTCTCGGTAGTACAACCGAAGCACTTGAGGCGTTGTGCGATGAGTTGGTTGGCAAGTTCTCCGGAGCCGTTGGAGCCTATAACGCACTTAGTCTGTTCGTAAAAGATCCGTTGGCATTTGAGAAGGCAGTGCTAGCTAAGGTTGGGCTTAAGCCAGCCGCCTACTCAACACAAATTACTCCCCCAGAAACGGTTGTGCGGCTGATGGATGAACTGGCAATTGCCGCCGGCGTGATGGCGAACCTGGCCCACGATATGCGCCACCTGCAACGCAGTGAGATTGCCGAGATTCGCGAGCAGTTTGACCCCACCCAGACCGGCTCCTCCACTATGGCTCACAAGCGCAATCCATGGAACTTCGAAAACGTAGTAAGCATGAGCAAGCAAGTTCTGGCTCAAGCCGTGAATGCTAACCAAAATCTTTCAAGCGAACATCAACGTGATTTGACTGACTCTGCCTCAACTCGCTTCTATACAATTTCCCTGGCCTGCGTAGCCTCCATGGCCAAGCGGCTAGATTCAGTTATGGCAAAGATAGAAGTAGACAGCGAGGCGATGCAGCGTAATCTGAAACTCAGTGGCGGCGCAATCGCAGCTGAGCCGCTTTACTTACTTCTGGAAAAGCACGGCCACACGACTGCGCACGAGAAGGCCAAAGCCTTAGCCCACAGTGCTTTAGAGCAAAATACTTCACTAGTTAAACTAATTACTTCAGACCCTGAAGCGTCTGGTTACTGGGAAAAGTTTTCTGCCGATGAAAAGAAAATCATTGAACAGCCAGAACTCCACTACACCGGCCTATCCGCCCAAAAAACTAGTCAAATTATCCAGAAGTGGAAGCGTTAGCTGGCTACACTGCTTGATCAGCTAGATTGTCTAGGCCTTTTTCTACTAAGAATGCGGCTAGTTGACTAGGAGCAACACGTCGTTCTTTGGTTGAAACATGACGCGCAACATCAGCTAATCTAATTTCAGTTTCTGCGGACATCGGTATCCGCATAGCTACATCCCAGCTTGGATCAGATGGCCGACCACCACTTCTTTTGGTTATTAATCTTGGAGCCAATTGCAGACGTACTCCATCTAAAGTTAATTCCTCATCGTGAAGTGGATTTGCAGTGCTTGCCGCCAGTTGATCTAGTTCGCCTAGTCGAGCTGCCAAAAACGCTCGTTCAAATGGAGTATGACGATCCGATGGTTTCGCTAAGGGCAACGTGCGTGATACGTCAAAAACTCTTTGCATATCAATTGCATCAATACCAACGGCTTCGATAGGAGTAACGGCAACTTCAAAACTTCCCATAAGGAATACATTATAACACATAAAGTTATAGTGTGTCAATAGGTCTAAAGATCAAATATTAGGCTTTGTTCCTTGGCTCTGTTGAGGCCTTGGTTTGAGATTGTAATTTCCGGTGCTTTGGTGACTGTTCCAATCACTTTGGCCTCCAGGCCATGTTCTTGGGCAATGATGATGGCGGCTTCTGGTTCGGGCGTGATGAGCACCATACCCTGCCCCATGTTCCAGGTACGATAGGCTTCAGTATCTGACACTTCGCCCAGCTCTTGAGCGTACAGCATCAACGGCGATGGTTCGTAAGGATCAGTTATGTTGGCTCCCAGCCCTGACGGTTTGAGCGCTCGACCGAGTTTGCCTGGCAGGCCGCTGCCGGTTATGTGTGCTACGCCATGCAGCTGTACCTTGGCCGGCACGGATGGATTGGAGCCGCCGAACATATCACAGACCGCTTTGGTGTAGATGATGGATGGCTGCAAGGCTAGAGACAGTAAAGACTCGCCCTCTAGTTTTTCCTTTGTCCAGTTATCTCCAAACTTGTCTTTTAGGACTTTGCGAAGCAGTGAAAAGCCGTTGGAGCGGAAGCCTGGCTCTCGCAAGCCCACAATGCTATCGCCCACCGCAACCTTATGTCCGGTAATCATTTTGTCTTTGTGGGCGAACCATACCAGCGCCGAGCCCCAGTTAAAGCCAAAGTCATTGCCGCCGCCAACCATACTGCCCAGCTGCGCTATCTCGCCATTGATAATTGCTACATTGGCTTCTTTGGCAGCTTTTACGTAACCGGTGGCAAGTTCTTCGATTATTTTCAGTCGCGATTCATCTTTGCCAAGCGAATTGGTGTCCAGTATAGAACCGAGCAGTACCGGTTCTGCCCCACGTACCACAGCGTCGTCACACACCATAGCTACAAGGTCGTAGGCCAGCGTGTCGTATTTGCCTGCCAGCATGGCTAGTTCGGCTTTGGTGCCCACGCCGTCAAAGCCAATGTTTAGCATCGTGCCTGCTGGCAGCCCGCCTACGTCCATGGCGCGGATGCCAGAAAAATCATCAAACGGCACTATCACTTCACCTAAGCGGCCTTTGCGGCTAGCCCAGGTCTGCCGCGCTGCTTCATACATGAGCTTGGCGGCTTGCTCTTCTATATCTACATCAACACCGCTGTCTGCATAGGTAGTCATTGTTTAAAGTATACATCATCAGACTCGCTCGAATTTGTATGACGCTTATGGCTAAAGTCAACTGCTGGTTTACAATAAAGCAATCATGGCAGAAATAGCAGCCCTACTTAGCGACATTAATCCAGCGGCCGATGCTGTTTTTGAAGAGGCTGGTTTAGAGGTTGTACGTTTTCCGAAAGACATATCACCTGCTGGGCTAATTGACCTAGCTTCTGATGCGCAAATAGTCGGCGTACGATCAGGGCCGGCGTTGCCTGCAGAACTGTTTGAGACCAGCAAAACCCTGCAAGCCGTTGGCTGTTTCTGTGTTGGGCATGGGCATGTTGCTAGCAAGGAGGCTGCAAATCTGGGAGTACCAGTCTTTAACTCGGCTTTTGAAAATACCCGTGCGGTTGCCGAATACGTAGTCGGCAGTGCTTTTAGTTTATTGAGACGCCTTCATGAACATAACTCTTCTCTTCACGAAGGCACCTGGACAAAAACAGATGAGCAAAGCTACGAGCTGCTGGGCAAAACCGTCGGCGTGGTCGGCTATGGTGCTACGGGTAGCCAAGCTGCTAGCATGTTAGAACTTCTGGGTATGTCGGTCATTTTCTATGATCCAGCACCTAAATTTCCCAAACAAAGCCGCGCCGAGCGAGTCGAAAGCATGGCTGCACTTTTAGAACAAGCTGACGTCGTAACTCTCCATGTACCCGGGGGCCAGACTGTCATGACTGCCGAAGCTATAAGTCAAATGAAGCCGGGCAGTTATTTGATTAACACGTCCCGCGGCGAGGCAATTGACGATGAGGCGGTGGCAGAAGCACTTGCTTCAGGACATTTGGCTGGGTTCGCTGGTGATGTTTTTCGCGATGAGCCCAGGCGCAAGGGAGAGAGTTTTAGCCACGTGCTGCAACGATATCCAAATGCTTTGCTCACACCCCATGTAGCAGGATCTTCCATTGAAGCACAACGCAATATTGGTATCGAGACAGCAAAAAGACTAGTGGGATATATTGCAACGGGCTCAACAATGGGTGCGGTGAATGTTGGTGAAATAGGATTGGGGTCTGTGGTTCGTGGCACACACAGAGTTTTGCAGTTCCATAGTAATACTCCAGGAGCGGCACAAGCAGTTGATGGCGTTTTTGCGAACTTTGGTTTGAATATTGAGCGGCAAAGACTAGAGACTAAAAACGGCGTAGGCTATGTTGCCACCGATGTTTTGTTCGTACCCCAGGAAGCCTTGAATGCAATTAAAGCACTAGAACAGACTATTCGCGTTCGAGCCATTTTTGGCGAATATACCTAGTGACCGTAGAATCCACGACCAATTTTGTCGGGCACCATCATTACAGCCACGCCAGCCTTAGTCAAAGTGTCAATAACTTGTTTGTCGCCAACTGAGCCGCTAGAAGTTAGTATTGCCTTGACTCCAGCTTTGGCAAGGATCATGGGGCCATCGGGGAATGGGAAGAAGCTGTCGCTGTATGCAACCGCACCATCAAGTTTTTGGGCATCAAGTTCGGTAGTCATGAAAAGTTTGCCCCCACGCCTTCTAAATCTCGGTAGTTTAGTTGAAGTGCGCAAAATTGCGAGCTGGCCGGCACCGACACGGTCCTGTTGTCCTACACCGTTGCCAATGACCATTCCATCTTTAACTAGTGTAATGGTATTGCTGTTGCTGGTAGAGCCAACTGCCCAACCAAGAATCATGTCACGTTTTTGTTGCTCAGTGATTTCTCCATGTTGTTCCATGTGCTCAGCCGAGAGGTCTTGCACGAAGGTGTAGTTTGGCTGCGCCAACATGCCGCCGCGTACAGGGCGCATGCGTCTGTTGGTATCAAGCGAGGTTTCGCCTAAGTTGCCAAGAGCCGGGTTAACAACAACCCGCAATTTTTTACGACTCAACATTTCAAGAGCTTCATCAGTCACACCGGCACCAATTACGCCGTCGAGTATTCGCTTGTTGTCACCTTCCATCATATGAGACATCAACACTTCGGCAACTTCTTTATCAATTACGCCATTTATCATAACAACTCCGCCAAATATAGCCCTGTCGTCACCCTCCAGCATTTTTTTAGCCGCTTCTGCATGTGTTTCTGCTATACCAGCGCCACACGCATTGCCGTGCTTAACTCCAGCAGCCATTGCCGGGACTTTTCCAAAGTTGCGCTCAAAACCAGCTGCAATGTGTGTAGTGGTTTGTAGTAAACGATCGAGGTCTGTCATGCCTACGTAGCCTTTTTCCATGCCTTGTACGTGCTCAAATTGGTCCAACCCGAGCGGGTCTATGTTCACGCGGTTATCTGCGTAAAACGCTGCTTCTTCTTGCTGAGGATTTTCACCATACTTCGTGTTGGAATGCTTCAGCGCAATAAAGCCAACCATTTCGCTACCCAGCCAATACTTTGCTTCAATCAAACCATACCTGCCCGCTTCATAGACTGCTCTGTTCGCAAGCCTGTTAACAAATTCCGCTTCATGTGGCCGCCCTGCTCGCAACCACTCCAGTACCAACTCCCTTTGCTCTGGCACGGACAGCACAATTCGTCCCGTCTGAGCTGCTTCTATAACATCACGCAAATCCAGGCTATGATCAAATAAAATGCGCCCGCCTTTAGCTGCTTCTCGCAGCATTGTTGGGCCGCCAATGTCAGATTGAGCTAAAATGCTTGCAGGCGTTGCTTTTGGATCGGCTATTTCAGCTTCCAATGGGTAAGAATCCTGACATAAAAGACCAATAATCGGCATGCCAAGCTTGCGCATTTCTTCCATTTCTGCCGCACTGCGCCGCTCTGCCAGCAAACCGCCCGCAACTTCTCGCGAAAGTGTGACAACTTTGTGTCCAAGAATAGCACCGCCGCCTACAAAATCACCAACATCAACAGCCGGTATATGCGCATCCGTTATTTTTTTATACGTGCCCCCGGAAGCAATTACTTGCCAATCCAAATCAACCAAACCTTCTGCAAAATCTTCAATACCTGTTTTGTCGAATACAGAAATTAACGCGTTTTGTTGTTCTGCGGCTTCAACTCCTGCCATTGCTCGTACCTCGCTTAGCTGTACGTATAGTAAACGCCACATCTAGCCTAAGCAAGCATGAGCGGTTTAGATTGGCGTTAGGGGTGGTAGCTCCTCCAGATGGGTGGTGTAGCGGGGGCTGCGGAGGTTGTAGACTGGGCACCAGGCTTGGCCTAAGTCTTGAGAAGCGTAGTGGACGGCGTGTTTGCCGAAGCGCTCGTTCAGGCTGTCTATAGTTTCCATGCGGCTGACGGCTTTGGTTTCGCGCGCTACGTCTACTTCGCCCAACAAATCGGTCTGCAAATTGTTTGCTGGTAAAAAGTCCCATAGCATCACGCCGGCTCGGTGGTAACTCTGCGCTGGAGTGTATAAATGCTTCAGTTCATGCAGGAGTGTGGTAATCAGGCGACCCGTGTCTGCAGTCGGCACTTGGTACGCAAGCTCGCGAGTCCAGCGCTGGTAGCCCGGCTTGTGTTTGTTGCCAGACAGGAAAATGCCCGCCCGCCGCGTTACCTGCCCGCTTGCCCGCAGGCGAAAAGCCGCTTGGGTGGCAAAGGTGGTAATGGCGGCTTCAATAGAACCCAAGTCATTGGTATCATGGCCAAAGGTGCGGGTACGGGCAATGCTTTTGCGCCGCTTGCCGATTGTATCCAGCGGGTAGCAGCTAGTGCCATTTAGTTCTGCTACCAGTTGGCGCCCGTGGACGCCCATTAGTTGCTGGGCGAAGCGAGGGCTGAGCTGGGCAAAATGGTGAGCGTTCATAATTCCTTCTGCCCGGACTTTGGGTGCCAGTTGCCGGCCAATTCCCCATATACTTGCCGTATCCACTTGTTCCAAATGATATTTTTTTTCGCGTTTTGAGACACCTGTCAAATTTAGCACACCTTCAAGTTCCAGGTCTTTTTTGGCTCGGTCAGAGGCAAGTTTGGCCAGAGTTTTGGTCGGGGCGATGCCTATAGACACAGGTACTCCCACCCAGCGCCATATGGCTTCTCGCACCATTCTGCCCCACGCGGCGTAGTCGGGTATGTGTAGTTCTGATAAATCCAAAAACGACTCGTCCACCGAATACACTTCTATGCGCGGCGTGACGCTCATCAATACGTCGGTAATCCGCCGGCTGATGTCTCCGTACAGGTCAAAATTGGCACTAAACTCCACTACGTTGTTGTCCCGCAGAATCTGACGGTATTTGAACGCTGGTGCTGCCATTGGCAAGCCGAGCGCTTTGGCTTCGTTACTACGGGCGACCATGCAGCCGTCGTTGCTGCTGAGTACTACCACCGGTTTGCCCTCCAAATCGGGGCGAAAAATTCGCTCACACGATACAAAAAAGTTATTGCAATCAATCAGTGCGAAGACGAGATTTTTCATGAGTTGCCTCGGTATTGGTGGATGACGCTACTTACTACACCCCACACTTCAGCACCTTCGGGTATTTTGTGCTTTGGGGAGATGACAAACGCCTCCTCTAGTATCCAGACCACCGGATCATTGCCTTTGGGTGCCAGGGCACGATCTACAATCGCCAAGTCACCGGTAAAAATTCCCTGCCTGGCCCATTCGTTGCCGGCAATCCGCATAAAAAACGTGCTGGCTGTGTGATGCACCAGCAGACTATTCAGGTCGATTGACTGTAGCGATGAGTCAGTAGCTGGGTTTGGGAAGCCGTCATGGACACTCACGCCGTCAGGGTTAGAGTAGTACACGCAGTACCGCCCTTCTCCACCAGGAGATTTTGCTTGGCCTGACTGGCAACTTCTCATATTCCATTACAAACTCCGCGAGCTGAGAAGCTTCCAGGTGCGGTTGCCTGGCTCAAAGCTCAGGCGGTAGAGCTTTTGGCCGTCGGACATATTAAAAATCTGGATGAATTCCTGGCCTTTTTGCACCAAACAGCGCAAGCCGGTTTCTAGAAAACTCAGCCGTTCGCCTTCCATCTCAATTTGCCGTGGAAAAACTCGGCTATTACGAAAGTAGAAAGAAACTACGTTAACTTCTTGATTGTGAGACATATACAACTCCTTGGATTTTGTGGTTATAAAAAAGAGTCAACTGAAACGTATAGTTCAGCCGGAACGGGTTAGAACGAGTGAGCTGCCTGGTAGAGTTTGCGGACCGTTCACCGCTATTCATGACAGGAAAGCTTAAGTTGTATAAGGCTTGCAGTGACCGAAGTGTACTCGCCTAGTTGTTCATAAAAGTCTGAGGGTGGAAACCTTGCGGAGTACCCACATGACCATAGTTAGTATACGCCCAAGCTACTAATGCTTGGCAAGCCCTGTGATGAAAAGCACAACTTATTGCATCAAAGGCATAAGTATGGTATAGTTAAGTTATGAGTGATATAAACCTTGAGAGATGTGGAGCCTGTATAAACCCGAGCCAGTTTGAAGCGGCTAGTGCAGTTGCATATGCCGGTGCGGAGTCTGTGGAAGGGGTTAGTGAACAAGCGGACAGAATACTTCAAAGATTTGGTGGGTTGCAGAGTCTTCGTGGAGAAATGCCGTCAGACGTATCTCCTGAGCAGCGTAGGCGCTACGAAGAACAGTTTGATTTTATGGAGGGTATAGTAAGTCTAGTCGGTTCAATGACTGTTTGGGCCGAAATGAGCGTGGCAGATATGTGTGACCGGTCCAATGCGGTGGACTGCGCGGCCGTACGAGATAGCGGTGATTGTCCCCGTGCGACTTTGCTTCGTGAAATTCTAGCAGAGCTTGAGGATGAAACGAGGGCACAGGAAGTCGAATTTCGGCGCCGTTTGTTAGACAGCCCCCACTAAGATCTAATCTAAAGTCTCTTAATGTATTGCAGAGATGGACTAATTGCTTAGTTGGAGTTGGTTTAGGAAGGTTACTAGTTCTTTGGGGGTGACCTCGGCTTTGACTAGGTAACCATCGGCTTGGGTTTCTATGGTTGCTCGGCGCTGTTCGTCCATTTCCAGGTTGGTGGTTATGATGACCTTGGCTTTGAGGTTGGGCGTTTCCTGCTTGTCCCGTAACCGGCGCAAGATTTCCGTGCCTATCAGGTTGGGCAGCATGATGTCCAGTAGGACGATGTCGTACTTATTTGACTGAGCTTCAACCAGGGCTTCTTGGCCGTCAACGGCGACTTTTACGTCGTAGCCGGCTTTGGTGAGCGAGCGGACGTACAGTTCGCTTATAAACTGCTCGTCTTCGACGATCAGGATTTTTTTACCGGTGGTTTTTGGGGCTAGCATGTTGTCCATAATTAGCTACCTTCTATAGAGTGAGTGGTTTTTTATCCAGCCGTGAGCCGTTCGGATCATGTCGTCTTTATTATTGCCGGTTTTTAACTCATCAGCAAGCATACCGTATGGTTTGACGGTAAATCCTACGGTGGTGCCTTCGCCCTCTTTGGACTTGACCCAAATGTCGCCGCCGTGGGCATTGACGATAGCTTTGCTCAGGTACAGGCCCAAGCCGGTACCGCTTATCTGGGCTTTGTTGCGGTGATTGCGGTGGAATTTTTCAAACAAACTTGGCAGGACGCTGGTGGGAATGCCCACGCCGTGGTCCTGTATAACCGTCTCAATCAACCCCTCGCTGTTTAGATATGATTTGACGGCCACGTCTTTGCTATTGCCGCTGTATTTTATGGCGTTGTCTATCAGATTGCACAGTACTTCGTAAATGGTTACGCGGTCCACGCCGGCGGTCGGCAAATCAGGAGCAACTTCGTAACGAATAGTTTTGCCTAGCGCGTCAGCCCGCATGTCCATATCGGTGCCGGCGCGCTCAATCACGTTGCTCCACTTTTCTTCGCCCAGCTTGACGCTCAGCTGGTTCTCTTCAATTCTAGCGACGTTGAGAATGTTGGTCACAAAACCAGCCAGCTGTTCGGCGGCGCCGTGCATGCGGTGCATGAACCGCGTCATTTCAGGGTCTAGTTTGCCTTCTAGCTCGTCTTCAAAGACCTCTACATAGCCGCGCATGAGCGTTAGCGGCGTGCGCAGTTCGTGGACCGCCAGCGCCATAAAGCCAAGCGAATCGTCTTCTTCTTCGTATTCTTCGGTGCGGTCGAATAGCGTGATAATAAATTCAATCCCCGTCGGGTTGTCGCGGTTGTAATAACCCGCCATATCAAACTGGCGCAACGTGGCGCTGTCGTTTTTTAGCCGCAGGCGTACTTGCCGCCAATACGCCGTGTCGGTCGCTTTGTTTTGCTGGCAGTCGTTGACCCAGCTTTCCAAAGTAAAGTTACTGGGAAACTCCAAATCAACAGCTTCAAACAGCGGCTTGCCAAAAAGCTGCGCGCTTTCCAGTCCGCAGTAGCCTAGCGCGGCATCGGTCGCGAAAGTTATAACCTGCTGTTTGTTAAATACAAAAAGCGGCAGTGGCAAGTGTGCCAGGATGTTGCTGGCCTGGGTGGCTTCCCGTTTGTGCTCCGCCAAAAGTTTATTGTCCTGGAGGCTGGCTACTTGATACAGCTGATAAACCAGGCTGCTCACGTATTCTTTCCCCACCTGCAGGTTGTCGGTCTTTGGCGCCGGGGCGTTTTGGCTTGGGGAAACGTGTATGATGGCGTCGCCAAAAGCCGCCAGCGGTACGGAGGCAAGATAGCCGGCCATCCAGCCTATGAAAAGCGAGCTTACTATGCTCAAGCCAGCAAATAAGGCAGCGATCACGCCCGCAGACAGGTTAGTTTGGCTGTACAAAAATCCACAGCCCAAACCAATAACCGATTGAATTAGCAGCGCAACTAGCCAAACGCGGCTGCGAATTTGGCTGATTGCTTTGGGCAGGTGTTCCATAATAGCTGCTTCTAAGGCGTGAAGGTTACCGAAGTTGCCAAGCCAACGGCCGTAAGCCAGGTTTGGCCTGGGTTGAGGCCGATTGGCGCTCCGCCCGCGTCGGCGAAACTAAGCTGCGCTTTGTCGCTGGCTTTTGACCAGGTGCCTTGAGTGACTGTGCCGTCCTGAAAGATAAAGGCCGTGCCGCTGCCAAGCGTGTTGTAAGTGGTGTGTATGCGATCCGCCGCGATGCCTTGTGGCAACACGAGCGCAATCACGACCTTGGGTTTGATCTGCAGGCCGCTGCGTTCGTCTTTGTGGGGCGCGCCTCCCTGAGAGCGCAGGTAGCTATTGCTGGCGGCTTCGTAATCGTAGTGGACGTTATAAAGCGGCCCGGAAATAGCGAAGTTAACCGCCTTGGCCGTTGGCGTTACGGCGGGGGCTTCGGCTTTGCGGACAAAGCTCGTGAAAGTACTGCCGGTAAAGCCTTTGCTTTTGCTTAGTGCTATAAGGCTGGCTAGGCTGGTGTAGACATTGTGCGGGGCATAACGGGCAGAAATGCGCTGATAGGAACCGGCATTGAACGATTGGTCCAGGTCTTTGATACCTTCGTTTCGTATTTTGGCCAGCGCTTCCGGGCTGCCGCCCACATGTGCCACGGCCGCGTCAAAACCCTGAAGCCACTGCAAATAATACGGCCGTACGCTGCGGATTGGCCCCACGTAGTCTGGCTGGGTCTCCTGAAACAATGTCAAAAACCGGGTTATGCCGCCTTCGGCGATGGCTTCAAATACGACGCCGGCCTGGTTGAGCCCGGATTGGGGACGGGCATCGGGGCTGTTTTCTATCATAATGCCGGTTACGGGCAGCAGATTGGATTCTATAGGCACGGTTACGCCCGTCAAGTGGGACGGTTCAGTAGTCGGCTTGGGCGGTTCTTTGACTTCTTCTTTGACGACCGGTGCGGGAGCCGGAGCTGGTTTTTGCAACAGCGCATAGGCTCCTGCGCCCAATCCAGCCAAGAGCAATACCCCCACGGCTGCCAGGATGATTTTTTGCTTCTTGCTGCGGCCTTTCCACCAAGTTTTAAGTCCTGAGTACTTAGCACTGAGTGCAGAGAACGGAGCAAATTTGCGCTTCGGTTTTTTGGTTTTAGGCTCTGGACTCTTGGCACTGGACTCTGGACTTTTTAATGCGGCCATGTCAATCAACTCGTCTTCGCGTGCGATTGCCTCTGGCGGCACAAAACTCGGTTCCGGGGTAGAATCATCTGCTTCAACGCCAGCGGACCGCTTGCCTTTTTCAGGCAGCTTTATATCATCAACCATAACCACTATTGTACCAGATGTCTGTGGCTGGATTTAAGATAATGTACTGAGTTGTTGTTTCAGCCGGCGCACAGAGACTTCTTGACCGAGAACCGCCAACGTGTCGGCTAGGCCAGGGCTGACGGGGGCTTGAGTGGTAGCGATGCGAATAAGGCTGAAGAGCACGGCTGGTTTCTGATTCGTCTTTTCTAGCAGTCCATTCAGGCATTTCTGTAAATCATCAACAGTAAAGTCGCTTTGCTCCAGGGTGGCTTGGGCTTGTTCTAGCAAGTCCTTGAGCTCTGCGGCATTAAGCTTTTTGAGCTGTTTGTGTTCGCTGATGAGTTTGGGATTTATGGGTAGGTCTTTGAAGAAAAATAGTGTGAGTTCTGGTAGTTCGCTAAAGAATTTCAAGCGTTCCTGCGCCAGTCCAAGTACTTGTTTTTTGTAAAAGACGTCATAGTTTTCTGCTTCTGGGGGCCAGTATTCCTGTGCACGATTTTCTAATTCAGCTGCGGGCAGCTTACGAATGAATTCGCCGTTGACCCAGAGCAGTCGCTTTTCGTCAAAGTGTGCTCCGCTGTGGCCGACTTTTTCGAGTGAGAATTTTTGAATAAGTTCATTTGTGGAAAAAACTTCCTGCTCGCTGCCGTCATTCCAGCCCAAGGTGGCAATGAAACTTAATAATGCTTCCGGCAAAAATCCGTCTCGCACATAGTCCAGCACATCTTTGGCGCCATCGCGCTTGGACAGCTTTTTGTTGCCCTGCTCGTTCAAAATATGCGGCATCGTAGCCAGCACAGGAGGTTCGATTCCCAGAGCTTCGTATAAGTTCAAATAGTTCGGCGTGCTGGCTAGAAATTCTTGGCCGCGAATGACATGACTAATCTTCATGTCGGCGTCGTCAACTATGTGGGCGAAGTTGTAGGTTGGAAAGCCGTCGGATTTTATAAGTATGAAGTCGTCTATTACTTCCGACCCGGTTGATAAATCACCCATAACGGCGTCGTGCCAGCTGTAGGCTTTCGGGTCGGACTTGAAGCGCAAAGGTTGCTTGTTGTCCCAAGTGTGGTTGTTGCGGTCGGCTGCGTCTATATGATTGCGAAACAAAAATGGCTTTTTGGCTTTTTGGTCTTGCTCTCGGAACTGCTGCACTTCTGCGGCGCTAAACGGATCGGCGTAGGCTCGTTCCGAATCGATTAGTTTCTGAGCCCACTTTGTATATAGGTCTAGGCGTTGGCTTTGGCGAACTGGGCCTTCGTCAAAATCAAGCCCTAGGGTCTTTAGACAGTCGACAATGTGTTTGTCGGCTCCCGTAACTTCTCTCTTTTGGTCAGTGTCTTCCAGGCGCAGGATAAATTGTCCATTGTGTTGCCGTGCCAGCAGCCAAGCAAACAGCGCAGTGCGAACACCGCCAACGTGCAAATAGCCTGTTGGGCTGGGGGCGAAGCGGGTGCGAACAGCTTGTGTCATATCTGTTTATTTTACTGGAAGTGCTACTTTTTGCCTACAGGCTGTTGGCTAGGTTCAGGAGCTGGTCGCTGTTGAGCTTGCTGTCGCCTTCTATTCTGTACCAAACGCCGCCGTCCACCCAGGTGGCATTGCTGCCACTGTACAAGTACACGGTTTTGCCTTTGGTGGGGACGGCCTGGTAGGCGGAGTTATCTTTGAGGGCATCGTAGTTTTCCACCAAAGTTTCGCTGTTCCAGGAGGACGTATTCTGGCTAATTTTGAAATTGCGGTCATCGCTGTTTGATTTGTAGCTGATTTCTATCTGGCCTGGCTTGTAGGTAATGCCGTCTTTCAGGCCAAAGCCAGCCGGCTGGTAGCTAGGCAGCGTGCCATGCAGCCCGGCTCGCGCCGAAGCAACCCGCATGCTTAGGTTTGGAATACTCTGATACGCAAAAAATCCACCCACTACGAGCCCGGCTAGAACCAGCGAACCGGCGCTCAAGGTTCTGGGACTGATACGAAGGCGTTTTGCCAAGCGCGAATGCGAACGGGTGCGTTTGGCTTTGGGCTGGTTGTGGCTGTCGGCATTGGCCAACCCAACCGCGAGCGGGTTGGTTGTGGTAGCTGTGGCAGTGGCAATTGCCTGCAAGCGAGCTGTTTGAGGCGCTTTCTCTGGTGCGAGTGCTGGCGCCATACTAGAAGGCATCATGTCGCTGAAACGGCGAATCAACGCACTTTTGTGTACGGGTTTGGGTTTGATAGGCGTATGCGCGGCAATGGCGGAGGCAGAAGGTTTTGCGCGGGGTATGCTTTTTAACCCGCGGACATTAGCCGCGACATCAGGCTTTTTGACAGTAGTACGCATCAGCGTTGTTGATTTCTCGGCCTTATGGGGCGGCACATGGTTGCCGGCATTCATACGCGGCTTCATGCTCCTAGTAAAACCGTCTATTGCGGCGTGTTTTACGGCTGACAGGGCGGCTTTAGCGGAACTGGGGCTGATGGCTATCATTTTGCCGGTAACGGCGTCATAGCGCTTGCCGTTCAATTCAATAATGTGTTGTTTGCTTGCCACGCGAAAGATGACCCTCGTTTTTATCTAGTGATAGTATCTTAACCCTAAGACCGCCATTGCGCAAGATGATAGCCAATAGGTTTCACGGAGAAAAACAAGTTTTTCTGAGCCTGAAGCTATATAATGTTTGCATCTATGGACTTTCTTGATCCCAGGAAAAAACGCGCCCACAACATCAGGCTTTATATAGGCTACGCGCTGATGGCTGTGGCACTGGGCATCAGCACGGTTATCTTGGTATTCGCGGCTTATGGCTATGACATTGACCGAGACACGGGCGATATTATTCAAAACGGATTGATTATAGTTGACGCTCACCCAGAATCGGCAACTATTTTTGTGAACGGCGAAGGCAAAGGCACTACGGACAATAGGCTGGTTTTGCCGGCTGGCCAGTACAAAGTTGAGTTGCAGAGAGAAAACTACCGTAGCTGGAGCCACAATGTCAGCCTTGAAGGCAGCAGCATAGAGCAATTGGTTTACCCGTTCCTGTTCCCCGCAAACCTTGTGAGCAGATCACTGCAAGAATACCCTGCCGCGCCGTCTATGGCTTCCACTAGCCTGGACAGGCGCTGGCTGCTGGTGCACCAGCCAAACTCCGCCAGCGGTTTCGATGTAATTGACCTAAGCAACCCCAAAGCTGCCGTGGTTACGATTAACCTGCCCCAAGACGCTTTCACTGCCGTGCCCGGCGTTCATAATTATGAGGCGGTTGAGTGGTCAAGCGACAACACGCACGTCTTGCTAAAGCACAATTTTACCGGCGGCAGCGAGTTTGTGATGCTAAACCGGGACAATCCGGCCGCCAGCGTAAACCTCAACAAAATCTTCGCCGCGCAGCCTTTTACGGCCGCCAGCCTGCGCGACAAAAAAGCCGACCAGCTTTACCTGCATAATGCGGCAGACGGCGGCTTGTTCCAGGCTGATACCAGAACCAGAACCGTAACGTTGCAGCGGGCCAAGGTGTTGGCGTACCGGGCGTACAAGGAAGATACTGTTCTGTACACGACTAACCCAGTTGCCGGTACCGCGGAAGTTGAGGTGCATGTTACCCAAAACGAACAAGATTATCTGGTTAGAACTGTACCGACTGCCGGGTCGTATTTGCTGGACATGGCAGAGTTCAAGGGACAGCTCTATCTAGTTGCGGGCAGTCCGGCGGATGGGCACGTCTATGTCTACAAAGATCCGTTTAGTGATTTGAACCGTCGCCCCGCGCGAACCCCGCAGGCGTTCCGAGTTTTGATTGTGCCTGGCGCGCAATACGTGTCGTTTTCGGCAATCGCGCGGTTTGTGGCTGTGCAAGGCGGGAGCAATTTCGCCGTTTATGATCTTGAAATGAGCCGGCAGTTCAGATACGACACCAAGCTCCCGATCGCCGCCGCCCAGAAAGCCAGCTGGATGGATGGCCACCGGCTGTCGCTCATCAGCGGCAACAGCGTGAATATTTTTGATTTTGACGGTACGAATATGCAGAAATTAAGCGCCAGCTTGCCAGCTTTCACGCCGTTTTTTGACCGCGACTACGCCGCCATGTTTACGCTGGCTCCCAGCGCCGAAAAAACTATTCTAACTCGCACAGAGCTAAAAGTTTTACCGAATGCTAATCCGTAAACCAGTTTGTGAATCGGCTCCAAAGAGTTGGTGAATTACTAGGGAGGATTGTTGGTGCTATGTCTGCTTTGGCGCTGCTCGCAAGATTGCCGCCTGGATCCGGTGTGATTTGTTCGCCGGTTACAACCAAACGGTTCAAGCTGGTGCCGGGCGGATCGCAAGTGATAAGGCTCATAGTGGCCGGTTTGCCTTGGGCGTCAGCCAGGACTGAAACATCCTGCGGCTTCACCACTTTTTTGGCAAAAACACGGTAAACATAGCGTTTGCCGTCTTTTTGCAAAATAAACGTATCGCCAGCCTCTAACCTTTTGAGCAGGACAAACGCGAACTTGTAATCACCCTTGTTCAGAATGTTGTTGGAGGAGTGGCCAAAGATGGTGCCATTGCCGAGTTCGCCCGGGTTTGAAGTAGTCGCATAGTGCAACACTCCCCGCTCCAGAGCTTTTTGAACGGCGTTTTCTTGGATGGACGGCTCGTCGTATATAACCGGTATTTCCACGTTTATTTTGGGGATTATGATTTTAGATTCCGGCCCGACGGCACTGCTGTTCGGGTCGATAATAATAGGGGTCGTGCTAACGTCTTTGCTAGGCGTTATAAAAGGGGCCAGAAAGCGTTCGTTGAAAAACCCAAACAGTAAAATAACGACTACAACCAGGCCGGACGACAGCCCAAACAGGAGTGATTTTAGATGCCCGCCCCTTTTTTGTCCTGCCCGTGCGCGCACGTGGTTTAGCAACTGTTTTTTTACATCGCTGACGCTGCGCGAATCATTTGAGGCGGCCGCCGGTTCGTGTTCCGCGGGACGAGGCGGAGGCGTGGCCTGCGCCGCAGTCTGTGCTGGCCTGGCGGCGGAACGGCGGTTGTGTTCTTCGTAAAACTCCTGCCAGACCAGATGCTTTTCATTGTCTGGCAGCCCAACGTAGTAGTTGTGCCAAGCCGTTTGGATTTCTGCCAATGATTTGCCGGATTGGCTGAGCTGAAGCATGAAGTGCTGGTGCTTGGAGTGGTGGCCTGTAGCGCGCGCCTCTTGCAGTTCTTCGCGCGCGCTTGGTTCGTTTGTGTAGAGCTGGTCTAGTTTTTGGCGAATCAAATCGGCCGCCGGGTTAGCGATACCGTTTCTATCATCTGCTGGGGATTGTGATGTGCTCATAAATGCTTAAGCTGGTTTAACAGATATCAGTATAGTATAATTTGAGCGTTCAACCTACATGGATAACTGTATGCCGCGGTGGTGGAACAATGCGAAGCATGAACTTTTATAAGTCTTATCTGAAGTACCTGGATGCCGGAGTGGCGGAATTGGTATACGCGCACGACTCAAAATCGTGTTCCGCAAGGATTGAGGGTTCGAGTCCCTCCTCCGGCACCAAGTATTTTAGATACGGGGGACTCAAAATCCGGTGATAGCAATATCATGCGTGGTCGAAAAATGCCAGATGGCAGTTTGAGTTTTCTTTGCTTGGCCGACCGAGAAACTTTATTTTCGAGAGAGCATTTTGAGTACAAGTCCCGCCCCCGGCACCTAATAATCTGAACACATACGTCTTAAGTGGGTTTGCTGTAGGTTTATTCTTACCATCATCAACCCAAGATTTCGAGTAACATACCAGTTCGTTCATCTAAGGCGCGCGAAGCAGCAGTATCACCCTGTGCTTCGGACACAAATTCGTGAACTGTATTTGAAAGACCATGGCCACGCTCAGATCTAAATGTCAATTGGGGGTGAAAATGAACTCTCGTGATACCGTCTGCATCTCCGTCGGCGTACTTATGAGTCGCCCCACCTTCCTTGTTTTTTACCTGCACTAGGTAGTCTTTTTGCGGTTCCTCACCTAATTGTGTAAAAAAAGTAACATCCCAAGAACGGTTTTCGCCAGAGTGATGTTGTCGGTTTTTATTATCTTCGCTATGTAGAGAATGAATAGGTAACCAAGAGCCATCACCAATGTCGTTTATGGCGTATCGTTGACCCAACAATATTACTCCGGCCTCTGCAAGTACACCAGCGCAGCCCTTCCTATGTCTGTAGTCTGGGTTAGTATCTCGGCTAGTTGCGATATTTATTTTCGCAGCAACCTCTACCGAGGATTTAAATACTGGCTTAATCAAAGCCGGGGGAGGTAGTTTGCCAAATAAGGCCAAATAAGCAACCAAAGGTAGTTGTGAAAGTGCAAAAAGTGATTTTGCTGAAAATTCATCACAACCACTTTGTGTAGCATCGGTGCGAGCGACTTTTTCGTACATTGTTTTAGCTCGGCTTATCCAAGGATCCGCTTTTTCAAATGAAGTAGCCGTAACTGCTTGCTCGACAGATAGTTCAGCCGCTGCAACTAAACCACTTCTATCTGTTCTTTCAAGCCTATCAATAGCTACTGGAGGAGGTAGCTTGTCCGCATGCAATGCTACAAGTATCTCTGTAGATGAATACCTAGCACTCACATCGCTGTAGCGATGTGCAGCGTCAGACTTTTTACGGTAACGATTTTTCATAAGTTTATACTAACATAAAAGTACATAAATAGCAAAGTTATCAAATAATTACGGACGTTGTAAGGGCTTCAAATGGTTTTTCGGGGTTTTGCAGCCACCAGACACTGGCCTGCGACGCTGTGCTGACCCGCCATTTGGATGGATCTTGGGCAGGTTTTGTAGAACTGACTTGACCGTTTACGGCCACGAGTAGCTGGTCGTGTTGCCGGACGATTATGTGAGCCGCAAGGCGGCTGGAAAATTCGTGCAGGGCTTCCACTAGTTGTAATATATCCATGCCTAGTCTGAAAGCTAGCTCAAAACGCGCCGCCATGGCTAGTTTTTGAAGTTGAGCCATAGACACCACCAGTAGCGTGTTGGCGCGTTGCAACACCATATCTGGTGTGGCTAACACTAGATCTAGCGTGTCGCCGCACAATGTAACTTGACCATTGTATTTGGCTAAAAACTGCTCAATCAGTACGGTTGTCTCGCTGTTGTGACCAAGGTCTCCAGGCAATAGTACGGCGTCTGCCCACTGTGCCTGCTGCAACAGCTCCCCAAGCGCGTCTTTGGCAAAGCCACCGCTGGGATTACTGGTAGCAAAATCGGCATGTTCCAGCACGTTACCTACTGCTTTACGAATAGCTGATGGCAAAAGCACTCGCACTGAGCCTGCGCCGGTTGCTTGTGCTAGGTTGTAGGCTTCACCGATTGCTGAGAAACCAAAGGAATTTCCACCTATTATCAGTATTTTGCCGGCATGGGCTTTGTTTTCCGGTCGACTCCAGAGCAAGTCTGGGAACAGCGGTTTTTCAGGACTTTGTTTTTGCCAGTACGTATGCACCGTCTTTTGCCTCGAGGTTATAGATTACATTTTTGCGTTCGACCACCACTTCCCAGCCGGCTTTTTGGGCGTGAGCCAGCAGATTTTTCTCTGGATTGAAGGCTATGGGTCGGTCTACCATCTCCATCATAGGTATGTCACTCATGCTATCTCCTACCGCGATGCTTCCTTCTAGTGTGAGATTATGTTTGCTGACCAGCTCTTGTAGCACCTTGTCTTTGCTAAAGACGGTTAGGTTGATTTTCCCTGTAAAATGGCCGTTTTCGCGGTGATAATAACTGCCCACAAAGTCGTCAAACCCGTAATACTGCGCTATTTTTTGGACAATTTCTGATTGCGAGCCAGAAATTGCCAACAGCACGTAGCTGCGCTTTTTCAGGTCTTTTATCATGTCGCGGGTAAACACGTAGACTTGGTCTTTGTATTCATCAAACACCGCCGCCGCCGCGAGTTCAAAACGCGGTACGGTTAGTTTGGTCAGTAGTAAACGGTACGCAATGACTAACTGCTCTTCGTACGCCTTAAAAGAATCATCATGAGTTCGTTTTTTCCAGGCCGACCTAGCCTCTCGGATGGCAGTGTAGGTTTCGGCATCAATGTGCCCCGACTTTGCCAGCTCATCGGCAATAGCGTGGTACAACTGCCACCTAATCAGCGTGCCATCAATATCAAAAACCGCAAACCTCTTCTTCGTCATGATAGTATTATGTCATGATTGAGCTATGTCAACTATATGATGAGTCGGGGAAGCCGATTGAGGGTCAAGGAGCTCCCAAGACCGAGATATTCAAAGGAGCTCTGCATGGTGCAATTCATGTTTGGATTTGGCGTCTCAAACTAGGTCGTCTAGAGGTTTTATTGCAACACCGCGCACCAGAAAAGCCAACTTGGCCCAATCACTGGGGCGAATCCGTCGGCGGACACATAAGTCTTGGAGAAAAGCCAGAAGTCACAGCTTTACGTGAGACCCAGGAAGAAATCGGCCTAAAGTTACAAACGGCTGAACTTGTATTTATCCTCAAACACCGCGGCTATTTTGTAGCTGAAAATGGCGCAATCGAAAACGAATTTCGTTGGGTATATGCCTATAGGTTCGAAAACGAAACCAAGTTCAAACTGGAAGACAAAAAAGTGGACGCCGTTGAGTGGCGGTTACTTGAAGTGGTTGAAGAGGATTTAGCCGACAAAAAACGACAAAAGAATTATCTGCCACAAGGAGCAGGTTATTACAGTGAGGTTTTCGGAGCGATTACAAAGCTAGCTCGCCAGCAGCTCAAGTAGTTTTTCGGTATCGCCTTTTAGCACAACCGGCTCCATGCCGATGATTTCTTCTAGGAAGTTTGACTGCTCGGGTATGTCGTTCAAGATGTAAATGGGCTTACGCAGATAAAAAGCCAGCGCCATTTCTATGAGTACGTTGCCGCCAATGTAGTTTGGTTGGTCGTGCTTTTCGTCATTTATTATTAGTAGCACGTCGCCTTTTTCAATTTCCGCAAAATGCCCGCGCATCAGTGCTGATTTTTTATGATAATCGTTCGCGTTGGCAAACCAGGTTTTGTAATGCTCCACATTGAAATCGCCCGATGATTTCATTTTTTCCGCTGTGGCCGGGATGATAACGCTGTGACCGGCCGTTTCTAGCTCTGCCTGAATCTCAACCGCTTTTTTGTAAAAATTAGCACTGGAACAAATAGTTACAAGTACGCTCTTCATAGAAACATTGTAGCACTCGCTACTTGACTGCTAGATAATTATATTTATAATTAGGCAAATAAATGGAGAGAAGGCATGGCAGGACATGAATCGTTTGAAATCCCCCTGGTCGTAAGGCTTGACCGCTCGCTTACAGAAGACGTTAGTGACAACCTAGCTGGCACGAGAGAAATAGTCAGGACTACTCTGCTGCAGGTTGAGCCAGCCTCGTACTTAGAAGCTACGCTTGAGCAGGGATTAGTGCATGTAGGGACGGAAGATGAGATTGAGGAACGCTTGGCTACATTGGACGCTATTCCTGCCGAAGATGCCGCTACAATACTGCTTGATAGTAGATTTCGCTACGGTGACTGGGTTAGCAGAGGTAACATATTAAAGTTGGTCGGCAGAGAAAAAGCACAGTCCGCACTCGGGGGATTTGCGGCAGGAATTTTCTTTGCAGGCGGCGGCGCTGCTGTAATAGAGGGTTTGCGTCAATCAAGTCCTAATTGGTTTTTTGGGGGTTTGATCGTTTCCATTGCAAGCGGAGCTTTAACTTTTGGCCACCGTGATCTGCACATATCAACTATGTATGATAAACAACCACTTGAGAGTGAATTGGCTGCGTTAGAAAAAGCGGTTGAAGAGAGGCAGTTGTTTGCGTTAGTGAGAAATAAATTACGACTACGAACACGACAGCAAGAAGAGGCTGCAAGCACAGAGGCAATTTAACCTCAGAGTTCAATGCTTACTGGGCAGTGGTCGGAGCCCATCTGTGAAGAATGAATTTCAGCTTTTTTGACCTTAGACCTAAGCTTTTCTGATACCAGGAAATAATCAATCCGCCATCCAACATTTCTGGCTCGCGCATTTGCCCAGTGAGTCCACCAGCTGTAGTGCCCGTTGCCCTGCGTAAACATTCTAAATGTATCCACAAATCCGTGATCCATAAGTTTTTGAAAGCCTGTCCTTTCCTCATCTGTAAATCCACGTTTTCCTACGTTCTCTTTTGGTCGTGCTAGGTCATCTTCGGTGTGAGCAACGTTTAGGTCGCCACAAAATATCACAGGCTTCTGTTGTTCCAGGACCTGGCACCAAGCTAGAAATGCGTTGTCCCAGCATTGTCGTATGTCCAAGCGGCTTAAATCGTCCTTGACGTTGATTGTATACACGCCAACCAAGAAAAAATTATCGAATTCAGCGGTTATTACTCGTCCTTCTTGGTTAGGATCTCCATACACATCTCCGTGAACTTTGTATTTTTTAACAATATCCTCGGGCAGACCGTTTTTAACTTTAAGAGGCTTGATTTTGGTAAAGATAGCAGTACCGGAGTAGCCTTTTTTGGCCATAGACGAGTTCCAATACTCTTCGTACTGCGGGAAATCTATCTCTGCCTGCCCCTGCTCGGCTTTGGTTTCCTGCAAACACAAGATGTCTGGATTGTGCTTGGCAATAAACTCCTGCAGGGCGCCCTTTTTTATCACGGCTCGGATGCCATTGACGTTCCACGAATAGATCTTCATCGTTTTTAGTATAGCGTGCTCATACATCAATCTGCTAGACTATGGTCTAATGAGCTACAAACGCGTTCTACTAAAGATATCGGGCGAACAACTTTCTGGTAAATACGAAAACGGCATAGACCCGGAAGTGGGCAGCTGGTTGGCGCAAGAGGTCAAAAAAGCTACCGGAACTGGCGCGCAGGTGGTTATTATGGTTGGCGGCGGCAACATGGTTAGGGGCGCCCAGATTGCCGGTCACGGCATCCAGCGCGTTACTGCTGACCACATGGGCATGCTGGCTACAATGATAAACGCACTGGCATTGACCGACATATTTGAAGCCCAGGGCGTCAAAACCCGTTGTTTAAGTAATATATTCGCCCAACAAGTTGCCGAGCCGTTCGTACACCGGCTGGCCAACAAGCATCTAGAAAAAGGCCGCGTAGTGATTGTTGCGGGCGGCAGCGGCCGGCCATACTTTACAACTGATACAGCAGCTGTTTCGCTTGCTCTTGAGCTTGGCTGCGATGTAGTGCTAAAAGCCACCAAAGTAGACGGCGTATACGACAAAGACCCGGCTCATCATGGCGACGCCGTCAAAATTGAGGAACTTAAATACCAGCATGCTGTCGAAAATGACGCCATCAAAGTCATGGACAAAGCGGCTTTGGGGTTAGCCATGGAACAGCACATGCCGCTGATTATTTATGACGCCATGACGCCCGACAATTTGGCAAAAATTGCCGCCGGCGAAAACATCGGCACCAAGATAAGCTAGATTTCAAACATTCCAATTTTCAAATTACAGAAAATTTTCAGATATCAGATATCAAACGAGCTTCATTCGCTATTTGTGTGAAAATTGGTGGTTTGGAAATTCTTTGAAAATTGGAATTTGCGATTTGAAAATTAAAGGAGCCCTTATTTTTAGGGCTCCTCTTTTGTTGGCTTCTCGTGAACTCTATTAGTTCAAACTGTTTTTGACAAACGTGCCGCCGCCTTCGAGCGTGGCTGTCAGGACGTACTTTGCGCAGTCTTTAGCTGCTGTTGTACATGCTGTTGCACCGTCAGATTGCGTAACTGCGTAACCGTAGTTATCAAAGTCAGACGTTGCTGCCAGTGAACCGCCTTTTGGATCTACTAACGCTCCAGCGTCAAGACCTTTTAGGTTAGCGATCGTTACGTCAGCAAGACCAGGGTAGTAACCGTTCTGAGCGTAATACGCTTCGACCTGGCCATGGATAGCCTTGATGTCAGTTGTCCGTTCGGTGTCACGAGCCTTTTGCTGGATACCAGTAAAGGTTGTGATAACCAGAGCGGCCAAAATGCCGATCACGACGATCACGATCAAAAGTTCAACGATAGTGAAACCCTGTTGTTTAAGTTTATATGCCATAAGAGTGATCCCACCCTTTCCTATGATTAGTTTTTATAGTAACGAACGGATTATATACCAGATTGGCAACAAAGCACAAGCGGGTTATCCACAGCTGTTAGGTTTCGATAGATTCTGTTGGCTTTAGGTTCTTGAACACACCACCAGCTTCTTCTACGGCTGTTTGCAACCTCGGTAAATAAATACTGCTTCCGATGTCAGAAAGTATTGCTGTGTGGACTGGGAAAGCTTGTTTGGGTTTGATAGCCGTAATAAAGTCTATAGTTTCACTGATTTTAGACCATGGTGCCACTGCTGGAACAGCCAACACATCGACAGCTATATTTTCAGGCACGACGAATGAATCTCCCGGAGTATAGAAAGTTTCATTAACCAAAATGCCAACGTTTTGCCACACAGGAAGCTTGTCGCTGATAATCGCGTGTTCGCCACCAAAGAAAGATACATGGAAATCGCCACACTGTTTGGAGGTGCCCGCTTGAACTATTTCGTACTTTAACTTACTCAGTTCTTTGGCCACTTCGGCCACGGTGTAAATAGTGGCACTAGGGTTTTTAGATTGGATTGCCTGCAGTTTTTTAGGGTCAAAATGATCGGGATGAACATGAGTGACGATTATCGCGCAGACATTGGTCAGTGGTGGCAGTGTTTGGGTATAGACCCCTGGGTCAATGACCAATGTCATGCCAGCTTCTTCAACAACGATGCACGAGTGCTCATACTTTGTAATTCTCATAGCTATAAGTATACAATGAGAATCAATGGAGTTCGTGAAGACTAAAGATTCCGCTAAAGGGATAAAAGTCGTTTCCGCTCGTTTGACAAAAGAGTTGAAGCGCAACAAAAGGGTGCTGTGGCTGGTTTGCGGCGGCTCTGGGATTGCGGCCGAAGCGCAGGTATTAAAAGCGCTCCAAAAAAACGGCAACACCGAAAACCTGGCTATTATGCTCATGGACGAACGTTTTGGACCGGTCAGCCACGCCGACTCTAACTGGCAGCAACTGCTGGACGCGGGGTGCGATTTTACTGGCATGTACGCCATGCCAGTAATGACCAAGCCCGAAAAACCGCTTAGGCAGACAGTTGCTGATTATGCCAAGCTGACCAAAGTGGCAATAGACGCCGCCGACGTGATTATCGGGCAGTTTGGGGTGGGGGCGGACGGTCATACGGCAGGCATGCTGCCAAACAGCCCGGCGGTGCAAAAAACTACTGCGCAAGTTGTTGGCTACGAATCCTCGCCGTTCGTGCGCATCACTCTGACCCGCCAAGCCTTGAAAAAAGTAGACGTGGCCTATGTGTTCGCGTTTGGCGCGGCAAAACGTGGGGCGCTGAAGGACTTGCAGGCCAACAAAAAATCGTTTGAGCGGCTGCCGTCAAAAATATTCTGGGATTTACCGGAAGCCTACGTATATAATGACCAGCTAGGAGACACTAAATGAAAATTGGCATGGTAGGACTCGGCAAAATGGGCGGCAACATGGCGGCTCGCTTGGTAGAAAAAGGCCACGAGGTGGTTGGTATTGATCCCAGCGAATATGATGCCGCCGAGGCTAGCGCCCGAGGCGTTGTGGTTGTGCAAAACAGACAGGAAATGCTGGACGCCCTGCCTGAGCAAAAAATTGTCTGGTTGATGATTCCCAGCCAGTTTGTGGCAGATGAAATCGGCGCTTGGTTAAAAACCCTGCCCGCTGGTTCGGTGTTGATAGACGGTGGCAACAGCCGGTTTGAGCAAACCATAGAGCACGGCAAACTTGCTGCCGCCAAAGCTGTTTCGTTTGTGGATATCGGCGTGAGCGGCGGAATTGTGGGAGCAAAGTCTGGTTATTCCATGATGGTTGGCGGAGACGAAGGAACTTACGATTTACTTGAACCAATTCTGAAAGATTTGGCCCAAGTAGGCGGCTATGGGCACTTCGGGCCTATCGGTGCCGGCCATTATGTAAAAATGGTGCATAACGCCATAGAATACGGCATGATGGAGGCTTTTGCCGAAGGTTTTGAGTTGATGGAGCATAGCCCCTTTCCGCCGATTGATTACGCAAAATTAGCTGGAGTGTGGCAAAACGGAGCGGTCGTGGAATCATTTTTGAACGGGCTGGCGGTGTCTATTTTTGCCGAAAACCGCAAACTTGAAGGCATAGATGGAAAAGTCAACATGCTGGGCGAAGCCCAGTGGGCGTCCGAGCTGGCCAAACAAAAAGGCGTAGATTTCCGAGTAATACAGGCTTCAATTGACCGCCGAGCGGAATCAATGGCGGGCAACACTTCCTTTGCCACTAAGTTTCTGGCTGCCCTGCGTAATCAGTTTGGTGGGCATGCGGTCAACAAAACCTCCGAAGACGCGGACGCTAACAGCCTCAAAAACGTATGACGGGCGCAAAAACTGCCAAAAAATCGCCGGCAATGGAACCGGCTATAATCGTTATCTTTGGAATTACGGGAGACCTGGCTCAGCGCAAGCTGCTGCCTGCCCTATACCATCTCCTAAAAGACAATTTGCTGCACCCTAAAACCTTGATTTTAGGTGTTAGCCGCCAAAATATAACCAAAAAACAACTGCTGGATGACGTGGAATTGTGTGTAAATGAAATAGATAATATCTGCGACCCTGCCGCGGTGCTCAAGATGGGCGAGTCTTTGCAAATGCACCATATGGATGTTACTAATCCCAAAGAGTACGACAAACTGCTCGCGCGACTCAACAAACTGGAAGACACCCAGGGCGTATGCATGAACCGGCTGTACTACCTGTCTATCCCGCCGCAGGTATTTGGTCCGATTGTACGCTTTATGGGCGAAAGTGGCATGAACGCCAGCTGCCAGCACGGCGTGGCCAGCACCCGGCTGCTGGTTGAAAAGCCGTTCGGTTATGATTTGGCATCGGCGCGGCTGCTGGTGGAAGAAACCGGCCAGCATTTCACGGAAGACCAGATTTTCCGAATAGACCACTATCTGGCCAAAGAAACGGTCCAAGATATTTTGCAGTTCCGCTACGCCAACCCGATTTTTATACCTATCTGGAACCATCAGAACGTGGATTCAATCATGATAAAAGCCACCGAAAAAATCGGCATAGAAAATCGCGTGAACTTTTACGAACAAACTGGCGCCCTGCGCGACCTGATACAGAGCCATCTGCTGCAGCTTTTGGCGTTGGTGACAATGGAACTGCCGGCAAAATTGGAAAGCGGCCAAATACACAAAAACAAACAGCTTTTGTTTAGCCAAATCAAACCGGTGCCGCCAAATAAGATTTCCGAACGAGCCGTACGTGGCCAGTATAAAGGCTACAAAAAACAAGTGGGCAAAGCTAACTCAACCACGGAAACTTACGCGGCGCTAGACCTATATATAGATAACCAGCGCTGGAGTAAAGTGCCCATGAAGCTGATTACCGGCAAGGCGCTGGCTCAAAAACGTACCGACATAACCCTGCAATTTAGGGCGGATAATAACGGCGAATACAACCGGCTGACTTTTAGAATCCAGCCTAATGAGGGCATTGAACTGCGCCTGAAAGTCAAAAAACCAGGTTTTACGCAAGTTACAGAAACAGCGCTGATGGACTTTGACTACGAAAAGACTTTTGATAACCACGGTCATCCGGATGCCTACGAACGAGTTTTGGTAGACGCCGTCAAGGGCGACCACACGCTGTTTGCCACGGCGGACGAAGTGCTAGCCGGCTGGAAAATAGTCCAGCCAGTTCTGGATGTCTGGGCTAGAAACGGCAACGGCCTGCTGGCCTATTCCCACGGCTCCGACGGCCCAAAAGCTGGTTAGGCGGCTTGTTCCAGGAAATGACTTGTCATCTTTCGACCATGAGGCTCAAGATCGAATGGTGAGCACCTGGCGGAGAGCCTGCTCCACCTTTCGAACCCGCCACAACCGTTCAGCCGGCTGGTGGAACTGACTCCCACGAAGCGCGGGGCTCGAGATCGTCCAGGTGCGGTACGTGCTCTCGCCGTAGTACCGGTACCATTGGCCGCGCAGACCGACGTAGAAGCGATCGGGCCCGATGTCAGCAGCCCCACTCTCGGCAATCGAGACGTCCGATGGCGGTTCCCCACACGAGCTCTGCTGGATGTTGATGCCCGATAGGAGTGGGCTGTTCGAGGTCTGACTGAGAATGTCAGCAGCGACCGCGCTGGAGAAGATGGACTGACCTGGTGATGGCGGGTAGGTGTAGTTGTAGGGGATGCCGTGGAATCGACAACACGATCTCCGACATCTACCTCCGGTCAGCACCGGCCTCGCCGCTTGGACAAGCGGCCTAGTGGGTTGAAGTAGCGCGCCTTCGGCGCGTCAATGGGTATGTAAACGAGGAACCACGATCATGGAGGAAGTACCAGCTCCGCCTACCAACGAAGAGGACCTGGTCGATTGACCAGGTCCCTACCTCTGTTGAGTTCGAAAGAACCACATCTGGCGGAAGAGGCGGGATTCGAACCCGCGATACGTCTTGCGACGCATACACGCTTTCCAAGCGTGCTCCTTCAGCCACTCGGACACTCTTCCCTATGAAGATTGTATCAATGCTTTAAACGCACGACCACCTTTATAGGATTTTATCTGCAGCTCACGAATAAGCGCCGATGTTTTATCCGGCAATTCTTCGGTGTGCACAATTCTCCATGGACGATATGGCTTTGTTGATCTGTTCGCACCACTATTATGACTTTTAAGCCGCGCGTCTACCTTTTTCGTACTGCCTATATAATAACGGCCTTTCGGAATGCTCTGGATAACATAAACGTAAAACATATTTACAATATACGCCTTTTCCCGCCTATGGCGGGACCCCGCCTTTAGGCGGTGGCCAAGACTGCGCCTTAAGCCACTCGGCCACCTCTCCACGACCAATTAATTCTAGCACTTCAGGCTGGACTAGGTTGACTGGCCGCTTAATTTTACCGCGTGCAATGGCACAGCTGAAGCGTCAAGCGTTTTTGTCATGCGGTCAACCCGGTTGCCGCTACTAGAATATTGGGGGGTGTAGCCGAGCGCTTCAAAAAAGCCCACGGCGCCTGGCAGCGGCTCAACGACAACCAAATCAGATATGCCTCTTTCGGAAGCCACGCCCTCTAATGCAGATACGATGATTGAACCCAGATTGGCGCCCCGCAGTGCTTTATCCACAGCAACCGTCTTGATTCTCCCAACAGTTTCTTCAAGCATAATTCTTCCGGAGGCAATGCAAGCCCTCTGGTTATGCGTCATGCCAGCGCTAGCCCCATCAAACACGCCAGCGTGAAATTCCTGTGCGTCGGGCTGAAAATAATCAAAAATAGGAGCAATCGCTTCACTCGCCAGTCGAATCATTTTCTGTAATTCAATCGAGCCCGACCTGTCGTCGGACGAAACTACTATAACCGGCACCTTGCCTTTTTTCATAATTTATATTATAAACTTCAAATTCAAAAAAGCAAATTGTGAAAATAATAAGCTGTTGGCGCAGGACCATATTTTTAAAATTCACAAATAACTCCTTGAACCGGATGATGCCCGCGGGGTACACTACATGGACGCATATGCCAGTTATTGAATTACAAGACGTTAGTAAACTGTACGGCTTCGGCGACGCCACCACCGTGGCGCTGGACGAAGTTACTTTGACCGTGGAGCCGGGCGAATTCGTGGCGGTCATGGGGCCCAGCGGTTCCGGCAAATCAACTCTCATGAATATGATTGGCTTGCTAGACCGGCCTACGCACGGCACGTATAAGTTGGGCGACCGGCATGTTTCGCGGCTGCGCCACGCTCAGCGGGCACGGTCTCGGCGGGACACCATAGGCTTTGTGTTCCAGTCTTTCAACTTGCTACCAAACGCTTCAGTGCTGGAAAACGTGGCTTTGCCCCTGGCCTACAAAGGCGTGCTGCGCACCCGGCGGCTCAAACAAGCCGGCTATGTGCTGGAGCGGGTTGGGCTGGCCGACAGAGAGTATTTCTACCCGCATCAGCTCAGCGGCGGCCAGGCCCAGCGCGTGGCAATTGCCCGCGCGCTGGTCAATAACCCAAGCATCATCATCGCCGACGAACCGACCGGCAACCTAGACAGCGCTTCTTCGCGGCTGGTCATGGAACTTCTGAGCGAAATCCACCAGTCCGGCAGCACGATTATGATGGTTACGCACAACCCGGAACTTACCCGCTATGCCACCCGCGTGGTTTTTATGCGCGACGGCGCGATTGTGAACGACGAACTTTCCGTAGTGGGCGAATTGCCGGCAACCATAAAGCGCCGGGCTTACTTTATCCCCAAAAAGACCGTAGAAGACGACCTGGCCGGCGTTTCGGCGCTGATGGAGGCGGGTACTTCCGAGACGCCGGTAGAACCGCACCCCAAACCAGCCAAAAAACGCCGCGCCGCCCGCAAAACCTACAAATCCAAAACAAAAAAGACCGGGAAAAAGAAATGAGTTTAGTATGAGTTCTAATAATAACTTTCAGATGGCTTTGGCGGCTATTGGTGCGGCCAGGTGGCGCAGTTTTTTGACCATGCTGGGAGTAATCATCGGCGTGACGAGCGTGGTGACAATAGTTTCGCTGGGCGAAGGCGTCAAACACCAGCTGACCGGCCAGATCAAACACGCCGGCGCCGACCTAATCACTATCCGCGGCGGCCGGCTTGCTACTCGCGACTCAAGCGGAAAAATTGCCAAAGTAAATCTACTGGACCTGTTTGCGGGCGTAAACTTGAGCGACGCTGACTACCAAACTGTTCAGAAAATCCCTGATTTGTCAGTGGTTGCTCCGTTCGCGGCTGTTCCCGGGGTGCCCAAGTCTAGCGATGGCCAGCGGGGTTCAGGGGCTTCAATTGTTGCTACCAACAATCAGGGCGCCCAGGCCTTGAACCAGAATGTGATTTACGGTGCTTTTTTTGAGGAGCGCGACAACGACAGCCCGGTGGCGGTGATTGGCAAGCGTGTGGCGGAGGATTTGTTTAAAGAAAACGTACCTATTGGCAAGTCTTTTGAGCTGAGGGGCCAAAAACTGACGGTGCGCGGAATTTTCCAAGAATTTGAAGCCAGCCCCCTGACGCCGGGCGTGGACTACAACAATGCCATTTTTATTCCCTACACCTACGCCAAGCAGCTGGCTGGCGGTTCCCTGCAGCCGTATCAAATCCTGGTTCGTCCCGCCAAAGGCCAGTCCGTGGCTCAAACTGCCGACAAGCTGACTAGCGCACTCACCGCCGCGCACGGCGGGCAGACGGACTTTACCGTACTGCAAGCGCAAGACAACATAGAACTCGCGGGCTCCGCGCTCAATCTGCTAACTAGCTTGGTTAGCGCCATAGCCGGTATTTCGTTGTTTGTTGGCGGCATCGGCATCATGAACATCATGCTGGTGGCGGTCAGCGAACGGACGCACGAAATCGGCATTCGCAAAAGCGTTGGCGCCACCAACCAGCAGATTTTGAATCAGTTTTTGATAGAGGCCGTTGTGTTGAGCGGCACCGGCGGAATTCTTGGCGTTTTGGCATCGCTGCTGGTCAACTATCTGCTGCGGATTTTCACGCCGCTCCAGCCAGTAATTACCCTGCCCATCATGGGCGTGGCCGTGCTGGTAGCACTAGCCGTTGGCGTTTTCTTCGGCATCACCCCCGCTCTAAAAGCCGCCCGCAAAGACCCCATCGAAGCCCTCCGCCGCACCTAGATTACTTGCTTACTGTAAGTTCTTTGCAGACATCAAGTAAAAATTCGCCGGCTTTTACACCAAGATTTATAATATCGATTGATTCAGTTGCAAGTCCTTCAGCAAACCGCTGCAAGCTATCTGCTCGCAATCCAACCATGGTGTTATCAGCCATCACCGCAAACGGAAGAACCACTCTGTCTTGCTGCATGGCCAATCTGGTCGTTGCGTTAAAAATTCGTTCTGCTTTCACTGGTGTTGGGTGTTTGCTGGGGTTTTCTGCCACCAGCTTTCTCTCAAACGCTTTAAGACTATGTTTTGTAACAACCGCAACTTCCACGCCACTAGCTGGATCCACGAGCCAATCAACAAGCTCAGGATTATAGAGAGTTTCTTGTTTATTCATAGGCTCAGGACTACCAAATTCAATTCTAAGGTTGTGTGATGCAACAAATCCTCCAAGGACGCCCATCAATTCTGGGATGTGTTCGGCAGACAAGTCAATTGCCACTCGCCGTATATCTGAAACTGACTCACTCATTGTGCTAATTATACCACTTAACACACTAAGTGGCAATTCCTAGCGGTATTCGGGGTTTTGGAAGTCAAAACGGGCGCCGGCGTCCCATTTGCTGCGCTGATTGCCGTGCGCCGGTATGCCGCCAGCGTCTTGCAGCATTTTGGCCAGATGCATGAGGTTCCAGGTCATGAACGTAGTGTTGCGGTTGGTGAAGTCGCTGTCCACACCGGCACGCTTGCCGTCTGGCATTTTGTCGCCGTAGCTTGGGCCGGGACCAACCTCGCCTATCCAGCCGGCATCGGCTTGGGGTGGAATAACGCAGCCTAAATGTTGCAAGCTGTAGAGCGTGTTCATGGTGCAGTGTTTTATGCCGTCTTCGTTGCCGGTAATCAGCGAACCGCCAACTTTGCCGTAGTAAGCGTATTGGCCGGCTTTGTTTAACAGTGCCGAACAAGCATAGAGCCGTTCAATAATTTTTTTGGTCATGGAACTGTTGTCGCCCAACCAAATTGGCCCCGCCAGCACCAATATGTTGGCGGCTTCAACCCGTTTGTAGATTTCGGGCCACTCGTCGGCCTTGGCGCCGTGTTCGCGCATGTCCGGATATACGCCGGTGGCAATGTCGTGGTCTATGGTGCGGATTACCTCTACACTGATGCCGTGTTTTTCCATGATGCTCTGGCTGATATTTATAAGCAAATCCGTATGGCTTGGTTCGGGAGACTTAGCCAACGTGCCATTAAAAAAGATTGCCCTGAGCCCTGTAAAATCGTAAGTCTTGTCCGGCATGGTCTCAAAAGCCTACAAGCTAAATTTCAATGTTTTGGTAATCATGGTGTCAAAATCGGCCAACGTGTCTGGATGGCCTGCCTCCTTTTAGCTACATCCATTATGAGACATGCGGGCAAACTTGCAAGTGTCTGCACAGGATTTTGCCCCCGGCCAGCTACAGGTGTATAATCACCTGATATATCTGGCTCAAATTCATAGCCTAGAAGAAAGAAGCGCATGAAAAAAAGTATAAAAAATTTCAAAATTGGCACCCTAGGCAGCCATTCGGCGCTGCAAATTCTGAAAGGCGCGCGCGATGAAGGCTTTGCAAACGTGGTCTATTGCCTTAAAGGCACGGCCCAGCCATACGAATCCTACAAGGTGGCGGATGAAATTGTTGACCTGAATGCTTACCCCGACATCATCAAGCACGAGCAAAAGATGATTGAGCAAAACGTTATCCTCATCCCGCACGGTTCATTTTTTGACGCTTTTGGGCTTGATGCGCTCAATAAATCAAAAGTAAAATACTTTGGCAACAAGCGGATTCTGGCCTGGGAAGAAGACCGTACCAAGCAGCGCGATTGGCTGGGCAAAGCCGGTCTGACCGTCCCTAGGATTTATGAAAAAGCTGAAGACATAGACGGTCCGGTCATCATCAAGTTTTTTGGCGCCAAAGGCGGCAAAGGCTATTTTCTGGCCAGCACCCCAGAAGATTTTAGGCGCAAAATCAAAGAACACCCCAACAAACGCTACATAATCCAGCAGTACATCGTGGGCGCGCCGCTGTATATACACTATTTCTACTCGCCGCTCACCAAAGAGCTGGAAATTATGAGCCTGGATAGGCGTTATGAAACCAACGTGGACTCAATAGGCCGGATTGGCGCCAAAGACCAGCTGGATTTGAACATCGAGTCTTCTTATAACATCATGGGCAACCTCACGGTAGTTGTCCGCGAATCTTTGCTACCCAAAATGTTTGCCATGGGCGAAGCAGTGATTAAGACTTCGCAAGAACTTGAACCAAGGGGCCTGTTTGGCCCCTTTTGCTTGGAGACTATTGTTACGCCGGAACTGGAATTTTACGTGTTTGAAATCTCCGCCCGGATTGTGGCTGGCACTAACCCGTATGTCAAAGGTTCTCCCTACACCGACCTGCGCTACGACGAACCTATGAGCACCGGCCGCCGGGTGGCTCGGGAAATCAAAATAGCTATAGAACAAGACAGGCTGGACGAGGTGCTGAGTGATTGACGTTGCAAAGACTCTGGCCTGCTACGACACGGCCAATCTGCGGATTGGCTCGCTGGGCGGCCACAGCGCGCTGGATGTCTGCCGCGGAGCCAAGGCCGAAGGTTTTGAAACCGTCGTGGTGGCCCAAAAAGGCCGCGAAGCGACTTACAGCAAGCATTTCAAAACTAGGGATGGCAAAGGCTGCGTAGACCATGTGATTGTGGTAGATAGTTTTGCGGACGTAACCAAACCTGAAATTCAGGAACAACTTCGCAAACTCAACGTCATCTTTATTCATAGCCGGTATTTTTGGGTGTACTGCGACTATAACGAAGTAGAAAATAATTTCAATGTGCCGATTTTCGGCAATCGCCATCTAGTGCGCAAAGAAGAACGCAATGAAGAAAAAAACCAATACTTTTTGCTGGAACAGGCCGGCATAAAACTGCCCAAGCAGTTCAAGCAGCCAAGTGAAATTGACCGGCTGGTGATCGTCAAAACCGCCGAAGCATCTCGCGGCTACGAACGCGCCTTTTTCCTGGCCAGCAGCTATGAAGAATACAAAGCAGCCTCCCAGAAATTGATTGACCAAGGCGTAATCACCCCGGAGTCTTTGCAAGCGGCCGTGATTGAAGAATTCGTGGTCGGCCCGCAGCTGAACCTGAATTATTTTTACTCGCCGCTAGACGGCGAAGTGGAGCTAATGGGCACGGACACCCGCCGCCAAACCAACATTGACGGCTTGCTACGCCTAACCGCGCCGGAGCAAATAGAAGTGCTCAAACACGTTCGGCCTCAGTACATAGAAAATGGACACCAAGCTGTAACCATCAAAGAATCTTTGCTAGAAAAGGCTTTCGCGGCCGGGGAAGCCTTTGTAGGAGCAGTCAAACAGCACTATCCTCCCGGCATGATTGGCCCGTTTGCCTTGCAGGGTGCCATCACCGCCGGCCCGCCCACAGAAGAGCTACTGGTGTTTGACGTCAGCCTGCGCATCCCCGGCAGTCCCGGGACGCAGTTCACGCCCTACTCTGGCTACCTGCATGGAGAAAACATCAGCATCGGCCAAAGAGTCGCCCAAGAAATCAAAAAAGCCGAGTCAGCCAACCGATTATCAGAAATAGTAACCTAGTAGCGGTAATGGTCGGCTTTGAAGGGGCCTTTGGCTGGAACGCCCAAGTATTTGGCTTGGGAATCGGTGAGTTTGGTTAGTTTGGCATCTAGGGCGGCTACATGGACGGCGGCTACCTTTTCATCTAGTTCTTTAGGCAAACGGTGCACGCCGACTTTATAGTCTTTGGTGAAAATTTCTATCTGGGCTAAGACTTGGTTGGAAAACGAATTAGACATTACAAAAGATGGGTGGCCGGTGGCGTTGCCCAGGTTTACCAAGCGGCCTTCTGAAAGAACTATCAGACGGCGTCCGGATGGCATGGTGTACAAATCCACTTGCGGTTTGATTTCTTTTTTCTTGTTTCCAGCGAAGTCGTTGAGCTCTTTCATCTGGATTTCGTGGTCAAAATGGCCGATGTTGCAGACAATTGCCGTGTCTTTCATCTGTTTCATGTGCTCAAGGGTGATAATGTCCTTGCAGCCGGTTGCTGTCACAAATATATCTGCTTTTGGCGCAGCTTCGTCCATGGTCACGACTTCATAGCCTTCCATTAGCGCCTGCAGAGCGCAGATGGGGTCTATCTCTGTGATAAGCACGCGGCAGCCAAAAGCCCGCAGCGACTGGGCGCTGCCTTTGCCAACGTCTCCGTAGCCGGCAACTACGGCAACTTTGCCGGCCAGCATGACATCGGTGGCGCGCTTTATGCCGTCTACTAGTGATTCTCGGCAGCCGTACAGATTGTCAAACTTGGACTTTGTAACACTGTCGTTGACGTTTATGGCCGGCAGTTTGAGTTTGTCTTCTTTCATCCATTCGTTTAATTGCTTCACACCAGTGGTGGTTTCTTCTGTTACGCCCTTGATGTCTTTGAGCAGGTCTGGGTGTTTGTCGTGGACCAGCGCGGTCAGGTCTCCGCCGTCGTCCAAAATCATGTTGGGGCCCTGCCCGCCAAACTTCAAAGTCTGCTCCACGCACCACCAGTATTCGTCCTCGGTTTCGCCCTTCCAGGCAAATACCGGCGTACCAGCCACGGCAATCGCCGCGGCGGCGTGGTCTTGAGTGGAAAAGATATTGCAGGAAGACCAGCGGACCACGGCACCCAGCGCTTGCAAGGTTTCAATCAGCACGGCGGTTTGGATGGTCATGTGTATAGAACCGGCAATCCTGGCGCCTTTAAGCGGTTTTGATGTTCCAAACTCTTCGCGCAAAGCCATCAGGCCCGGCATTTCATTTTCTGCCAGGGTTATTTCTGTCCGGCCCCAGTCCCCCAGGCCAATGTCTTTTACTTTGTAGTCAGTGTCCGCCATCTATATTTCAATCCCTTCGTTAAATGTCTCTTGGTATCGCTGCATAATTGCCTGCTTGGTTGTCGCCACCTGGGTGCCGTGCTGTTCAACGGTGAATGATGCCAAAACAGATCCAAGCTGGCCGCATTTTGCCAGCTCCCATTTTCGCAAGTATCCGTACAAAAAGCCAGCCCGGTAGGCGTCGCCCGCGCCGGTGGGGTCAACTACTTGCGCCGGTTTGGCGGCGGCAATTTTCAGGGGAGTTTTGGCCTGCGAGCCTTCAATTACCGAACCGTCTTTTCCAAGCGTGGTTATGACAATAGGAACTTTGGCTTTCAGGTCTGCTTCTGACAGTTCAGATTTTTTGCACAAGACGCCTAGTTCGTAATCGTTCACAATCAGTACTTCCGCCGCCAATGCGCCCGCCATCAGATCCGGCCCGGGGACGTTGCTAACTTGCTGGCCCGGGTCGTACAGTAGGCGCATTTGGTACTGCTGGCACTCCTGTACTTGCGTGCGCATTGAGCCCGGGTCATGAGCGGCAATTACCACCAACACGTCTTGGCCGGCCCATTGTTTGAGGCTGAGCGAAGCCGCGTCGCCCATTGCCCCAGGGTAAAAACCGCCCACTTGGTTGTCGTCTACGTCGGTGATAACGTTAAACGAAGCGGTCGGCAGCTGGCTGGTGTGGACAAAGTCCGTATTAACGCCCGCCGCCGCCAGTTTTTGCATGTACCTGGCCGCGTCCTGCCCGACGGAATCAAACAGTATCGGCGTATCTCCAAGCAGCGCCGAATTGTAGGCGATGTTGGCGCCAGAGCCGCCGGGCGTGTCTTCCAGTTTGTCCAGCAAAATGCTGAGCGACAGTACGTGCAGTTTTTCCGGATGGATCATGTCCAAGTACTTGCCAGAAAAATTCATAATCCGGTCCAGCGCGATTGACCCGCAAATAATCAACTGAGTTTTAGCCATTGGCTTTTAGTATATCAGGGACTACTGGCTTTATCCCAGAGTGCTCATAGCTGCACCGGCTAACGCCAGACCACTTATTCTAAATTTACTGATCGTGCCCGAAGTAGCCGCCGCTGCAAATATTTGGAAAGCCTTGTTTGAACCTGTCATTTGCCGGTACTTTGTCCCAGCTGGCATTGATACGGTTTAGGGCTTCAGCGTCAAAGTAGGTCAATGGGCATAACCGGTCTATTCCATTTGTGGCGCCCGCCAGCATTGCCAAAGGCGAACTGTAAGTAAACTCCCAATGCAGCTGGCAGTGTACTCGGCTGCCCTCGAACGTGGTGCAATGCGGATAAGCCAGCACGTCGCCTCGCTTAACTTCTGCCCCTTCTTTGACGAACGGGGCCAGTTTGTCGAGTTCTTTGTAGCGGGCTTCGTATTCCCCGCTGGCAAGCACCAGGTTTAAAACTGGCTTGCCTTTGTCGGTGTCTTCATAAACTCTAGTGATTTTGCCGTCAGCTACGGCTATTAGCGGAACCGATTGTTCCCACTGGAAATCAATTCCGGGGTGTCCGCCCTTAAAATTATGTTCAATTGTTTCACCCATGGGGATTAGATTGCTGACCTCATTGTCTGGGCCATACGGCAGTGTGATAATAATCCGCTTGTGCGGGAAAAGCGGGCGCGAACCATATTGGATTTTGGCCCAGGCTACGGCTAGGCCGATAAATAGAATTAGTCCCAAAACCAGCATGGCAATATTTCTCTTAAGATGCTTATGCTTCACGCTTGTAGTATAACAAAGCTTATGGCCATTAAGGCGAGCTCAATTGAAAAACAAAGGCTGCTTAAGTATTTCCTGCAATCTGTTGATTACTGGTTTTGCGGTGTAGTCAAAAGTCCACGGTAAACTATCTCCAAGTATTATGGGGTAGCGGTCTGATAGTGTTGTTGATCCATAGAGATCTGTGATGCCCCATATGCCGTAGGATGTGCAGGTAGGTTCGCTCAAGCAAACTTGTAGAACGTCTGCATATTGTTTTGCTTGAAAGGCCGGGTCATCACCGAGTACATCAATCTCTGAAATTCTTGAAACAATTCCTAATGAAGCCAATGTTTTAATGTGATTTTTCAGAACTACAGGGTCGATGGTATCGGCGGGTGTGTGATATACATGTGATTCGAATCCAATTCCATCAATCGGCACCCCTTTTGCCTGAAGTCTTCTGATCAGGCTAAGCATTGCATCCCATCGATTCCCGTCTTTTTCCAGCCCAAAATCGTTCAAGTATAGTTTTGCCAACGGATCAGCAGCGCGTGCTGCGCGGAGTGCAATCTCTATGTATCCCTCGCCCATGCCGTCAAACCACAATTGCTTGCGCAGACCATTCAGGCTGCTCGTATAGTCTGTGTCGTCTTCTGATAATGGCTCATTTACCACATCCCACTGAGCAATTTTCCCCTTGTATCGACTCACCACATTTGTAATGTGATCAATCATAACTTGTCTACGCTCGTTCGGTGGAGTTTTTTGCATCCATTCCGGGTTGGCTTTGCCCATTACAAGCGCGTGGCCATGAACTAGCATCTTATTATTCTGTGCGATTTCCACCAGGCTGTCAGACTCTTCAAATAAATACAGCCCCTTTTTAGGATGAATAAATTGTGGTTTAAGACTATTTTCAGGAGTCATCATACTGAATTGGCTAAGAGCGATTTTGCTGTATTGACTGTCAGTGAACAGTGGGCTGATTGATATCGCTGCACCAATCGGTAGTTTTCGGCTGTTTTTAGCAGATAAATTTCGGAGCGTGTTTGGATCATCAAGGCCTGCAACTAGGTCGAGCTGCTTACCTAACCCAACCTCACCATTGCCCAATCCTTTGGCGAGTAGAGAGTATAGTCCCCAGCCATCAGTGTCAGCTTTAGCATCGGCTCCAAACCATACTGTGCCATCCGCAAAAATATTATGATCCGGAATTGTGCCTAGTGTCCGATTGTTTATACCAATAATAAATTTGTCATCTACGTGACTTAGGAGCATTTTAATATCGTTTTTTAACCGAATCCTAAAGACCCTTTCATCAATAGATGATGTTGACGTACCGTCCCAAATACGTACATATAAACCGTCATTTTTTGCCTCAACTCTTATGCTTGGTCTTTCTTGTCGCCATTCATCGTAAATGATTGGTACCTGGCCATAAAACTGAATGGTTGCTTCGTTATTTACCCCAGAAATAGCCATTTCGATCTGAAAATTGCCATCTACCTTTAGGTATGAACCCCTTAAATTAACAGGGGGATTCGGTTGCGCGGTCGAAGTGTCTTTATGGTTTATTACTCGCCCCGTTGGCTTGACTCTGACGCCGCTGGTAGTTTGCTCTGACCCCGTAAAGTGCGACCAGTCAGATTGTTGTAGCCAGTCAACCGTTTCACTGCCATTGCCAACTCTAATTAGTAGACCAATGATGCACAATGTAAGAACAAGTAAGAATCCGACACTGACGAACGTTAGCTTACTGATTTTTGATTTATGAACTCGCTGATTCATAGCAATAGTCTTCGTTCATCATAATCAACACACAAGCTAGCCCGCCTGCGGTCTAATTAGAAACGGCTTCTTAATCAGCCCTATTAACATTTAGAAGCTTAACTATACCCCAGCCGATGATTGCATATACCGCGGCAGCCACTAGTATGGATGGCTCAAATACAGAACGAACATCGCCCGATACGGTTTTTGTCACACCAAATATACTGTCAAATGGAGCCGTTAAAATACCTGTGACACTGTATATTAAATCTACAAATCCACTGATCGGGTTCGCCCCAAGCAGTTTAAGCACAAACCTAAAACCTAATAAAACTTCAAAAGTGCCTACTATGTACCAGACCATGTTTGTTGTGATTGATTTGCCGTCAGCAGAACTAGTGGTATCGACTTTTCGTGTTTGTTGTTGGACTTGGCTTCCGGCATTGTCAACGCCCTCGTCTTTGGTTGTTGTGACCGTTTCTTTGAATTCGCTCATATAGATTCCTCTCTTATATGAATTATTTGTTTAAGTATCATCTTCCGCGTACGGCCTTGTATAAGATCAGCAAGACTACCGCACCCACAACAGCTACAGCAAAACTTCTAATGTTGAAACCGTCTACGCCGGCCTTGCCAATAGATTGCATAAAATACCCACCAATTAACGCACCGACTATTCCGACTACTACATTAGCGACTATACCCTGCTCGGCATCCGTACCCATTAACTTGGAAGCTACCCACCCAGCTAAAGTTCCAAAAACTATCCATATTAAAAAATTTATCAGATTTCTTCTCCACTAATAATTATACTCTCGAAGACTATATACTGCTAATGTCCTCCTAAAAGGAGCAGTCCGGAATTCAGAAGACGTTCCTCTATAGGTGCTAAATAATGCCAATTTTGGCTCCGGGAGCCCACTTTATATTTCAGCACCAAAGCTAAAGTAAATCAGGTGCTACTTCTTTTGATTCAACGATGAATACAACCAGCCCAACAACAAGGGCGGCGCTTTCCTTCCAGCAGCTCCGTGATTGTCCGCTCAATGTGGTTTTTTCTCGTCTCGGGTTTGTTGACGCTTATAGTCCAGCAAATCCACTCATTGCGCGCCAGCGGCGTAATGTCCTCCCACCTTTCTAGTGCAGACTCATCAGCCATCAGGGCGTTTCGCAGATCCGCCGGCAGTTCATGCACAACACCTTCGGAAATTTCATTTTTGATCATGCACTAATCATACTAAATAAAAGCCCCAACCTTTGGCTGAGACTATTATTTTGGCTCCTGGGGCCGGACTCGAACCGGCAACATTCTCGTTAACAGCGAGACGCTCTACCATTGAGCTACCCAGGAATAGTGCAACTGCTGAATTATAGCTAACAGAGATGACTTAAACAAGGTTGAACCATTCAGGCCAGTACTTGCAAGATTGCGGCCACAATCTAGTGTGAGGTTTCTTGCCAGTGATTTCGTCGAGTACGCGCTGTTTATCCACCCATTCAAGCGCAGCAACTTCCTCTTTTTGCACGGTAAATTTTTCGATGGGCCAGTTACAGTGAGTTACATAGCCTTGCATTTGCCGCCATCCAAAAGAAAATTTGCAGTAAACTTTGTTGCGTTTGTCGAGTTTCACGTCCTTAAGACCTATTTCCTCTTCAAGTTCCCGTAGAGCGGATTCATCATAGGAGGTTCCTTTTGAAACGGTTCCTTCGGCAGCCGGAGTCCAGGCATCCGGGTCAACTCGTTTATCGTGATTACGTTGTTGTAGGAGTACTTGGCCTTTGTTGTTTTCAACCCAGATAGAAACACTGCGCGAGCAGTCTTCGTCGGTACGCTGACTACGCGGCTTGTAGCCCAGCATGTTGTCTTGCTCATCAACGATTATCAGTTGTTCTTCGGTACTCATCTCTTCCCTTTCAGTTCCTGCGCGTTAGAGCGTTCTTGGTCACGGCGTTTTATGGTTTCGCGTTTATCCCAGCGTTTTTTGCCCCGGCCGGCGGCTATGCGGAGCTTTATGTAATGGCCGCGGGTCAATAGTTCCAGCGGCACTATGGTTTGACCTTGCTGTTTGGCGGCGATTAATGCTTCTATCTCTTTGCGTTTGGCTAGCAGTTTGCGGTTGCGGGTTTTGTCTTCTTCTGCCACGCGGATTGAGCCGTCGCCGGTGATGGTGGCATTTACCAGCCACAGCTCGCCGTCGTGCACGTTTACATAGGCGCCCTTCAGGTGGCCTTGGCCACGTCGCAGGCTTTTGGTTTCGGCACCGGTCAGAGAAATTCCCACCACTAACCCATCGCCGAGGTCATAATCATGACGCGCCCGGCGGTTACTGATTCGTTTGGTGGTTGCGGACTTCTGCTTAACCATAGGCGCTATTTTACCCTATTTCACCGATGATTACTATAGACATATATTGACAAGTATGGTATAATGTAGCTTGATGACAGATGTGCATTATGAGCAGACGGTTGAACGTCTTCAAGGTTATTTTCCTTTTGCGGATGACATTGTGGAGGCTGTAGCCGAGGTTGCCGCCAGTCAAGCTGGCATGGATTTCGGAGGTTTTATGAACGCATTCGATATCCCTGCGCCATCGTCCGAGCATGTCGAAGGCTCCAAGCCTATCGGTGTCTTGTATATTCCATCGGAAACTGGCCAAGATCAAACTGTAGCCCGAGCACGATTTCTGGCTCATGGCAATGGGTTGCTAGGCGGCAATAATCAAGTTTTTCAGATTGCCACCGCCCATGTTTCTGCCGAAGCGGCTGGCGACGGTATGCAAACCTATGCGTTTGGAAACCCAGGCGGCATTGGCCACACAGAAGGCCAGCTTTCTGCTAAAGACGCCTGGAAAGTTGCCCGGGGCGACGCGCGGCCGTTGATTGACGCGCCACTGCGTTATATGGCATCGCAAGGCGTAACCAGCCTTCAAGTAGATGGTTACTCTGGCGGTACTGTCTCCGCCATTGCCGCAACCGAATATGCATACCTGTACGACATGGAAGTGGAACACGTCACAAACATTGATCCGGCTGATGTTGCGCACCGAGGGCGAAAGCTGCGGGCCTTAGGGAGCCTTGCCGCTGACTTTAGCTCCACGGCCAAAGCCCTGCCTGGGTATGTTGAGGCCAATAATCTCGAGGCATTTATAGAAGCGCGTGGCGATTCATTCCTGGGTATGGCTAACTATTTGTTAGGCCTGGTAAGGCCGAATAATATAGCTCGGTCGAGCGTCATGGCCGGCAGCTGGCATGAAAGTCGTGCCGAAACTGCCCTGCGCTATGAGGAAAAAGCTCGCATGCACGATGTTTGGGCAAGCGAAAGCGAGCTTGCTATGGACGGCATTATGCAGGCCTTTAGTAACTACTTGCACCGGCAATTCCCAGATCGTTATAGCAGTACGCGTTTGGAAGGTCAGAAGCACACCTTTGTGAACGACAACGCTTTGCAGTCCGCTCTGCTCATCCATGCTCGCCGAAATTAATCCGACGCGAACATCAAAGTTTGGCGTTTTGGGCAGCGGTCTTGGCGAATTCTTCGCGGGCGGCGTCCCACAGGCCGGGTTCGCCGCGTTTGACTTTCATCTGATACCACCACTCCACTCCCCACAAATCAATCCGCTTCATGCCAGTTGCTTTGCCGTAGCCAAACCGGTCGTGCAGCCGCTGGGGATTCATGGATTTGTACAGCTCATCTACGGGCGCGTTTACGATGCTGTAGCCGTCTGGCGTCCAGGCTTCGGCCTGCAGTTCGTGGATTATAAGGTCTTTGCCGGTCACAATTTTGCCACCGCCGGCTAGCGACGCGTAAAACCAGGCCGGGAACGGGTATTCAAAATAGCGCTTGGTGATGGTTTTGTCCCACACCCGCTTGTATACGGAAACGGCAAACAAATCAGGCGTTGGCTTGCCTACTGGCAGCCCCACGCCGTTGTTGCTGCGGCTAATTATCAGGGTATGGTTGGGGTCTAGTCGTTTGACCAGCGTGGCTTCTTCTATCAGCCGCTGGCGGTCAAAGTCTTTGCATTTGCCAAACACGGTCAGGAAATATTCGTTTTCCAGCTGGTAACTTTCCAGCGCCGGGCTGGTACGATAGCGCTGGATTACTTCTGTCATAAACGTTTGCAGTTTTGGATACCAGACGTCTTTGGTCTGCTGTTTGGCCCACTGGGGCATGTGGCATTCCGGCCACCGCGGCTGGCGCAGGCCAATCGCCAGAGACACCTTAACTCCGGCGTCTTCGGCCATTTTGAACTGCCAGTCCAAACCGCTGAAATCATAGACTCCCGGCACCGGTTCAATGTTGTTCCAGTAGCTGACCAGGCGTATGTGCTTGATCCCCAGGTCGTTGATCATGGCGTTCAGAGTTTCCTGGGGGTCTACACCCAGCCGCTCGGCGTAATCAGCAATAAACGTGGTCCCCAGTTCAACGGGTTTGCCGTGGTTTTGCCGAATGTACCACTGCGCAACGCCGTACATAGTGCTGACGCTCAAAAAAATGGCCGCTACCAGAGCAATTAACAGCTTGTGCCAAAATTTGGCACGCCACCAGCCCTTAAATTGGCCAAAAAAATACGCCGAACTAAAAGCGGAAGTGCTAGGCTTCGATTTTTGGCTTTTGGCTTTCAACTTTGCGTCCCCATCTGTTAGTATCAGTTTACTATCCGATCATGAAAAAAGCATTAACGTTATCAATAGTTATACCAGTATACAACGAAGAAGCCCACTTACGGGCTTGCTTGGATTCGATAGCACGACAAACCCAATTGCCAGACGAAGTAATCGTGGTAGACAACAACTCACAAGACAAAACTGTTGATATTGCGAACAGCTACCCCTTTGTGCGAATTGTGAGCGAGCCCGTGCAGGGAAAAGTATTTGCCAGAAACCGCGGGTTTGATACTGCCAAAAGTGATTTAATTGGCCGAATTGACGCCGACAGCCGTCTCAATTCTGATTGGGTAGCTACCACCAAAACGTATTTTGAAGCCAATCCTGGAGTGGCGGCGGTAACCGGTAATTGTTATTTTTATGATTTCCCCTTCCGGCGAAGTTTCCGCGTGCTCCACCATTTTGTCTATTACCAAATGCAAAAGCTCATAGCCGGGAGCGAAATTCTTTGGGGTTCCAACATGGCAGTCACAAACACGGCCTGGCAAAGCGTACGCGCGGAGTGCTTGAGCCGTCCCGACACCAAAATGCACGAAGATATAGATTTGTCGCTGCACCTGCAGAACAATGGGTATGTAATTAAACGGTCTCCCGGGCTGGTTGTGGAAGTTTCTTTGCGCCGCGGTGATTTTGGCCCCGTTAGTATTATCAGCTACCTGTGGCCATGGCCCATGACCTATTGGGCCAACAAGCGCTATTTGCAGGCAGTCTTGGTTTGCGCAGTTTTGTTTGTGGTTTGGCTGCTCGTTCTGCCGATAAGTTTGGTCGTCCTAGCCGCTTCCCGGCTAAGAAATTTTCTCAAGAACTTTTTTGCTTAGATTTTTAGTTGTTTTTGTGAGCCGCCGGCCAACTTTGCTTTCCCGGATAATTGCCACATACACATGGTAGTGAACTCTTAGGTATAGGATTGTCAAAAATAGCAAAGACAGTGCCGCCCAGCCGATGCTCGCAACCATTTTTGATTCGCGATACTCCGGGAACAAAATACTGATGCCTAGAAAATCCAACGGGTTCAAATATCCCATGTCGCGCTTGGCCAGCGCCACGACTGCCACCAGCAGCAAATGGCACATGGCCGCAAACGCAAACGTTATAACCATGGCGTTAAAAGCCCGAGTCAGATTCTTTTTGCTAAATATTTGCACAGCCCCCAGTATACATCCTCCCCGCTCCCAGCAAATCACAAAAAATCCCCCTAAAAAGGTCCGTCCTTATACAGAGAGGAATAATGTGAATTTGGTAGTCTGCTTCTTTGTTATGGGGCAGTGTTGCTGTGGATGTAGCCATCTTTGTCCAGGTATGGCTGGCAGCCTGACCACAAGCCTTTGTTTTGCTCCCTGGCTTCTTTTTCATAGCGGCGGAATTCGTCTAGTTTGCTGAACGGAAAACTTGTATAGGCAAAGCCGTAACCTTCCTTGATAATTTCGGCTTCTACTAATTTATTGTCAGAGGTATAGACGTAGCGCAGCAGGCGGTCGTAGCGGTCGCGGTTGGTGCTGAGGCTGTCGGCCTCTAGCCGCACGGTACCAGTTCCGATTAGGTTTTTGGTAAATTCAGACGCGGCTTGGCCAAAGCACTCCACGGCTTTGCGCGGGTCGTGCGTTTCAGGAGTATCTACGCCAATCATGCGGATTCGTTCGGTTTTGCCATTCATGTCTACGCTTATGGTGTCGCCGTCGGAAAAGTCCACCACCCGGTAGCTCCCCGCCGGTATGGTGCCCGCCACTTGCGCGGCCTGTTCCGGGTGCTGGTTGGCGTAATAGCCGGCAGTCGCAAGAATCAGAGTAACGACCAAACTGATAATCTGCCTTTGGGCCCGCCTGCGGCTCATATATCTAAATGCTTAGCCACGTATTCGGGTGATACTTTGGTGCCGTCAATTACCGTATGCGGCTCGTTGGCGCCAGGTTCTTCGATAATGCCGGCAATCCGGTCAAACATCTGAGCCAGCGTTTCGTTTTTGGGCACCAAATGCAGCCGGTCGGTTTCCGTGGCGCGCTGTTTGGCAAGTTCTTTTGGCGTCTGAACCCACACCAGTACGGGTTTGGCGCCGGTACGCTGGCAGATGCCGTATTTGTCTAAACGGTGCTGGTAACGGTTCAGATTGGCGTCGTAAATAACGCTTTTGCCCTGCCCGAGCAACGTTTCTGTCTTTTCGTCCAATGCTTTATACAGCGCGTCATGTTCGGCTTGGTCAAACGTTGGTGACACAAACATTTCTGTACGTAGTGTGTCGGAAGACAAATGCACCGCGCCGGTTAGTTTATGAATAACTTCAGCGGTAGTCGTCTTCCCCGCCCCGGGATAACCAAGCATCAAGTACAGTGTAGACATATGCTTTTATTCTATCAGGTCTGCCGCTTCGCGTGACTGCTAAGTGCGCTTAAACTCTCCGCGCTGCAGGCTTTCATGCCCGCTCTTATTGGTGATATCAAGCAGCCCTATAGTTTCCGTACCGTCTCCGTTAGACACAACTATGTAGTAAATGCGTGTTTTATCGGCCAAAGGACCCAGCCCATTTTCAAAATGTCTATGACGAGGCGCCAAATGCCAGATAGGTTCTGGGCGGCGGGCGCCTTCTGAAGGGCTAAATCTAACTTTAGGCCTGAGCTTGCTGCAGCCATGACCTCTTGGCTTTTCAACAATACTCTTGAGCATCACGACCAAGTCTTCTCTAATCCTAGAATCCGAGTTGTATTTATCCAAATATTCTTGCGCGATCTTTGAATCGCACAATATATCGGCAATATCCTCTTTATCCGACCTAATAGTTTGAGTAATGTAGCCGTCAGGACTCTTTAATACTACAACTGCGGCTGTTACGTTGGGGAGACGCTCTACGGGCGGGCTTAACTCCAAAGTTCTTTTTGGGCTGACCCGACTGCTTCGCGTCCTATTGTTGTGGTTTGCGGAGTCTTCATATTGGCTGAAAGCGTCCCATACCAAAAAACGCTCGGGATGATTAAACTTTTGCAAAAAAGTCTGATAGCCTTTGCGCGTGCTTTTGACGGCTTCGCCGTGCTGCTCGGCAATTCGCCGCTGTAGTGTAACGGGCAGATCACCGTAGCCTATTTTTTGTAAAACCAGAGCGAGCTCATCCGCAGGAATTTCAACACCTGATTCCGCTAAGACAACAGGCAGAAAGCGGAACCAGGACGCATCTGGATCATCCTGATGATTCGTTTCGGCGGTTTTAGCAAACTTGTCTACAAAGGAACGTTGGAATAAATGCGGCTTATCAGTCAGCTCATCTAGAATCGTGGTAATAAACGGGGTAATTCCCGGGTCGTTGATTATTCGAGATAGCGCTTCAAGCAGCGGTTTATGCTCGCCTCTTTGCTCGCAGTCTTCGCTTTGCATCCATTCAAGCAAGTGAATAATTCGGTCGTTACTGTAGCTCACCCATTGAGCCAACTTGATAAGCACTGTATCTTCCGCCGCCAAGGCGTTCATGAAGATGCCGTAATATTCAAAAAAAAGCTGGCTCGATGCTTGAAAACGAACATCAACCGTGCCTGATTCCTCGGCTGTTTCAATGGCATTTTTTTCCATTTCTAATTCTTGGCTGATTAATTCCTGCTGTGCTGCATTACCATACACTTTCCAGGTTACGCACTGGCGTGCTTTTAAAACGGTTTCGTGTAAAAGACGCTTAATGGCCCGTTCAGAAGCTGCGTTTTGTTTTCGTCTGCTGTGACGGTCGCTGACGGACTCTTCTCCTTGAGCTTGGTCCTTAGCTTCGCGAACTTCTGCAATGTAATTGGGGTCAGTTGCCCGGCTCGCCAGATTATCCAGGGCGTCCCACTGCTCGCCCGCAATTTGAATATCTGGGCTAATCTCCGCCATAAATTCAGCTATCTCTAGATCTTCTATATATCTAGCTTCGGTGCTTTCGCCAGGGGCAAGCTCCCCTTTGGCTTTATCCACAGGAGCAATAGGAGCAATGGGAGAATGAGGCATGGTAAGAGACTACAACATATTAGTCCAACAAAGCAACTAAAAAGCAACTATTTAGTCTTCTTTGGTGGTTTTGGGCGGGTCGAAAATGCTAGAAAGTATTACCGTCGCTACCAAAGTGGTGGCAATAAGCCCCAGGCTCAGACCCGTCGGAATCTCTATGCCCAGCCAACCGCGGCCGAATAGCGTGTGCGGGCTGATTATCATTTTTACGCCAACTCCAACCAGCAGCAGACCCAGCGCTTTGTTGAGTAGCCAAAAGCGCTCTTTGATTTTGTCAAAAACAAAGTACAGTGCGCGCAGTCCCAAAATAGCCGCCGCATTACTGGAGAAAACAATGAAAGGATCGCGCGAAATCGCCAATATAGCCGGCACGCTGTCGATGGCAAAAATAACGTCGGTCATTTCAATCGCCAGCAGGGCGATAAACAGCATGGTGGCCACCCGTTTGCCATTTTCGTACGTGAAAAGTTTGTGTCCATCGAGATGATGACTAACGGGTATGATGCGACGGAAGAATTTGAGCATGTGGCTTTTGGTAGGGTCGAACTCCAAATCCTCGTGGTTACGGAAGAATTTGTAGCCGCTGTACAGCAAAATGCCGCCGAAAATTATGAGCGCTGGCTCGAATCGCTCCAGTACGGCAATTCCTGCAAAGATAAAGATTGCCCGCATGACAAGCGCTCCAAACACACCCCAAAACAGCACCCGGTGCTGGTATTTTTTGGGAATCTTGAAGTACCCCAGCAATACTGACCAAGCAAACACATTGTCTATGCTCAAGCTTTTTTCAATCAGGTAACCGCTAAAATACTGCACCGACGCGCTAGCGCCGTACAGTGGCCAAAACAGTAGTCCCAAGCCCACGCCAAGCCCTATCCAAACCAAACTTTGCACGGTGGCTTCGTGTAGCGTGGGCGAATGGTCTTTGCGGTGCAAAACCAAAATATCCACGATGAGAAGCAGCGCGAACCAGCCAATCAGCACACCCCAGTGCCACCCCGGCACATTGATAAGATCACCAGCTGTTGACGCGGCCGCAAAAACCACACCCATTAGAAATCAATGCCTTTGTTGGCTAGGAATTTGTCGTCGAAATGGTGCTTGATTTTGGTCATGTCGGTGGCTATGTCTACGTATTTTAGCAGACGCCTTGGGAAATCCCGGCCGGTAACGCACAGGCTGGTTTTGGGCGAGCGGCGTTTGAAAAGTTCCTCAAACTGTTTGCGCGTAATCAGGCCGTCATGCAGGGCGTTGTTGATTTCGTCGCAGATGACCAGGTCGTAGTCCCCGCTCATCACACATTTCAGCGCAATTTCATACGTTTCGGCGGCGGCCTGCTGGTGCTGCTGTTCCGAAATGTGCTGTTCGCTCAGTTCGCCGGCTTTGTAAAAGCCCCTGCCGCCTTTGTGAAAAAACAGCTGGTCTTTGAAAAGCGGCTGGATGTCGCGGATAAACACGTGTTCGCCCACGCCCCAATGCTTGATGAATTGTATAAACGCCACGTTCCAGCGGTTGCCGAGCGCCCGCGCCATCAGCCCGACGGCGGCGCTGGTTTTGCCTTTGCCTTCGCCGGTATAGACAATAACCACGGAGTCTTTTTGTTTGTAATCCTCAAACACCATGGGTTCAAGTATCAAGTATCAAGGTTCAAGTATCAAGGGCTAGCCGACAAGTTTGTTGGCTTTTAGGGCTTGGTCAATTGCCGGGCGATTAAAGCCCACGATGATAGTGCCGTTTATGTCTATAACCGGGATGCCCATTTGGCCGGACTTGTCTACGGACTCTCTCATGAAGGCAGGGTCTTTTTCCACGTCTTTGTCTACGTACTTGACGCCGAGTTTGTCCATATAGTCTTTGGCGGCATGACAGAACGCGCACCACACAGCCGAATAAATCGTAACCATCATGCTATTTTAGCATGTTAGACTGGTAGCAATGGACGAGCCTAAAAGCACTAAAAAAACTAAAGCTAAAAGTATTCGCTTGCGCTGGTTTGGGTTGGCGATGTTTTTGCTGGGGGCGTTTGTGTTGTTTGCCTTCCGTTTTGCCACGTTTGAAAGTGATGACGTGCACTATCATGCCAATTTTGCCCTGTACGTAAACGGCCAGAGGGATGAGTTCAAAAGCTTTACGTTTTATGAAGAAGTAACCTCCTGCGACGTGCACGACGCGGACGACGCGGGCGGGCGAGCGCACATGCATGACCAAAACTCCGGCTTGGTCCATGTACACGCCCCCGGGGTTACCTGGAGCCAGTTTTTCACCAATCTGGGCTATACGCTCGGCAACAAAGTTGTCGTCACGGACGGCGGCGTTTATGCCGACGGGCAGGATGGCAACAAGCTGGTTTTTGTGCTCAATGGCCAAACCGTCCGCAGCGTGCAAGACCGCTTAATAAAGAGCACGGATAGGCTGCTTATAAACTACGGCAAGGAAGATGCCACGGCACTAGACGCGCGTTTTAAGGCATTGCCAGACGACGCCGATAAAGCCAATAAAACCAGCGACCCTGCCGCCTGTTCCGGCGGCCAGGACACAAGCCTATCCCAGCGCCTCAAAGCCGCGGCTGGCCTGCGGGTTCACTAGAACGCTCAAGTTTCGGGTTGCAGGCTGTCTCTTGAAACTGCTATAATCTATGGAGATGGTGAAAACAGCCGTACAGAGGAAATCTAGTGCCCCTGTAGCTCAAGACGATATTGGGCGATCTTTAACCGTGCTCGCCGCCCGCAGGCAATTTATAACTGCCGCCATGAGCATGGGCTGGCAGCTGGCCGGCATGGTGATCATCCCCGTCATCATTGGCGTGAAGCTGGATGACCGTTTTCAAACTACTCCGTCTTATACGCTGGTAGCGCTTGTTTTGGCTGTTGGCGGCGCGGTATTTGTAGTTGCCAATACAATAAAACAAGTCAAGCGCGACCAAGTTGATACAGCGCCAAACATGCTACAAAAGGAGAAAAACACGCATGCTTAGTACTCAGCTATTCCGATTTGCCACTGAAGAAGCCGGGCCAGCCGTGCATATTGCACCTGGTGGATTGTTTGAAGTAAATGGTTTCACAATTACTAACTCAATGCTTTTTGCATGGGTTTGTTCACTGCTAATAATTGCGGTTTTAACTGTTGTTGCCCGTCGCATGACGCTTCGGCCCAAGGGCGGCATCACGCAGTTTGTAGAAATTGGAACAGATTTTATAACTGGAGTGCTGGAAAACAGCTTGGGAGACAGAGACAAAGCCATCAAATACGCTCCGTATTTTGTAACCATATTTTTCTTTATTGCCATAAGCAACATTTTGGGACTTCTACCGGGCGTTGGCGAAGCGCTGACCTTTGAGGGCAAACCGGTTTTCCGAGCCTTTACGGCTGATTTGAACGGCACCCTGGCGGCTTCCGTCATTTCTATGACAATGATTCAGTATTTTGCAATCCGCGAATCCGGCTTTATCAAACACCTGCGGCATTACTTTGCCGGCAAACTGTGGAACCCGCTGACTTATCTGATTGGCATCTACGAAGTGTTTAACGAACTCATCCGCGTCTTCAGCCTGGCGCTCCGGTTGTTTTTGAACGTTGCCATTGGCGAAATCATCATTTCGGTATTTTCGTATTTGGGCAAATTTGCCGCGCCGCTGACTTCTTTCCCATTCCTGTTTTTGGAACTGGGCGTAGCGCTTTTGCAAGCCTATATATTTGTTATGTTGTCCGTCACCTATCTTTCGCTGGCAGTAACGCATGGCCACGATGAAACCGATGCGCTGGAAACTGCGGCTGAGGAGATGAGAGTATAGGTATGTGCGCATTATTAAAAAGTAAATCAAAGGAGTAAAGAATATGTTTAGCATATTGGCAGAATTATCAGGTAACGTAGAAGTCGTCGGCAAAGGCATCATGCTGGGCGCCGGCATGATTGGCCCGGGCATTGGCGTGGGGCTTATAGGCAACGCGTTCATGAACGCCGTTGGCCGCAACCCGGAAGCCGCTAAGTTTTTGGGGCAAATCTTGGTATTCGTAGCAATTGTGGAATTGATGGCCTTGCTGGTCTTTGCTTCCCTCTTCATTATTAAATAAAAGGAGAACGGACCTACATGATTCCATTTGTATTTGCCGCTGAAGAAGCCGCGCAGGCCGAAACCACCTCTGGCATTGGCGCCCTGGGCATCAGCCTGAGCGCGTTCGTGATCCAGCTGATTACTTTTGTGCTGGTGTTTTTGCTGCTCAAAAAGTTTGCTTTTAAACCGATTGTCCGCTTGCTGGAAGAGCGCCGCAAAGTCATAGACGACGGTGTCAAAATGGGCCAAAAGCTGGAAAAAGAGCGCGCCAAACTTGACAGCGAAGTTGTCCAAGTTATGCGCGACGCCCGCGTTGAAGCCGACAAAATCATCGGCAACGGCCAAAAAGAAGCCCGCGAAATCATCCGCGACGCCGAAAAAGTTGGCGCCCGCAAAGTAGACACTATGCTGTCGGACGCCGAAGCGCGCATAAACGAAGAAACCGAACAAGCCAAACGCAAACTAGAAAAAGAAATCGTGGGGCTGGTATCTGAAGCCACTGAAGCTATCGTAGAAGAAAAAGTGGATTCAAAAAAAGACGCCAAACTGATTGATAAAGCCCTGAAAGGCCAGAAATGAGCAATATGCAACAAGCAATAAGCAGCAAGCAGGGTTTTTCTTTGCTTACCGCTTACCGCATACTGCATACCGCTAGATTTGGAGAGCTTGTATGAAAGTACCCCGTCATATTTTGGCTGAGGCTATCGCCCAAAAGACGCTGCATGTGACAGACCCTGCCCTGCTGGCTAGGGAGATTGCCGCTTACCTGCTGGCCGAGCGCCGCACTGCCGAATTAGAATCAATCTTGCGAGACATAATGCAGTACCGTATGGAGCATGGCGTCTTGGAAGCAGAAGTAGTAACTGCCCACGAAATCACCGGTCAAGTTACCGGCGAGGTCAAACAATTACTTCAGGCTGCCTATCCAAACGCCAAAACCGTCCATGTGGCTAACCGCTTGGATGCTTCGGTCATTGGAGGCCTGCGGATAGATATGGCCAACGAACAGCTGGACATGACCGCTCGCGCCAAACTAGCCACTTTTAAACGCTTAACTTCAGAAGGAACATCGTTGTGAAAGATATCTCCATACAAGAACTCTCTGGCGACATACGAGCGGCGATTGCCGAACTGAAAAAACGCCCGGAGATTGAACAAGTCGGCGTGGTTACTCGCGTCGGTGACGGCGTGGTCTGGATATATGGACTTACCAAAGCCGGCTACAGTGAAATGATAGACATCCAGGCTACCGACGGTAGCACCCTGACGGCTTTTGCCTTTAACCTGGGCGAAGACGAAATCGGCGCCGTACTGCTAGGCGATGACACGCTGGTGAAAGCCGGCGCTACTTGCAAGCTGACCGGCAAAGTGCTGGAAGTTCCGGTAGGACCGGAACTGGTCGGCCGCGTGGTTGACCCGCTAGGGCGGCCGCTGGACGGCAAAGGCGCCATTAAATCCAAACTTAGTAGCCGCGTGGAACGCAATGCTCCAGGAGTACTGGACCGCAAAAGCGTGCATGAACCGCTCATGACTGGCCTAACGGCCATTGACGCCATGGTACCGATTGGCCGCGGCCAGCGCGAACTGTTGATTGGCGACCGCCAAACTGGTAAAACCGCCGTAGCCGTAGACACCATGATCAACCAGCACAGCCAAAACACCGGTGTTATTAACATCTACGTCGCGGTTGGCCAGAAACTCAGCAAAGTTGCCCGTTTGGTAGAGCGACTCAAGCGCGAAGGCGTGATGGAGCAGACAATTGTGGTGGCCACCAGCGCCGCAGACCCGGCCTCCCTGCAATACTTAGCACCGTACGCCGGCGCCACCATGGGCGAATATTTCCGGGACAACAAACAGCACGCTTTGATTATCTACGATGACCTGACCAAACACGCCGCGGCCTACCGCCAGATGTCCCTCCTGCTACGCCGCCCGCCGGGCCGCGAAGCCTACCCGGGCGACGTGTTCTATTTGCACTCCCGCCTGTTGGAACGAGCCGCTAAACTCAGCGACAAGCTTGGTGCTGGTTCGCTGACCGCCTTGCCTATCATTGAAACGCAGGCCGGTGATATTTCGGCCTACATTCCAACCAACGTAATTTCCATAACCGACGGCCAGATTTTCATGGAAACCAATCTGTTTTACCAGGGCATTCGTCCGGCCATATCGGTTGGTTTATCGGTTTCCCGCGTGGGTAGTTCCGCCCAGACCAAAGCCGTCAAAGCCGTGGCCAAGTCTTTGCGTATAGAACTGGCCCAGTTCCGCGAACTAGCGGCCTTTTCTCAGTTTTCTACCGACCTGGATGCGGAAACCCGCCACCGGATTGAACGCGGCCAGCGCCTGACAGAACTGCTCAAACAGCCGCAGTACAGTCCGTACAGCGTCTGGCAGATGTACGCCACGCTACTGGCTGCATCCAACGGCTCGTTCGATGCCGTCCCACTAGACAAAGTCAAAACCGCTCAGGCTAACCTGCTGATTGAGCTCAAGCACGACCACGGCAAAGTGATGGAAAAGATTAATGCCGGCGACGAACCGGACGAAAAGATCCAGAAGCAAATCATAGACATTGCTAACAAAATCGCCATTTCCTACCGTCCAGCAGAAACGGCTGAAGCTGTTTCTACGAAGAGAGGAGAGAGGAGTTAGGAGTGAGAATAACAGCAATTCCTATAACTTCGCACTCCACACTTCCCGCTTCGGCACCGGAGGTGCCTTCGCGTGGCTAATACGATTACCCTCAAGCGCCGGATTGGGTCGGTAAAAAACACCAAGCAGATTACTAAGGCTATGGAACTTGTCGCCGCTAGCAAAATGCGCCGGGCTCAGGAATACGCCTTGGCTGGCCGGACATACCGCGAATTTGCTTATTCACTACTGACGCGCCTGAGCGCCATCACGGAAGTTAGCGAACACCCGTTGTTCGTTCAGCGGCCTGTCAAACAGCGCTTGTACGTGGTCATCACCAGCAACGGCACACTAGCCGGCGCTTACAACGCCAACATACTACGCATGCTGACCCGCGCCATCCTGGAAGACCAAAAAGCCGGCGTGAAAACCCAGGTGATTGCCATTGGCAAGCAAGGCGCCAAATTCGCCCGCCGCGTGTCTGGCGTAGACATGGTGGCGGCCTACACGGAGTTTCCAGATCATCCGAGCGCCAATGACATCCGTCCCGTGCTCAAAACCGTAATCGAATCTTACCGAGCTCAAGATGCGGATGACGTCAAAGTGCTGTACACGCAGTTCAAATCCAACCTGGTGCAGGAAGCCACCGCCATGGCGCTATTGCCCGCTCGGTTTGAAGAAACCGAAGAATCCGCCCATGCGCTAGATAACACTACCTTTGAACCGTCTATAGAAGTGGTTTTGGACAGTGTGACCGAGCGGCTGCTGGAGGTGCAAGTCTGGCAAGCCCTGCTGGAAAGTCTGGCGTCCGAACACAGTATGCGCATGATGGCCATGAAAAGCGCCACCGACAACGCGACTGACCTGATAGATGACCTGACACTGGAATTCAACACCGCCCGCCAGGCGGCAATTACTCAGGAACTAGCCGAAATAACCGGCGGAGCGGAGGCAATTCAGAAATGAGTGGAAACGAAGGCTTAATGCCCAGCGCTGATGCGGAAATGAAAATTCCAGAAGCTCCTCGGACCGAACAAGAAATTGTAGCCGACGTCATGGACAGGTCAATAGTTGTGCAAGAAGATTTTGCGATAGCAATGGCAGACTTAGCAATGCATGATTTGAGGATAGCACCGAACAAGACCTATTTTACGATTCACGATGTGAGACAGGTTGCACAGGCTAGTGCCAGGACTGCCATACGCGTTGCGAGAGCTTTAGTTGGCCCACCGGATGATCTTGTAGAGTTTGAAAGTAGAATTGCTAATAATGAAACCGAAGGAGAAGTATAATGGCAACAGCGGTAGCAGAAAAGACTAAACCAAAAACTAACCTAAAAGGTACCATATCCCAGGTAGTGGGCGTGGTGGTGGACGTGGAGTTTACCAAAGACCACTTGCCTGCCATTTATAACGCCTTGACCACCCAGCTGGACGGCAAAGAATTGGTTTTTGAAGTCGCTCAGCACCTGAGTGAATCGTCTGTCCGAGCCATCGCGTTAGGTACCACAGACGGTTTGGAGCGCGGCGCGGAAGTGCTGGACACTTGCGCGGCTATTAGCGTACCAATCGGCGAAAAGACGCTGGGACGCATGTTCAACGTCATTGGCGATCCAATAGACAGCAAAGGCGGCACATTTGCCGAAAAAGCGCCTATCCACCGTGCGCCGCCGGCGCTGATTGAGCAGTCCGGTAGCGTGGAGATTCTGGAAACCGGTATCAAAGTAATTGACCTGATTGCGCCTATCACCAAAGGTGGAAAAGTTGGTCTGTTCGGTGGTGCTGGTGTAGGTAAAACCGTGCTTATTCAGGAACTTATAAATAACATTGCCAAGTTCCACAGCGGCTACTCGGTATTTGCCGGTGTGGGCGAACGTACCCGTGAAGGCAACGACCTGTACAACGAAATGAAAGAGTCCGGTGTACTGGACAAAACTTCCCTGGTATTCGGCCAGATGAACGAACCACCCGGTGCTCGCTTGCGCGTGGGACTTTCTGGCCTGACTATCGCCGAAGGCTTCCGCGACAAAGGCTCCGACGTGTTGCTGTTTATAGACAACATCTTCCGTTTCACTCAGGCCGGCGCTGAAGTGTCTGCCCTGCTGGGACGATTGCCTTCAGCTGTGGGCTACCAGCCAAACTTGGCGCAAGAAATGGGCCAGCTGCAAGAGCGTATTACCAGCACGCGCAAAGGCTCTATCACTTCCGTCCAGGCCGTGTATGTGCCGGCAGATGACCTTACCGACCCTGCCCCCGCCACAACGTTCGCGCACCTGGACTCCACGATTGTGCTTAACCGCGCGCTCACAGAACTTGGCCTGTATCCGGCGGTTGACCCGCTGGACAGCTCTAGTACCATCCTTGACCCCGAAATCGTGGGCGAAGAACACTACGAAGTGGCCCGTGAAGTCCAGCGCGTCCTGCAGCGATACAAAGACCTGCAAGACATTATCGCCATTTTGGGCATGGAAGAACTGTCAGACGACGACAAACAGACCGTTGCCCGGGCTCGCCGTATCCAGCGTTTCCTGACCCAGCCGTTTTTTGTAGCCGAAGTCTACACCGGCCACGCTGGCAAATATGTCTCCTTGAGCGACACCATTGCCGGCTTCCGAGAAATCCTGGACGGCAAACATGATGACCTGTCAGAAAGCGCCTTCTACATGAAGGGCGACATCTCGGAAGTTGTAAAGGAGAAGTAATGATCGAAACTGACGTGAATGAGACTGCTCTGTACAACCGCACGTCACAGCAAAGGCTTGAGCATCGTGGGCATGTGCAGGAATTGGCGGGTGAGTACCCGGACGTCAGTGCCGAGCATATCATCCGTATAGCCAATCAGCGCATGCGCAAAGACTTCTACGCCCAGCTGAGTCGGCTTGCCAACAAGCAAGCTTTCCGGATGAGCCAAAACATCGCTGACCCGCACTGCTACGAAACCTTGGAGCGCCGCCAAGCCGTGGCATTGTTGCACGTAAAAGCCGATATTGCCCTTTTGCATCAAGTTTTGCCATTGGGTTCAGATGCCAGCCCAGGCGCCGAAACTGCTGGTGGCGCGCCACAGCCAACTCCCCACGATGAACAGCATGTTTTTAAGGGTCGCCGACCGCCAAAGGAGCTCCCCAATGATTCATTTTCAGCTAGTTAGTTTAGACGGTGTGAAGCTTGATACGGAAGCTTATGAAGTGCTTTTACCTACCCTGGATGGCATTATCGGCGTTTTGCCCGGGCACATGCCGCTGATTAGCGCCGCTACCCATGGCGTGGTAAGCGTTCGCCATAAATCTGCCGACAAAGACGACATGATGGATGTTTTTGCCATCAGTGGTGGCGTGATAGAAGTGGCCGACAACACCTTGCGCGTACTGGTGGACGAAGCCGACCACGCCGACGAAATCAGCGAAGCTGAAGCCCAAAAAGCCTTTGAGCTGGCTCAAAAGATGAAGTCAGAAGCCAAAGACCAAGTGTCGCTAGAACACGCTCAGAGCATGATAGACCGCAGCGCCGTCCGCCTGCAAGTAGCTGGCCTCAAACGCCGCCGCCGGGGCTAGGCTTGCGTGATTCTGTGAATAAACCGACCGCAAGCAAGGCTACTCGTGTTCCAAGCCATTTCCGTCTTTGCGGTGTTGAGACGACTGGTTCCGGACCTTCGACGGCCAGGCGTAAGTTAGCGGCTTCTCTGGCCTGGCGCTCTTGCAACAGCTTGTACTCGGTGCCACTCAAAAAAGCATCACGTTTCGCGGGGTCATCTGGGAATAGCTCAAAGGCAGTGCGGGCAGCGTCGACTGCTTGATCAGGGTGTTCGGTGGCAATTTCTTTGGCTGCTCGCAAGCTTAGTTCCGGGTCAGCCATTGTTTGCACAACAGCACCTCGGATTTGTTCGGCTGTATCAGAATCTACTCGCGGATGTTCTGGAGTTACCATAGGTCTTCCCTTTTACGACTCTATGGTAGCAATTTAACCGGTGCTTGTCTGAGATTTATATCACACTCTTCACCCAAGCCAGAAATAATACATTGTATGGTATAATATCGCACTGTATTAGTTAATAAAAAAGGACTGTAGATTAAGCTATGAGAGGATCACTAGAAGCCATGTCCGGACAAACCCGAAGAGTTGAAGTTACCCACCTTACAGGCTTTGGCCAAGGGGTTGTTGCGCCGACAGAGACTTACACTGATGATCAGGTTGCACGTGAGGTTGCCAAAACTCAAGAACCGGTTCAAGATGCGGCAATTGTGTGCATAGATGAGCGGCATGCCGCCGGCGGAGCTGAAGCCATACGCCGCAAAACGGCCGGCGGAGCCGCCATGAGCGGTTTTGAAGCCGCAGTCCTGGCTGACTGGTATCTATTGCCTAGCGTTCCGGCTAAAGATGAACAGCCGACCGCAAATGAAACTTTTGATTTTGTGGCCGATGAAATGGCCACGCGCAAAATTGAACTAGGAGCGCATACCGATAGTCGTGCGCAAGGGGAAGCTACTAATTGTGGAGCTATGGATGGTGCTGCGGCTGGCAATGCCCGTTTGGCACTGCTAGGAGCCAGTGAGCTACAACCGATTGTGGCCGCTGTGATGAACGATGATTTCGACCCCGATTTATATGCCCAGATTGTAGCCAGATCCCAGAGGCTTGAAGAAACGGGCTTTTTCAGAGACTGGAATGCCGCTAAAGCCCAGGAGACAGTCCTAAAGTTGGGCGGTGTAGTTGAAGTGCTGGATGCTGAGGATGTAGTTATCCCTGGCGATGCGGAAAATACCCGCCATGGCCACGGCGCTGAAGCTATCAACCACAATACCGATCCATCGAAGAGCAACAACCGAGACGCAACTGCTATCCGTTACTTCCAGCTAGATAAAAGTGCAGTTGATGAAATTGCTAATGTGCTCAGCCGTAACAAGTTGGAAGCTGATCTCATGCGCCACGCCATCTATGCCTACAACATATCAATCGCCTACGGTCTTACGCGAGACCAACGCTTTACCCAAACTTAACGTACACTGTTTGACAAATGCCCAGAGCAAGCGCTATCCTTAGCTTATAACTAAGGAGGGTTTGTGAGTTCAACATTATTTGGGCGAAAGAAATTAGCCATAATTGTGGCGGAGTTTATTGGTACGTTTGTTTTGGTCAGCGCGATTTACGCCGTGCTGTTAGAAAGATTGCCAGCGCTGTTTGTTGCCAGCGCCGCTGGCGTAGCGTTTGGGCTGGTTGTACTTACGGTTGGGCGGGTTTCTGGAGCGCACATCAACCCGGCGGTGACGCTTGGGCTGTGGTCTCTGCGTAAAATAGAGACCACGTTTGCTGTTGTTTACATAGCCGTCCAGTTTCTGGCCGCGGCCGCGGCGTGGCGCCTAAACGAGTATTTTCTGGATGGGCCGCTGAAATCTCTGGCAGATAAAGCCTTTGATTGGCGGGTCTTTACGGCGGAAACCGTGGGCACGCTTATTTTCACGTTTGGCCTTGCGGCCGCTTTGTTCCAGGGTTACAAAGGGTTGCGCTTAGCCGCAACCGCCGGCGCGTCTTTGGGGCTTGGCATGTTGGCTGCTTCTGTTGCCAGCAATGGCGTGCTGAACCCAGCCGTTGCCCTCGGCATTCAGTCCTGGAGCTTCGCGTATGCGGCTGGCCCGGTACTAGGGGCAATCATAGGCATGAACCTCTACGTCCAGCTCTTCACCCCAGCCAAAGCCTCCAAACGCAAGTAATCTTTGGCTAGCCGCGCATTTCTACTTTGATCTCGGGCACGCCGTCTTCGCGGGCTTCGTCTATAGCGGCCTGGTATTTATCTGCGGCATTAAAGTTACCGTCACCGAAAACACGCTCAGTTACGGCGCTGTGCACACTAGTCACAACGTCGTTGATTATATGCGTAGGATAAGCTTCCACCTGGGCTACGGCATCGGCACAAGTTTCATTGTCAAAAATCTCTTGTGATTGGACTATTCTTCCTCTATCGCCGCCACTTTCACCAGCTCTGTCGGTAACTAAAAAGACGGTGGCATTTACTACGGCACGATCGCCGCTTCGAATACAGTCCAGGTCTACAGCGCCTTCTACATCGGCGTCTGGGTTGGCACCCGGTATGGGCCCGCTGAGTAGGAATTCTGGCTCTGGGATGTCACCACCGCGTGCGGCCACAAATAACCCAGCAGCTGTTAGGCCTAAAACTCCCAAGCCTACACCTAACCTCAATGGCCAATGGCGATTCGGGGCTGGTTCACCTACTATTGCGTCTGCATCCGGAAAAATGCGGATTACATTTCCATGGTCTGATCCACTACCTGTTATTTCGGTTCCGCCCATAATGCTCTCCTTTGTGTGCTAAATACTTGAATTTCTGCATATTATAGAACAAAAAAACTAGCAGAGTCCACCCCTCCCCGCCAAAGCGTCCAAACGCAAATAGATACTTGCAGAATCAAGCCAGCTTTTCAATTTAGGTGTTGCGAGGTGTTAGTGCTTGTAGGATGCAGTCCTCAGCTCTGGTAGACTTAATTTATGAAAAGAGGCTTAAGCTATATAACAGACTTCCCCGCGAAGACACAAATGGCTACCTTAGCAATTGTTAAGCCTGGCAAAATAGTTCGAGAAGCTTTGATGAATTCTATCAGCCTAGTGGAAGAAGCACGGCTTCTATATGGTCATAAGAAATTTGCGAGAGCAAACTTGCTCGCGCTACTTGCGCTTGAAGAGGCCTCTAAAGCGCGAATGATTGACGACCATCACCATGATCATCCAAATGGTAAGCTCCAAGACGATTTGGTTAATCATAAGGTAAAATTTGGTTCAAAGGATAGAGTCACGATATTGCGAAGGCATAGAGTTGCGTTCATTTTGGAAGGAAACAAAAACGCGGGAAAAGATAAAGAATTGAGAGAAAACTCTATGTATGTAGGAGCTAGGAATATGAAAGTTATTTCTCCGAAAAGTATTAGTGCTGCGCGGGCAAAGATTAATATAAGTCGAGCTAAAAAGGAAATATATTACTTCTATCTCGGCTACTCACTCCACCCATGGCCTAAGTATCGAATTCGACTTCCAGAACCCCCAACATACATAAAGATGAATAAAACTTAGCTAAGTCTGCCCGGCAGTTCTTGTTATTATCTTCAGTGGAAAGTAAAATTAATCATCTGTTAGGGGTGGATGGAGGCAGTAGGTGTGTTTGAGGCTGTTTAGTCTATTTTCGTTCAAGAACGTTACAAAGTCAGGTTTTGAGGCGTTGATTGACTGTCTTTAGAAGGTCCGTGAGTCCTATATATTGAATTTTGTGCTCACTAAAGTAATTTAAGCTGTCGTTCAATTGCTTGGTCTGATTAGCCTCGTCTAATAAATCCCCGAACGCGTAGTGATTTCGTGCTTCGAATTCTTGGTAGCCCACTAGAATTATCCGAAGTGGTTTGTGTAATAACTCTGGTAACTCCCCGTACTTCAAAGGGACGCCTAGGATTTTTTCACCGGCTGTTCCAGGTGTTGTCCAACTTCTCCCTTTGACTTCGTAAACAAATTCATCAGATTCAAGATCAGGTTGATAGCTTTTTTTGCCAAACGAACCCTTAGTTAAACTACCATTTCTGACATTTTTTCTACCTATTGCAATTAGTACTTCGCGAACGATTTCCTGGCATAATTGGGTTGTCCATTGATTGCCAGCACCGCCCAAAATCGACCGAGCCCAGTCTTTTTCAACTTGGTTTGCAACTTTTAGTTTTTTTGGATCGCTTGTATTAATCAATGAATCCGCCGTTGCGGGACGATAGCACCAACTTACGACCGATGGTTTAGCTAGTAAATTTAAGCTCATTTTGTGTGGCAGTGTACCTTTTAATAGACAGATCTAAATATTCTTTTTCTAAATCAAACCCGATAAATTTACGGTTGTGCGCAACGGCAGCAATCCCCGTTGTACTACTGCCGCTAAACGGATCAACGATGATATCACCTGGCTTGGTGCTTGCTAAAACTATGCGATTAAGTAAATCAAGAGGTTTTTGTGTAGGATGTTTGCCAAATTTTTTTTCGTCTTTTTTCGGAGTATTTAGAGACCAGACTGACCGCATTTGAAGCCCGGGTTTTTTCATTTTGTCTTCTGGCCACGAACCTTCTTTCATCAATTTGTAATTGAAGTTGTGCTTCGCCTTAGAATCCTTACGTGCCCATATTAAAGTTTCGTGGCTTGCCGTGAAATATCGCCCGCTCAAATTCGGCGATCCGTTGGGCTTGAACCAGCTAATATCATTTAAAATGTGGAACTTAGCTACTTGCAGGGCAAAGCCGCATGCATAAATAGAATGATATGTTCCGCTTACCCAGATTGTTCCTTCGGGTTTCAAAACTCTGCGACAGGCTTCAATCCATTTTAGGTGAAAATTGAAATCTTCTTTCAGTCCCTTGCTTACATCCCACTTACCTTTGTTTACGCTTACGCGTTTTCCTGCGTGAACTGTAAAGCCGCCATTAGACAAATTGTAAGGTGGATCAGCAAAGATCATATCAATGGAGTTCTCTGGCAACTGTTTGAGTAGTTCAATACTGTCACCTTCGTAAAGTACGAAGTCCTTGGCTGCAAAAAACGGCTTCTGTTTCAGATTTGAGAGTAATTTATCTTTTGAACTAGTAACCGTTTTTTTAGCCGGTTTAGTCCTAACCACACTCCTAGGTTTTTCTATTGTTACCCCGTTTGCCATATGTCCTAGGATAACATTATAGCCTCTGTTTTTGAATGGTTACTTCTTGAGGAGGGTGCGATTGGTGGCCTGTACGTGCCGCGCCTCTAGAGGGGTTTTTGAACTTATTTTGGTAGGAGGTCTTCAAGCGAGGCGACAGCTTTTGCGCCGGCTTTTCTAAACTCTTCAACTGTAACTAGCCCGGTGGCCACTCCGACAAAATTAAACCCAGCGTCTTCAGCCGCTCTTTTGTCATGAAGACCGTCACCGACATACATGGCCTCTTCTGCAACAATGTCATGCTGTGCCAGCCATTGTTTAGCCGGCTCAAAGACTCGTGAGTCGGGTTTATGAAATACTGCGTCGTCCTCTGTATGAGTGTAATCAAACAAGGCCAGTGGGATACCCAATGTATCTAAATCATATACAAAGGATCTACGACTTGTTGCCGTTACTAGGCCCACGAATTTTCCTAGCTGCCTTATACGCTCCAACACGCCGATGGTTGACTCAAACAGACGCTTTGGGAAATCCGGGTGCGTAGCCATTTCACGCTTCAAAGCAGTATCAATGTCGTTAGTCTCGTAAAGCAACCCCACTAACGTACTCAGAGGCTTGCCCCAGTGTTGCCGAATCTCCTCATCGAGAAGTTCTTTGTTGTAATGAGTTTTTGCTACATGTTTGTGTGCAGCCCATTTTGCCTCGATAGTTCCAACCAGTGTGTCATCATGATCAAAAAGAACAGCCTTGATGTCATCTCCGATTAACTCACTCATTGCATAGGAGCATAGCACTTTTAGAGGGGTTTTTGAATGGTTACTTCTTGAGGATGGTGGTGGTGAAGGCTTGGATGCCGGTTAGGTCGGGGGTGTAGGCAGAGATGTCTGGGAAGTCTAGGTTTACGATGTGCTGCCAGACTACTTGGACTAGGCGGGATAATTCCTCTAGTTCCTGCTCCGTTGGTACTAGCGTGAGAGCCGTAGCATCTGGATGCGGGGCTTCGACGTAGATGATTTTGCCAGATACGTTGGAGATTTTGCCGTAGCGGCTGCTGTTTCTTGCCAGTAAGCAGTAAAACAGCAACTGGTAGCGGCTGCGCCAGGCTTTGTGCTCTTTGGTTTTGTCTTTGGTATCAAAGCTACTCAGGGCTTTGCCGGTTTTGTAATCAGAGATGATGAGCGTGTTTTTGTCCGGCAAGTCCAGACGGTCCAGTTTGCCGCCTAGTCTGGCTTCGCCAATCAGCACGTCATTTATAGACTGTTCGGCCAGGCTGCCTTTGGGCAGTATCAGCTGTTTGCCGCGGATAAGTTCAGTCAGTAGTCCGCGGCCTTTGTTTTTGTACAGTTCAAAGTCGGCTGGTGCTAGCCGCTGCTCGGTTAGGCTGGTCTCAAACCTGTCTAACACGGTGTCTAGGTTTAGCTTTACGGTGTTGACAAGCCGCAGGGCGGTTTCTAGGGCGGCGTGGATGGCGGTGCCATAACCGCCGGATGGCGAGCTAGCGCGGGGCAGTCGCAGTAAATGCCGTTCCATAAACACCGCCGGTCCGGCTTGGGTAACGTCCAGAAAGTCCGTCAAACTGGTGGGGCTGAGGTAAAAGTCCTCCATGCGGCCGGCCAGCAGCGCTTTTTCATCCGTTATGTGCAGGCGTGGCCAGCGCAAATCTGCCTCCAGGACTTCTTGCGGCTGTTCAGCCGGTTCATCTATGGTTTTCAGCGGCAAGGCAGAAAGCAGTGGCGAAGGCAGCAAGTCCGTGCCGTTATCGCTACTACGGTAACTGCTGACTGTCAGAGTGCTTTTGGCACGAGACGCCGCCACGTACAACAGTCGGACGTAGTCGTCATATTTTTCGCCGTAGGACTCTAACCGCAGGTTGGCCGGAGACTTACGCCGAGCTGTTCGCGGTTTCCACATATCCTCTATGGCGTCAATCACAAAGACGTGATCAAACTCCAGACCCTTGGCTTTATATATAGTCAGCAGCTCGACGGCTTTTTCGCCGCTGTTAAACCACGATTCGTCGGCTATCACCTGCCCGGTGCGGTGGTTGAGCTCTATAAAGCGTACAAAGTCTTCCAGCGTAGGGTTGGGCTGAGTCGAAAACTCCTGAGCCAGGTTGCGCAGCTGTTCGACTGCCGACAAACACTCCAGGTATTCAGCGGTCAGGGTGCGCTGAGAGAGATGATAATTCCGGAAAGGGCTTTCCAGGTATTCGCCTTCTCTAAGTCCCAGCAAGTACTCCAGGGTGATCCCGAGCGGTTGTTCGGCGCTGCTGCGCCCCAGCCAGCCAAGCCACAAAGCAATGTTACTCAGTTTGGAGTCGGCACTTTCATGCAGGCTGCCCAGCCAGTCCGGCGAGCTGTAGTTGTCGGTTGCCAGTTTCCAAAGCGCCTTTGGGCTGATGTCCCACATGGGGTGACGCAGCAGTTTGGCTAGTAGCAGGTTGGTTTGGGTTTTGTCGCCGCTGCTTATGGCTAGAGCAGCCGCTGCCATGGTGTAGACGTCTAACACGGCTGAATGTTCCAGTACGTTGCTGCGCCGCTCGTAGCTGATGTCCACCTGTTCAGCAGACAATATGCCGGCCAGCTGCCGCAAACTATCGTGGGTACGGGCTAGCACCGCTACGCTGTCGTTGCCGTTTTCCCATAGCTCTTTAACTCGCCGCGCGACGTTTAGCTGCTGGTGCTGGCGGGTCGGGTAGGACAAATGCTGAATCACGCTTTTGGATTTAGGCTCGTTTTCGGCCGACAGCTGCTTGGTAATGTCTGGTTCACGGTTTACCAGGCGGTCTTCGGCCTGAGTGATAATGTCTGTAGCGCTGTCCAGGACTTTTTGTGACGAGCGGTAGTTTTTCTGCAGCACTATCAGTTTGGTGTCAGGGTAGCTGCGCCGAAACTCGAGCATGTTGTTTAGCTCGGCGCCGTTAAAGGCAAAGATGGACTGATCGTCATCGCCAACTGTCATCAGGTTCGGCCGGTTGTTGGCGGTGTAATGATCGGCAACCAGATGAGCCAGCCGCAGTTGGGCGGCATTGGTGTCCTGAAATTCGTCTATCAGCACGTACAAGAACCTTTCCTGGACATCGGCGCGCATGTCCGCGTTTTGGGATAGCTGCTCGATAACTTCTATCATCATGTCTGCATAGTCATAGAAACCGCGCTGGTGCAGCTGGTCTCGGTAGTTTTCATACACGTCGGCAACGGCCAGCCACCACTGATTGCGCCGGCGTTCGTCAAACATGCCCTTTTGGCCGTCGACAGTTTGAATCCAGCGTTTTTTCCATTTGCCAGTGCTGGTGGTTTTGCCAGTTGGCTCGTCTTGCTCTATGGCGAGCCGTAGGCTCTCAGCGATAACTTGGTTTAGAGGCAGGATAAGCCTGGCGGGGAGAGTTTTGTGCAGCGGCAGCTTGGAGATTTTGGCTTCCAGAACTGGAAGTTGTTTGCCGCTTAACGGCGGCGACAGCAAATCAACCATGGTTGGTTCTAGTTTGTCCAGGTAGTCTAGATTGTGTTTTATGGCAGTGCGCAGGTCGTCTGGAGTCAGGCCGGCTTCTTTGGCGAGTTTCAGGGCCTGTTTGACGTCAGGCAGCTGCGTGAAAGCGCCGGCAAAGGTACTGCTAAGCGGGTTATCCAGCGGCAGGCCGGCCAGGATGTTCTGAATTATTTCCAGCTGAACGGCTTCTGGCGCTACGCTCAAACTAGCACCGTTCCAGAAATAGTCCGGATAATTGTTCATCAGCTCGGCCGCAAAGCTGTGAAACGTCTTGACCACCACGAATCGGCTATCCGGCCCGATGAGTTTGTTCAGGCGCTGGCGCATGTTGAGCGCGGCTTTGTTGGTGAAAGTCAGGCAGAGGATGCTCGATGGGTCGGTGTCGGTGCGTTTCAAGATGTTGGCCACGCGGGCGCTGAGCAGCTGAGTTTTGCCAGTGCCGGGGCCGGCCACTACCAGTACCGGCCCGTCAATTTCATCGACCGCTAGTTTCTGTTGATCGTTCAGTTTGCTGTACTCAGTCTCAAAGTTTTGCACAGGTACATTGTACCTTGCTTGCGTTCGGGGTGTCGGGGGTTTATTCTTAAACTATTAACCAAAGGAGTTCGTATGGGGGCATTACAAAAGGCAGAAACAAGTCTGGAAAAAGTTTTTAAAGATTTGCCGTCGTTGCCAGACAGCACCAAAGAAGGCTTGGCAAAAGTTTGGCCATGGCTGGCGCTGATTGGCGGCGTGCTGCAACTGTTCGCGGCGCTTGCTTTGTGGAATCTAGCTAATTGGGCAGACCGCGTGACTGACGTGGCCAATTCGTTGTCCGTTTATTACGCCGGGTACGCGGCTGGCCCGTCTGGGTTTGACAAGACAGTAATCTACTTGGGCATTGCCCTGCTGGCGGTAGACGCGGTGATTTTGCTGATGGCGTTTCCAAAGCTGCAAAAACGGCTGCGCAGCGGCTGGGATTTGTTGTTCTTGGCGTCACTGATCAACCTAGGCTACGGCGTGATTCAGATCTTTACGTTTAACCGCGGCGTCGGCAGTTTTGTTGGCAGCCTAATCGGCTCTGCCATAGCCTTTTACTTGCTTTTCCAAGTCCGGGAAAAATTTGGCGGCAAAACAGCTACACCAACAACACCAACAGTTTAAAACACAGTTCGTAAACAGCAAAAGCCATCCTCCGGGGTGGTTTTTGTCATTAAATTGGTATTATGGTCTTGCATTTTTATTAAAACAGGGTGATAATGCTTTTCAGAACAAAGAGCTTAAAAACGGCTTAGGGGACATTGGGGGGCGATGAAACACTGTTTGTATTAGTGTCGCTTGAACAGTGTGGAGCCTAGGAGTAGCGAACCCAACCAATTTCCATAAACAACAAGGAGCGTTGGTATGAAAAGGTTTCGCGGATTTATAAACAAACTTAGAAGCTTGTTTCTTATATTAGTTATCGCCACAGGCCAGGTTGCCACCGCATCTGGCCCTTTTTTATCACTACAAAAAGCCGCCGCCGCTCCAATTTGTGTATCTGATACTGCTGGTGCCAATGACGAACCCGGCCAAAAAGACCTGACCAAACTATGTGTTGACTACGCGGGAGTGCCAACTACCGTGGCGACCACCTGGAACTGGGACGATCTGGGAACTAGCGGCGCGAATACTTTGGACGCATGTAATCTTTTTGATACGGACGGAGACGGCAATATCAATTACGCGGTCTGTGTTACTACAGAAAATACTCCAGCTACTTTGCAAACCCTGACTACTTATTCTTGTGGAGATGCCAAAATTGACCGCTGTACCTCTACCGCGGCAGTTATTTCAAGCGGCACAACCAGCTGTTCAGTTAGCCAGCAAAGTACCGACCCATTTCCTACCGGGAATGGTTCGCCAGTAGATACTCAAGGTGCTTGTACTATTCAACTTTCAACTGTTGGCGGTGCAGCAGCTAAACTTATTGACGTATGTTCGTTCCCATCGGCTCAGCCAAACTCTGACCCTTCAGATTGTGTGATTGCCCGTGAAGATTTTGGCAAAGTAGAACTTATCAAAGACATAGTCCCCAATTCCGATACGGGACTCTTTAATTTAATAATTGATGGCCCAGAAGCAAGTGATACCATTACCGTTAATAACCAAGGTGACGGTGGAACTACTGGCGAGCGTGTAGTTAAAAAAGGCACCGTAATTGTGAAAGAGACAGCTGGCACAAGCACGGCGCTTTCAAGTTATGACACCACGATTGTGTGCCGAGATTTGAACGGTACAGGTTCAATTATAGGCAGTGCTTCGCCGACTGGCACAACTTCCAGGCAACTTAGCTTCACACTGGCAGAAGACGCGGACGTTGTCTGTACGATCACAAACACCAGACAAACAGGCACTATTACCCTCATAAAAAGCGTTGTAAACAACAACGGTGGCACGGCCGGCGCAAATGATTTTGGACTGACTACCGGCGGTACGTCTGTAACGTCCGGACAAACTTTGACGCTCGCACCGGGTTCGTACGCTATCAATGAAGCTGGTCTAACTGGCTACAGTTTTGTAAATATCACTGGTACTGGTTGTCCTGCCCAGCTTGGCGGAAATGTCACGCTTGCCAACGGACAGAATATAACTTGCACCATCACCAACGATGACATTGCTCCCCAGCTGACCGTAACCAAGCATGTTGTTACCGATAACGGCGGTGGCGCCGCGGCAGGTGATTTCACTATGAACGTTACGGCAACAAACCCAAGCGACAGTTCCTTCCCCGGCGATGAATCCGGAACAACCATTACTTTAGATGCTGGGAGCTATTCGGTTGATGAAGACGCTGTTGATGGCTATGCCAAGACGCTTGGCGCTAACTGTTCAGGCAGTATTGCCATCGGGGAACACAAATACTGCACCATCACCAACGACGACCAAGCCCCCAGCCTGACTCTGAACAAGCTTGTCAGCAACACGCATGGCGGCGACGCAGCAGAAAGCGACTGGACGCTAACCGCCACTGGCCCAACGCCTCTTTCTGGCGCTGGTGCAACCGGTGATACGGACGTAGTCAGCGGTTCAGACTTTTCGGCCGGTACCTACACGCTAAGTGAAAGCACCGGTCCAGAAGGCTATTCTGCTAGTCTCTGGACTTGCACAAACAACGTTACTGTCACAAACGCCCAGATTACTCTAGCCAATGGCCAAACCACCGTTTGTACCATTACTAATACTGATATTGCGCCAGTTCTGCAACTGATGAAGCAGGTTATAAACGACGATGGCGGTACATTTTTGGCCGATGAGTGGACTCTAACCGCGCAAAGCGGCAGCGACACCCCGATAATTGACGAACAAGGTACTAGCAGCGATGGCGGGGAAACTGCCCTGACCGGTACTGCTGAGGCAACGGCAGGACTTACCTACACCTTGAGCGAACTTGGCCCAGACGGGTACACTCCTAGCACTTGGAGCTGTGACGGCGGCACTCTAGTGGGCAGCGATCTCACGCTAAGTTTGGGTGAAGTTGTAATCTGCACCATCACCAACGACGACCAGCAAGCCTACATAATTGTAGACAAAACAGTCGTAAACGATAACGGCGGTTCAGCCGTTGCCGACGACTTCAGCCTGACTGTTGATAGCAACGCCGTACTAGACGAAGTAGCCTACCCGGTTAACCCTGGTACTCACACTGCAGGTGAAGCCAGCCTACCCGGCTATACGGCTGGAGCCTGGGGCGGCGATTGTGCCGAGGACGCAACCGTAACTGTAGCCCTGGGCGAAACCAAGACTTGCACCATCACTAACGATGACGATGCTCCATCACTTACATTAGTTAAGACAGTTACCAACGATAACGGCGGCCAGCGTGTTGCCAGCGAATGGACGCTGACAGCTACCGGCGGCTCACAGTCGCCGACTAACCTGAGCGGGGCCGGCGGAGCAACCTCTGGTTCTGACTTCAAAGCTGACACATACACACTTGATGAATCCGGCCCCAGTGATTACACCGAAGGCACCTGGGGTTGTGATAACCAAGTAACGGTCACCAACAACCAGATAACTCTAACTAACGGTCAGTCCACTACTTGTACCATTACCAATGACGACGATGCCCCTTCTCTTACTTTGGTAAAAGAGGTAGTTAACGATAACGGTGGCACAGCGGACGCATCTGCTTGGACGCTAACCGCCACTGGCCCAACCGGCTTTAGCGGTGCCGGTCCTTCGGTTTCCAATGGCGCTTCCTTTGACGCTGGCACTTACGACCTGTCTGAATCTGGCGGCACTGCCGGCTACACGGCCAGTGATTGGGACTGCGAAGGCGGTACTCAGGATGATAGTGATACTGTCATGCTTGGTTTAGGCGAATCTGCCACTTGTACCATCACCAACGACGACCAAGCCCCCAGCCTGACTCTGAACAAGCTTGTCAGCAACACGCATGGCGGCGACGCAGCAGAAAGCGACTGGACGCTAACCGCCACTGGCCCAACGCCTCTTTCTGGCGCTGGTGCAACCGGTGATACGGACGTAGTCAGCGGTTCAGACTTTTCGGCCGGTACCTACACGCTAAGTGAAAGCACCGGTCCAGAAGGCTATTCTGCTAGTCTCTGGACTTGCACAAACAACGTTACTGTCACAAACAGCCAGATTGCGCTTACTAACGGTCAAACCACAGTTTGTACTATCACTAATACTGATATTGCGCCAACTTTGACAGTTACAAAGCTAGTGCTAAATCCGTTCGGCAACCCGCTACTGGCTTCGGCCTTCCCTCTGTTTGTAGATAGCACTTCCGTAACCAGCGGCGTTTCAACCACGCAGTTTGACGCTGGCAGCTACACGATTAGCGAAACTCAGCAAACCGGCTACGAATTTACCGGCATAGACGGCGACTGCACCCTGGACGATGACATCATCAGCATTGTGCTAAATTTGGGCGGGTCATATACCTGTACCATCACCAACACGGCCATCCAGCCAAAACTCATTGTCATCAAACACGTCATAAACGACAACGGCGGTGAAAAAAATGCCGATGACTTTACCATGACGGTAGGCGGCAATTCTCAAGTTGTAAAAGACTTCCCTGGTGAAGAATCTCCCGGCACAACCGTGCTTCTAAACGAAGGCAGCTACGCCGTGGATGAATTAGCTGACGACGGTTACACCAAGTCACTTAGCTCCGATTGTAGTGGCACCATTGCCATCGGCGAAACCAAAACCTGCACCATCACCAACGATGACATTGCTCCCGTTCTGACACTTAAAAAAGAAGTCGACAGTGTCAATCCCGCTCACCAGGCATCTGACTGGACTCTGACAGCTACCCCAACAACCGGTGATTCTATTAGCGGTAACGGCGAAGACGGCGTGGATGAAGAAGAAGCTGTGTCCCATATGACGTACACCTTAAGCGAAGTGAACAACTCTGACGGTACATTTGATGCAAGTGAATGGGAATGTACTAGTTCTGCCGGCGTATTCTCCCACGGTGACGATGGCCTAAACAATCAAATCCGTATGAGTGAGGGCGCTAATGTAACTTGTGTAATCACCAATACCGAGCGCGCTACTGTAATAGTTACCAAATACAACGACTTCAACCGCAATGGCCAGTATGACCCAGGTGAAACTGCGCTGCCAGAACCACCCTTGCCTGGCTGGGAGTTCAACCTGAACGGCCACCAGAACTGCGAACAAGTTGATTTTCTAGAGTTCCTGATCGAAGTCATATCAGAAAACTCCTGCCAAGAGTACGACTACGACCAGACTCAAACAACTGGTGAGGACGGTATAACCACCTTCACGGACATTAAGCCGGGCATAGGCCACGAGCTGAGCGAAACACCGCAAGACGGCTGGCACTTGTCAAACATTCACTGCAATGGCGATGAGCGCGGAATACTAGTGGAAGACGAGTACTATGTGTACGCTGAGCCGGGCGAAACCGTGGAGTGCTTTGTGGGCAACTACCATGACGTTGAGCTTACCCTGACCAAGAGCAACAACCGGCCTAACCCGACTACTGTTGGCGACACGGTTACCTACACGTTGGTTGCCAGCCTGAGCGAACAGAGTGGCGCGCTGTTTGACGCCACCGTTACCGACCTGCCGCCAGCCGGTTTCAACTACGTACCTGGCAGCTGGACGGCCGTATCCAACTTCCGCGGCGACCTGAAAGCCGCTAGCATTACCACCGAACCAACCTATAGTTCGCCTGGTACTTGGATTTTGGGAGATATGCTTCCTGGTGAAGTCGTAACGCTGACCTACCTGGCCAAGATTGCCGCAAGCGTCAGTGATGGCACTTACCCAGACGTTGCCTTTGCCCAAGGCTGTGCTCTGCCGCCATACGAAGGTTGCCCAGACGAAGAAGTCGTACTCAGCAACGTACACTTTGCGGACAATCCGTTCGTTGCCACGCAAGTAACCGTAAAATCGCCCCAAGTTCTGGGCGCTTCTACCACAGTACTGGTAAACACCGGTTCGCCAATAGCCCTAGGTTATGCGATTACTGCCATGATTCTCATGGTGCTAGGAGTCGCCACTGCCAAGCGCCGCAACCCCGTGAAAGGAGGTGCAAAATGAAGCGTCTAATTACCACGGCAATCATTACTCTAGTAAGTCTTGTAGTACTTACTGTTCCCGCTTACGCGGTTTTGCAACGATATGTAAATGTTGATATATCTGAGCCAGCGGCTACCTCAAACCGAACCCTAAACATTGCTTACGGCGTGACTTCTACAATCCCAGAAGACGATTTCAAAGTAGAGTTATTTGAAAACAGCCTCTCAAAAGGAACGCAAGAAGTTACTCACAACAACGGCAACTCAGGGGTATTCAGTATCTCCCTGCCGGCAACCGGAACATATAGCTACTACGTCCAATCCACAAACCATGGGGACGGTGAAAGCACAAAACCCAGCAAAACGGTAAGCGTCCAGATTACTAATGCACCACAGCCAACCGTTACGACGGTGTTTACCAACACTGGTGCTGGCGGCCAAGGAGCCGGTACAGCTGGCACGGCTACGGGCGGCCAAACTGCTGGCGCTGTGGCTGGCGATACTAACGGTGATGGCGTAGTGGACGACCAAGCCGCTAGCACTGACAAAGACAAGAAGGATGTCCTGGGCGCGGAAACCAAAAAAACCGATGACGGCTCAAAAACCAGCAATTGGTGGTACGCCGGCGGCCTGGCAGCACTGTTAGCGGCAGGCTACTACTACCTGGTTGTTAGGCGCGCTAACCAGAACTAAAACTGGTTCGTAAAATTCGCGCCAACGCTATGGCGCACGTATAGCAACAGCGCGACGCTCGCCGCCGCTAATACCAGTAAGACTACAAACCGCTTTCTTTCACTCATAAGATTTCCTTTAGTTCGGCTACATATACCAAACGGTCTTTGGCAGTTAAAAGCGGCGCGCAGGTGTAGAGCGTGAGTTTGGTTTCATGGCTAGGTGCTTCTACTTCCACAGCCGTCGGCGGCACTATGGCAGAGCTGGTTACTTTGTAATGATAAATTTTTTGGTTGTACGCAAAGTAGACGTCGTCGCCAGTCTTTAGTTTGTCCAGGTTATAAAACACCGCCGCTCCGGCGTAGGTAAAGCGGTGGCCTACCAGCACGGTATTGCCTCCTTTGTCTGGCGTATTTGTCTGTGGGCGCTGCCAGATGCCCCTGTGGACTAGCGAGGCATTGGTGCCAAAATAAACCGGCTCATCCAGCTGCATGGTTGGCAATATCAGGTGGTCGCGCGACCGGTCAATGCTACCTACGCTGTTGGAATCCGCCGGATTGACTTTTACGGGCTTTGTAATACGCTGTTTGAGTTCGTAATTCACCTTTGGCAACAAAGGCATCAGCAGGACATAACCATTGGTCAAAATAATGCTGGCCAGGAGTGCGTGGTTTACTCGTTTTAGTAGTTTGTCCGAGGGCCAAGGTATGCTTTTCATGATACGTTCTAAGTATAGGCGCATCAATCTGTCGCAGTCAAAACAGGATTGTGCTACTATCAATTTATGGCTGTTGTATATCTGGCGTTGGGTTCAAATGTCGGCAATACCCTTGGGCATGTCACCGCGGCGCAGGAAGAACTGCAAAAAGTCCTGGACTGCGCCGTGAGTGCGCCTCTGTATACCACCAAAGCCGTGGGTCACACCAATCAGGCGGATTTTTTGAATACGGTGGTTTGCGGACAGACAGAGCTCGCTCCCAAGGAATTGTTGAAGTTTGTCAAAAAAGTGGAGCTAGAATTGGGCAGGATAAAGCGCTTTCGCTGGGGTCCGCGCGAAATAGACATAGACATTATATTCTACGATGATATTGTGGCGGAGAAACCGGACTTGACACTTCCCCACCCCCGTTTTGCCGAGCGTGATTTTGTGCTGCGTCCCCTCTGCGACCTATGCCAAGACTTGATAGATCCTCGCACTAAGAAGCCGATCACAGCTCTGCTGGATCAAATTCCAGCCGCCGAGCGTTCTATTTTAGAGTAGATAAAGTCAGATACTAGAGTAATTTGGCTTTTTTGGGCCCGCCGTAAGGACTGCCGCCATAGCCAACCCCGGCATTAGAGGAACGCTGGCTGCCCAAACCGTGCCGGTTGAGCGTAGTTATCAGGTGGGTTACCCCTATAACACCAAGGATTATAGATCCCACATAACGGAAAAAATCCTGCCGGCTCATTTCTTTTTGGAATATATTTTGCATTTTTATGACTGCGCTTTATTGGTTATGTTTTATTTTAAGGCATTACATTTGGTAATGCAAACTTGGCTGTTCCGTCTGCCTGACAACATCTTGTATGAGCGTTGGTTTGGCGGCGGAAGTTGTTATGAAAGAAAGCTGGGGCAACGCCTGGGAAGGCACCATGGAAAGTTTGGTGGCCGGGCGGAAAAGCGGCGTCTGCATTGGCAGGCCTGCCGGCCGCTTGCGGTGCGCCAGGTAAAGCATAATAATTGACAGGTTGTATAGGACAATCATGGGCGCGGCAATCAGAAACATCGTTAGCGGGTCATAGGTAAAAGGCTGCGCCAGCGCTATTACCAGCGATCCAACAACCACGTGCCGCTCTTTTTTGATAAGTTTGCTGGGTGGGATGGGTTTGATGCGGTCTATTATGGTCATAATAAGCGGTATTTGAAAAATAACCATAAAAGATATCAGGCTGCTAATTATAAACTGCAGGTAGCTGTCGGCCGTTATAATCGCTTCAATGCCAGCGATGTTAAAGCCCAAGAAAAAGCGTAGAGATGCTGGTATAATCACAAAATAAGCAAAAAACATGCCGCACATGGCTAGCACGAAAGAAAACAGCGTCATACGGCGGATTTTTTTGCCAAGCACGGCGCTGGGGAGGGCGGGCTGGATAAACGCGATTAGGTTGTAGGCTATCACGGGGATAGCCGCTATCAGTCCCGTCAGCATGCAAATGCTCATGATAAAGTTAAAATTGCCGGCCGGCGTGTTGAAGTACAGGGTTTGGTGCAGGGGCCGCCGTACCCACTCAATTATCTGGAGGTGGAATACATAGCCAACGGCGCCTCCAGCCAGAAAGGCTGCGGCGGAACATGCCACCCGGAAACGCAATTCGTGCAAATGATCCAGTAATGTTAGCGGTTTGTTTGGGTTGGCCAGTTTTTTATTTTTACGCAGGGCCATTGCTGGTGCCTAGCTGGTTTTTTTCTCTTTTTTATTGTCTGTGTCTTCGCTAAAGCCTTTGCGGACTTCTTTGACTGATTCGCCTAGACCGCGTGCCAGTTCGGGTAACTTTTTTGCCCCGAACAAAAGCAGTATGATGACAAGGATTATTAAGAGCTCTTCTGTCTTACCCATGCTTTCCCTCGCTTATTAAAGTTGCTAGAATAAGTATAACATAACCCTCAAAGAACGGAATTTTGTAATAATGTCTACGTTTAGGCAAATAAAACAGATTATAAAAGTTAGCTTAGCGTCAGTTTTATTTGTCCTAGCAATCGCCAGCCCGGCTTTTGCCGCTACTTACGGCTGCGGCACGTATGGTGCTGGCACATACAATAACAACTGCACCCAATCCCCCGCCGGTGCGGGCAGCAGCGCTTCTGGAGATACCGCAGCACCCGCTACCCCAGTGATTGATGAACCATCTACTTCCAGTGATCCCTCACAAACAGATCAGTCAAGCACGCCAGCCAGCTCCGTGGCGCCCGATTCGGCCAAAACCTTGTCATTTTGGAAAATCGGCGCTATTGGTTTTTCTATACTTTTGATTTCGCTGGCAATTTTGTGGGCGATTCTAACTTGGCGCCGCCGGCACACGCGGTTTGACCAGTATTAGCTAGCAGAAAGGAAGAAGCGGCGTTTGCGCCGTAGAGACTGCTATTTTAGGAGGTCTTCGTTGGCAGCCAAAAACACCGTGCTGATTTTGGCGTTGCAATCAAACGAAAACGAAATAACTTTTTTGTTGGAGGCTTTTCCCACAACCGCAATGCTTGGGAAATACTGGGCGTAACTGCCTTTGGCGTAAGAAGTTAGCGTGGGAGCCGGCAGTGAAAAATCATAGTCCCAAGACGCAGTATCGCTGGAAATAAAATCGGTGATGCTAGCAACCGCCTGGGTGGGCGTTTTGGCGCCAAGCCCCTCGGAAGCGGCAATAATTACGTTTACACTCGCCGCCATGTAGCCTTCCAGCGCGGCGGTGTTGCCAGACGTTATAGACGCTTCAATGTTTTCAATTACCGCCGCGGTAGGTGCTTTAGCGGTACAAGGCGCTGGAGCGGGCGCGCCGGCAGGTTTTGCGTTTTTGTCTTTTTCTTCGGCCAGTTGTTTTTCCAAGCTCGCCGTTGTTTGCTGCAAAGCAGTTATGGTGGCAGCTTGTTTCTTTTCGGCTTGGTTGGCGGTTTTGTTGCGCCACCAGTAGGCAGTTCCCGCGGCCGCCAGCACCAAGACCGCAATTAACAGAGCTAGTTGTATGGTTTTGCCGCGATTTTTTTTGCCTGGTTTTGTTGGCTGTGCCGTTTCAGTTGGTTTTGCAGGTTGTATTGCGTCTGTTGATTCCGCTGGCTTGTCCATAAAACTCCCCCTAGTTATTGATTTAAGGATAGCATAAACATAAGAATTAAAAAGCGCGGCCGGGTTCTACAAAAACGCAAGCATGAGCAAAATAGCACCCTCCGCACAATAATACGGTAGCTACTGCTTTTTACTAGTTCTCTGTTGTTCTTCGTGATAAGCAATTAAACCAAAACTATCGTATTGTGTTCGTTTTGGAGCAAAATCAATTCCGGTTACTAATATAGTTCTTTGCCCTGGAACATCTCTATCATCATATGCTGACGGGGTAGACGCTTCTGTGAGCCTCCCTTGTACTGCAATTGCCCCGAAAGTTCTAGCTTCCGACCTTTCGAATTGCTGGACTCTGGGTTTTTGTTCCGTTGATTCAGGTCGCTTCATAGACTAAGCATACACCCACGAAACACTAATTCAAGCGTGAGCAAAATGTAGTACCACAGAAGTTATATCAACTCTAACCTCATATTCTTGACCTAGGCATTAGTAGGCCTTATGTGTGTGAATAATATTCTCCTAAACTTCTTGGAACGCTTCGTCCAAATTCCAGCTTCGTGCATACTCAGCGGCTGCAGCTAGGCCAAGAATCGTTAAACGTGCTTTGTTTTTACTTACAGGCCTGGCAGGTATTCTGTTAGTCTCTGCCGAACTTGGAATTGCTGTCTCAAACCTACCAGATGAGTTCCCGCCACTCCGAGTCCCACTAAAAGAAACGTTAAAATCCTCGGCTGGATCCAATTTCATACGAATCATCCCATTTACTTGACCGTCAATTTGAGAAGCACCAGTCACGTAGGGCTCGTCATACTTGTGAAAAACATCTCGGGGTAGCCATACTTTATATTTTGTTGCTATAGCGGCTTCTGTTGGTAGATCGAATGATGCGCTGCGCACAAGCACTAACCCAGTTTTCTGCATTAATGCACTTACTGCGCCCCTAGCTTGTGCTACTTTCTCTTGAACGGCGAGGGCTTCATCGGTCTCGAAGATGCTGGCATAGATTTCTGGGTCAATTCTTTCTTGACCATAGTGCCCAAGTTGTACTTCCATCAAATTAGCCATTAGATATCTCCAAAATTGTTTACATTTATACACCTCTGTTATAAAAACGCAAGCACGAGCAGATTTTAACCTGCTTCTTGGCGATCCAACTGAGCTTCCACCAGTCTGTGCACTGAACTGCGTAATTCAAGCCTTGCTTTTTTGCCACCTTTTCTAGGCAGTGGGACTAGCTTTTGATTACCTTGCCACGCATATCCGGGCTTCCAGGCAGCCGATTCTTTTATAGAAGTGGCATCTAAACGGCCACTTCGCGGCACGTCACCTACTTCCTGGTACTTTTTATAATCGGTTAACTTATCAGTCGCTGTCGCTAAACGCTTGGCCTGATGTTCGTATCTCTTGAATAAAAACGCAGCTAAACCTGCGAATATAATTGCTACAGAACCACCAAACTCTATAAACTCACCGGTGAAAGTGCTGGTAGTTTCTGGCTTGGTATCCGGGATTGTTCCCACATATTCTTCTGTTTTTGCGTTTAAGCCGTTGATTATTGTTTCGTCAAACGAAGCTGTACGCTGGCCATTAGTTTCAGCTGGCAGCCCAGATAAGAGTACCTGGTCTTCAGTAGAAGGCGAATCCGTCGGGCTGATATCATCATCCAAAAAAGCCACCACACCTTGCTCAGTTCTTACATCATAAACCTCAGATTGTTGACAAACGCCATATGACGACTCTCGGCATACCGAGATTTCATATGGATGACGGCTTAACTGATCTTCGATTGAATCAATCCTTTCGCCCATTGAAGTCGTAACTTCATCACGCCGAGTGTCCTTTGAGAAGCCTATATTACCAATACTGGTAGCTGCAAAATCCCATGTGCCAATTACTGCAGCCAGACCACCGACAGTTGCAACTCCTCCTAATCTTACGCTTACATCTTTGTTAATAAAGTGGTCTGGATGACGCGCATCGATAAAATCATTTACAACTTCGTCAAAAACAGGTGGTAACCCTTCAATAATAATTTGTCTTTCTGCTTGCTCAGCCATAACGTCTCCTTCAAATAATTACCTACACTTATACGCCTCTGTTAGAAAAAGGCAAGCATGAGCAAAATAGGTACTGTATAATGGAGCTATGTTAGAACAACATTTTCCGCACATACCTGATTCTGCCGAATCTCTGCCAAATTCCTATTGGGAGGTTGATTTAGATGACCCTACGGCTCGTGAAACTGACGAACAAGTTCGAGAACGAATGAGTGCAAGTGGGATAGACGTAGATCACGACCTAAGCGCCATGGTTGCTTCAATGGGTCGAGTTTTTGGCGACCCTGCAGAAATTATAGATGGCCTTGTCGCTGAACTTCCGCCCGAGTATGTTGACCGTATTCTTGAAAATCCCGACTCGCTCACAGACATTCTTGAAGAGCTAGAAACACTGGACGCATGAATTTAAAGCAGCTGGGGGACAGTCCACTTGTCCCTGTTTCTCAGTACGCCAGCGGCTACGCTGCTAGGTCGAATGCTTCTATTGTGGCGGATTGTATTCTTGTTTGCGTTTCGGCCAAAACTTGGTCTCGCGTCATACTCTCAGGGCTAAATGGTTCATTTACAACTACAACCGGGCTCAGTTTGACATGCTGCCATCTGTAGGCAAATCCCATAGGCACAATCAGAACATTTGCCGGGTCTTCTACTCCCACGGCTATGTTGCCGATTCCGGTTCTGAGTTTTTGAATTTCTAGGGGGTTCCCACGGTTGCGCGTGCCTTCTGGGAAGATTGCTATGCTGCCGCCGTTGTTTACATAGTCAATGTTTAGGCCTACCACAGAATCAGCAACGGTTTTTCTAAGTAATTGGCCCTCTTCGTCGTCCTGATAATCTTTACCCCTAAAGGTAGGATGCACTCCCATGTGTTCAAGAAATTTCCCCAGAATGGGCCACCGGAATAGTGACGCCTTGCCTGGCGCTATCACGTTGTCCCTTAGCAGAGCAAAAGCGTCTTCGTAAATAAGACCGCCTATGGTTGGGGTGTCGGCGTTGGACTGGTGATTGGGCGCCACAATCAAACTGCCGCCACCCTCTAGGTGCTCCCTTATCGCGCTTGCTGCATCGGCGTCGTAATGAACTTCGCTCCGGTACACCGCGTGCATTAGCGCAAAGCCAAAGCGCTGTATTTTCTGATTTGGCTCAAAAGCCCTGTAAAACTCAAAAATAGCTTCGTGGTTTCCTGGTACTAATTCTGGCCTGTTCATTGACAAACAGTAATACATTTACAACTAACAAATGCAACCATGAGCACAATAGCTGCGTGGGCAAAGTTCGGTTATACGAACAGTTTTCAGGTTGCTAGCTTTACGCCCGTTGCCTCGGCAACCTTCAGAATCCACTGTTCAAGGCGGTCAACTTTGTTCCCGAGTGCCAACATTTCCTGCATGTAGGTTTCGGTTTGTTTTGCGTACGCGTCAATAGCGTTAGTAAGACGACCTAACTCATCTTTGGTTGCAGTTTGTTCAAGACGGTCGTTAATAACCTTGAACTCTTTCTGCATGTATTTGAATAGTTTAGTAAACTCATCTTCCCTCATATAGCAAGCATTATACATCAAAACAGAAGTGTAAATGGTTGAAATTGGCAAGTTGGGTTAGAATTGTAGGCATATGGACAAATTCGGCACGGCTCAAAAAATTGTTATTGTAGAAGACAAAGCCAACCTTTCTGAAATTTATAAAACCAGACTGGAGCTTTTGGGTTACAAATGTTTTACGGCGTTTGATGGCAAAACGGCCCTGGCGCTGATAGAAAAAGAACTGCCAAATTTGGTACTTTTGGACCTGATGGTGCCGGTAATCGCCGGCGATCAAATACTCAAAATTATGCGCGCCAGCAGTTGGGGCAAAAACATCCCGGTTCTAGTGCTTTCCGCCCTCAGCGAAGCCGACGCCCCAGAAGGCTTGCGAAACCTTGGGATTGAAGGCTACGCCATGAAATCAAACCTCACCAACGACCAGCTAGATATTTTGGTAGACAACATCCTAAAACCACCAGGACAGACCGAAGACGTTGTTCTAGACTGAGTGCCATAATTGATGAATCGACACAACCTACCAGAAAAAACCCTAGGTCTGCTATGTGGTATTCTGTCGGCCGTTTTTGTTGCTGGCTATGTAACGACCAACAAATACATTTATACGCACTATGACATCAGTGCCCTCGAGTACAGTTTGATATTTGCTATATTCGGTGCATTTTTTGCACTGATTTCCCTGCAGTTTCAGCGTAACGCGGAAAACACGACACTGATTAAGCAAAATTTTAAGCCATTGTTGGCAGTCGGAGTTGCCGGCACCATGGCCGTAGCCATATTTGTGGTTGGACAGCGCTATACTTCGGCAGTCAATGCTTCACTACTTATGACGGCTACAATTGTGGCAACTGGTTTTTTCTCCCACCTGCTTTTGAAGGAACGACACCACAAAACGCAGTACGTTTGGATTGTTGCTTTGTTTGTAGGTTTATACATCGGGGTGGTTGGATTTAGATCTCTGGCCCTACATAAGGGCGATGCCATTATCTTAGGCTCGGCGCTGTTTTTTGGCTTTGGCAATGCCTATTCGCGGGTTGTAATGAAACAGATGGGTGGTGCTCGGTTGGTCCCAGATGTACGGCTGGCGATTGGCGGCGTCATTGCCCTTGCAGCCTCTCCGTTTATCATAAACGACCTGGCGCTGGTGCGTAGCCTTTTGCCCTTTGCTGTCCTGGCTGGTTTGTTCTATTGGCTGTGTATGAAAACGTTTGCCCGGGCGGTGTATCTGATAAACGCTAATAACACAATCGTGCTCAACAATATGCAGATATTCTTTTCGGCTCTTGCCGGGGTGCTGATTCTGTCTGAACCGTATTCGTTCGAAAAACTGATTGGTTCTGTCATCGCCCTGACAAGCATCTATTTCATCGCCTACAAAGAACACCAAAACAACTAGTTATAGCGATTGCCTGGATTGACTGTCGTGCCCACGGCCAGCGACTGCAGGAGTTCTAGCGTGGTTTTGAAGCGGTCGGCTACCTCTTTGGCCGCTGTCGGCTCAAAGCCGCAACTTTCTAAATACTCACTACCGTTCACCTGCCGGCGCGCCCCGCCGACGGTTTTACGGTGCAGGTCGCCTATTTTATGCTCGGCGAGGGGCTTTATGCCCATTTCACCGGCTGTTTCGTACAATCGCCAGTAATCGCTAAATGTAAAACTTGGTTTAGCTTCCATGGTTTCCTTTTCAATCAAAAACGGAGGCCTGTTTGCCTCCGCTAGTTACCTAATTTTTGACAAATCAAACTACGCGGAGCAACTCCTGCTAATAATTTGAATGCTAATTATGTGTTTAGCCATGCAATTGTTATACCACGCCCCTCATAAACGTTCAAATCAATAGCTGATCGTGCGGGTCTGGGAGCCGCTGGACTATAATTAGTGTTATGGACACAGTAGAGAAGGCCTTTAGCAAAGTCCGCCGCGAAGATTTTGTACACGAAAGCCTGCGCGGCCAAGTAAACATTGATGCCCCCCTGCCCATAGGTTTTGGCCAGACCATTAGCCAGCCCAGCACCGTACGTATGATGCTGGAGTGGCTTGAGCCTCAGCCCGGCGACAGGGTGCTTGATGTTGGGTCCGGGTCGGGGTGGACTTCGGCGCTGCTATCGCAAATCGTTGGTTCCAGGGGCAAGGTGTATGCCGTTGAAAGAATCCCAGAGTTAGTGGAATTGGGCAGGAGCAACTGCCTAAAAGCCGGGGCGCAGAATGTTCAATTTTTTCAAGCCGGGCAAAGCTACGGCCTGCCAAAGCACTCGCCATACGACCGCATATTGGTAAGCGCAGCCGCCCAAAAGCTGCCCGAAGAACTACTTGGCCAGCTAAAAGTCGGCGGCAAACTGGTAATTCCCGTCATAGATGACGTTTTAGAAATTACTAAAAACAAGGGCGGCGATTATGAAACCAAAACGCACCCGGGCTTTATGTTCGTCCCGCTTGTGTAGATTGACCGGAGAATTAGGATTTATAACACGTAGATTTAGATTAAGGACGTTCCTGTAGGTATTACTGTTCGGCAGCTTTTTTTTCTGCCTCGGCCTGTTGTTCGGCAGCTTTTTTGGCGGCTTCTGCCGCTTGTTTTTCAGCCTCAGACTGCTCTTCGGCGGCCTTCTTTTCTGTTTCTTGCTGGATTTCTGCTTCTTGCTTTTGGTCTTCACGCATGTTTTCAGCGTCTTTAAGTAAAGTTTCGTAGCTGTCAATTTGAGCTTGCAAAGAGGCTGCCAGGGCAGTATTGCCGTCTTTTACAGCTTGTTCGTATTGCTTTTTCAGGCTTTCGCGCTGATTTTCCATAGTTTTCTGTTGGGCTTCGAACAGTTTATCTATCCTGGATTTTTTATCTTCTAATTCATTTTTTATTTTCTGCTCATTTTCATCAATATCGCCATCATCGTCCAATAAATCGTCCGCTTTAGATTTATGTTCTTCAAAACTGTTAAGTGCATTGGCAATGCCGGGTACGTCCAGGTCTTTTTCGGCAAATAGCGCCTGGAGCTCCAGGAGCCGTTCCTCGGCAATGGTTTTATGGGTTTCCTTCCTAATACCATCCGTGATGGCAAGAGCCAACTGCACCGTTTCTGCCTTTCGGTCAATGCTATAAAGTGTATCTCCGGGTTTGCTGCCATTGGCCGCAACAACCACTCCGGTGCTTGTTACAAAAAGGCCAGCAACAATACTAATAATTATTAACGACAGCGAGCCATTTTCATTCAATTTCATACTAATCCTTTGCGTTAAATAGTCCGCAACCCATTATGGTCATGTTTATGCCGAAGTCAAATCAGGAAAAGCACAAAAGCTGTAGTTTTCTAACAATATATAATTTTACAAATCAACTTGGCTGAGCGTACGGGTTTGGAACCCTCTGAGGCATTATAGCCATGTTTGTTGGCGTGCTAGGCTCTGAGGTTTCTAACTTACTCTTGAGTTTGGTATGGCTTAGCCTCCTCAATTCGGAACTGAAGTTCTTTTAGCGTTTAAAAATAGTTGCCGCAGCAGTAACAGAATGCGCCGTCGCACAGGAGCCGCTTTGATGCTCCACCTGAAGGGTCTGGCCATCAGACATTTTTAACAGAATTACTCCGCTGGGAGTGGTCAGGGGCAGATGGCCAGTTGAGCGGCCCGAAATCCAAGCGTCGTAACAGTAAATGTTACCATCGGGCTTAACATCATTAAAATCGCGGTTTTTTAGTCCGCTGTTGCTTACCCGGAAGCTGTATATACCGGCCGCCAAACCTTTTACTGACGTCCCCATCGAAAATTCCGGCTGGGCCGGGTCTATGTAATCGTGAAGTAACGCCATGAAGGGATTAAAATCTTGCGTGTTATAAAAATTTTTATCCCCTATGAACCAGTTGCCTTGTGCGGTACCTTTGACATCTTGATTCAAGCTTCCAGTTCGCGGTTCAGCGGTCCGTTTAACCTCGCCGTCCCAGCTACCCAACTTGTCCATTATCGTGGCTTTCAGATCCTTGCGCAGATAGAGTATCGGTGAGGTGTAGTGCGGATAGTCCCCATCGTAGCGGCTAGGGTTAGCGTATTCAGCGGACAAACGGTAGTCAACAGCTCCCCAATCTACCCCGCCAAACCCGTCGTTGGTGCCCGCCAGCTCGCCGGAGCTTACTTTTATATTCATGGCGGCCGTACATTTGGTAGTTTTGCCACTACTATCAAAGACAAAATCCTGGCATTTTGGCGAGGCCTTAGAAAACTCCGTTTTTAGCCTATCTGAAATCGTCCCCAGGTGCGTTAAGTAGGATTTGAACTCGCGGCAAGGGTAGAAAACTATTTGATAACCGTTACCGCTAGTGCTGGCGGTGGAAATGAGACTGGTAACTACGGCGTCGCCGGGGAATTCCACTGGCTTTCCACTGATGTGCTCGTTCGGCAAGTTAATAGCGAAGTTGGAGTGTTTGGCGCCGAAGATATGAATTGGAATACTCACGAAACCAAGCGGCCGAAAGGCCTTGAAATCGCCCAAGGCCATTGGTATATGGTCAAACAGCGGGCCGTTTGTGCACTTGGATAATGCGTCTGATTGGGCGTTTTCAAGCCCGGAATTAGCCGGTTGATTTTTGGCGGTATGCTTGGCTTGCCAGACTTGACGACCAGCTAAACCAATGGCAGCTAAAACTACCAATAGAATAAGTGTAAGCCCCGGATGGGCGAATCCACCCTGTCTTTTAACCATAAGTCTATTGTACTCGGTTTGCTTAAATCCGTGTTGTGCCGCATTTGGCCGGAGAGGAGGGATCTGAACCGTGCCGCTACTTGAGCAACTACAGGTCTTTGTATGTCTTTTCGTTTCTACGATCAATCCTGAGTATCAGAAAGCTATGCGTGGTCTTTCGGTATACAATTCTTAGCCTGCCTTTTTTGACTCGAAATAAGTCCTTGTGGCCTTTCAAATGTTTAATATCAAGACCTGAAGTGTCGTCTAGCTTAATTCTGAGTATAAGAAGTTTAACTATTTCGAGCTCTTGTTTGGATAACTTGGCTAGAATTTTTTTAATCTTATCTGCCATAACGAATGTTAACTTAGCGCATTGAGAATTTCATCAGCTGGAATTCCGTGCTCACTGATTTGCGTGAAGTCTGCAATTGTTTGCCAATTTCCTTCGTCACTAATTGGGTTGATTTGAAAGATGGGCTTAGAGCGCTTAACCACCGTAAAACTTTGCCCCTTAGCTATGGCGTCAATATATTCGGGAAATCTTTCCCGTAGATCTTTTAGGCTGACCGTGTTACTAGAGCTCGTTGTTTTCATAATTAAAGTTTAACTTAAGATAAACCTATTGTCAATATAATTCCTTTGGCTGGGGGTGCAGGATTCGAACCTGCGAATGCCAGTACCAAAAACTGGTGCCTTACCACTTGGCCAACCCCCAATATATTCAGATTGGTAACAGATTAGATTTTAGCTCATATTACTGATTTGAACAATCTTAGGTGGATATAACAATCATTCGGCTTCGACAGCGATTCTTCCAACCGGTATTCCTCGTTGTTCAGCGGGTAGTATGCTTTTACGAAAAGCATATAGTGCTCTTTCGGCTTGCTCAGTTGGTAAATTCCCTATTAGTGCCTGTAAAAACTGCTCTTCTCTAACGCCTGGGTCACCACTACGACCTTCTATAACTGACAAATATGCAATTTTACGAGCTTCTGTTAATTGCTCTCTTTTTAATCCTGATCCCCGTTGCATTTGTATTGCTTTCTAGATTATTTAATCTTTATTTGCTTAATATCATTGGTATACTCCGGCATACATAGTTAGTCAAGTATTTTTTACAATAAGCCGTGGGCAGCATAAGCACTATAATTAGAAGTATATGCGCGTTTTAGAGGCTAAAGAGTTGGAAAAGCGGCGGCACAAACGCGCCAAAAAGCAAAAAACCAAACGCCGTAAGCGGTCGGCCGCGCCATTTATATGCCTGATTTTGGCCGTGTATGTCGTGGCGGCGCTGGTTGTCCCCTTGCCTGCGCTGCAGGCACGGATGAATGAGCCCAAACTACCGGCGGCCGTTACGGTGAGCTTGCCGTGGCCAGGCTACGGCCAGGCGGCTATTGGCGCGGTCGGATACGGCTTGCTGGCCCAAAACGGCGAACAAAAGCCGCTGCCCATGGCCAGCGTGGCAAAAGTAATCACGGCGCTGGCGGTGCTCAAAGTCCATCCCATCCAGCCTGGCACTCAGGGCGAGACTATGACAATTACTAAACAAGATGTGGCCACCTATAACCAGTACTTAGCCGAAGGCCAATCTGTGGTAGAGGTAGAAGTCGGCGAGCAGTTGACGGAATACCAAGCCCTGCAGGCTCTGCTGCTGCCCTCTGCCAACAACATGGCCGACGTGCTGGTGCGCTGGGCTTTTGGGTCGGCCCAAGACTACCTGACCTTTGCCAATCCGTTTGTAGATACGCTGGGCCTGAGCAATACGCAGATTGCCGATGCCAGCGGTTTTTCCGCCCAAACAGCCAGCACGGCGGCAGACCTGGCCAAACTGGCCGAAATAGCCATGAATCAACCGGTAATCGCCGAAATCGTAGTCCAGCCCCAAGCCGACCTGCCGGTTGCTGGCACGGTGTACAACGTCAATTATCAGCTGGGCAGCGCGGGAATTGTGGGCATAAAAACCGGCAACACCGACGAAGCCGGCGGCTGCTACTTGTTCGCGGCCAAGCGACAGCTAGATGCTTCAAACAGCGTTACGGTAGTCGGTGCCGTCATGGGCGCCCCAAATTTGGTAATAGCTATGAAAGATACCCTGCCTTTGCTGGACGAAGCCTTCAAAAATTTCAAAGTTACCAAACCGGTAGAAACCAATCAGATTATCGGCCTGGTTTCCCAGCCCGGCGGAAGCAGTGTGCCGATTGTGGCGCAACAAGGGGTAGCTGTGGTGAGCTGGGCGGCGCAAACCATGCGCGCGGAATTCAGCATGGCACCTTTGCGCGCCCAGGTGTCGGCAGGAGATGAGTTGGGCACGCTAACACTGCATGCGGGCGACATGGAATACAAAGTGCCGCTAGTGGCCGCCGAAGCCATTGCCACCCGGTCGGCGCTTTGGCGTTTGCGCCACGGGGGCGGATATTTGAAATACTGAATTATTTGCCTAAACCACCTCTGAACGGGTAGAGTGTAGAGACTCATGGCAAATACCTCACAACAAAAACCGGCGGACTACATAACGCCGCTGTACATAAACGGCATGCAGGGGCGCATGCTGCACATCCCTGCTCCGGCAGGCAAAAAGCGCGAAATTTTGTTTGTCTATGGCCACCATGCTTCGCTGGAGCGCTATTGGGGCATCATGGAAGACATGAACGACTACGGCGCGGTTACCATGCCCGACCTGCCTGGTTTCGGCGGCATGGACAGTTTTTACAAGGTTGGAAAAGAACCGACGCTTGATAACTTTGCTGACTATTTGGCTAGTTTTATAAAACTGCGTTACCGGCGCAAGCACTTGACCATCATCGGTTTCAGTCTGGGATTCGTGATTGCCACTCGCATGCTGCAGCGCTACCCCGACCTGGCCAAAAAAGTTGACTTGTTGATTAGCGCGGTCGGTTTTACGCATCATGACGACTTTAGCTTTACGCCTCGGCGCCACGGTATGTATTTGTTGGCGGCGCGTATTTTCAAGCGCCACTGGCCGGCGGTTTTCTTTCAAAACGTGTGCTTAAACCCCACTATCTTGCGGCTTGCCTACAGCCGAACCAACAACGCCCGCGAAAAGTTTGCCGGACTTACCCGGGCTGAACACCGCGACATCATGAATTTTGAAATACATCTGTGGCACAGCAACGACGTCCGTACCTACATGGCCACCGCCGCCGCATTTCTGACCCTGGATAATTGCCAAAAACGGGTCAACCTGCCGGTCTGGCATATTGAGGTAGATGCCGACAGGTATCTAGACAGCCACCGAGTGGAACAACATATGCGGGTGGTGTTTGAAGATTTCCACTCCGTAAAGTCCAAAATGAACAACCACGCCCCAAGCATTATCCTCAGCAAAGCCGAAGCCCGCCCCTTTACGCCCGCCAAGATCCGCGCATTACTCTCGGAACGCGTCTAAGATAGGCTATACTGTTAGCAGCATGAAAATAGGTTTGGTTTGTCCCTACGACTTGTTCAAGGGCGGCGGCGTGCAGGAATGCGTGTTGGCTGTGCAGGCAGAACTTGGCCGGCGCGGCCACGAGGTACTCATTGTTGCGCCGAAGCTCAGGGGACGGCCCAATCACGTACCTGATTTTATTCGTTTGCTGGGCACGGCGACAGACATAAAGTCTCCCTTCCACACCACCGCGCAGATTTCCGTAAGCGTAGACACCAACGAAGTGGACGAACTGCTGGAGAGTGAGCAGTTTGACGTTTTACATTTTCACGAACCGTGGGTGCCGCTGCTTTCCCGTCAACTACTGCTACGAAGTAAGGCTAGGAATATAGCCACTTTTCACGCCAAACTGCCAGACACCGTGATGAGCCGTACCATAGAAAAAGTGATTACGCCGTATACCAAATCTTTACTCAAATACTTTTCCACCATGACGGCAGTATCCGATGCCGCGGCCACCTACGTGCGGACACTCACTGCTGCCAAAATAGAAATCGTGCCAAACGGCATAGATCTTGAGAAGTACAGAGTACGGAGCACAGCGTCCAGAGTCAAAAACTCTAAACTCTCAGCTCAGACGATTTTTTACGTTGGGCGCCTGGAAAAGCGCAAGGGCGTGAAGTTTTTGCTAAACGCCGCCAAACGGCTGCAAAGCACAAATCCGGAGGTGTTACTGCGCATAGCCGGCGACGGGCCAGACCGCCAATCATTGGAACGCTACGCCCGTGAACGCGGCATCCGCGTGGAATTTTTGGGCGCGATCAGCGAAGCTGAAAAGTTGCGGGAGCTACGTGAGGCGCGAGTTTTTTGCTCGCCTGCCCGTTACGGCGAAAGTTTCGGGATTGTGCTGCTGGAGGCCATGGCTTCGAGCCTGCCTATTGTGGCGGGGGACAACCCCGGCTACGCCACCGTGCTGCGCGGAACCGGGCGTTTGTCGCTGGTTGATCCTCGCGATGCCCCGGAATTTACACGCAAACTGGATCTCATGATGAACGACCAGCCAGTAAGGCAGGCGTGGCAGGCGTGGGCCGCCAAAAGTGTCCAGCAGTATCAGTACAAAAACATAGTCGACCAATATGAAGCACTCTACAAAGCTTAAAATCGGGTTGGTTTTAGATGATAGCCTGGACAGAAACGACGGCGTTCAGCAATACGTGCGTTCGCTCGGCGCCTGGCTCGTGCGCCAGGGCCACACCGTCCACTTTCTGGCAGGGCAAACCCGCAGCGGCGGCAAGGCCGTGCATAGCCTGAGCCGCAACATCGGCGTGAAGTTTAACGGCAACCGCTTGAGTATGCCCCTTCCGGCCAGCGCCAGGGCTATCAAAACGCTGCTGGCCCGGGAAAAGTACGACGTTTTGCATATCCAGATGCCCTACAGCCCGCTGATGGCGGGCAAAGTTATCCGGCTGGCGTCTATGGGGACGGCAGTGGTCGGGACGTTTCACATTTTGCCCATTGGCGGCCTGCAGCGCTATGGCAACCGGGCGCTAGGGCTGGTACAAAAACGCCAATTACGGCGCCTGGACGCTATATGTAGCGTGTCCGCGCCAGCCCAGAAATTTGCCAAGACCCACTACGGGCTGGCCAGCAGAGTTATACCAAACATGATAGACGCCCCGGCGTGGCACAGCGCGATGCATCCGCACGCCGGCCGGATTGTTTTTTTGGGCCGGCTGGTTCCGCGCAAAGGCTGCGCAGAGCTTCTGTGGGCCGTTTTGGAACTGCCTGAGCCGCTGCGAAACAATTTGGAGGTGCTAATTGCCGGCGATGGCCCGGAGCGCCAAAAACTGGAAAAATTCGCTGGTCGCCACAAACTGCGGCAAGTAGTTTTTCTTGGCTATATAGACGAACGGCACAAACGCGATTTGCTAGCTTCGGCGCAGCTGGCGGTTTTTCCGTCGCTGGGCGGCGAAAGTTTTGGAATTGTACTTATAGAAGCCATGGCGGCCGGCGCGGGGGTGGTGCTGGGCGGCAACAATCCTGGCTACCAAAGCGTGCTGGCCGCCTGGCCCAAAGTCCTGTTCAACCCGCGCGACAACAGGGCTTTTGGCAGGCGTTTGCGCGCGTTTTTGGAAGACGAAAAATTGCGGGCACGGCTGCACGCCCAGCAGCAGGCCGCGGTCAGGCAGTACGATGTTGACATCGTTGGCGGGCAAATTATGAAGCTGTACGCGGAAGCTCTGTTGCAAAGACGGCAAGAAATGAGATAATGAATTCATGTTTAGCTTTGGGCGCAGAAACAAAGAAGACGCAGTAGAAATCACTATCTCTAACCCCACGGTCATCCGGGTGCTGTTGCTGACAATCGCGTCGTTTCTTTTCCTGGCCGCCCTGCAAAAAGCTTCTCACGCGCTGATTTTGATCTTTACGGCATTTTTCCTGGCCTTGGCGCTGAACGGGCCGGTCCGGTGGCTGGCAGAAGCTATACCAGGCAAGCGCAAAGGCAATCGGACGCTGGCCACGAGCCTGTCGTTTTTTATTATCATCGTGGTGCTGGCGGGTTTTTTGGCCAGTATTGTTCCGCCCCTGATTCGCCAGACACGCGACTTTATAGAAGTTGCGCCGGGCTTGGTGGAAGACGTGCGCAGTGAAGACAGCGGTTTGGGGCGGTTTGTGCGCAAATATAATTTGCAGGATCAAACAGATAAACTGTCGGGTGAACTATCTGATCGCCTGAGCAACGTCAGCGGTGCGGCGGTGTCTACTTTTACGCGCATCACGAGCAGTATTTTTTCTACGCTGACACTGCTGGTGCTGACTTTTATGATGCTGATCGAAGGCCCGCGCTGGCTGGCTTTTGCTAGACGGCTTGTACCAGACGCCAAGCAGCCCCATTTTGAGCGGCTTACCAGGGATATGTACAAAGTCATAACTGGTTTTGTGAACGGACAGGTCACGCTGGCCGCCCTGGCCGCCCTGCTTATTCTGATCCCGCTGTTCGCGTTCCAGGTCAGCTATCCGATTGCCCTGATGGTGATTGTGTTTATCTGCGGGTTGATTCCGCTGGTGGGGCATACCATCGGCGCAATTATTGTCAGTACCGTGGCGCTGTTCCATTCCCCCGCCTCAGCCATCGGCGTTTTGATCTACTATATTACCTACCAACAGATTGAAAATTACGTATTGCAGCCCAAAATCCAGTCAAACTCCACCAATATGTCGCCGCTACTGGTGTTTAGCTCTGTTATTATCGGGGTCAATTTTGGCGGTTTATTTGGCGGACTGGTCGCTATCCCCGTGGCGGGCTGCGTGAGAATTTTGATACTGGATTACCTGACCAGCCGAAAACTGCTGAGCAAAGCCGAAGCCAGACAATCAATCACCGAAGCCTAAAGCCTGTACCAGATTTGACCTTGGTCGGTGTCTCGGACGCCTATTCCCTGCTCTTTAAGTTGATCCCGCAATTGATCTGATTCGGTGAAGTTTTTATCCTCTCTAGCCTTTTGGCGTTCACCCAGAGCCTCTTTTTGTACGTTTGATAGATCCTTTGAAGAAAGGAGTTCTAGGCCCAGCACGTCATCAATTAGTTGGAGTAGTGACATAAACTCGTCGATGTTTTCTGGAGGCACTGCTTCCTCAAGATCATTCGTGAGCCCGCTTACAACAGCTAAGACCATAGGAGTGTTCAGGTCGTTCTGAATATGCTCCAATATTGACTCGGTGTACGTGTCGTAATAAGTGAGATGCATAGTTTCTTTTTTAGGCTGCCAGCGTAAGTCCGCTAAGGCTCGCAGTTCCTGCAAGCGGTTTTGGGCGGCTTCTAGGTTTTCCCAGCTGAAATTTAGTTCTGTGCGGTAGTGGGCTTGCAGGTACAAAAGTCGGAGAGCCAGCGGGTCAAAGCCGCGGTCGGTGACGTCTTTTAAGGTAAAGCTGTTGTGTTTGGATTTGGACATTTTGGCGCCGTCTACCAGGATAAATTCGTTGTGCACCCAAAAGCGTGCTAGCGGGTGGCCAAAGGCCGCTTCGGTTTGGGCCATTTCGTTGGGGTGGTGCGTGCCAATGTGGTCTGTGCCGCCAGTGTGGATGTCTATGGGGTCGCCGAGCGTAGCGTGAACGATGGCTGAGCATTCCAAATGCCAGCCTGGGAAACCATTGCCCCACGGGCTCTCCCACTGCATGGTGTGGTTGGCAAAATGCCCCACGGCAAAAAACCAAACCGCAAAATCGTGGGGATTTTGTTTGTCTGGGTCGGTTACCACGTCGCGGCGGGCGCCGACTTCTTTGTCCGCCAGGCGTTGTCCGGTCAGCACGCCGTAGTCCGGCAGTTTGGTGACGTCAAAATAAATCGCTTGTTTGGTTTGGTAAGCAAAGCCTTTGTCTACCAGCAGCTTTACCATTTCAATCTGTTCGTCTATAAAATCGGTTGCCCTGGCATAGTTGTCGTGATGTTTGGAGTTTTTGTAGGCGTTTGGCGGCAGGACGTTCATGGCGGCCATGTCGGCTTTGAAGGCGTCGGTATAATGTTCTGCCACTTCCCAGACGGTTTTGCCCTCGCGCGCGGCGCCTTTTTCTAGTTTGTCTTCGCCTTCGTCGGCATCAGAGACCAGATGTCCCACGTCGGTTATGTTCATAACGTGTTTTACGTCGTAATCGCTGGCTTCCAGCGTGCGCCGCAAGGTGTCGTTGAAAACAGCGTTGCGCAGGTTGCCAATATGGTAATAGTCATAAACCGTTGGCCCGCAAGTATACAAGCTGGCACTTTTGCCGTTTGCGGGTTTAAATTCCTCAACTTTGCGGCTAAGCGTGTTGTATAGCTTCATCAAAATCTTTCCTGTTCAAATTGTCTAACAATTCGGTGGCCTTGGCTATGCATTCGTCTTTTATTTCTGCAAATGGGCGGCCGTCTTGGACTTTGAAACCAGCTGCGAAGGCGTGGCCACCGCCGCCTAGCGCTGCCGCTAGGTCGCCGCCAATGCCGCCGGGCGGGTTGCAGCGGATCATACCAGTGACGCGGCCGGTGTCGTAGACTTTGCAGACAACTCCTACTAGCACGCCGGCTATCTGCAACATATCCGTCTGAATAAGCGGCCCGGGGTTGTACAGCGGGCTGTAGCTGATGATTTCATCCTGCGGAATGGTTACTATGGCCAAGCGGCCGTCGGCGAAAAGCTCCGTTCGTTCAATCAGTTTGGCTTTGTAGCGAAAGACTGATTCCGGCATTTTGCTGGAAGCCCGGCGCAGCTCTTCCAGAGCCGGCCGATCCACGCCTTGTTCTACCAGCTCCCCTACAATGTGATAGGTTTCAGCGCGCGTTAACTGGTTGGACAAGCCTTGGGTATCGCCCAAAATACCTGTAAGAAGATACGGAAGAGCGTCTGTGGGCAATTTCCAGCCAAACTCTTTGCTTATGGCGTAAATGACTTCGCAGGTTGAAGAAGCATCGTGATCGTTGTGTGTGGCGGTCGCGAAGTCTATGTTGTTGGACGATTCGGCGTGGTGATCCAGCACTATGCACGGTTTGGCCGCCAGCCAGGACGTATTGCCGGAATCTTTGAGCCGTTCAAATAAATCTAAAGTAGAAGCGTCTACTACGACGCTGGCATCAAATTGTGACGGCAAATCTTTGTTTACCCGGCTCCAGCCCTCCAGGTATTTCAAGTAGTCGGGCATGTCCACCGCGCAGTACAAAGATACATCCTTGCCCTGTTCTGCCAGTATGGCTTCCAGTGCCAAAGCACTTCCCAAACTATCGGCGTCTGGATTGTCGGCTTGCAAAATAACTATTTTCTGCGCGGTGTTCAGAATCTCACTAATCTGTTGGCTCGCGCTCATAGGACTGTCCTGCCTTCCAGGGCTCTGCCGAGCGTAATTTGGTCTGCATATTCCAGGTCTACTCCAACTGGCAGGCCGCGCGCCAAACGCGTGATTTTGACTTTGCGGCTGCCAATTTGCTGCTGGATGTACAGGGCGGTTGATTCGCCTTCTACGCTGGCATTTGTGCCCAAGATGATTTCTTTGACTTTGTCATCGTCAATCCTCTGCAGCAGTTCTTTGACGTGAAGTTGTTCGGGCGTAATGCCGTCTATGGGAGACACCAAGCCGCCCAGGACGTGATAAGTGCCTTTGAACTGCCCGGTTTTTTCTAGTGCCAATATGTCGAACGGCTCCGCGACTACAGCGACTAATTGCTTGTCTCGTCTCGCGTCGGTGTATAAATCAGACAACTTCTGGCCTTTTGGCACGAGCGCGAAGGTTTTTTGGCAAAATCCAACGCCGGCGTGTAGTTTACCAAGGTCATTGGCAATCTTCTGGGCCGCTGCCGGATCCGCTTTGAGCAAATAGTAAGCATAGCGTTCGGCTGTGCGCGAGCCAACACCCGGCAAAGCGCCGAGCGCTTCAATCACAGATTCCAGGGCGGGCGGCAAAACTCCCATAGGCTTATTACAGACCAAGCTCGCTGAGTGCGCCCATCATTGGCTGCATTTTTTCGGCGGCGATTTTTTGGCTTTCCTGGATGGCTTCTTTGACAGCGTCTTCAACCCAGCGTTCCAGCTGGCCAATATCGTCAAGGTCTACGTATTCCGGGTCAATGTGAACTTTTTTGATTTTTTGTTCGCCGGTAATTTCCACGCTGACAGCTCCGTCGCCCTTCTCTACTTTTATGACCATTTTCTGCAGTTCTTTCTGTAGTTTTTTGACTTTCAATAACATTTTAGCTTGATCAAATTTACTCATAGTCCCTCGCCCCTTTATTACTTCTGTACTATTTTACCAGAGAAAGCGGCTTTTGTAGCCGGTGCCTGCGGCCAGGCAATGAAATAGTGGTTTATGTGATAAAAAGATACGAGCAACACGGAGACAGCCAACAGAGTGGTGGCAATAGTGCGGGCGATTGGATTGCGCGGAAAAACCGCCAGCCACTGCTGGAGCATAAAAGCCATGCCGCCGGCTATCAAAATATACACAGCTGGCATAAGTACGGTAATTGTCAGTGGCCCGCCAAGCGTAATAAGCAGTGCTAGCAGCAGCGAACTGCCTACAAGTAGCTGAATCCTAATGAGTTTTAGGTGGTAGCGTATGCTATAAATCCCGAGTACTAGCATGGCGGTGCTGAAAACGTCCAGCAGTGGCAGGCGGCCTAACCAGCGAACTGGGTCGTTGGGGCCGCGAGCGAACAGCTGTTCGGGTATACCCAGCAGATTGAGGGCGAGGCTTTTTAGGGTGGGCAGATGTTCTGGCAAACCGCCGGCTAGCAGTAGTTCGCGCGGAGACGCTACCCCCGCCCACACCAGCGGCGCCAGCCCAACCGCGATAACTATCCCGCAGATGACCCTAAACCACCACGGCACAAACTTAAGCTCGTCCCAGATGCGCTTGTGCTGCCAGATGGCTATGATGATAAGCAGCCAGCCAAAGCCCGGGATGTAAAAACTGGCGGCGCACAAGAAACTGAGGAGCAACAGGGCTGTTTTGCGCAAAGTGGTGTTATACAGCCATACGACCGCCCATAGCAGTGGCATAAGCAACAAGTACGAAGCTTCGGGCGTGGCCAGACGGCCGGTATGCAGAACCCAGGCGGAGCTGAGAAATATCCAGCTGCCTAAGACGGCGATGCGGTTGGTGTACCACTCTCTGAGGACAAAAAAACAGCTCACAACCGCCAGGCTGGCGAACGCCGCGCTGACTGCCCGGTAGGCGGCCAGCCGATTAACGCGAAGTTTAGAAAGCACGTATACCGGTACTTTGTGGACCGCATAGACAGGATGTTTCAGCAGTTCCTTGCCTGAATTAACGCTGGCTATGTAGTTTTGCTCGGGGGCGCTGGCCGCGGGTGTCAGGGCTCCCAGTCGAAAGCCCAAGATAGAGCTAACCACCAGCGCCACGCCCAAAAAAGCCAAAATAGGCCGCCACATCATGAAAACCCACTCTCTAAATTTGCTACCGGATTGTTTCATCTCTTACCGTTTAGTATACAGGAAACTAATGTTCAATGTTCAAGTGTCAATGCTCAATGAATGTAAAAATGACTCAATCATTCAATGTGTTTTTGGATTAGCTTTCAAACGGCTGGGTGTGCTTGGTGTCCAACGTGCGGAAACGCTGTTTTTCTCTGTCAAAATACAATTCTAGCGACCCGGTAGGGCCGTTACGATGCTTTTTAACGAAAATATCCGTAATGTTGCGCCTATCGGTGTCCGGGTTGTAGTAATCTTCGCGGTAAATGAAGGCGACTACGTCGGCGTCTTGCTCAATAGAACCGGATTCGCGCAGGTCGGCTAGCTGCGGTATTTGCGGGCTGCGGCTTTCTACGGAACGACTCAGCTGACTGAGGGCCAAAACCGGTACGTTCAGTTCACGGGCAACGCCTTTGAGGCCGCGGGATATTTCGCTGATTTCCTGTACGCGGTTGCCGTCGCCGCCAAATTTGGCGCCGCCGCTCATGAGCTGGAGATAATCGACTACAATCAGGCCGAGTTCGCGGTTGTGGGCTTCGCGGCGGGCTTTGGTGCGAAGTTCGCTGACGGTAATGCTCGGGCTGTCATCAATGTAGATTGGGGCTTCCGAAAGCGCGCCCATGGCTTGACCGATTTTTTCAAAATCAGCGTCCGTGAGGTTGCCGGTTCTTAGAGCCCAGGCGTCCACGCCTGATTCTCTGGCCAGCATGCGGTCCACCAGCTGTTCTTTGCTCATTTCCAGGCTAAACAGCAGAACTGATTGCTTGGATTCTACGGCTACATTGTGGGCGAGGTTGAGCGCCAGAGCGGTTTTGCCCATAGATGGCCGCGCCGCCAGAACAATCAGGTCAGATTTTTGCAAACCGGCCAGAATGTTGTCCATGTCTTTGAAGCCAGTTGGGATACCCCGAATTTTGCCCTTGTCTTTGTGCAGCTCGTCCAGCCGTTCAAAACTTTCGCTCAATATTGTCTCCAGGCTGGTAATGTCCTGTTTGACGTGTTTTTGGCTCACTTCAAACAAACGGGTTTCGGCCTCTTCAATCAGTTCCTGAAGCTGGTTTGTTTCGTTGAAGCCCATGGTAGTGATGTCTTGCGCGGCTTTGATAAGCCGCCGGCGCAAGGCCTTTTGGGCCACGATTTCGGCGTATTGCTCCACATGCGCCGCGGTAGGCACAAAGTTGGTTAGTTCCGCCAAATATGACGAGCCGCCGATGGCTTCCAGCGTGGTGTTGGCTTTCATCTGGTCAGACAGCGTCAGAACGTCTATGGGGCTGTGCTTGTCGTACAACTGGGTAACGGCTTCATAGATGTAGCGGTGTTTTTCATCGTAAAAGTCATAAGAATCAATACGATCGGCAATTTTGACCAGCGCGTCGGTGTCAATCAGTATGGCGCCTAACAGCGAGGCCTCGGCATCGGTATTTTGGGGCGGCACCAGCGGTGCTTTTGAATCCATCTAACTACTCTACTATTTCTGCGCCGCCAAAGATATTGCTTATGGTTTCCAGATTGACGGCACTGGCTAGTTTTATCTCTGGTTTGGTTATAGCTGGCGCTGGTTCGGCCGTTTTATCAAGCACGCACTCCACGCTTACATTGGCTCCGGTGACCTGGGCAATTATGTCTTGCAGCAGTTGCCGGTTTTTGCTGTCACCCAGTTTTTTCTGATGGAAGGCAAACACAAAAGCCAAAGTTAGTTTGTCTTTACTAAAACTAGGCGACGCCATCCGCGCGATACCATACAAAGTGTTGTACTTGGCTTTGACGGCGGCCAGAACCTCTTGCCAAGACTCGGCATCAAGAACGCCCGTTGAGTCGTGATAGGCGGGGGTCTTTTCATCTTCTGGTGGACTTTTTGCTGGCGTTTGCTCTTCGACCTTTTCTTCTTTTTTCTTTGGATTTGCGGGCATTTGCTCAGGGCTCATGTCTAGGGACTCATGATGTTTGTCTGACAAGGCGGTGCTGTAAAGAGCCAGCTCAAGTGCTACGGCAGGATCATGGGCGGCTGGTATGTGCAGCAGTTCTCCCAGGAGCCGCAGGGTTTGCTCGGCCGGCAACTGTAGTTCGTTGTCCAGCAAGCCCCGGCGCAGTAGCTTGGATAGTTGGTGGGCGATTTGGGCGGCCTGGACGCCGTGCGAGCGCAGTGCGGCCAGGCTGGCGCCAACCGCCTGGACATCGCGGCTGCTAACGGCGTTCAGCAAGTCATTTAACAACTCGTCTGGAGCCTGTCCAATCGCTTGCTGGACATCTTTTAGTCCAATATGGCCACTGGCGTGCCTTATTTGGTCTAGCAGGCTGATGCTATCTCGGAAACTTCCTTCGCCGTGAGCGGCTACGAGTTCCAGGGCAGCCCCGTCAATCGTGATTTTTTCGGCTTGGGCAATTTCTTTGAGGTGAGACACTACTTTGTCGGTCTCTATGGGCTTAAGGGTAAAACGCTGGGTGCGACTGGTGATGGTGGCCGGCACTTTGTGGGCTTCGGTGGTGGCCAGGATAAATATGGCGTGTTCTGGCGGCTCTTCGAGCGTTTTTAGCAGCGCGTTAAAAGCCTCTTTGGTAAGCATGTGGACTTCGTCAATTATGTAGACCTTGTACTTGGCGCTTGTGGGCGCAATGTTTACGCGATCTTTGAGCTCGCGGATTTCGTCTATCCGGCGGTTGCTGGCAGCGTCTATTTCTATAATGTCCAGGTGAGTAGCTTCTTCGTCATAAGGCAGGCCGTTGACTTCGTAGGCCAGGATTCTAGCAATACTGGTTTTGCCGACTCCGCGCGGGCCGGTAAGCAGGTAAGCATGGCTAACAGTTCCCTGTTTTAGGGCGCGTTCTAACGTATCGGTGATGTGCTGTTGGCCGATAATTTCAGATAGTTTTTTAGGCCGGTGTTTCCGGTATAGTGCTTTGCCCATAGTCCAATAAGTATACAGCAGACAGCTGACGGCTGACAGAGGAAGTTTAGTTTTTTTGAAGCTACAAACTGTTTACTGTAAGCTGTATGCCGTTAGCTTTTTAAAGGGCAGCTTCAAGGGCGGCCCATTCGGCGTGGGTGTCGTCTTCTGGAACGTTCACGCTGACTTGGTCGCCGGGCTTGGCTTTGAAATAGGTGACGCTGGCCAGTAGCACGCGGTACTGTTTGCCGCCAACGTCTACAAAGTAGTGGCCGTTTTCCAGTTTGAGCATGCCCACCACTTGCTTGCGGGGAACCGGGCCAATCTGTTTGTACAAAAACGAACCGTCATCGGCAATTGTCAGCTTCAATATGTCACCCTGGACGAGCTTAGATTTACTAGCGTAGTTTGCCGGTACGGGGTAGTTTTTGGCGTCAGAACCCACCATGGTTTGGCCGTCAAAAACGCCCTCTATAATTTTGCCCAGCGGTTCTTCGGCGATAGCCGCGGCTACAACCGGATCCTCGCCAACCAGGCTCATCAGCAACTCCTTGGCTGCTGCCAAGCTAGTCTCCGCCTCTTGAATCAAGGATTTTAACCGTTTGATTTGTTTTTCTGGTACATCTGACATTTCTTAAGTCTCTTTTGGTAAGTGTTTATTTGGTACACTTCTGAACTTACCGTACCACGATGCAGCGCTCAAGTCAAAAGGGCTGTGGATAAAGTAGGACCGTGCGACTAGAGAAAATCCCAGTTCTTTCTACAGTGCGAGAATCGCGTTCAGGGCAGGCGCGACTAGGTCGGCCATGACTTGCCTGCCGGCATTGGTGGGGTGGGTGCCATCTATGTAATAAGTTGTGTTAGTTGGATCTGCTAAGCGAGAATCACCAGCCAAATCTACCTTGTAGTCAAAGGCGGCTGAAGCGTCAGCCATCACCAGCGCATTGCCGTCGTAAAACCGGGAATATATAATGTTCCTAACCGTACCGTTTGTGCTCATAACGCCACCGCCTGACGTCGTATTGCAACCAGTAAAAGTTGTAGATGTTGTACCGGTGTAAGTAATGGTGGCTGGCGTGCCGCCAGTGGCAACGATAATTGTACCTGACGAAGGTGCATCGGTAGTACTAGCTACATTTAGTGTTCCCGAACCAGCGAAAGTATTGGTATTAACACCATTTGAGCCAGAAGCGACGGTTGTGTTGGCGCCAAAGGATGTAGACGGGGTTGTGGTTGTTTGAATAATGTAGTCGGCACCGGCTGCTCGGGCATTTGTAGCCCAGGTAACCTCAGAATCGTAAACGTTTTGGCCGGTCTGGTTTAGTGCGTAATCTGTTGTTCCCCCCACACCAATCAGTATTGTGATTGAACCACGTACAAGGTGGGGCGTTACTCTGTTGTCTAGCATTGTTTTCAGCTGGAGCCAAGCATAGCCTGCTATAGCAACATCAATCCAGGGTATGCCTCTCCCAGACATTAGTTTCGCAGGATAATGGTTGGGGGATCCGTATGAATTTAGGGACTGCCCGTCAAAAACAACTCTGTAGGATGAAACTCTGGCGGCTACGGCTATGCTCATGGCCGAGTAACAATTCTAACCTTTCCGGCGCCACCGACACCACCAGCACCACTAGCAGATCCATTGCTGTTACAGCCACCGCCGCCACCACCGCCGCCCGGCGAACCGCCTGCGCCACCGGCTCCGCCTCCAAGCCCGGCGCCGGAACCACGCTGTCCGCCACCGCCGCCAGATGCTATGAATGGTCCGGCGGTCGTTCCAGCTGCAGCGACATTAGATAAGATAACCCCGTGAATACCGCCTGCAGTGGAGCCGTCGGTATAGCCGTTTGCAGCTCCGCCGTCCGAGCCTGTTGCTGACGCATTTGCGGCTGTAAGCCCCTCACCTCCGCCACCAGCGCCACTTGCCACCTGCGCCGAACCAAAAGCGTTCATGGCTTTGATTACGTTAAAGTTTAGTACTAGCGCTTCGCCAAGTGCGCCCGCTGTCACGTTGCGCACATGTATTCGACATGACCCGTTTGCAACCAAATCCACCGTAACGGAATATGAATTGGTGGTTGCCGCGCTGGCAATATTGACCTCAACATCATCGTTTATAAGTATTGCCGAGTTGGTCAGCGTAAAGCTAACGCTTGTTGTAGCGGCCAATGACGCGTTATTCATAGTTATTTGCCCAGTTCGGGAATTTAGCGTTACGCCAGTCGATTTGCTGGTGGCTTGCGTAACTTCGCCGTAGGAATTGTCAAATAGCCCGTATGTAGCCAGCGAAGCCGCAGTAGTTAGACCACCGCCTTTTGCTCCTGGTAGGCCTGGGAACATGCCTCTCGATCCAACTACACCGCCTGCCCCACCGTCGGTACTGGTGCCTTTTTTCCCACCACCCCCGCCTGAAGCGTAAAGATAAATACCAAAATATGATGCACCACCATCTCCCCCGTCACTTCCATCTGTACTATCTGCCGAGGCTCCTGCACCAGCCGTTCCGCCAGCCCCGACATTGCCACTTATCCAAATACCGTTCGGCAGGGTTAAGTCTCCGTATAAAAATGTTTTAATCGAGTGATTGCCAGAGGCTCCGCCGCCACCTCCGCCGCGAATAGTACCAGTAGCACCTCGCCGAGCGCCCCCACCGCCCCCACCAGCGCCAACTACTTCTACTTCAACAGTAGACGTTGAGGCAGCCCAAGTTGGCGGTACCCAGTTATACGCACCTGTTGTCGTAAAAGTCTGTACGTCAATAACTTGATCAATCTTAAAAACGCCCGCAGTGGCGGTATTTACGGCTGTACCATAGCCATCGTTGGCTGTTCTCAGTGCTGATATGGCAGTGTCAACGGTATTTTTTTGGGCCGCTTGAGTTGAAGTTGTCGGTACCGGGACAATCGGCGAAGACGAAAACGTCTTGATCCCCGCGACGGTCTGGTCGCCAGTCAACTTTACAACCGCACTGTCGTTAGCTTTTAGATCCAACGCCGTTTGGGTGGCCGTTGACACCGGTTTGCTAGCATCACTCGTATTGTCCACACTCCCCAGCCCAACATCACCCTTGACTAGGGCTAGGTCTGTTTTGACCTGAGCCATGGTGCGGTTGGTCCAAGCTCCGGCTTTTCTTTGGATAACGTCGTCATTAGTGGGAGCTAGGGCTGCAATGGCGGTTAGGTCAGAGTCCAGAGGTTGCTTGTTACTTAGGTCGGTAGTTAGGCTTGCAATCTTAGACTGGGCTATGGCAGCGGCGGCATTGACGTCAGCATCTACAATATCCAAACTAGCCAACTTGGACTTGGCTATAGCTGCGGCAGCATTAATGTCGGCGTTAACTATGACGCCAGTGGCTATTTGGGGACTAGCTGCGGTGCCGGCTAGGTCGCCAGCTAGTTGGAGCTTACCTTTAGTAGTGGCGTCAGCATCAGGGGTACCGGCGGAGGCTGTGGTGTCTACGTAAGATTTTGTAGCTGCATGAAGCCCGGAGGTTGGGTCACCGGGAAGAGTCAGAGCCCCGGTCATGGTGTCGCCGGATTTGGAGACTTTATCTGCTTTGGCAGAGGCTTTTAGGGTGCCGTCAGTTTCATGAGAGACACCTAAAAATTCGTTGAGGACATCTCCCCACGTTCCATTGTCGCCGCCGGGGGTTGGGAGCCTAGGCATTTATAAGTACCTTTGATTTTATGTTTTTCATATCAGTCTATCCAAAACTGTTACCGCTTGTGTCTAAATATACCGGATTGGCGGGGGGTTGTATAGTGTTTAGCGCCTAAAACATGCTCAAAAACCGTCCGTCGCCGTATGTTTGAAATATCCAGCCGGAGTTGGCTGTTCCGTCAACAGAATGGCCTCCAGCGTACCAAGTACCGCCCGAAGCCACGGAACGCGTCACTACTAGGTAATCACTAGCGAAAACACCGGCCGTAGCCTTGGTTAGAAAATGTGAACCCACAGTATCTGAGTCTACATCTACTCTACCATCGCCGTAAATAGTTGAGCCGTTCATGGTAACTGTGGCGGCGTTGGCTGATGACTCGGTAAACGTATTGTCTCCGAACTTTTTTCTGGTGAAGTCGGCGTCAAACTGAATTGTACCGCCAAACGCGGCGGTAGAAAACAGCCCGTTGTAGACAATTGTTCTGTAGACGTTGCATGGAGCTGGCTGAACCGTGCCTAAGTCCGAAGAGCCTACCTCCAGCGGAGCGGTGCCGTCAAAAATTGCTCCAGCTGCAGGAGTCTGGTCCGTCCCAATCTGCGTAAAGTCTGAAGCTGCGGGATTTGTCAGCGAGCCGTCGGCTTTATAAAACTGGACTCGGCCGTCGGAAGAGCGCCTAGATACTAGCACCCAGTTGGTACTGCCGGCAGCGAAGCCGGTAGCAGCATCAGCTGTCGCTGCAATCACAGCGGTGCCATCAGTGGAAATTACAAATGCCATAAAACCAGTACCAGATATATTCCAGTGATAACTGCGCTGGTTGCCTGTAACGGCCCGTTTGGCTACGAACATTTTTGATGATGAGGGCGTCCAGGAATCCATGGCTACCCTGGTGAGTATGGTAATGTCGCCGGTTATTGACAGGGCCGCCGAGTCTGGCGTTGAAATATAGTCGCCTGACGTACCGGATATTCTTTGATATTCAAACAGAGCGCCGTTTACGTTCCAGTTAGTGACTGTGTTTGTGGTCCCGACCGTAAAAGCGATAGATCTACCCGAACCAACATTGATGGTGTTAAAGGTATTTGATCCGGCAACTACCATCCGGCCAGTTGAACCGGTAGCCGTATAGGATAGTGTCCCGTAGGTTAACCCGCCGCCATTAAAGTTACGAGTCAGCCCGCTGCTTGTCGGGCCCAAAACTATCGTAGACGACGCGCCGCTAAAGGTCAGGCCGGTAGTGGTAGTTGTCTCCCAGAAAGCCCCGGCAGAAAGCAGGCGATCACAGTTAATGGTAGACGATCCAAGTGTTAGGGTACGGGTATTGGAATTGCTGCTGGCAAAGTTGTGTATGTTCATGGTTTTGCTGTTCGTATCAAGCGTGCCGTTAGTCAGGGTCACAGCTCCAAAAAAAAGGCTGACTGTATCTTGCAAAACCCATTTGCCGCCGACACCGTCAAATGTCATATGGCTCAAAGTCTGACCGCCAGTAGTAATAGCCCAGCCGGTCCCGCCGTTGTTGGAAGTAGACACAAAATTCAGCGTGGGCGCAGTGCCAACCGTCATGCCAGCAACTAGTGTCATAGCCCCGCCGCTGGCATCACCAATTGATAAAACTGGCGAGCTTGTACCCGTAAGAGTGCCGGTAAAGCCGGTACATGTAAATGATCGGCAGACTCGTGAGCCACTAATTGTTACCGTTACAGCTCCGGAGGGGCCATCTAGAAATACGTCGTCGGCGGCTGTAGGGACAGCCGAGCCACCTGCCCCACCAGAAGTAGTTGCCCATTTTGTACCGGCCGTGGCGTCCCAAGATGCCGTACCGCCAACCCAATAACGATTCGCCACGGGCTCAAGCCTCCTGGGCCGTGGCTACACAGCCCCATTTGCTAGTTACGGTGTCGTAAATAAAGCCAATGGTCAGAACTTTGGACACGACTGTAGTGGTTGGTAAGGCAGCGCCCTTGGCCTCAAATGAGGTGCCCCAGGTAATCGCACGGGCGGTGGCGTTGTCTTTGATGCGGATGGTAAGCTTTTGGAAGTTGGTTGGCGTACCGGATAAGTTGGTAGTGAATGAAGTAATGGCAACGGCTAGCGCGGTGATAGAGTGCGCGTCGACGTTGTCGGTGTTGATCGTCGGCGTTGCCGACGAAGCTTCGGAACTTACCCTAGGAGTAATTCTTTTGTTGGTCAGCGTATCGGTGGTGGTTTTGCCAACTAATGTGTCTGTCGATGTAGGCAGTGTCAGCGTGCCGGTGTTTGAAATGGTAGAAATGACCGGTGCTGTCAGAGTTTTATTGGTCAGCGTATCGGTCGTTGCCCGGCCTACTAAAGTATCAGTTGCAGCCGGCAGGGTAAGCGTGCCGCTGGCGGCGGCAGTAGCATCCAATATGGTCGCACCACTGGTAGTGCCAGCTACCTGAAGTTTGCCAACAGCGCCAGCCGAGCCAAAAGTCTTAACGCCTGTAACAGTTTCAGCATTACCCAAAGTCATGGCCGTTCCGCTGGTTGCAGGACCAGTCAGAGTAACTCCGTCTGGGATAGTCAGTGTCGATCCGATAGCAGGAGCGGTAATGGCAACTTTGTTTATGCTAGTGGCGGTAGCCGCGCCCAGTGTTGGAGTTACCAGGGTTGGCGAGGTATTCATGACAAACGTCGAGCCGGTACCGGTTTGGGCTGCCACGGCCGTGGCGTTGCCAGTAGAAGTTATCGGGCCGGTCAGGTTAGCGTTGGTTGTTACGTTGCCCGCGGTTAGGCCGGCTGCGGTTCCAGTCAGGTTTGTGGCTACTCCAGAAGCAGGCGTGCCAAGAGCCGGCGTAACCAGGGTTGGCGAATTAGCGAACACTAATGCCCCGGTGCCTGTTTCGTCCGACACAACCCCTGCCAGTTGAGCCGAGGTCGTCGCCGCGAATACCGAAAGGTTATCTGTTTTACTTGCAACAACTGCCGTATCTATAGCAACGCCGTCGGCCGCAACGCTAATACCGCTGCCAGCACCAACATCAAGCGTGTTTCCGGTTTTGGTAAGGCCCGCTCCAGCTGTGATCTGACCGGCGCCACTGAACTGGGTAAATACTAAAGCAGTCGTGCCTAGAGTTATCGGGTCATCGGTCGTAAGTACAAAACCATTATTTCCATTGGCCGTACCCTCAGAAACAAAAACATACATTCCGGCCGTAACTTCAGCACTGATATTGGCATCTGTAGCTCTAGTTGGAGCTCCAGAGGCATTAACAGTATAAATCCCATTTTCCGCGCCAGCAGCTTGATCTTTTATAAGTATTCTGTCGCCTGTGGCAAGTGTCACCCCATCAATTGCGTCTAGGTTTTCAAAGCTAGTAGCCAATGTTCCGGCTGCCGTAGTTGCAGCCCTGACACTATCTTTGACATCTAACCCCTGTTTGGCAGCATCTATCGCTGCTTGCTGAGCGGTGGAGACCGGCTTGTTTAAGTCACTGGTGTTGTCTACGTTCCCAAGCCCCACATCGCCTTTGACTATGCCGGTGGGAGTATTTATTACCGGTGAAGTCAGGGTTTTATTTGTAAGCGTTTGGGTGTCTGTGTCGCCCACGATCGCCCCGCTTGGCGCGCTTACTACCGAGAATACGCCGGAGGTAGACTTAACAATCCCGGAGCCGGTGGCGCGCTTGAGGGTTTTGCCGGCGGTTCCAGAAAATAACACTATTTCACTATCTACAGAAGTTGCGGTGTTGGTACTGGCGTCGCCGCCCCCAGCTGGCGTGGACCAGGCGCCGTCTCCGCGCCAAAAAGTAGAACTTGACGCGCCCGTGCCCGAGTTCAAGTTTGTTACGGGCAAATTGCCAGTAACTCCAGTTGCCAAACTCACATTGTTAATTGTATTGCTGGCACCTGAGATGGTTTTATTGGTCAGCGTTTGGGTTGCGTCCGTACCGACTAAAGTAGTCGTAGCATCAGGCAGAGTATAGGACCGCGTGGTAACGGTAGTTATGCCGGAAGCCACAAATTTCGCCTGTTTGGTAGTATCCGTGTCGTCCTGAACGGTGAGGTTGCCAGCCTTGATTGTTTCAACAGTGGTGTTGTCTAATGTTTTGTTAGAAAGCGTGGCTGTCGCACTGTTTTTGCTAGCATCACTCGTATTGTCCACACTCCCCAGCCCGACATCACCCTTAACTAGGGCTAGGTCTGTTTTGACCTGAGACATTGTCCGGTTGGTCCAGGCTCCGGCTTTTCTTTGGATAACGTCGTCATTAGTGGGAGCTATGGCTGCAATAGTGGTTAGGTCAGAGTCCAGAGGTTGCTTGTTGCTTAGGTCGGTAGTTAGGCTTGCAATCTTAGACTGGGCTATGGCAGCGGCGGCATTGACGTCAGCATCTACAATATCCAAACTAGCCAACTTGGACTTGGCTATAGCTGCGGCAGCATTAATGTCGGCGTTAACTATGACGCCAGTGGCTATTTGGGGACTAGCTGCGGTGCCGGCTAGGTCGCCAGCTAGTTGGAGCTTACCTTTAGTAGTGGCGTCAGCATCAGGGGTACCGGCGGAGGCTGTGGTGTCTACGTAAGTCTTGTTGGCGGCGTCTGTGCCGCTGGTTGGGGCCGGTACCACCGGCGAGCTAGAAAAAGTTTTAACGCCAGCTACGGTTTGGGCGCCAGTGAGTTTAACAACTGCGCTATCATCGGCCTTAGATGCCAGCGAACCGGAAGTCTTCAAGGTACCGTCAGCATTATGCTCAACGCTCAAGAACTCATTGAGGACATCTCCCCATGTTCCATTGTCACCACCGGGGGTCGGGAGCCTAGGCATTTAGACTTTACCTTCTATTTGTTTCATATATATAAATAACCGGCGTTAATAACGCTTGTACTTAGGATACGTGATGCGGAAGATGGTGTAAAGAGGGCAATTGTCGCTGGCTAGACGTCATAAACTAAAACCGCCCTACTAGGGCGGCGATAGTCCATAAGCTCGGATTGCCCGATCCGCTGTAGCGGACTCCGGCTAACCGTTGAATTATGACAATTCTACGGTAGCGCCGGCTTCTTCAAGCACTTTTTTGGCGTTTTCGGCGTCTTCTTTTTTGGCTTTTTCCAAAACAGTTTTTGGAGCGCCGTCTACTACAGCCTTGGCTTCGCCAAGACCCAGACCGGTTATATCCTTAACTGCCTTGATAACAGCTACCTTCTGAGCGCCAGCGTCTTTGAGGACGACGTCGTATTCAGATTTTTCTTCGGCGGCTGGAGCAGCCTCTCCACCAGCTGGAGCAGCTACGGCCACAGCCGCGGCGGCTGGTTCAATGCCATATTCGTCTTTGAGGATTGTTCCTAGTTCATTTACTTCGAGAACGCTGAGATTTACCAGCTGTTCCGCGAATTTCTTTAGATCTGTTGCCATTTCGTGATTCCTTTCAATTAATTAGCAGCTTTGGCTTCCAGGGCTTGTAAAATTCCATGCAAATTGCCGGACAAGCTTCCCATAACACCGCGCACGGGTGAATTAAGGGTGTTGATGATGCCAGCAATAAGTTGATTTTTGCCCGGCAGCGCGGCAAATACTTTTACTTCGTCGGCTGCCATAAAAGCGCCTTCGGCGGTGATTGCGCCCACAAACTGCAGCGTTGGCTGGGTTTTAGCAAAATTTGCCAAAGTTTGCGCTGGCGCTGCCTCGTCCTGGCTGTTAAAAGCATACAGGAGCATGCCAGTCAACGCGCTGGTATCAATGTCTTTGGTGGTGTCATTGGCTTTGAGAGCCTGGACTACCAGCCGGTTTTTGACAACTTTGAGCGTGGTGCCATTTTCGCGGCCGCTTTTGCGCAGTGCTTGCAGTGCTTTCACAGAAGTACCCTGATAGGCCGCAATAACCGTCAACTTAGAATCAGCCAAAAGCTGGCTGACTTCGGTGACGACTTCATTCTTCTTATTTTTGGTTAAGGCCATCTGTCCTCCTCTGGAGGTTAATGTTCAATGCGTCAATGCTCATTGTTCAATGAATTGTCAATGCATTAAATGATTAAACCATTTCTACATTCATTGACCATTGACACTTGATTATTGATCATTCAACTTGCTTCGACCGTACAAGTTGTTTAGTACCAAAAACCCCTGGTGTTACCAGGGGCTTAAAAACATGCTCACAAACAAAAACAAATTGTCGGCTTGCACCTCGGCGACATTATCAAGTCCGCCTAGGCGGATCGTCGCTGTCTTTGGTAACGAGATGATTCTACCAGAGTAGACTCTTGCGGTCAAGGGATCAAATTAGCTCTGGTGTCCGTGGAAACGGCCGTTTTTGCCGGGCCCATGTTTGCGTCTGCCCCGTCATATGGCAAAAGAACCACAACTTCGCTGACTATTTTTTTTGCCACTTCTTCGCGGCTAGCAATGCCAATTGCCCCGGCATAAAGATTAGGATTGATTTCCATAAAAAACTCAGCACTTTCTACACAACTGCCATCACTGCACATAATAGACTCCTCAAGATATTAAAAAAATCAGGCGGTGAAGCCTGATGCTCGGGGCTGTGCAATGTCCGCCGCGGCGGATCAGGCTTCAACCATTGTGAAGCACAGCCCTGTAAGGCCGAGGAGGAGTTGCAAACTGTGCTTTGGTCGAGTACCCATAATTGATAAACATACACCTAAAAAACATTATTGACAAGCCCTAAACGTAAGCGTATAACAAATTATAGAAACACCAGCGAGATAAATATGACAATAAATCAAAAAAGACGTTCAGCCGTAGAAAAAGTCGTAGAATACGAACGTGCGGATCATCGTGTGCACGTGTTGTCGGCTCAAGAAATACGCCAAAATCCAGTCATGCATGCAACGAGTTGGGCAGAAAAGATGCACGCCCAGTTTAAGCTTTTTGGCGATTCGCCTGCCGAGAATCCACTTCTTTGGCATTTTGTATTTAACTCTGTCAACCGCGATATGAACGAGTATCACCAAACAGTGCACGATACATTCCGAGCATTAGTCGGAGTAGAGTTCATGCCGCTTACTGAAGCGACACAGCTACAGGCCGTTGCGGGCAGAGCAGCACTCTACGGCAAAGGCGTGAGCGATGCTGCCGGAGAGCTGCAGTTAGCTTGGTATGCGGCTGTAGAGTTGGGGTCTCCTGCCCCGGTGATTTTCTGAACCCAAGTTAATCTAGCTGCTGGAGCTTGAACTGGGTGGCGCGTTCGGCGGCTAGGCGGGTCAGTTCCGGGTCTTCGTCTTGATTTACGAACTTCATGGCCTCACTCATCATGGGGTGCACCTCGGCAAGTTTTTCGTGCATTTGAAGTACCAATTTACGGTATCCCGGGTGACCCTGCGGACTGGTTCGGAGTTCATGGAAATGAAAAGCTTCGCGGGCATTATAGGTAACTTTCCAGCGCATGCGGTGCCCCAGCAGGGTGGCGTACTGGGCCTCCAGCGCGTAGCCAGCCGCCTGAAGAGCGCTGTACAACTCTAGGCTTAGGTCGAAACACTTTTCAAACATTTCAGCCAACTGAGCGTCTTCAACAAGCTTGGGCACTTCATAGCCGTAGCGCGGAGTCAAAAGCTGCCAGTTCATGTCGTCCACCATGCGGTGCCGCTGGAGGTCGCGAAAAATCCCGTAGTCGCACACCAAATCCCAGCTGTAGTGCGCTTTTTCTATGGCTCTGCCCGGCTTGTGCCGGCGGTTTAATCTTTCGCCAACGTAAGCTGAAAAAACTTCCTCTTTTTTGGCAATCGACCATTTGGCCGTTTGGGTTTGCAAATCTTTGAGCGGCAAGCTGCTGTGTTCATACAGCATATCTGGAACCAGATCCAGTTCGTTGCGGGGCCAATAAGACACCAGTTGTACTTCGTCCGCGGTGCTGGCGTGGTTGTCTGGCAAATACTTGCCAGCAAGCTCTTTTACAGCGTGCCGAGTATTGGCGCTGTAAGCAATAGTAGCGCCGCCGCGCTCTGGTTTATCGGCTCGCTCTAAAAACGTGGGTATGACTTTGCGGGCTTCTGCAAGCAGCTGTTTGCCTACATGAACGGCTTCGGGCAAATCGTCCGCCATCAGGTGCATAATTAGGCTTTCCAGAGCTTGTCCCGAGGCATAAATACCTACGGTTGCTTTGGTAGCCACAGGCAAAACCGCGCGTATGGCGTCGCAGGCTTGAGCGCGCGTGGCACCTTGCCAGGCTATGTCTTGTTCGGCTTTTGGCACGTCAGATTTATCGCGCACGTACGTGGTAAGTTTGTGAACCATGTCTGAATACAGGTCAAATATCTGATCCATAGCCGTTTCATAGGTTTTGGCGGTTTTTGAGTCAAAATGTTTCGGCGTGAAGTATTTGTACTTGCCGTTTTCATCTTTTTTATCAAAGTATATATAGCGGGTGGATTGCTCCAAATAAGCGGCCAAACGGCCCCATTCAAGCTTTTTGGTTAGCAAATTACTGGCGTTTTCTACCACGACGTGCTGGCCGACCAGCTGCTGGACAGAATCGTCGCCGTAGGCTGAAATAACGCGTTGTAGCAGTTTTTGGTCTTTGCCCATAGCATGTGCGAATTCGTCCAAAAGCGTAACACGCATATCATCACCGCGGCGGGACAGGCGCGCCATGGCGGCGGCAATGGTGGTCGGGCTGAGTTTTTCGCTAAAGGCGTAGACGTCGTCCTGGCTATTGGTAACGCTCAGATCCAAAAATGTCTGCCCTGCGGGGGTTACTTGGTAGCCGGTCGCGGTTTTTTCAATATATGGATTGTCTGTTTTTTGGACATTTGTCTTTGGGTTTTCGACTTTGGTCTCCGCGACTCTGTTGTCTGCTCTGGGCCCTCCACCCTTCGGCTTTGGTGGCAGGTGCGGTTCGACCGACTGCCACAGAAGTTTGGCAACGGCATCAACACCCATTAATTTGCCATCACGCACACAGTCGAGACGGGTAAAGTCTTTTGGAAACAGCTGGCACAGGTCATCATATACTTCCACGGCTTGTTCCATGTGAGCCAGGTCAGCTTCGTGCAAATCGCGTTTTTTGTCCGTGTAGCTGCGCGTTTGCTTTTGGTCAACTAGTTTTTGGGCAATTTCTGCCGGTACCCGTAAAACAATTGACCGGTCCGGCCGCGGGATTTTGAGCATTTCAAATTCCAGATTGTCCAGCCATATGAAAAACCCGCGCCTTTCCTCAGCATGCCTGAATTTGGTGCCTTGGTGCGCCATATTGCTGCCAGTGAAACGATTGGCGATAACTATTTTGCCATCACTCAGCGCCTGTCTTATCTGTTCGGCGGCCTGGTAGCGGTCAAGCGCGTAAAATAGCGACCCAGTATACGGTCCGACCTGTTCGGCGGTACCGTATTGGCCGTTCAAATATTGTTTTACAAAGTAAGACGAAGGCTCGTCGTAGCGAGGAAAATCAAAGGTCGCGACATCGTAGCCCTCGCCTTTGAGCCGCTGCTCCAGCTTGGCAAACTGGGTGCCTTTGCCTGAGCCGTCGGTGCCTTCTATGGCTAGAAACGTGCCTGTGCCCACGGGCCTGTCCTTGCCCATCATGCTTTTAAACCTTTGATCTGCTCCGGTAGTTTCCGCGTGTCTTTGTAGGCGCGCGGCAGCATTTGTTCGGGCTGCCAATTTGCGATAATAGACGGCAGGTCGGCACTTTCGGCCGACTGATATTTGCCGCTGAGCTTTTTGTACTCGCTGTCAACCGGGCCAGTTTCGTAAAACACCATCTGCGCAATCCGCTCCCCTACCGGTAAAACCACGCTTTCGTGCTCGTTCATGTTGTAGATTTCCATAGTCCAGCGGTTTATGTAGCCAGGATCTCCCCAGCCGGCGTCCAAACAAACGGCTACGCCATTCCTTCCCCAGGTACTGCGGGCCTGCATGGTGCTGGTCCCCGGTGCTTTGATGCCTATAAATTCGTGGGTGTGGCCCAAAATGCGTTCTTTGGGGCGAAGCACGATGATTGGGTGGCCGGGCGGTATGTTTGCAAACAGTTTGCGGCCGTGTTTTTCCGCCCATTCGGCGTGTATTTCGGCTTTTAGGGGTTCACCAAAGTATTTCTGGACGGCATCCGGATCAAACGGGTTATAAAAACCACCCTCGCTGGGGCGCTCCGTGCGGTAAAACCATTCGCCGAGCGTCACGTCTATGCTACTGCCAGCGATGTTTGGCTCGGCGTAAGGATGAAAGACTATGTGTCCCCGCTTGATGGCGTCTTTGATTTGGATATTGCTATAAACCGACATAAATCCTCACTCCTATTGTACGGGTGAGAACAGGCTAGTACTAGACTTTACTGTTGTATTATTGTCTTACAACAAATTGTTTATGGTTTACACTGTAGCGGTTCTGTAAATAGCGTTCAGTTTGTTGGCCTTTAGATCCGCATAAAACAAAGGTGCCAACCGTTTTACGTCCGCCAATGTGCCGTTGCTCATGATAGTACAGTCTACTTGTATGTTCTGCCGTTCTCGCTCCGTCGGATCCATCAAATCGCTTTGCAAATGGCCCGGGCGATAGACTTTGATAATTAAAGCGCCTGCTCCCCGCAAAATAGCCGCGTCTGTAGGGTAGCGCAAACCGCCCACAATGCACAGCTGGGCGCCGGCGGAACTAGCCTGACGGATGCGCCGCACAATTTCGTTATACCAGATGCCGCTGTCTATGCGCTGCACCAAATAACCGCCCAGCCATTGCAAAAACGGCCGGTAGCTTTCTTTGTTTTCTTTGGTAATTTGCTGCCGCATAAGTTCCGGTTTGCGCTGCAGGTTTTCAACGTGCAGGATTAGTTTTTGAAACTCAATCGGGTGTTCTTCCATGGAAAGTTGGTCTAACTTTACCTGTTCAAACGTGCAATGCACGTGGGTTACTTCCAGTAATATTGCCGGCAGGGTGCGCAACCAATTATTTAGCCGTTCCACGTTGTACGGGTCCGGTATGTCCGTTAAAGCCGCCTGCATCGCATTGCCGACTTCCGCGATTATAAGCGAAGACTCAAAGTGCACCGTAGAAGGTTCCAGCTCGGTTAGGGTTTCGGCAAAAGTTGTCTTGCCGTGGCCAATCGGTCCGGTCATGCCTAAAATAATCATAAGGGTATTGTACCAGAGAAAACGCTGATGCTTAAAGCTAAATACATTCTGAATGCGCAGGTATAATTTTCAATTTTCAAATATCAAACTTCTAGCCTCGGCATCTGAAAATTGAGGGTTTGAAAATTATATTTCTGTTATTTCCACAGAAATACTTGGGCCCATGCTGGTTGTGGCAAAAATTGACTTCACATAAGTAGTTTTTAGGCTGGCGGGGCGGTTGTTTTTGATGCTACTTAGCAGTGCTTGGCCGTTTTGGAGCAATTTGTCAGCCCCAAAACTGACTTTGCCAATTCCTACGTGCACAATTCCGGTGCTGTCCACCCGGTATTCAACCCGTCCGGTTTTGGCTTCGGCTACTGCTTTAGCGATGTCTGTGGTTACCGTACCGCTTTTGGGATTTGGCATCAGGCCTTTGGGGCCTAGCAAACGGGCGTATTTGCCCAATTTTGCCATTTGCTGGGGAGTGGTGATCAGTATGTCAAAATCAATCGCACCCTTTTCTAGCTGTTGCAAAAACTCATCCGCGGCTGCTACGTCGGCGCCGGCCTTTTTGGCAGCAACTACTTGATCGGCATCTGCGAATACAGCCACCCGCACCGATTTGCCGCTGCCTGCTGGCAAAACAATAGTGTCGCGCAGGTTCTGGTCGGCTTGGCGCGGGTCAATCCCCAAACGGACGTGCAGCTCAACGGTAGCATCAAATTTGACCGGGCTGGTTTTGACCGCTAATTCAAGCGCGTCCTTTAGACTATAGGTTTTGCCAGCCTCAACCTGTTCGGCGGCTTTTCGGAACTTTTTACTTTTGCGCTCCAGTACAGTTCTAGTTTTGGGTTTTTGTTTGGCTTTGGTTGGATTTTCATCCGTGGTGTCTTTCGTAACACTCTTGCGCTCTTGTTTGGCCTGTTTTTCTTCGGTTTCTTTGAGCGCCTTTTCGCTACGTTTACCAGCCTTTGCGGCAGGCTTTGCTACTTTTGATTCCTCAGCTGTTTCAGCCGCAAGCGGAGTAGTTTTTTCAATAGTCCCATCTTCCGCCTCCTTAACAGGCTTTTTGGCCTTTTTAACTGCTTTCGTCTTAGTTTCTGTCATTTAGGACTCCTTTCGTGGTGCGTGCGGCTTTCTTACGGCCTCCCACGTATTAATTTTCTATCTGTCCGTATAGCGATATCCGTTATTGATGTCGGCAAGTTGCCTGTCTACAATTGGCGTTCTAGTAACAGCTAGTCTCTCTTCGTGTGGCAGGGCAAAAAAACTGTCCCGAAACGCTGTCTCGGCCTCTATTCTCTCCAGACTGGCCAATGCAAGTGCGTCTCTTGCGTCTGCAAGCCTTGTGGCGGCCGCAATTAAATCAAAACGCCGAGGGAATGCTTCGGCGGAGGTTTCTGGGCTCGCCATTATTCAACCTCCACGCCCATGCTGCGGGCGGTACCGGCTACGATTTTTTTAACTGCGAGGATGTTGTCTGTGTTCATATCGCCTGCTTTAGTTTCAGAGATTTCGGTCAACTGCGCGTCTGTTAGTTTTTTGGAAATTTTTTCAGTGTTTGGTTTGCCGGAACCCTTTTGGATGCCCAAAGCTTTACGGATTAGGTCATCTGTTGGTACGCCTACTGTTCTAAAATCCATGGTGCGGTCTTCGTAGATTGCAATATGTACAGTTAGGTCTTGCCCCATCTGGTCTTTGGTGGCTTCATTGAACGGACCTATGAAATCCATCATATTCACGCCGTATTGGCCGAGGGTACTTCCAACCGGCGGTGCTGCTGAGGCTTGCCCGCCTTTGATTTTCATTTTCAAATTTGCTGTAACTTTTTTTGCCATAAAAAATACTCCTTTAGGAGTGCGTAACTACTGTATTATACTCTCTCCGACCACTGTTGTCCAGCAATTATCTCGTCTATTTGACTGAGTGAACTGAAAAACGCCACAACCAGACTTCCTTCTCTATACCAATCGTCTCTCGACTCAACGCATTTAGTAATATCATCTTCTTCGAGAGACAAATCGAGTCGGGCAATCCCTAATCGTCTGAAATCATCAGCTGTTGGACTTGGTTTGGTCGCTAGGTCAACGACCCGATAGTACAAGTCTGATACTGCATCGGTAGTCTCGTAGGGCTGCCAAGACTCAATGGCATGACAAACTTGATCAATTTCAAACATTGTTAAACTCTTTTAACTTGAAGGCTGTCAAGTTCCACTGGGGTTTCACGGCCGAACATGTTTACCAGGACTTTTAGCTTGCCTTTGGTCTGGTCTACTTCGTTGATGCTGCCGTCAAAACCTTTGAACGGTCCATCAATTATATTCACGACTTCGCCAATCTTGTAATCAATCTTGTGTTTTGGTTCGTCACGGCCCATGCGCTTCATGATTTTGTCTATTTCGTCAGCGCTAATTGGCGTAGGTTCAGTGCCACTGCCCACAAAGCCTGTTACGGACGGCGTGTTACGCACGATGTACCAGGCGTCTTCGGTCATTTTGATCTGGACCAGCACGTAGCCCTGGAAAATCCGCTTTTCCACTACCTTGCGCTTGCCGTTTTTGACTTCAATCATTTTTTCTTTGGGCACCAGTACCTGGATGATTTTGTCTTTCATGTCCAGGCTTTCGGTACGCTGGCGGATACTTTCGGCTACTTTTTCTTCGTAGCCGCTGTAGGTGTGAATGGCGTACCATTGCTTTGTGGCGTCGTAGCGCTTTACCATAAAAATTACTCCTATTTCAGTATCAATTGTTTAAATAATTTGTCCAATACAAAGTCCGCCGCCGTGATGATAATCATGAAAAAGATAGCGAACATAAATACCGCGAACGTAAGTTTGACTGTTTCTTTGCGGCCGGGCCACTTGACCTGCTTGACTTCACCCCACGCGCCACGGAAATAGCCAGGTACTACTTTGCGGCGCTTGTTCAGGAAACGGCCGGCTTTGTTGTCTGGCAGGGGCAAATAGTATTCCTTGCGGCCAGTGCGAGCGGCGGCTTTGAACGGTTTGGCGATAGTAGAGCCGGCCTGTTTGATACGGCGCTGTTTTTTATCGCCGCCCGCTTTTTCGGCGCGCTCGCGGACAGTCGGCTGCTTTTTGAGCTGGCGTTTACCCTGAGCTTGTGGAATGGGTTTTTTGACTTCGTCGTTGTCTGCCACGTGTTTCTCCAAATAAAAAGAACCTAATTTATAGGTTCGCCAGTTGTCAATATAACGCATAAGGTGAAAAGTGTAAAGTACAAAAGCTAAAAGCTGAGGTATTATAGAGCCTGAGTATGCTTGAGCTTTGGTTTATGTCGTTTATAGCAGAAGGCAGCCTGCTTTTGGTTGGGCCGCTTTGGCGCGCGCGGCGGTTTCTGGCGGCGCTGATTACTGTTTTGATACTGGTTACATCTGGCTGGCTAGTAGTTCAATTGGGGCTGTTTCTGGCCGTACCGTTCGGGCTTTTGGCGGTATTTCGCGGGGGCAACATGCTCAGGATTGTCAAAAATCGCATGCATGCACAATACTTAAAGCAGTCAACGGGGCGCACCAGCCTGCGGTTGTTTTTCCTGCATCCCCTGGCGGTTGTTTTGCTTATACTGTATTTTACTTTGTTGGGTAGCTCATATACGCAGGGCTTCGCGGTGCTGCAGCTGGCGGTTGCAGCAGCAATTTTAGCGATAGTGACGCGTAATATTTATAAACTCCGTTACAAACCGCCCGACACGTTTTTGCCAGACCGCGAGCTGCCGACCGTAACCGTGGCCATACCGGCCCGCAATGAGAGCACCGACCTACAGGAGTGTTTACGCACCGTTTTGGCCAATGATTACCCAAAGTTGGAAATTATAGTGCTAGACGACTGTTCACAGGGTAAAACTGCCGAAATTATCAAAAGCTTTGCCCAAGATGGCGTGCGGTTTGTACAGGGCGAACCACCCGCCGAGCGCTGGCTGGCAAAAAACCAGGCTTACCAGCAGCTTTACAGGGAGACCAGTGGTGATTTAGTGCTTTTTTGCGGCGCGGACGCCCGGTTTGGCCCGCACGCTATCCGCAGCATGGTAAATTTGCTCGCCGCCCGCAAAAAGACCATGTTGAGCGTGCTCCCGGTCAGAAGCCAAAGCTCGCTGGCGGACGCGTTTTTCCAGCCCATGCGCTACTGGTGGGAACTGGCTTTGCCACGACGGTTGTTTAACAAGCCTTCTGTGCTTGGTACCTGCTGGATGATTGATCGTGACGATTTGAAAAGATACGGCGGTTTCGCGGCCGTCAGCCATACTATATTGCCAGAAGGATACTTTGCGCGCGAACTTGTCAAAACAGATAAATACAGCTTTGTCCGCAGCAGCGGCGAGCTGGAAGTAAAAACCGCCAAAAACTTTCACCAGCAATACGCTTCCGCGATTCGTAACCGTTACCCGCAGATTCGCCGGCGGCCGGAGTGGGCGCTGATAATCACCGTTATAAACGTGTTGTTTTTGTTATTGCCATTCGTATTTTTGGCAGCCAGCATATGGGCAGCTTCAATCAACCCGCTGGTTGCGGGGCTCACTTGCCTGTTGCTAGTGATTGCCCATGTTTCAATAGTGAACATTACTGACCCGGCCAACAGTTTATTGGCATTACTGAGCTTTCCCGTGGCTGCTTTTAGCGAACTTGCGGTTGGCTACGCCTCCATGATCCAATACGAGTTTTTCACCGTGGCTTGGAAAGACCGCAATATCTGCATCCCCGTCATGCACGTAATTCCTCGTCTGCCTTCGCTAGACGAGGAAAAGTCCAGAGTTCAAACTTCAAGTTCCAAATAAACTTCAAAATCTCAAATACCAAACCTAGTTCTAGCTAGCCCGTTTGAGACTTGGTATTTATCTGAACTTTGGATTTTGGATTTTGAGCTTTACTGCAGGTTAGGGATAAAGATTGTGAAGGTGGAGCCTTTGTTGAGTTCGCTTTCTACGCTTATTTTCGCGTGGATTAGACTGGCTAGTTTCATGGTTACGTACAGGCCCAGTCCCGTGCCGGTATTTTGCCGAGTGCGGTAATCTTCGGACCGGAAAAATTTCTCAAACACTTTTTCTTGGTCGGGCTTGCTGATGCCAATCCCCGTGTCGCTGACCCGGAATTCAATGCCATTTGGTTTGGAGCTGGCGCTTATGCTCACGCCGCCTTTTTCGGTGTATTTGATGGCGTTGGTTATAAAGTTTTGCAATATTTCTCGAACGTACAGTTTGGATGACAGCAGTAGTTCAAGTTTGGGGTCAGGCTGGCATGATATTGTGAGTTTTTTTGCTTCGGCCTGCGGGGTGTAGTTTGCCAATAAATCTTTGAGCAGCTCATAGGCGTTGATAGACTCTACGTCCACTTGCAGTTTGCCGCGTTCGGCTCGAGACAGGGTGGCCAAATCATTTATCAAACCAGCCAAAAAATCCACCTGATCATGGGCTTGTTGCAGCGCGCCTTGAATTTCTTTGTTGGCAAGTCCCGATTTTTCCAAAATAAATTCCGCGTTGCCAATGTTGCCTTCGGCTATAGCTATAGGCGTGCGGAGTTCATGGCTGACCACGCTGATAAACTCGTCTCGTTCTTCTTCCAGCGACTTTTCGCGCGTAATATCACGTAGCAGGATTACGTAGCCTCTCATACCTTGTTGGCCGAAGCCTAAGCGGACTGGCGCTATGCTAACGTACAGGTTCACAGTGCTGCCGTCTGAATATTTTATACGCCATTCTCGGGAAGCGTGGGATGTCCGGGTCTTAGAAATTAGTTCTATGAGATCCAGCTCGTGGTTATTTTTATCCAACATATGCAGTACGTCGCTGAGCTTTTTGCCGGTTAGAGTGGTGTTAACATCCAAAATGTTAAGTGCGGCGCCGTTGCTGACTACTATTTTGAACTTTTCGTCTATGGCCAGTACGCCGTCCCCCATGCTGTTTATCAGGCTGGTTAAGCGTTCGCGTTCCAGCCCCACGTTTGGCGTAATGTTGCTTTTGACAGCGTGCGCGAGCAGTTTGGCCGAGGCTACGACTTTATTTTTAGTCGTAGCTGTTTCTCTGACTTGTTTTTGCATAAGCATATTGTAGCAAAGAGTACGGCTTATTAATGCTCAATTAATCTTGAGCTACAAGTGCCGGCTGGTAAGTTTTGATGGCTTTTCGTTTCCTGGGCAAATCAGCTACGTAACGGTCAAGTTCAGCCCAAAAAGCCTTGCCGTGTGCCATAACTCTGGTGTGCAGCAACTCATGGAGCAGCACGTAATCTATTAATTCCCATGGCAGTTGCATCAGGAAACAGTTGAGCGCGATGTCTTTTTGGGAGCTGCAGCTTCCCCAGCGGCTTTTGAGTCGTTTTACAGACACGGAGCGGTAGCTAAACCCGTGCTGATTGGCCAGCGTGCTTAGTCTCCTGGGCAAAAGGTTTTTGGCTTCTTGCTTGAGAGCCCGCACGGCGGCGGCGTATACCGCAATTTGCACTCGTGGGTCAGTCGGTTCCATATCCAAGGGTAAGCGGATTATCAATTCGGTGTTTGTAACCCGGCTAGTGATAGCCGTACGGTTTTCGAATATAAACCGAACTCGATGGGCTTTGCCAACCCGCTCATTGGGCTTAAATACATGTTTTGATTTGCCGGCTTGCTGCTGCTGAATCCAATCGCGCTTGCTCAGCACAAAAGCTTCACCGGCTTTGTAGGGCGACCACGCGGGCAAACTCACGCGAATCGCGCCATCGTGGCCCACGGTTATGCGGATGCTGCGGGCGCCGCGGCGTTTCTGCAGGTTTACCTGGCCTATGCCAGGCAAATGTATTTGTTTCTGCGCCATCCTACTAGTCTATAGGACTTCTGCAAAATACGTAGTTTGCGGGAGTTTTAACTAGCGGATGGTGATGTTCCGGCGCGAGGGGTCAACCCTGCCGCCGCTGGAATTAGGGACAAGATTTACCAAATTTGGCTTGGCAATTCCAGCTGTTGTTTGCTCGGATTGCAGCAAACCCATGTCATATAGTTTTTTTATAACCGCGCTTCTTTGGGTTTGGAACGTCCGCTTGCCGCTTACGACCATATAATCTTCTGTGATGGCGGGGTTTTGCATGCCGGCAATAAGCGACTCAAAGGTAGTACGGTCTAGCGGCATGCTGTATTTGTCATCGATTTTACGCCGGTCGCGCTTGGCAACCCGCTCAAAAGCGCTTTCTATGTCAATTTGGAACCACACCAGTACATTCTGGGCTTTGTTCCGGCGCGCCATATCGCGCAGCTCGCGACGCTGGCGGGCGCGCAAGGCGTTTACGTCAAAAACCACGCTTATACCGGCCTGCAGGAACTCTTCGGCCATGTATTCCATGATGTGCGTTACAATTTCGTTTTCTTGGCGGTCGTAGCGTGGTTTTTCAAACAGCTCAAATCGGATTCTGTCTCCCTGCACATGGGCGGTTTGAAGTTCTTCACACAATTGACGTGCAAAATACGTCTTGCCGGCTCCAGGGAAGCCAAAAAGCAGGAACAGCGTGGGTTGAGAAAGCTGAAGTTTTGCCATCGGGTACTATATTATAACAATTACATCGCTGGCGCAAAGACCGGACTGCGGCCATGGTCGAACAAAGTGAGTCGAATGGCAGGGGCGGAGGGATTCGAACCCGCGGCCTTTGGTTTTGGAGACCAACGCTCTAACCAGCTGAGCTACGCCCCTTCAATAATATGCGACTAACGGAGTAATCATAGCCGATTTACTTTGTTTTGTCACCGAGATGAGATGTTATTTTTTCTTTTTAACTTCGTTGCGACCCAGAGATTTTTTAGTTTCCACGTACAAAACGTGCTTGCGTAGGACCGGGTCGTATTTTTTCAGTTCCAGTTTGTCAGGAGTGTTTTGCGCGTTTTTGCGAGTGTAATAATGCCGGTGGCCGCTTTCTTCGGACACCAAACCTACAATCTTACGTTTTCCGCCTTTTTTTGCCATATGAGAATTGATTCTAACAGATGTGAGCTAGGTTTGCAATACTGGAGCCGTCGAGGAGATTTGAACTCCTGACCCCCGCCTTACCATGGCGATGCTCTACCACTGAGCTACGACGGCAAAAAATACAAAAATGGTGCAGGGTGTAGGATTCGAACCTACGAAGGCATAAGCCAGCAGATTTACAGTCTGCCGTGTTTGACCGCTTCACTAACCCTGCATGGAGCCACCTGTCGGATTCGAACCGACGACCTACTGTTTACAAAACAGTCGCTCTAACCAGCTGAGCTAAGGTGGCTTACAGCACCGCTGAAGTGTAACAAAACAGGGGTTATATGACAACCCGTTTGGGGCGGACTATTCGTTTGGCTTGGCCTGAGGGGATGATGAGTTTGGAGAGTTTTTGCTCTACCACGTCGGCTTCTTCTGCCTGGCCGCCGTTACGATAACTATTCATGAGCAGTGTGTAGCTTTCTTTGTTTGGCTCTAGTTCTACGGCTCGTTCTAGCTCTTGGATCATTAGTTTGGTATTGCCTAGTTTTTCCTGGACTTTGGCGTAAGCTATGTGGCGGGCGGCCAGTTCGTCTTCTAGTTTTATGGCTTGCTCAAACGCAGTTGAGGCTTTGGGATAGTTTTCTGTTTCGTAGTAGATAAGTCCCAGGTTGTGGAGCGACGAGGCGGTCGGTTCTATGGAGCTGGCGATTTCAAAACAGTCAATCGCGTCTTTGTATTCTTTTTGCTTGGCGTATAGGATGCCGAGCCGGTTGTAGGCGGCGGCGTTTTTTTCGTCAATCTTGAGTATGGTCAGCAGGGCTTTTTCGGCGCGCAAAAAGCGGTTTTCGCGCATGCCCTGGTGGGCAATGTCCCATAGCCGGCCAAGTTTGTCGCTGATTTTACGCGGCAAAGGAGACAATTCTTCTTCTCGAAGACTTGTACCTCGCAAGGCCAAAATTCCGAAACCCAAAAGCAGGGCTAATTCATACATGATTCAGTTGCATTATATACTAAATGTTCATAAATAACTCGGTCAACACAATTTTGGTATTGGCATTTTTGGCCAGCGCTTCCTGAGTTTGCTGAATCTGCTTGCTCAAAACATAAAATTTTCTGACCGCGTCTGGTTTGTTTTTATCGGCTGCTTGACCCAGGCCGCTGGTGACCACTCGCTCCAGGCCCTGTAACAGCCAGGCGAGCTGCTGTTTTTCTTTACTAAGTTTGTCAACCTGAAGCAACCGATCATAAGACGAAGTTTTTAGAAGCTCTTTGGCTTGGACAATGGCCCGTACAAGCTCGTGGTCGCTGGCTCCATCCAGAAGGGCTTTGAGTAGCCCTACCCGGCCTTCGCTCATGTAGTAGGCGGTTTGTATGGCCTGCTGTTGGTAACCGGCGGCCTTGAAGTATGTTTCGGCAGCTTCCTGGCTCACCGGCAGAACCAGCAACTGCTGCGAACGGGAGCGAATGGTAGCTTTTAGAGCCGTGGGGTCGCTAGCAGTCAAAATAACCATGGTATCCGCGGGAGGCTCTTCAAGGGTCTTGAGCAGGGCGTTTTGAGCCTCTTCGGTCATTGTCTGAGCTTCTTTGAGCAGAATAATCCGCCTCAGCTCCGTTTTTCCAGTCGTTTTGCGCCGTAAAAAGTCCCGGATAGCCCGCACGCTTTCTATGCCTATGCTGGCTGGGGCGGGGCTGATTTCTAGGAAATAAGGGTTATTGACCGGCGATTTTGCGCCCAGTGTCCGTTCTACAAACTGATCCGCCAGAGCACCTTTGCCTGTACCGGGTGGCCCAAATATCAAAAGGGCGTGCGGCCGGGACTGCAAAAGTGCCTGGAGCTGGTGTTCGGTAGTTGGGTGCAACAGCAGGTTATTCATGCTGTTTTATTGGTATATGTTTCAAATTCGGATGGAAGCGGAGCGTCAAAAGTCTGCACTTCTCCGTTCGGCAGAGAGATAGTTAGCTGGTAAGCATGCAAAAGCAGTCGTTTTGCGGGTTCGCCACCATACAGTATGTCGCCCACGATAGCATGGCCTTGGTTGGCCAGATGCACTCGCAGCTGATGGGTACGGCCGGTTTTGGGCTCCAGCTCCACCTCGTCATACTTTTCAGATGACTTTATGACTTTGTATGCCGTCTGGGAGGTTTTACCGTTTGGGCCAACCCTGAACGTGGACGGCGCTTTGGGGTTGCGCTCAATCGGCATGTCTATAATTGCGCGCTTGGGGTCCAGGTGGCCCGCTACTATTGCCATGTATGTTTTTGCAACGCTTCTGTCCGCGAACTGCTTTTGTAAAAACGCCATGGATGCCTGAGTTTTGGCACAAATCATAACACCAGAGGTAGCTCTGTCTAGCCGGTGGACAATACCCGCTCGGTCGCCCGGCTGTGCGGTAAGTTGGCGGATAAAAGATGCTACCGATGGTTCGTTCCAAAACTTGCCCCGGGCATGGCTAATCACGCCCGCCGGCTTGTTTATAACCAGCACATCGTCGTCTTGATATAGAATTGGCAGGTCTGTGTCTTCAATTTTCTCAATCCCGGCCATGTCGTACAATACTCTGACTTCGTCTGTTGGCTTCAACTTAAAACCTGATTTTTCCGGCTGGCCATTTACCAGTACTTGGTCGGTATTGCACAGCTTTTGTAGAAACGCGCGGCTAATGTCTGTGTATCGTTCGGCGAGATAGTGGTCCAGCCGCTGTTTGGGCACAACCTCTGAACGAATCATTTCCGCAGGCCAACGGCTTTTTGAACTTTTAAAAGTGTCTTGTTTGCCTGCTCGTTCATGGCAAGTTCGCTAGTTTCTAGTTTTTGGAGCACTGCCTTTTCGTCCACTTTGGCAAGTTTCGCTTGAAAATCTGTCAAAAAGTCGGCCACAACATCAGACGCGGCAGTTTTAAGTGCGCCGTATTGTTTTTGGCCAATGAACTTATCCGGACTGCCACCAAGTAGCTTTAAAATATCCAATAAATTACTTACTCCCGGACGTTCTACGTAGTCATATTGAACGTCGCCAAATGAATCGGTCGCCGCAACCATAATTTTCGCCTTGGCCTCTGCCGGCGTATCCGTCAGGAATATGACGCCCTTGCCAGTTTCATCCGACTTGCTCATCTTTTTGGTCGGGTCTAATAAGTCGCGGATGCGTAGCCCTTGGTCTTTACCAAAGAACTCGTGTTGTTTCTTGACTGGTTCAGGCACCACAAACAGCTCACCAAACTTTGCGTTCATCCTCTGTGCAATATCGCGCGCGAACTCGACGTGCTGGCTTTGATCATCGCCAACCGGAACGTACCTTGCGCCGTAAAGCAGTATGTCAGCTGCCATGAGTACCGGATAATCAAATAAACCAATACTAAGCCGGTCTTGGCCCTGCTTGGCGGCTTTATCCTTGAACTGTGTCATGCGGGACATTTCGCCCATGCCGGTAAAGCCGTTTAATATAATTGCCAGCTCGCTGTGTGCTGGAACGTAACTTTGACGATATAGATTGATGCTTGAATTATCCAAATCCAGTCCGGCGGCCACGAAAAAGCTTAGGGTTTGCATAATCCCCGTCTGTAGATACCCGTGGTCAACTGGCGTCGTAAAGCTATGCAGGTCTGGCACGAACAAGTTTATCTGGTATTCGCCAGCCTTTTTGTTTGCCATATCAACCATAGGCAAAAGCGCCCCCAAATAGTTGCCTATATGCAGGTCGTTGTTGGCCCGAAGCCCCGTCAAAATTACTTCTTTACTCATAAATCAATCCAATCTACCCCACGGCACAAATCTTTCCTTATTTCCACTTTGCATACTGTTAATTTCTGCGGCAATTTTATGAGCATGAGCCACGAAGGCAATGTCTTCAGCACTAAAAACAGCCCCTTCATCGGTCGACTCTACGCAAGAGTCTTCTAACGCCGCTGTTTCTGAAGGCAATTCTTCACACATTACAAAGTACCAATATTGTCATATCCACTTGCTCCGCCACTAATACCTATCTTATCGCAAATCAGCGTCATCTACTATCCTAAGACTTATTCTTTGATTTTAATTACTGTAGGCTTGCCTATACTCAACAAGTGGACCAAGGCTTGTTCGGATCATCGGGTATTGGTGGTATATCTGATGTGATGGTCACCCGAGGTTCTTCTACACCACCCAGAGCTGGGTCGACATCGATTATGCGTCTTAGAAGTCTACTACCTTGCCTTATTGGCTCACCTTCCTTGTGCCCAGCATCGTATAGCTTGCCATCACCTATGAATATTGTTACTTCGTGGGGGATGCCATCTATAATTTCTATCGGTTTCGGTTTGCCTTCCGTCATATTTCCTCCTCAGATATTAAAAAACCGCCGTTTCGGCGGTTGAGTTGTTTTGCAAAAAGCTAAACTTAAATAACCGCCTCGTTAAAGTCGGTAAACCAATAAGTTGTGCTATGGTTGTCTATTGACATAGAGTCTAATATACCACCATTGTCAATACTGTCAACCTTTTTATGTCTTAGGGGTGAGCAGCCCGCCAAAATGTATTCCATTTTGCCGGCGCGATGAGAGGGGATATTCCCCTCTCATAAGGCGAAGCCGCTAGCGCTTCGTGAACTGGCGTTGTTTGCGAGCGCCTTTGAGGCCGAACTTTTTGCGTTCTTTTTCTCTAGGGTCGCGGCCAAGCATGTCAGCTCGTTTGAGTGTGCTGCGGAGGTCTTCGTTCATGACAGCTAGGGCTTTGGCGATTCCTAGGCGGATAGCGTCTATCTGGCTGCTGTGCCCGCCACCGGAAACAACGGCGCTGACGTCGTACTTATTCTGAATCTCAAGGGCTATAAAGGGACGTTCTAGTTCGTGCAGCAGTGATTTGCTATCTGCTAGGTATTCGGCAGCTGATTTGCCGTTGATAGTAATAGTTCCTTTGCCGTTCATTAGGCGAACGCGGGCAGTAGAGCTTTTGCGCCGGCCAAGCGCGTAGAAATAGTGTTTTGCTTTGTCTGCCATATTATTTGCCTGCTTTCACTGATAATTTTTCTGGTTTCTGGGCGGCATGTTCGTGCTCTGCGCCCGCGTAAATCTTTAGTCGTTTAAGCCGTTCGGCGCGCAACTTGTTTACCGGCAACATGCCGCGAACGGCTTTGTAAATTGGCTGGGTGGCATCTTTGGCCATCAAGTCCTGCAGGGCCGTGGTAGTAAGACCGCTTGGGTAGCCGCTATAACGATAATATTTCTTGTCTTCCATCTTGTTTCCAGTAACTACTAGATTTTGGGCATTGATGATAACTACAAAATCGCCGCAGTCAATGTGGTGCGTAAACTGAGGCTTGCCTTTGCCGGTCAAAAGAGTTGCCACAACAGTAGCCATGCGGCCCAGGGGCGCTTCTGAAGCGTCAATTACATACCATTTGCGGGTTACATCTGTTGGTTTAGCGCTATAAGTTTTCATTATTTTGCCGCTTTCTTGGCTGGGGCCTTTTTAGCAACGGGGTTCTTGGCCGGGGTGGCAACCTTTTTGGGTGCTGCGGTCGGTTTGGCAACCGGTGCTTCCTTTAAATCATCTACAAAGCTTACTCGGGCCAGCTGGGCATTGTCTCCACGGCGCAGGCGTGTTCGCACCACCCGCAAATGTCCGCTGTCGCGTCCTGTCAACTTAGGAGCGATTTCATCTACCAGCTTGTGGGCGGTTCCAATCGTCTGCAAGTCGCTGATAATCTGGCGGCGATTATGTAAATCGCCCTTTTTGGCTTTGGTTATAAGCTTTTCGACGTAGGGCACGATTTCTTTGGCTTTTGGCAAAGTGGTTTCAATAGACTCGTGCTTAATCAAGGACTCGGCCAGGCTCTGCAGCAGGGCTTCGCGCTGGTCGCGCTCTCTATGAAATTTACGTCCTTTGTAGCCGTGGCGATGCATCTTAGAGCTCCATCTCCGCCATCTTTTCCTTGACTTCGTCTAAGGCCTTGCTGCCAAAGCCCTTGAGCTCACGGAGTTCCGTGTCGCTCAGTGCGAATAGGTCTTTCAGGGTGTGGATGTCGTTATTGATAAGCGCGTTAGTGGTGCGGGCCGAAAGATTCAGGTCTTCAATTGGAGTCATCAGTTCCGCGGGCTCATCAGAATCTTTGGAATCAGAAGCCTCGCCGCCCATAGACAACGGAGCAGACGCTTCCACGCGTGTCTGACCGGCCAGTGCCGTGTATTGGTTTACCAGAATTGCCGCCGCTTCTTCAAACGCGTCCGCGGGCGTAATTGACCCGTCGGTGTCTACGCTCAGCAACAGTTTGTCCAGGTCGGTCATTTGACCAACCCGAGTGTTTCCAACCTTGTAACGTACGCGCAAAACAGGAGTGAAAATAGCATCTAGCGCAACGTGGTCGCTAGCCTTTTTGGCAGCGCCTTCTTCTATGGTTCGGTAGCCGCGGCCCGTTTCCACCACCAGATCAATTACAAACTTTGTCTTGTCTTCGTCTATAGTGGCGATGATTTGCTTTGGATTGACTACTTCCACTTCGGCGTTTGTCTGAATATCTTTGGCTGTTACAACGCCCTTGCCCTGATGGACAATACGCAGGTTTTGCGGCTCATCGCTAAACACGCGGAAGCGGATGGATTTGAGGTTCATCATGATGTCTACGGCGTCTTCTTTGACGCCTTTCACCGTAGTAAACTCGTGCGTAACGCCTTCGATTTTGAACGAAGTGACAGCCGCTCCCGCGATTGAAGAAAGCAGCACTCGGCGCAAAGAATTGCCCAGCGTCATACCGTAGCCGGTGTGCAAAGGCTCTACTGTGAAGGTTGCGCTCAAGGCGCTGTGTTCATCAACGCGTACGACTCCTGGTGTGTGAATTATTTTTGACATAAGTTTTGCCTCCTTGGCTTAGCGTGAGTAGTACTCGACGATTAGTTGTTCATTAATATCCGGCTCAGCTTCTTCGCGCGTAGGTAAACCGGTAACGCTGACGGTCAGCTTCTTCCGGTCAGCTTTCAACCAGCCGGGAAGGCTGGCAGGAGCTGGACTTACATCTTCTAATCGCTTGAAGTACTCGGTTTGTTTGCCGTGGTCCCGCACCACTAGTTCATCGCCCGCTTTTAAGCGGAGAGACGGGATGTCAAAACGGCGGCCGTTAATCATAAAGTGGCCGTGGGTAACAAGCTGGCGAGCGGCACGGCGAGAAGTTGCCAGCCCGGCACGGTAGACGGCGTTGTCGGCACGCTGTTCGAGCAACTGCAAAAGCATTTCGCCAGACTGGCCCTCACGCCGGGCAGCTTCTTTCATGAGGTTGCTGAATTGTTTTTCCAGCAATCCATACAAACGCTTCACTTTCTGCTTTTCACGCAGCTGCAGCGAGTACTGGCTAGTTTTGGCGCGGTAGCCGCGGCCAGTATTTTGCTGGCCTGGCGTAGCCGTGCGTTTAACCAGAGCCTTGTGGGCTTTGGGATGAAGAGCATAGCCTTCGCGGCGGCTCATTTTTACAATTGATCCGGTATCTCTAGCCATACGATTAAACCCTTCGTGCCTTTCGCGGACGGACGCCACCATGGGCGATCGTAGTTACGTCGCGGATGCTTTCAACGTGAATATCCATGTTTTGTAAGCTTCGGATGGCGGCCTCCCGTCCCAAGCCAATACCCTTAACGTAGACGTCAACCCGGCTTAATCCATAGAATTGCCTAACTAATTGACCGGCTTTTTCGGCTGCCACTTGGGCCGCGTAGGCGGTGCCTTTTTTTGAACCACGAAAACCGCAAGCGCCGGCGCTAGATGTCGCCAGCACACCGCCGGCATTGTCCGTAAAAGTCACAATGGTGTTGTTGAAAGTTGCCAGGATATGCAATTGTCCGGCCGGAACTGAGCGTTTGGCTTTCTTTTTCTTTGGCGTTTTTGGAGCAACTACTGCCGTTGCATCTGTAGCAGCTACCTGCTCGCTAGTTTCTGGTTTTTCATCTGTAACTGGTGGTGTTTTAGGGTCTGCCATCATGATTCCTTATGTCTTGCTCGCTGATTTAGGCTGTGAACCGCCTACAGCAGTTTTCTTACCGCGCCGGGTGCGAGCATTGGTACGAGTACGTTGACCACGGCTTGGCAAGCCTTTGCTATGCCGTTCGCCCCGATAAGATTTAATGTCTTTGAGTCGCTTGATATTCGTAGCTACCACACGCTGTAGTTCACCTTCAACCATGTGCTGGTCATTTATAACGTCCTGAATTTTACCAATTTCCGCGTCGGTCAAGTTTTTTACCCGAGTTGTTGCATCTACGCCAGCAGCAGCCAGAATTACCGCACTCGTTTTTGGGCCGATCCCGTATACGTAAGTAAGAGCTACGTGCACTTGCTTGCCATCCGGAATTGTCACACCTGAGATACGCGCCATTAGCCTTGCCTCTGCTTGTGCTTAGGTTTCAGCTTATTGATAACATAAACACGGCCCTTACGACGCACAATTTTGTCGTCGGGGCTGATTTTTTTGACACTTGCACGCACTTTCATGCGGATCATTCTCCTTTTTCTGTAGTGAATGACACACTGCTTATATTGTTATGACTTGCGATAGGTGATTCTGCCCTTAGTAAGATCATAAGGGGTCAACTCGACCGTAACGCTGTCCCCCGGCACGAGGCGAATGTAGTGTTTCCGCATCTTACCGGCGACGTGAGCTATAATCTTGTGACCGTTCTCGAGTTCAACACGGAACTGAGTACCTGGTAAGGCCTCTACTACTGTTCCTGCTAGTTCGATAACCTCTTTGTTCGCCATAGATTATAACTTCGTTTACGACGTAGCACTCGGAAAGAATGAGTAAACTCCTGCTTTCCTGCGTGCTGCTCGTATAACAAGGCTCAAGTATATCAGACTTGTCAATACTTTGCAAAGAAGTTTCCCAGATAAGAATTATTGTTGTTTTTTTCGCTTTGGCCGTGGTATAAATCTTAGTATCCTGCCACCAGTAGCCGCTTGAGCTGGCTGGTCGCTGTCGTAGAAGAAATCGGGTTGTTCATATTGGTCGTAGGTCACCATCAGGGCGCGTGATTCTATGGAGCGCAAAGTTTCCAGAGCAACAGACACCAAGATCAAGATACTGGTGCCGCCAATGGCGATGTTCGTCTGCAAGAACCTTTGGCCAATAATAGGCAGTAGCGCCAACATACCTAAACTAAGCGCGCCAAACAATGTAAGCCGGTTTACCAGCCGCCCCAAATACTTTTCAGTTTGCGTCCCAGACCGTACATCGGCTATGAAGCCACCCTGTTTTTGTAAGTTTTCAGCTATTTCCTTGGCGTTAAAAGTGATACTGGTATAGAAAAACGTAAACACAAACACTAAAAAGAAATACACGGCCGGGTAGATGTAAGGTATAAGTCCAGGACTTCGGAGCGTCTGCGCGGTTGGCGTCTGGAACCATAGCACTAGTTTTGACCCTATTTCTTGAAGATGGGCGCTGTGAGATGTTGTCATCAGCTGTCCGGCAAAACTTGGTACGCTCAAAAAAGCGACAGCAAAAATGATTGGGATCACCCCAGCAGTAATTAGTTTGACGGGTAAAATTGTCGTAACACCTCCATACGCTCGATTTCCCTGAACTCGCTTTGCGTAGTGCACAGTAATCTGGCGAGCAGCTTCATTGAGCCTCACGATAAGCACTGTCACCACAACGACTATCAACAGTATTAGCAACCCGTATATCAGAGATGCTTTGTTGATTGGCAAGGTTTTGCCAAACACCACAAACTGGCTACCTTTATCCACAATTGAACCGAGTATGGACGCAATAGTGCCGGGCAGTTTGCTGACGATTCCGACTGTAATTAACAGCGAAATACCATTTCCTACGCTCTGTTCGGTTATGAGTTCGCCAAGCCACATCAAAATCATGGCTCCGCCCGTTAGTGCCGCGACCATCAATACCCATTGCATCATGGATGTGTTTGCGGTTATATCGCCTATGCCGCCAATCTGCTGCGCGGACTGCCGAACCAGATAAATTGCCCCGACAGACTGGATAATAGCCAGCGGGAAAGTCAGCATACGGGTGTACTGGTTGATTTTTTTGCGCCCGAATTCGCCCTCTTTATTCAGATTCTCTAGCTGGGGGATGGCTTTTGTAAGGAGTTGAATAATAATGGACGCGTTAATGTATGGGCCCAGCCCAACGAGCATGATTGAAAAGTTAGCCAATGCTCCGCCAGAAAGTACGTCTATAAAACTAAGCAAAGTAGGTGTTTGAGAGCTGGTAAATAGGTTTTCCAGGACCTGTTTGAGAGTTTCCGGATTGCTAAGCGGAATAGGTATGTGGGCTAAGATGCGGAAAATCAGAAGCATGCCCAAAACAGCCAGAATCCGCTTGCGCATATCGCTGCTTTTGAGTGATGTCCAGATAACTTTCCAACTCATTAACTACCCTCTTTGTCTCTTTATAAATCTACTAAAGTATAGCTTAACACCAGAACTTCACCAAGACTGAGCCTATATAAAACTTACTTCTTTTCTGGTTTTTCTTGTTTTTGGCGGGCTACTTGCGGTGTTGCCTGGAAGCTGCCGCCATGCTTTTGCAAAGCCTCTACGGCAGAAACGCTGGCTGCCTGCAACTTAACAGTCACTTTTTTTGCAACATCGCCCTTTACCACTAATTTAACGCGCACATAGGGGCTGGTGATAAGCCCGGCGTCTGCGAGCGTAAAGTTGTCTATTGTTGCCCCCAAGTTGTCTAATTGGCCCGTGTATACAGTTTCCATGGCCACACGGTTGCTGCGAAACCCGCGCAATTTTGGCAGGCGTTGCATCAGGGGGTTTTGGCCGCCTTCAAAGCCAGGACGGCGGCCGCTGCCGGCACGGGACTTTTGTCCCTTTGTACCCCTGCCAGCCGTTTTACCTTGGCCAGCAGCTATACCGCGCCCAACGCGCCGAGAGGCGCTGTTTGATGTGACGTTTAGCTCATGAAATTTCATGTGGACTCCTTGGGAGCGGTAGCCAGTGACTTGCCACTGGTCGCCAGTTTTTTAGTTTCTTTGCTGTCAGCTGTCAACTGTTTGCTGTTAGCTTTTTTGCCTTGCTTGGTAATCCATTTGTCCGGATGCTCTATAGCTTGAAGCGCGGCGAGAGTGGCGTAAGCGGTGTTGATTTTATTACTAGAGCCGAGTGATTTGGACAACGCGTTGCTGATACCGGTTACTTCCAGAACCGTGCGAACAACTCCTCCGGCTATCAAACCGGTACCAAGTACGGCTGGTTTAATTAAAATCCGCGCACCGCCCACTTTGACCTCTGATTCGTGCGGAACAGTACCGTTGACTATATGAATGGTCACAAAATGCTTTTTGGCAACGTCCACCGCCTTTGTGACAGCAGAAGTTACGTCCGCGCCTTTAGCAATGCCAATGCCCACTTTGCCCTTGTGGTCGCCTACCACCACTAGCGCTCGGAAGCGGAAGCGGCGGCCGCCCTTAACTACGCGGGCTACGCGGTCAATGTGAACGACTCGTTCGTCAAATTGTTTTTCTTCTTGCATACCGTCGCGGCGATTATCGCGGTTGGGGCGGTTGCCTCGGTCTTGTCCAAATTCAGCCATATTAGAACTCCAATCCTCCTGCCCGAGCAGCGTCTGCAAGAGCTTTAATGCGACCGTGATACAGGCGGCCGTTGCGGTCAAATACTACTTGTTTAATCTTGGCTGCTTTTGCTTTTTCAGCAATCTCCTTACCAATCAGCACAGCACGCTCAGTCATAGTCCCGGTTGCGGACTTATTGCCAACACTCGTTACGTATACCAATGTGGCGTGCTTTGTGTCGTCAACAATTTGAGCTGTCACATTCAGGTTACTAATAAAAACCGTCAAACGCGGGCGTGCAGAAGTCCCTGTAACTTTAGTACGAACGCGGTGGCGTCTACGTGCCAGATTTTGCACTTTTTTCTGTAATCGTTCCATAATCTATTTGTCCTTACCTGATTTACCGCTTTTGCGAATAATGCGTTCGCCAACATATTTGAGGCCTTTGCCTTTGTATGGTTCTGGCTTCTTGAGTGCTCGAATTTCTGCTGCGGCCTGTCCTACTTGCTGCTTGCTAATACCACTGATGGTGATGATATTCTGCTCAACTGCCGCGGTCACGCCCTGGGGTAACGTATAATTAACTTCGTGAGAAAAACCCAAATTTAGTTTCAGGCCATTGCCCGCCAACGCCACACGGTAACCAACACCATTTAGCTCTAGTTGTTTGCTGAAGCCTGTTGAAACACCAACAATCATGTTGTTCACGAGTGAACGCATCAGACCATGTTTTGACCTGTTTGACGCTTCGTCGTCTACGCGAGTGACGATTACTTGATTTTCTTCTTGCTTGACAGTGATGCCGGGCATTGTGAATTGGCTGAGCGTGCCCTTGCTACCACTTACTGTAATAGTTTCAGGGTCGACAGTGATTGTCACGCCAGACGGTATGTCTATGGGCTGTTTTCCTATGCGACTCATAATATTTCCTTATTATTCCTTAGTAAATCCTACAAATTAGTTCACCGCCTAAGCGCTGCTTTTTGGCTTCACGCCCGGTCATCATGCCTTTGCTGGTGCTAACAATCACAATACCCCGGCCTTGCTTGATAGAGGGCATTTTGTCAGCGGAAGTGTACAAACGGCGGCCCGGCTTGCTTAAGCGCACAATTTCGGTAATACGTGAATTACTGTCAGTCGTATGCAGGTTCAGCGTCAGGGTTTTGCCAATGCTGGCATCCACGACTTTTACTTCGTCAATATAGCGGCTTGACTTAATTAGTCGCGCCACGGCCTCCTTTGTGTTGGAGTGCGGCAGACTAATCTCCGTTTTGTTGACGGCCAAGGCGTTCCTGATTCGCGAAAGCATATCTGCAATTGGATCTGTTGTTACTGTACTCATATGTTTTGCTCCTTTCCTTACCAGCTGGCCTTAGTTACGCCAGGTATTTCACCCTTGGATGCGTGTTCGCGGAATGACAGACGGGACAAGCCGAATTGGCGCATGTAGGCGCGTGGACGCCCGGTTTCGCTGCAACGGTTTTTGAAACGAGTTGGGGACGAGTTTCTGGGCAGCTTGTGCAAACCTTCACGGTCGCCGAGTTCTTTTAGCTCAGCGCGTTTAGCGGCGTATTGCGTGATCATGCGCTTGCGCTTTAGATCGCGGGCAATAATTGATTTCTTGGCCATTATTTATCTCCTTTTTCGAAGGGCATGCCGAATTTTTCCAGCAATGCTTTAGCGTGCAAAGGTTCGTGGCAGCGGATTACAAACACTGCTTGTAAGCCATGAACCGTAGTTGTTTCTTCAAAAGTCAGCTCCGGAAAAACGGACTGGTCATTGATGCCAATGCTGAAATTGCCTGATTTATCAAATGCCTTTAGCTTTACCCCGTGGAAATCGCGCAGCCTGGGCAATACGATGTTAATGAGCCGGTCCATAAACTCGTACATGCGGTCGCCGCGGAGTGTGACCTTTGAGCCAATTTTGTTGCCTTCACGGAGCTTGAATCCGGCAATAGATAGTTTGGCGGTGGTTTCAATCGGCTTCTGGCCGGTAATCTTGGCCAGGGTGTTTTCGGCGGTGGCAATGACTTTTTTGTCATCTTTAGCCTTACCCAGCCCGACATTTAGAACGATTTTTTCCAGGAGAGGCAATTGGTTGACGTTTTTCAAACCGAGTTCTTTCAGAAGCTCGGCTGAGTACTGCGACTGGTATAGAGCCTTTAGTCGGGCAGATGAAATAGGCGTAGTACTTTGGACTTTCGAAGACCCTGAGCTTGCCGCACGGGTGGACTTTGGACTTTGGACTTTTTCAGCTGTAGCCATTACTTCATCTCCTTTCCACTCGTCTTATACATCCGGGTCTTTTTGCCGTCTTTATCAACTTTGTAGCCAATGCGCGAGGCCTTTTTGGCCGTTGGTTCATATGCACCAACTTTGCTAACCCAAATTGGCTTGGTGAGTTCTATTATGCCGCCCTGGGGGTGTTCACGGTTAGGCTTCTGGTGCTTTTTGACGATGTTGATGCCTTCAACCGTTACTTTATTTTCTTTGGGATGCGTAGCCGTAATTTTGCCAGTTTTGCCCTTGTACTTGCCGGCCAGCACCACCACGGTGTCGCCTTTGTTCAAACGGATTTTCCAAACTTTTGGACCTATCATAGTACCTCCGGTGCGAGGCTGATGATTTTGGCGTAGCCTTGGTCGCGCAGTTCACGGGGAACTGGGCCAAAAATACGGGTAGCCTTTGGTAGCTTATCATCGCCGATTATTACTGCCGCGTTGTCATCAAAGCGGATAGACGAACCGTCTTTGCGCTGAATCGCGTCACGCGTGCGCACTACCACAGCCCGCACAACTGATTTTTTCTTGACCCCGCCAGTTGGGTTGGCTTGTTTGACAGTGGCAACAATTGTGTCGCCCACACGAGCATAACGGCGGCGCGTGCCTCCCAGCACCCGAATACACAAAATCTCTTTTGCGCCACTATTATCACAAACGACTAAACGTGATTCTTGCTGAATCATAACTCCGCCTCCGGCTTCGCAGTCTTTAGTTTCTTGTCGCTAGTCTTTAGTTTTGTCCCAGATTCTTTTACTTTTGACTTTGGACTTTCGACTGGCGACTCTGAGGTATTCACTTCAGTCTTTTTCTTTGTATCTTTAGGCTTTTCGGTCTCTTCGGGTTCTTCATGGCGGATTACGGCGCGCTCAAGCACTTTTTCCAGCATGAAGCGCTTGCGGGCAGATATAGGACGAGTTTCGCTGATTATGACTTGGTCGCCCAGCTTGGCTTCATTCTGCTCGTCGTGTGCCATGAATTTTGTGCTGACGGTATATTGTTTCTTGTAAATAGGGTGTGTTTTACGGGTCCGCACTGTAACGACAATTGTTTTGTCGGCGCGGTCGCTTGATACAACACCGGTGAGTGTCTTAGCCATTACATGCTCTCCTTAATTGCCCATGAGACAAACCTACGGTTTTTCTCATCGCGCCGTGCTTGAGCAAAGCTCAAGTCTCGGGCTCTCTTTTCCCTTAGGCTGCAAATACTCATGAGGCTTCCTTAATTAGTTGTTCAGATAATACTGTTAACATACGGGCTAAATCTTTACGCTTGGTGCGCAATTGCCGGACATTGGTGGTTTCACCCATGTGTACACGGCGGCGGATTTCGGCAATTTCTTCGCGCAGTTTAGTACTTTCGGTTGCCAGCTCGCCGGTCTTAATTTTGCGGATTTCAGCAATTTTCATAACATTAGACCTCGTCCTTGACCAAAAACTTGGTTTTTACGGATAATTTATGCGCCGCTAGGCGCATGGCTTCACGGGCTATTTCTTCTGGCACGCCCTGCATTTCAAACAAGATGGTTCCCGGACGCACTTTGGCCACAAAAAACTCCGGGTTGCCCTTGCCGCTGCCCATTTTGACGTCTTGAGGTTTGCGGCTTACCGGTGTGTGCGGGAAAATACGAATCCAGATTTTGCCGCCGCGTTTGACATACCGGGTCATGGCTTGGCGGGCAGATTCAATCTGGCGAGAGGTCACGCGGTCATGGCCTTGTGCCTGCAACGCGTACTGGCCAAAAGCAATCTCGTTGCCCACAGTAGCAACGCCACGGATTTTGCCTTTGAACACCTTGCGGTGTTTTTGTCGCTTTGGCATTAACATGCTAGGCAACCTCTCCCTTATATATCCAAACTTTAATACCGATTAGTCCCGAACCAGGATAAGCGGCCGTTGCTTGGTGGTAATCAATGTCAGCCCGCAGTGTGTGCAGAGGTACGCTGCCTTCCACGGTTTTCTCACGGCGGGACATATCTGCGCCGCCCAAACGGCCGGAAATCTCAATTCTTATGCCTTTTGCGCCGGCGCGCATAGTGGCTGCCGCAGAAGACTTAACCGCGCGACGAAAGGCGATACGGCGTTCTAGCTGATGGGCAATGTTTTCGGCAACCAGCTTGGCGTAAAGTTCAGGCTTCTTGATTTCTTCTATGTTGACGCGGGTTGGCGTGGCATAAATCTTCTCAATTGCGGCTTTTAGTTCCTGCGCGCCTGAACCCCCACGACCAATCACCACACCAGCTTTCGCCGTACTAATTGTGACGGACACCAGGTTTGGCGAGCGCTCAATATCAACTTTGTTTATTCCGCCGCGGCTGCCAACCTTGTTCTGGATCAAGCGGCGGACTTCTAAGTCTTGCGTCAAAAACTTCGCATAGTCTTGTTTACTTGCGAACCATTTGCTGCGCCAGTCTTTGTTGACCTGCAGGCGCATAGAAATTGGATTTACTTTTTGGCCCATGTTATTTGGCCTCCCCTGTACTGAGCTTAGTCGAAGTGTTTTTGGCAGTTGCGGGTTTTTTGGCTACTCGGATTTCGCCATCGACTTCTACATATATGTGTGAGCTTCGGCGCAGGAAAGGCAAGGCGCGTCCATGAGAAGCGGGGCGGTAGCGCTTGATGCTTGGACCGGTACTTACGCGGATTTCGGTAATCTGTAGTGTATCTGGTTTGTAGTTATGGTTGTGGTTGGCATTTGCACGAGCTGATTCTATAACTTTGCGAACAGCCATGGCCGAACGGCGCGGCGTGTGGCTCAAAATAGTAATGGCGTCTTCCACAGAACGGCCTCGAACTAGATCAGCCACAACTGCGACTTTGCGCGGACTCATACGGACGCCTTTGGCAGAAGCTTGCACGCTCATTATTTGCCTCCCTTGGCTAGTTTGCCGCCGTGGCTACGGAATTTGCGGGTAGGGCTGAATTCACCAAGTTTGTGGCCAACCATGTTTTCAGTTATAAAAACCGGCACATGAACCTTGCCGTTGTGCACAGCAATTGTCTTGCCCACGAATTCAGGACTGATAGTACTAGCCCGCGCCCATGTCTTTATGATGGTGCGGTCTTCGTTCCCCAGCGCAGCAACTTTCTTGGCAAGCTTGGGGTCAATAAATGGTCCTTTTTTCAGTGATCTGGACATGATTTATTTCCTCTTTCCTACGTGGCGGGATTTTAAGATAAACTTGTTGTCTGCTTTACGGCTTCGAGTCTTGTAGCCCAGAGTTTTCTGACCCCATGGCGTGCGCGGGTCTTTACCTATACCGTGTCGGCCACCGTCACCACCGCCGTGCGGGTGGTCTGCGGCGTTCATAACTACGCCCCGAACAGATGGACGGAAGCCTTTGTGGCGCATACGTCCGGCCTTGCCCCATTTGATGTTCTGGTGCTGTTCGTTGCCAATCACGCCAACGCTAGCCGTGCATTCTATGTGAACGAGTCGCACTTCGCCGCTGGGCAGTTTGACCTGAGCGTATTCGCCTTCACGGGCAACCAGCTGGGCGCTGGCGCCAGCAGAACGAACCATTTGCGCACCGCGTCCAGGCGTTAGCTCAACAGCGTGCACCAAACTACCTACAGGAATACTCTTTAGCGGCAAACGATTGCCGGTTTCTATGGCCGCTTCTTCGCCGCTATGGATTTTGTCTCCAATTTTCATGCCTTGAGCCGCTAGGATGTAGTGGTAAGTGTTGGTACTGTCTTTTATACGAGCTATGCGAGCGCTGCGGTTTGGGTCGTATTCTATGTGTTCCACGAGTGCTTCAGTGCCAGGGGCAAGCTTGTAATTCATGATTCGGTAAAACTTGCGCACGCCTCCGCCGCGGTGCCGGGTGGTAATACGCCCCATATTGTTGCGGCCAGAATGCTTTTTCTTGATGACGGTCAAAGACTTTAGAGGCTTTTTGGTGGTAACCTGGTCAAGATCTTGGCTGGTCATGCCGCGGCGTCCGGGAGTAGTCGGCTTGTAAAGTTTTATGCTCATTTTTTCTTCCCCTTGGCGATCTCTTTTTTGGTGTCTTCTTCGTTGGCAAAAACAGCGATGCTATCGCCGGCCTTTAGAGTCACGTAAGCCTTCTTGGTATCAGGACGCTTGCCAAACGTCTGGCGACCGCCTTTGCGGACGGTGCGCTTTAGCTTGCCCTTGGCGTTGGCAATGTTGACTTTTGTTACAGTCACGCCGAATTGCGCGGTAACAGCACCAGCCACGCTCAAGCGGTTGGCGTCGGCAGGAACCTGCATAACGTAGACATTCATGGATTGGCTAAGTGCGTAGGCTTTTTCACTTATACGCGGTTTCAAAACCATAGACTTATCCATTACTTTGTCTCCTTTTTAACAGGAGCTAACCACTCAGTAACGATATCTAAGGCTTTCTTGCTCATAACAACACTGTCAGCATTCATAAGGTCATAAACGTTCAAGTATTTCGCCTGAACAACCTTGATATTAGGCAAATTGCGCGTTGCGCGTTCAACTAGTTCGTCCTTCAAGCTAACGGCCAGCAAAACATTGCCCTTAGCTCCGATTTTGTCCAGCAACTTGATAGTTGGAGCAACTTTGCCGTCTTTGCATTCAAATGTTTCAATAATAATCAGTTTGTTTTCTGCTGATGCCACGCTTAGTGCTTGGCGGGTAGCCTGGCGTTTAGCGTTGGTGTGCATTTTGTGGCTATAGTTTTCTTCGCCGGTTGGGCCAAATACAATTCCTCCACCACGCCAGATAGGGTTTCTGGATGAACCAAAACGAGCCCGTCCGGTGCCTTTTTGCTTCCAGGGCTTGCGGCCGCCGCCGCGGACTAAACCACGAGTTTTTGTGTTGCCGGCACTTGTACGTCCATTGGCTAAGTAGGCAACATAGGCTGATTTAAGCAGTTCGTGACTTTCGGGCACTACGCCAAATACTGATTTATCCAGCTTGGCCGGTGTTGTGGCTTTTGTTCCTGTTTTGGTGTAAGTAGCTATGCTCATGGTTTAGCTCCTCTGACCAAGACAATACCTTTTCGTGGTCCCGGCACGGCACCGGTCACGCCAATCACTCCGAGTTCCATATCTACTAATGCAACTTTGAGATTGCGTACGGTAACTTGTTCGTCGCCCATTTGCCCGGCCATCTTTTTACCTTTGAAAATCTTCTGGGGATACATGGAACCAATAGAACCGGGGCGCCGGTAGGAACCGCCACCATGCGTTTTGCGCCCGGTGTTAAAGTTGTGGCGCTTTATTGTTCCGGCCCAGCCCTTGCCCTTGCTGGTTGCGGTTATGTGCACAACATCGCCCACACTAAAAACGTCGGCTGCGAGTTGCGAGCCGACGCTTAGGTCTTCGGGGGCTTCTGTAATGCGGAATTCACGAGAGACCTTGGGCTGAGCCTTTGAGAGTTTGAAATGCCCTGCCAGCGACTTGCCCATCTTTTTTGCGGTTCCCATGCCCATTTGGATTGCCACATAACCGTCTGTTTCATCATTCTTTATCTGCGTCACTGTGTTTGGCGAAGCGGAAAGCAAAGTCACAGCCTGCATAACACCATCTTCCGCGATGGCGCTGGTCATACCGACTTTTCTGGTAATAAATGCTTTCACTTGTAACTAAAACCTTTACCGTTTATTAACTCTTTTCGCACCTACCTAATGAGGGCGAAACATAAAAATGCTTGGTCACTGCTGGTTTTCGCCCCTGTTATTGGTAGCGAACCTTGCCAATAGACCAAGAAATCAATTTGGAGACCATAACAGATTACCATGTGGCCGGCTTCTCTGTCAAGGTGTTGCAAATACTACAATCAGTTACCTAATTGAGGATTGCTATAAGCAGCCCGGTTTGCGACCAGAAGCCTACAAAGCAGGCTATGAGCAGGATAGCGAATTCAATCTTGCGGTCAATTTGGAAATGTTCATGCATGGCAAACATAGCTCCTACAACCAGGCCTAGCGGCAAAGGTATCTGTTTGGTCAGGGCGGGATCTACCAGCCTGACCCACTGCGCGCCAATTATCAGATACAAAACAATTTTGAGTATGTACACGCCGTCAAGTTCCTGCGCTGGGGTTTTTTGTTTGGCCATGGCTACATTGAACAGGATTCATTCCGCTTATGCAAACTAACCAATCTCATATGTAGCGGATGCTTGTGACTGGCAATGTTCTATTGATTGTTGCGTCCAGCGTCTGCGGGCACAAAATCAGCGCCCGGCTACCTATTCGCAAGACGTCCCCGCCCACACGCCCTGGCTCTTGCTGAAACCTATCAATCAAAAAACCTTGTCGCCGGTCGGGCTTGAGGCGAGTAAATTTAACTACTTCGGAGTCGCTGCAAAGCTGAAGCAAAAAATTACCATACCACGGATAGCCTGGCTCTTGGGTTGTGCAAGCCACCGCTTCGGGGCGGCCCAGCTCCAGAGCAAGCTCATCGCCAAACGGCTGCGCACCTTCGCCCTGCACATGTGCAAACAATTCACGCAGCTCGCAAACGGACATCCGCTCAGCAGGCACCCGTGCAATTTCTGTCATGTGTTTTTATAAGCCTCATTAACTATACAAGTTGATTGTAGCGCAAGTATAACCAATTTGGTAGCAACTTATTTTTAGGTAATTATTCGAGAGGTTTTAGCTGCTGAAATGATGGGGCGTAGTATTTAAGCGCCGCTTGAGTATCTGGTGCTAAATCACGATCCAGAACTGTTCGGGGATCGGCATAAATGTATCCGGAGTTTTCTTGGGGGTTCAGCCTAAGCTCTCCGCCAAACACTCGCACAAGGCTGAACTCTGTCCGGCGCTGACCGTACTCAATTACAAAGTCGGGTTGAGGCGATGGGAAACGGATTACTTCTAAACCGGTTTTTTCGTAGATTGCGCGGTAGCGTGCCATTTCAAATGATTCTCCAAGATCTAGTACGTCACCGGGACACTCCCACAAGCCAGTGCTATGTTCGCCGGCTCGTTCTAACAGCAAAACTTCATTCTGGGCAGAAAAAATAACACCCCGGGCATATTCAACTGGATTATTAGACACTTTGCGCTCAAAATCCGACATAATTTAGTAAAATATACCACTTTTCGCCACTTTATGCAAGGAGTTGCTAGCCATCTACCTCAAGAATACTGCAGTGCAAAGGATCAAACGGATCGCTTTTTACGCCCAATACTTCACGCAGCCCCATAATCACCAAACCGTGCGTTATCCAAACCCGTTCTTTGGGCGGATTGTCCAGAATTGCCCGCGCCTTTTGTATAACTATTGGTGGAAGCTGCCTGAGCTCAAGCAAGGCTTTGAGTTCCGCGCCCGGCATGCCGGTAAAAATTTCGTTCAGCACTGGACTTACGTGCAAGTTCTGAAAGCCTGCTAGCTGAGCGGTTTGCTTGGTCCGCAAAAACTCAGACACAGCCACCGGCTCTGTGTCAAAGTTTACTCCCAGCTTCAGCAAAGCTTGTTTGAGCTCGGCAGCCTGCTTTTGCCCCAACTTACTCAGTGGCGGCCCAGCCGCGCCAAACGCAGCCCGTCCATCTCGCGTAACCCCAGTATGCCCATGCCGAATAACAAACCGTTTCATATGCTCGCATCTACGTGGGGTTGCAAACTAGGAGGTGTTGGTATGGGCTGGAGTGGTTCACTGTCAGGCTCAAATGGTGGCATTGGTGGTGGTATGTCATCGATTGGGGTTACGAGTACGGGTACGCCAAACATGGTTGTATCAAATTCAATGCCGGCCACGAGTTGTTTTTTCAAAACATGCATTCTTTGTTCGCGTTCTGGCATTTCGGCTATCTCAACCAGTTCAGCCCAAGCCTCTTGCTCACGCTGGGCTTCTGTCAGATCATCGTCGGTTTGTTCGTCTTGTTGACTTTCGAGCGCAATTGCAAGCAATTCGGTAAATAGGAAAGAATCAGCTTCGCCCACACCCGCCAAAACTTCTTCCGTGAACTCTGTGTCAGTTGGTGTTCCTTCGGGAAAAGCGTTTGCCATAATAGCTCCTGTTGCCCACCACGTTAATTGCTACATTTTGATTTCGGCGCCTGTCCTCCGAAGCCTCGGCGTAGGAGGATCGCAGCCTGTTACATTTTAATCTCTGCATCACAACCTGCTGGTAGTGAGAGGTTCATTAGTGAGTCAATTGTCTTGGGGGTTGGGTCGAAAACATCTATTAGGCGTTTGTGGACGCGCATTTCAAACTGCTCACGGCCCTTTTTGAACACATGAGGGCTTTTGACCACGGTGTAAGTAGTCTTTTTGGTTGGCAGCGGGATTGGCCCGGCAATTGTGGCGCCGGTACGCAGTGCTACGTCTACAATCTGTTTGGTAGACTGGTCTATAACTTTGTGGTCATAAGCCTTCAGACGAATCCGGATGCGCTGTTTGGCTGCTGGCTCTGTTTTACCGTGAGTTTGCTTAGCGGGTTTTGCGACCATAACCGTAGGTTTGGTTTCCGCCACTGGCTCTGCTACAGCCTCTGCTGGTGCTTGAACCGGCTTTTCTGCCTTTGGCTTCTTTGGGTTGGTTTTTGTAGCTTTGCTTGCTACTTTCTGCTTGCTACTTTCTACCTTCTTCTTGGCCTCCGCCATATATGTCTCCTTGTGATGTAACATCCCTGTGGCGCTATATAGAGCGCTCGCAGTGACTTTTAGTCATCACCATTATTTTACTGATTGATTCTACAACATTATTCGTAATTTGGGAAGTTTGACGACTGCAAGAACATCAAGCTGGGTCAGGACTAGCCGTAACGTTTATTGCTTGATCGAAGCGCAGATCAACTTCAACCGTTACTACGTCTGCCTGGGCAGCCGTTAGATCAAGCTTGCCTCTCACCCAATTCGTAAAGAGTTCTAGAACGAATTCGTTGGGCATATCGTCTATTCTTCTCAACATAAAGGCTGGGTCAACTTCGTCCATGCTGATAATTCTAACAGTAGAGACTATAAATATAAAAGAGCTCCGGTTTCTCGGAGCTCTTTAACTAATTCGAAGTTCGAATTATTTGTTGATTTTGGTAACAACACCAGCGCCGACGGTTCGGCCGCCTTCGCGGATAGCGAAGCGGAGGCCTTGTTCCATGGCAATTGGAGCCAGCAGTTTAACTTTGAAAGTTACGGTGTCGCCTGGCATGACCATTTCTTTGTCGGCTGGGAGTTCAACTTCACCGGTTACGTCCGTGGTACGGAAGTAAAACTGTGGTTTGTAACCTTTGAAAAACGGTGTGTGACGGCCGCCTTCTTCTTTGGTGAGGATGTAAACTTCAGCGTCAAATTCGGTATGAGGTGTGATGCTGCCTGGTTTGCAAAGCACCTGGCCGCGCTCAATGTCATCGCGCTCAATACCGCGAAGTAGCACGCCTACATTGTCGCCAGCTTGGCCTTGGTCAAGGTTCTTTTTGAACATTTCTACGCCGGTTACCACGACTTTTTTAGTAGGACGGATGCCGACAATTTCGACTTCTTCATTGACTTTCACAATTCCGGTTTCCACACGGCCGGTAGCTACTGTGCCGCGGCCTTTGATAGAGAACACGTCTTCTATAGGCATCAGGAATGGTTTGTCTAGTTCGCGCTTTGGCTCTGGGATGAAATCATCCATGGCCTTAACCAGCTCCATGATAGCGTCCTCGCTGGCTGCGTCGCCGGCGAGAGCTTTGGTAGCCGAGCCTTTGACAATTGGTGCGTCTTCGTCATAGCCGTTTTTGGCCAACAGCTCACGAATGTCCATTTCTACTAGTTCAATCAGTTCTGGGTCCGCTAGGTCCATTTTGTTCATGAAAACCAAAATCTTTGGCACGCCCACTTGTTTGGCAAGTAGCACGTGTTCACGAGTCTGTGGCAGTGGGCCGTCATTGGCGCCTACTACCAAAATAGCACCGTCAATCTGAGCGGCGCCGGTAATCATGTTCTTTACATAGTCAGCGTGTCCTGGCATGTCCACGTGAGCGTAGTGGCGCTTTTCTGATTCGTATTCCTGGTGGGAAGTCGCGATGGTAATACCACGGGCTTTTTCTTCTGGCGCGTTGTCAATTTCATCGTATTTGATAGCTTTGTTCACGTCGCTGGGAAGCTTTTTGGCAAGTACTGCCGTAATAGCTGCGGTTAGCGTGGTTTTGCCGTGGTCAACGTGTCCCATAGTACCAACGTTTACGTGCGGCTTGCTTCTGTCAAAATCTGCCATTGAGATTACTCCTATAACTTTAGTAATAATTTTGCATGAGTTGAATAAACCCACACGAGTTACCAAAATATATTAGCTTATCTTAAGAGGTTTGTAAAGAGGTAGACTAAAGTATTTCAAATGGAAGCTCACCGGTTATTTTTTGTTGGATAATACATACAGCTTCTGCTGAACCGATAGATTCAGAGAGAGCCCAGTTATGAGCTTTGGCACGATCAGGCGTAATTACAACAAGTCCGCTCCTTGCTTCAATTGCAGAGCCTGTCTGCGCACACTCGTTTACGCGGTCAACAACATCCCAAGTAGTTTCGGTAAGCTTAGTTGACTCCTCTAATGAGTAAATCCAGGCCGTTTCTAGCACATCCGTAACTTCAGGATTGAGCGCCAGCCGAAGTGTCACTGCTGCCATTTGTCTCCTTCTAGAATGGCTGAGAATAGCCTCTGCGAAAGGACGTCTATGAGCCCGAGCCATTTCCAGTCGATAAGCAAGAGCAGGCTCGAATGGGATACCGCTATAGTAGGGAGTGAACATGGCCCTGTGTTGATTACCCATAGAGGTCATAACAAGATTATGATCATCTATGTAGCCTTTATGCGCTGCGTTATCAATAGCCTCTGGGGACTGAACTACGCTAGCAAGGTATTTGAGGGTTTCGGCTACATTCGCTGCTGGGGTGGACATAAAACCTCCGCCCACCCTATGAATTATTTGGCGTTTTTGGCGATTATGGCTTCGGCTACGTTAGTGGGGACGTCCTGGTAGTGGTCTAGTTCCATGCTGGAGCTGGCTCGGCCCTGGGTGCTGCTGCGTAAGTTGGTGGTGTAACCAAACATTTCGCCAAGTGGCACAAATGCCGTGATTTCTTTGATGCCCGCGCTCAGGTCTTCCATAGACTCAATCCGGCCGCGTTTGGCGTTCAAATCGCCTATGACTTCACCCATGAAATCTTCTGGCGTGACAACCACTACTTTCATGATTGGTTCAAGTATTACTGGTTTTGCCAGTTTCACACCGGCCTGAACGGCCATAGAGCCGGCGATTTTGAAGGCCATTTCGCTACTGTCAACATCGTGATAACTGCCATCGTACAGTTCAGCTTTGACGTCTACCACTGGGTAGCCGGCGAGCACGCCGTTGTTGAGCGCCTCTATGATGCCTTGTTCTACCGGCTTGATGTATTCGCTGGGAACTACGCCGCCTTTAATGGAGTTGATGAATTCAAAGCCTTTGCCTTGTTCGTTTTGGCTCAGGCGCAGCCAGACGTCGCCGTATTGGCCACGTCCGCCGGACTGGCGGATGAACTTGCCCTGGGCTTCCACGCCATCTTTGCGAATGGTTTCTCGGTAAGCCACCTGTGGGGCGCCAATGTTTGCTTCCACGCCAAATTCGCGCTTCATGCGGTCCACAATGATTTCTAGGTGCAGCTCACCCATGCCAGATATGATGGTCTGGGCTGTTTCATCGTCTACCCGGATACGGAAAGTAGGGTCTTCTTCTGCCAAACGCTGCATGGCAATGGACATTTTCTCTTGGTCGGCTTTGGTTTTGGGTTCAATGGCAATAGACACAGGAGGTTCTGGGAAGGTAATGCTTTCTAGCACAATGGGATTGTTCAGGTCGCACAATGTGTTGCCGGTGGTAGTGCCTTTGAGCCCCACTATGGCGGCGATGTCGCCAGCGCCAACCTCAGTTACATCGGTTCGCTTGTCTGCTTGCAGGCGCACAATCCGTCCAATTCGCTCTTTTTCGCCGGTAGAGCTGTTCAAAACGTAGGAACCGGCAACTAGTTTGCCAGAATAAACGCGGAAATACGCCAGTTTGCCCACAAATGGGTCGGTGGTAATTTTGAATGCCAGTGAAGAAAATGGTTCTGCTTCTGACGGCTTGCGCTCAATTTCGTCGCCGGTTTTAGGATGGGTGCCCCAGGTACTGCCGCGATCTTCAGGACTAGGCAGATAATCGTTTACCATGTCCAGAACTTTTTCTACAATCACGCCGCGGCCATCACCACCAGTCACGGCAAAGAACTTGCCAGACAGCACGGCCGTACGTATTGCTTGCTTTACGTCTAATTCAGTCAGACCTTCTTCTCCAACTTCAAAGTATTTTTCTAGTATGGCTTCATCTTCAGCCACAGCGTTTTCTATCAGCAAGCTGCGGGCTTTTTTGACCTGGTCCATCATGTCGGCTGGAATTTCGGCTTCTACCAGCGCTTTGTCCGTAAAGTCTTTGTAGGTGTAGGCTTTCATATCTACCAGGTCTACGATGCCGTTTATGGACTGCTCAAATCCTATCGGCAAATGCACTGGGAAAGCTCGTTTGCTGAGACGTGCGTGAATGGTGTCCAAGGATTTGTAAAAGTCGCCGCCGGTTTGGTTGATTTTGTTGATAAAACAGATACGAGGCACTTTGTATTTGTCGGCCTGGCGCCACACGGTTTCAGACTGTGATTCCACGCCCATTTTGCCGTCAAACACCACGCACGCGCCGTCTAGCACGCGCAAAGAGCGTTCTACTTCCACGGTGAAATCAATGTGCCCTGGGGTGTCTATGATGTTTACCTGATGGTCTTTCCAGAAACACGTCACACTGGCGGCTACAATAGTGATGCCGCGCTCGCGTTCCTGTGCCATCCAGTCAGTGGTGGTTTCGCCTTCATGTACAGCGCCAATTTTGTAATTCAGCCCGGTGCGGTACAAAATGCCTTCGGTGGTAGTAGTTTTGCCAGCGTCAATATGGGCAATAATCCCCAGGTTCCGAATTTTATCCAGCGCGTATTTTTTAGCTGCCATTACCGGGCAGTTCTTTCTGCGCTGCCTTGGTCGCGATTTGCATATAGTCGTGGCAGTTCGGCTTCTGGTGTTACGAGCTCTTCAATTCTGAGCGCAATCAATTCGCGCATGCGTAAAATGCCGCCTCTTGCAACGTTGGTCGCAAAATTAGGATAACCGGCTTGTGCTTCGTTCGCTAAGCCCTGATTAAAAACGTCGCTTGCTTTGATGGCCGCATCGGCGTATTCGTGCGCATGAGATGTTATTCTTTCACGGATACCCATCGCCTAATACCTTGCAAAATGGGCGAATGCCCGGTTAGCTTCTGCCATTTTGTGGATGTCTTCTTTTTTCTTCACGGCTGTACCGGTGTTGTTGTAGGCGTCTATGAACTCCAGGGCCAAGCGGTCTTCCATGCTCATGCCCTTGCGAGACCGGGCGGCGGCTACAAACCACATCATGGTCAGGTGGTTTTGGCGCTGGCCGGATACTTCAAACGGAATCTGGTAGTTGGCACCGCCAACTCGACGGGAACGGGTTTCCATGTGCGGGCGGGCGTTTTTCATGGCCTGTTCAAATACTTCCAGCGGGTTCTGAACTTCCAGCTTGTCAGCGGCTTTTTGTAAACCGCCGTAAACCAAACGCTCAGCCAGCTGCTTTTTGCCATGAATCATTACTCGATTTATGAGCCGTTGAATCATGACGCTGTTGTACAAACGATCAGGTTTGATGTCTCGAACAAGTGATTTGGTGACTTTACGCGGCATTATTTGCCGCCTTTCTTGGTGCCGTATTTGCTGCGGCCGTTTTTGCGGTCAGTCACGCCCTGCAGGTCTAAACTGCCGCGGACAATGTGGTAGCGCACGCCTGGGAGGTCTTTGACCCGACCGCCGCGAATCATCACCACGGCGTGCTCCTGCAGGTTGTGGCCTTCACCGCCAATGTATGCCCAAACTTCGTAGCCGTTGGTCAGGCGCACACGGGCAACCTTACGGAGTGCCGAGTTTGGTTTCTTTGGTGTTTTGGTCGTAACTTTTATGCAGACGCCACGCTTAAACGGTGCTGGTTTGTCGTAGTTGCGGGTTTTTAGGTTGTTGGTAACGCGCTGCAAATGAGGCGCACCGGACTTCTTGCCCTTGCTGGTGCGGGGTTTGTGCACTAACTGATTGATTGTTGGCATTTTACTCCTTTGATTTGCAATCTACCGCGGCGAGCGAATGCCATACGCTCGGCTCAGACTGCTTATGTAACACTCATGAGAGGGGAACATCCCCTCTCATCGCGCAGGCAAAATGGAATACATTTTGGCTGGCTACTCTCCCCTGAGCTTCAGAGAAAAATTAGCGAAACTTTTAACTTGTTAACTTTAACAGATGTCGTAACTTTTAACAACCCTTATTCGCCGTCAACTACGATCATCTGGTCGAGGTCATGGGTTGGGTTGTAGCCGGTCCCCACTGGGATGCGCCGGCCTAAGATGACGTTTTCCTTCAGGCCGTACAATTTGTCTATCTTGCCGCTGGTAGCCGCGGCAATCAGCACGCGGGTAGTGTCTTGGAACGACGCGGCGCTCAGGAAAGAATCTGTACTCAGGGAAGCTTTAGTGATGCCGAGCAGTAGCCGGGTTACTTTGGCTGGCTGTTTTTTGTCGGCGACCAAGCGTTCGTTGGCCTCTACTACCGCCAGCTTGCTGACAATGTCCCCGGTTACAAACTCGCTGTCGCCAGCTTCTTCTATCTGAACTCGGCTGAACATTTGGCGGACGATGATTTCCAGATGCTTGTCGGCAATGTTTTGGCCTTGGCCGGCAAAAATACGCAGGATTTCGTTCATTATGTAGCGCTGGGTGGCTTCGACCCCCTGCAAACTCATCAGGTCATGCAGATTTATGGAACCGCCGGTCAAGCGCTGGCCGGCTACAACTTTGTCGCCGTCTTTGACAAACAACTGCTTAAAGCCAGGGATTTCGTAACGAATCAAGCTTTTGGCGCTAGGCACAATCACAATTTTCTTATCAGTAATTTCTACTTTGCCGGCCATTGGAGAAATCAGCGGCTTGCTATTGTCTTCTTCGGCGGCCAGCACGTCGCCAATGGCAACTTCGGTGCCGTTGGCCACCTGAGGCTTGCGACCTGCCAATGACAATTCAACTTTGGCTTGGTCGTCGGCCGTAACTTGCACTACGTAGTGGTCGCCCTCTTCAGAGACTACACATGTACCGGCAATGTCAGACAAGTAGGCTTGGCCTTTTGGCGTGCGAACTTCGAACAGTTCCTCAACACGAGACAAACCTTGGGCGGCATCATCGGCCAGAACGGCTCCGGAACGGTGTTTGGAGTCCAGGCTCAGCTGGGTGCCAGGTTCGCCAATGCTTTGGGCGGCAATAACGCCAATGGGGTGGTGCGCCGCTACTAGGTTGCCGGTTGCCGGGTCAACGCCGTAGGATTTTTGCGGCACACCGCGGACGGACGTGCATGACAGAGCGCTCATGATGCGCAGGCCGTCAAGGCTGTCATCTGCTTCCATTTTGGCGGCCATTTCTTTGCTTATTTGTTCGCCAGCCTTCAAATAACCCTTTAGAGTGGCGGCCACAAAGCGTCCCTCCAGGCGTGAAGCGTAGCTGACGCCAATCGCCTCGGCATCGGCACGAAGCATAGCAAAGCCCGGGTCGGTGTCGTCGTCGTCAATCGTAAAGACGTCTTGGCCAACATCTACCAAACGGCGAGTCAAATATCCGGCGTCGGCTGTTTTAAGCGCAATGTCAATCAGCGCTTTTCGAGTACCGCGGGTACCGGTGAAGTACTCCAGCGGAGTGAGCCCTTTCACGTAGCCTGATTTGATAGGCAATTCAATGGCACGGCCGGTCGCATCAGACAAAACGCCTAGCATACCAACGGACATTTTCATCTGAGATATGTTGCCGCGAGCACCAGAGGTAATCGCGATTGCCATGGACGACTCAAAGTCTTCCATTTGTTTGGCCAGCATGTCCTGAACCTGGTTTTCAATCTTGGTCCAGGTCTCTACGGTCAAGCGGTAGCGTTCGTCTTCGGTGATGAAGCCTTGTTCGTATTCGTGGCTGATAGCTATAGCGCGGGCTTCGCCGCCCTCCATCACTTTGTCCATGCCCTTGATCTCGGCAAAGTCGCCCATGCCCATGCTGAGTCCTGAACGCGTAGCCCAGTCAAAACCGATGTCTTTTAGGTCGTCGGCAATCTCGGCCGTTTTGTCTTGGCCGTATTTTTGATATACCTGCGCCATAACGCTGGTGAGTTTTTTCTTGGTCATTGGTTCGTCCTGGAAAGCAAAGTCTTCTGGAAAAATTTCGTTGAACAGCAGGCGCCCAAACGTGGTTTGGCGGACTTCGCCGCGGAAAGGCACGCGAACGTGCGACTGGATGCCGATTACGCCGGCGTCTTTGGCCATGACAGCTTCTTCCAAACCGGTGAAAGTGCGGACTTTGTCACGGCTGTTTGTTGCTCGCTCGTAGGTTAGGTAGTAACAACCCAGCACAATATCTTGCTCGATGTGCAGGATTGGCGAACCGTCGGCTGGTTTAAGCAAGTTTTTGTTGCTGGCCATGATGTCGCGTGCTTCGTTTTGAGCGGCGTCAGACAGCGGCAGGTGCACAGCCATTTGGTCGCCGTCAAAGTCGGCGTTGAAGCCTTTGCAGACTAGTGGATGCAGCTGGATGGCTCGGCCTTCAATCAGGACGGGCTGGAAAGCTTGGATGGACAGGCGGTGCAGTGACGGCGCGCGGTTGAGCAGTACGTATTTGCCCTTGATCACTTCGTCCAAAGCGTCCCAAACGGCCGTTTCGCCAGTTTCTATCATCCGGGTCGCACTGCGAATGTTGTGAGCGTGCTCGCCTCTGATCAGCCAGCCAATTACAAAAGGCTTAAAGAGTTCTAGCGCCATCATTTTGGGCAGTCCGCATTGGAACATCTTGAGTTCGGGACCAGACACAATCACGGAGCGACCGGAATAATCAACTCGCTTGCCCAGCAAATTCTGGCGAAAACGGCCCTGTTTACCTTTGAGCATGTCGCTCAGGCTCTTCAATCGGCGGCGCTGGCCGGTGGCCGCCACAGCCCGGCCGCTGCGGGCGTTGTTGTTGTCAATCAGCGCGTCTACGGCTTCTTGCAACATGCGCTGTTCGTTGCGGCGGATAACTTCCGGCGCGTTCAGTTCAATCAGTTTTTTCAGGCGATTGTTGCGGTTGATGACCCGGCGGTACAAATCATTTAGGTCACTGGTGGCAAATCGGCCGCCAGTCAACTGAACCATAGGGCGCAGATCTGGAGGAATTACCGGCAGTACTGTCACGCACATGCTGCTGGGTTTTATGCCTGCCCGGTGCATGCTTTCCAACAGGCGAAGGCGCTTCATGAGTTTCTTTTTGCGCTGGCCTTTGGCTTCTTCGGCCTCTTTGGTTAGTTCGGCAATCAAATCTTCTAAGTTTACTTCCACCAGCAAATCTTTGAGCGAAGAGCCGCCCATGCCAACTTCTATGAGGTCAGCCAGGCCGTCTGGCAGCATGCGGTAGTCGGTTTCGCTGATTAGGTTCAGCTTGGCCAAAGCGGTGATTTGGGTCTTGTATTCCTCAAACTCAACCTGAACGTCTTCGAGTTCTTTGGTCTGTAGTTCGGCCAGCGCTTTCACGTTCGCGCCTTCGGCGGCGGCTTCTTTTTCATAGCGAGCTTTTATGGCTTCTTTGGCGGCGGCGAATTCCGCTTCTTTATCCGCCAGCAGCTGGTCGCGTTTTTCTACGTCTACTTTTTTGATGATGTAGCTGGCAAAATACGCCACGCGTTCCAGGTTCTTGACAGTCATTCCAAGTAGCAGACCAATCGCGCTTGGGGTTCCGCGCAGGAACCAGATGTGCGCGACCGGGCTGGCCAAGTTGATATGAGCCATGCGTTCGCGCCGTACAATGGACTTGGTAACAATTTCGCCGTTTTTATCAACGGCCGCTTCTCGCGACCGGACGCCTTTGTACTTAGCGTCGTGCGGGTTGATGTCTTTGACCGGCCCGAAAATTCTTTCGCAAAACAAACCGTCGCGTTCTGGTTTTTGGGTTCGGTAGTTGATGGTTTCCGGCTTGGTTACTTCGCCGTAACTCCAGTCCAAAATGTCGTCGGCGCTGGCTACAGCTAGCCGTACCGCGTCAAAATCCGCTATATCCGTTCCGTAATTGTAACGCTTCATTACGCCTCCTCCTCTTGGTCATCGGCGATAACGGGCGCCGTAGTGTTGTCATCATCAGCCAAAGTAACGTCGTCGGTAATCACGGTAGTGGCCGGAATATCGTCATCTAATTCCATGACCACGAATTCATCCAGCGTAGCGGCATCTTCAGAAACATCGACGTCGGAAATGCTTGGTTCGGGAACGTCAATTTCAGGCAAATGAGCGGCTTCGTCTTTGATGTTTTCGGCCAGTACTTCTTCGGCGTCAACCAGTTTGCTTTGAGCCACCAAGTCAATTTTGAGACCCAAACCTTGCAATTCTTTTACCAGCACGTTGAAACTTTCTGGGACTTTTGGCCCAACAATCTCGGTGCCTTTTATGATGGCTTCGTATGCCTTGGAACGGCCATAGACATCGTCTGATTTGATGGTCAGCATTTCCTGCAGGGTGTTGGAGGCGCCATAGGCTTCTAGCGCCCAGACTTCCATTTCGCCAAAGCGCTGGCCGCCGTTTTGGGCTTTGCCGCCCAGCGGCTGTTGGGTAACCATGGTGTAAGGGCCGGTGGAGCGGGCGTGGATTTTGTCGGCAATCATGTGGTTCAGCTTGATCATGTACATAGAGCCCACGGTGGTAAGTTCTTTGAAAGATTCGCCGGTGCGGCCGTCAAACAGCTGCTGTTTGCCGTCTTCCGGGAAACCAGCCTGTTTAAGCAGTTCGCGGATTTTGGTTGGGCTGACGCCGTCAAAAGCCGGGCTGGCAATAGTCAAGCCAAGGGCTCTGGCCGCCATGCCCAGGTGGGTTTCAAAAAGCTGGCCAATGTTCATACGTGATGGGACGCCCAATGGGTTCAAAATAATGTCTACAGGCGTGCCGTCAGCCATAAACGGCATGTCTTCAATTGGCAAAATCCGGGCTATCACGCCCTTGTTGCCGTGCCGGCCGCCCAGTTTGTCGCCCACGCTGATTTTGCGCATTTGGGCTACAAAAACCTGAATTTGCATCAGTACGCCGGCTTTCAGTTCGTGGCCGTTGGCGCGTGAAAACACTTTCACGCCAACCACTTTGCCGTGTTTGCCGTTGCTCATGCGTTGGGACGTGTCGCGGACTTCTTTGGCTTTTTCGCCAAAGATGGCGCGCAAAAGCCGCTCTTCACTGGAAAGTTCTTGTTCGCCTTTAGGCGTGATTTTTCCAACCAATATGTCGCCGGGGTGGACTTCGGCGCCAATGCGCACAATTCCGTCGTCGTCCAGATGGCGCAGGGCTTCTTCTGACACATTCGGGATGTCGCGGGTTACGATTTCCGGGCCCAGTTTGGTTTCGCGGACTTCAACCATGTAATCAACAATGTGAATTGAGGTTAGGGTGTCATCTTCCACCAGCTTGCGGCTGATTATGATAGCGTCTTCAAAGTTGTAGCCGCTCCATGGCATAAACGCCACTATCAAATCTTTGCCAAGCGCTAGTTCGCCGCCGGCAATAGACATGCCCTCTACCAACGGGTCGCCGGCTTTGACTTTGTCGCCGGAACTCACTACGACTTTTTGGTTGATGCTGGTACCTTCGTTGCTGCGAATAAAATGCAGCGGGTTGTAGGTTATGGTGCTAGTTTTGTATTTCACAACGACTTCGTCGGCCGTGGCTTTGATAACCTGACCGTCGGCTTCAGCCACTGTCAGCTGGCCAGTGTTACGGGCGGCTGGCGCTTCCATGCCGGTACCAATTATAGGCGCCTGGGGGCGCACTAACGGCACGGCCTGGCGCTGCTGGTTGCTGCCCATCAGCGAGCGGTAAACGTAGTTCTTTTCAATAAACGGAATCAGGCCGGCGCTGGAACCAATAATTTGCTTGCGTGAAGCATCCATGTGAGTGACGTCATTGGCATCTACTTCGCCAGCCATCAAGTTTGAGCGGGCGCTAACGCGTTCGTTCACAAAAAAGCCGTCGGCGGTAGTTTCTTCTCCGGCACTGGCAATAACCGCACTGCTTTCTTCGCTGGCGTCAAGATATATAACTTCTGTGGTCACAATGGCTTTGACCGGCCAGGTAACTTGGTTTTTTACGGCTGCTAGTTTTTTGGCAGCGGCAGCTGTGATTTTGGCTCCTGCCTTGACAATAACCGTGCCTTTTTCATTTTCTAAATTAACGCTGGCAATGTGGCCGACAGCCTGTTTGGCTGTGACAGCGTTAATTACCTTGCGGTAGGGAGTTTCAATAAAACCGTAGTCATTGATTCTGGCGTAGGAGGCAAGATTTAGAACCAGGCCGATATTGGCGCCTTCGGGGGTTTCCACGGCGCAGATGCGCCCGTAGTGCGTGGCATGGGCGTCGCGGACTTCAAAACCAGCCCTTTCTCTTGAAAGGCCGCCTGGGCCCATAGAGCTCAAGCGGCGTTTGTGCGCTAATTCTGAAAGCGGGTTAATCTGGTCCATAAACTGTGACAGCTGGCTGCTGGCAAAAAACTCGCGGACAGCCGCCACGACTGGGCGGGCATTGATAAGCTGCGCCGGGGTAACGGTTTCTATTTCGCTCATGCTCATGCGGTCTTTGGTGTTGCGCTCCATGCGCAGCAGGCCAATCCGGAACTGGCGCTGGACCAGTTCGCCAACTAATTTGACGCGGCGGTTGGCCAGGCTGTCGATGTCGTCAATTGGATCTTGGGTGTTGTTTAGCCGAATAATCTCCGCCACGATAGCAATCAAATCTTCCAAACGCATGATCCGGTTTTCGGCAGTGTTGGCTATGTCCAAGTTGAGGCGCTTGTTGATTTTGTAGCGGCCCACGCGGGAAAAGTCAAAGCGTTTGAAATTGTAAAACATGTTTTCTATCAAGCCGCGGGCGTTGTCCACCGTTGCCAGGTCTCCGGGGCGAAGACGGCGATAAACTTCAATCAAAGCTTCGTTGTTGCCTTTGGTAGGGTCTTTTTCTAGTGTTATGTCCAGATAGTTGGTTTTGCCTTGATCGACGTGCTTGAAAGCGTCTTTCATGCTGGCTTCGTTCATGCCCAGCGCGCGCAACAGAGTAGTGACGGCAATTTTGCGCTTGCGATCAATTTTGACATACAAAGCGCCGCTGGCGGCGGTTTCAAATTCCAGCCAGGCACCGCGCCCAGGGATAACTTTGGCGCCGTAATTGCTGTGAGTTCCGTGCGCATCGGCTGTAAAAAACACGCCGGCAGAACGAATCAACTGAGAAACCACCACGCGTTCGGCGCCGTTTATTACAAAAGTACCCCTGGTAGTCATCCAAGGGTAGTCGCCCAGGTAAATTTCCTGGTCTTTGATTTCTCCGGTAATTTTATTGGTCAGTTCCACGGTAGCCTTCAAGGGCGCTTCAAAACTGACGTTGTTTTCACGAGCGTCGGCTTCGCTCATTTTGGGAGCTTCAAAACGGTAATCTTTGAAACTAAGTGATAATTTGGTGCCCGTATAGTCGTCTATAGGGCTGATTTCTGCCAATAACTCTCCCAGGCCTTCTTCTACGAACCATTGGAAAGAACGGTTTTGGTGGTCTACCAGGTTTGGCAGGTCAAGGGCATCATCGTTTTTTGTAAAATACGTACGTGTTTGTTTGGTCTTGTGAGGGGCGGTGGTGGCTTTTGCCATATAGTGTTCTGCTCCTTGGTTAGATTACTGGTGAGGATGGACGGCTAGTCCCGCATCTGCGGGACAATTAGATAATAAGCCGTCACTCATATTGTTGTAATTTTCGCGCGAAGATAACTATTCGGGATATTTTGGGTGTGTATTTTGGTAAATACAGCACTGCCCGTCAAACACTACTTCTTAGGTGATAGTGTGAGGGATTCTTTTTTATATGTCAAGCACTTTTGGGCAAGCTGCTGATAACTTTGTCTATCAGGCCGTATTTTTGGGCCTCGGCGGCGTCCATCCAGCGGTCACGCTCCATGTCTTCATGAATTCTGGCAGCCTTTTGGCCGGTGTTTTTGGCCATGATTGCTTCTAGCAGTTTCTTTAATCGTAAAGATTCGCGTAAATCAATTTCTTGGTCGGTTACTTTACCGCGAGTTCCGGATGATGGCTGGTGAATCATGACAGTGGCATTTGGCAGTATGAAACGCTTGCCTTTGGTACCAGAACTGAGAAGAAAAGCGGCGGCTGATGCTTGCACGCCAATGCCTACGGTTTGGATGTCGTTTTTGACGTACTGCATGGTGTCATAAATTGCCAGGGCATCGTAGACGCTGCCGCCGGGGCTATTGATGTACAGATATATGTCTTTTTTGGCGTCTTCAGATTGCAAGAACAAAAGCTGGGCAACAATGAGGTTAGCAGTGTGTTGGTCTACTTGTTCGCCCAAAAATATAATCCGGTCTTTTAGCAAACGTGAATATATGTCATAAGCTCGCTCGTAGCGGCCTTCACTTTCAATAACTGTTGGAATAAGCGGCATACATAACCCTTTGTTTACGCAAACTCAGTATAAAAAATTAGCACTCGCAAGTCAAGAGTGCTAATTATTCTCTGTGTTTTGGAAATTCTGATGAATTCTATCAACAATAATACCGCTAACCACCAGCACCCCCGCTCCTATGCCCAGGGCAACAGGCGCGAGATTTGCACCGGCTAGTCCGATCACGGCTAGTTCCGCCCCAATAGTACCTACTCCCACCGCACCTAATGCCAGCAGCAATTTTTTATCCCTAGAAACTTCAACGGGGTTCTCTGGTCTAATTCTCATATAAATTTATATTAACATACTTGGTAACTTTTGTAAACTTACCGGTTCAAAGTTACCCGATTGGGTCCGAGGTGCTTCGTTTGGGCTTTTGGCGCATTTTGCCCAACAATTCTTGCCTGAGTTCGCGCGTGCTTACCACGTCGTTGGCAACATCTTCAACCAGCTCAGTTACTGCGTCGTTTGACATGTCGCTTGCCAAAATAAGCGCCAGCAGTGAACCGAGTTTCGGCTTTTCGGCGTGCAATTTTCTTACGCTGCCCAGGGCCTGCTCTTGGTCAATAATGTCGTCCATCGCAGAGCCAGTGTTTTGTTCCGGCGGGAACAAACTATAAACCTTTCCGCCCTCATGACCGGATTCAATGCCTGGCATCTATTTTGAAGCGTATCCGACTACTTTTTCCAACGTCTTTTCAGTCAGGATGCGGCCGGCAATGTCGCGGCGGGCTTCCGGTTTGTCCAGTTCGGCCTGCATGACGGCGTCTTGGTATTGCCCCCTTAGCAGCTGCATACGTATGTCCAGTTCCTCTGGCGTAACCTCCAAGCCTTCCTGTTCGGCAATCTCGGCCATCACTAGGCTAGCTTTGATGCGCTCCTCGGCTTGAGGCCGCTTTTGCTCTTTGTGCTGTTTTTCGTCCACGCCCTCTTCAGCCAGATGTTCCTGCCAAGTTTGGCCGCGATAGGTTAGGTTTTGGCGCTCTTCTTGCTCCATGCGCTCAATCTGATCATCTACCAGGACTTTAGGCACGTCTACGGTGCTTTTACTGCTGATTTCCTGGATTAGTTCGTTTTCATAGGCTCGGTCGGCTTGCTGCTGGCGCTCCACCGCCAGTTGTTTTTTGATGTCGGCCTTTAGCTCTGCGACTGTTTTGAAAGGGCCGACTTTGGCAGCGAATTCGTCGTCAACTTTGGGCTCTTTGACCTCCTGGACTTTTGTAACGCTGACTGTAAAAGTTACGTTTTTGCCGGCCAGTGCTTTCACTCCGTAATCTTTGGGGAATTTCAGAGTAAAGGTTTTTTCATCGTTTGCCTTGAGCCCCACCAGGTTTTCTTCAAAACCGGGTATAAACGCCTTGCTGCCGAGCAGAAGCGGGTAATCTTTGCCGTCAGCGCCGTTTACCGGCTTGCCTTTGGCATCAACTCCTTTGAAGTCTATGTAAACTTGGTCGCCGTTTACGGCTGCCCGGTCCACGTCTGCTTTTTCGGCCGCACGGGTACGCAGCGAAGCAATAACTTCGTCTACGTCTTTGGCGGTCAGAGTGACTTTGGGCCTGGGCTTTTTGACTTTTTTATAATCGGCCAGCTTGATTTCGCCCACCACCGGCACGGTGGCTTCAAATTCCAGCGTTGCGTACGGCACAAACTTTTTGACAGCTATTTCCGGCCGGTTAACCGGGCGCAGTTTTTGCGCTTGTAAGGCTTGGGTATACAGCTGCTCAATAGCTTCTTCTAAGAATTTGGTTTGCAAACTACTCGGGTCAATGTTCTTTTCCAGAATATTGAGCGGGATTTTGCCTTCGCGAAACCCGGGAACTTTGACGCTGCCCTGAAAATGCCCCAATACGTGTTCTTTGATGTTCTTGAGTTCATCATCGCTGGGGACAATGGTTATGATAGCTTCAGTAGTGGAAGGATGCGATACTTTTACTTGCATAAGCAGCTACTTTAACAGATTCAAATGAGTTTTGCCAGTATGGTCACCATGCCGACGGCCCAAGCGGCTTCTACAACGCCCCCAATTGGCCGCTGAAACCATTGTATGCGCCCATGAAAACTAACTAAAAAACCTCTTGCTTCCAGTTTTTTGTGATGTTTTCTGGCCCGGATAAAATCAGGCAGCCACATAAAGTCTGGCGATGTGGCAAAAAACGCGCACCAAGCAGCCAAGTAATAATGCTCGGGACCTTTTAGTGCCAGCACAGCCGCCAGCAATGCGCACAACAATATGTCGCTTGCCAAAATGATGGTGAACTTTTTCGATGTGAATTTCAGGTTATCATCGCCAAAGTGCGGCAGGGCATCCAGTACAAAATGAGACAAGAAGGCGGCTGGTACGGCTGTTAGGGGCTGCCCGACCACGAGCCCAATCACAGCTCCGGTAAGCGCGTGATTAGTTGCTGTCATTTTTTGCGATAATCTTTGACAACGCTGGCGATTCGTTCCAGCCCTTGTGTTTCTTCGGTACCTGACTGCAAATCTTTGAGCGTAAATTGTGTTCCTGCGAGTTCCTTTTCCCCTATGAACAGGGCGTAGCGGATGCCTTTTTTGACCGCGGATTTGATCTGTTTGTCGGCTTTTCTACCCGTGGTATCCACCGCCACTCGCAGACCCATTTCCCTCAGTTGAGCTATGGGTTTTTGGGCCGCCTCAAACACGTTGCCCATAAGTATCGCGTACAAGTCGGTTTCAGTGCGCAGCTCCGGCAGTAAGCCATGTGTTTCTAAAAAGTTTTGGAGAGTTATGTCGCCCATGGCAAAGCCTGCGGCTGGAAGCGATTCCGCGCCAAACAAACTAACCAGCCCGTCGTAGCGGCCGCCGCCAAACATGCTGCGGCTGTTCTGGGGGTTAGTATCAAACACTTCAAAAACAATGTCGGTGTAGTAATCAAACCCCCGCGCAATTGTTGGCACATATTTTACCCGTATGCCGGCATTTTTGGCGTACTTCATCAGGTCTTTTAGTTCCGCACTGGCGCCATCACTCTGGAGGAAATCAAATAGCTTATCCGGCTCCTTTACTTGAGCCTCCAGCATGTTTCTGAACTCATTTCGTTCTAACTTTTCAAATTTGTCTATTAGCCGGACTACTTCCGCCTGCGACGTTTCCACGCCAGCCGCATCAATGCGCTTATTTAGCTCTTTGCGAGAATTAACACGTATTTCATACATATCTGGCGTGGCGCCAAAAGCCTTGAGGATAGCGTCGGCCACCTGGATCATTTCAAAGTCCGCCTCAATACCCGTTACACCAAAAACGTCCACGTTTAACTGGTAAAATTCCCGGCCCCGGCCGCGCTGCATGCGTTCATAGCGCCAACACTGCGGGATTGAGTACCAGCGCAACGGGTATGGTGCTTCCTGGCGCCGGGCGGCCACCATGCGGCTAACGGAAGGCGTCATTTCGGTTCGCAAAGTTACGCTGCGGTCGCCGCGGTCTTTGAACGTGTAGGTTTGGTTTTGGATGATTTCTTCGTTGCCTTTGCTCAGGTACAGTTCGGTCGGTTCCAGTATGGGCGCATCGTATTCTTCGTAGCCAAAGCGTTCGCAAACAGACCGCATAACTCCAAGCAGGTATTTCTGCAGCCGCATGTCCTCCGGGTAAAAATCCCGCGCCCCTTTAACTGGTTGTGTACTAAGTGCCATAGCTTTTCTCCATTATAGCTTACTTATTTAATAGCGTTGTTACTGCTAGTTCATGGCTCAATTAACTTAGTGCAATCCAGTTGCATTGCCGCCACAATAACAGACGGAACCTCTATCTGCTTTAGCACGCCTACGGAGCCTAATCGACTAGTTTTAAAGGCGTTCAAAACAACTCTGGAGCGCATATCTACGCGCCACTGCTGGTCACGCAACACAAAAACTGGTCCGATTATGTCCGGATCGGCAAACAATGACGCCCAACTTAAAAACTCATCACTTGGTAAATTTTCCATAAATTCTCCTTAAATTACTGCCAATTACAAAAAACGCCCCTGGCGTGCCGGGGCGAATGGATTTCAGAGAAATAGCAAACTAACCGGCTCGTAGGGGCAGGATATGTACGTGCGACTGGTTAGTTCTTACAAACATAGGATACATTATACCACTTATGTCAATACTGGGCAATAATTAGTGGTGCGGATGAAAGGACTTGCCATATATGCGTTTCTTCGGACAAGTCCTCCAGAAACGGCCAAGCAAGGAAAACATGAACAGCCATAGGCTATTCATGCCTACGGTTCAAGTCGTTTTCCGACAAAACAACAAAACGACCATAAAGGTCGCTTGGTTGTTTTGGTGCGGATGAAAGGACTTGAACCTTCACGCCTTACGGCACCAGTTCCTAAAACTGGCGTGTCTACCAATTCCACCACATCCGCATCCTGGTTATTTTACGAGAGAATCAGTAATCCGTCCAGAAGTGCTTAGGTTGGAATTGGTTTTTTGTAGAAGATAAGGCGGGCGTTGGCATAGACTTTGGACTTGAGAAGTTCCAAGCCTTTGAACTCTGGTATTTCTAGTTTTTCTGGCCAGGACAGCACAAACACGCCGCCACGGGCTACGTGCGTGGTGAGTTTTTGGACAGAACCCTCTAATACACGGTCGTAAGGCGGATCGCATAGCACCACGTCGTACCAGTCGGTAATGTGCTTTTTGGACCAGCTGGCAACTCGGCTGGATGCGAGTGCCACTTTGTCTTGCAGGCCCAGCGCGTGGATGTTGTTCATGATTGCGTCCTGGGCTGTTTTGTCCAATTCCACTGCGGTGGCACTGGATGCTCCCCGGCTAATTGCCTCAAAACTCAAGGCGCCGCTGCCGGCGTACAGATCAAGCACCGTCAGGCCAGTTATGTCTCCGAGGGTGTTGAACAGAGCGCCGCGCTGCTTGTCTCCCATGGGGTGGGTTTTGTGGCCTTTTGGAGCCTCAAATTGCCTGCCGCCTAGCTCGCCAGATATAATCCTCATGTTTTATTTCGGCTGGCTTCTTGCATGGCCAGGTACCACGTTATCGTGACCGTTTGGACAATAACTGGACCCAGCCGGTGGCGAACCTGCCAGGCCAGTTTGGGCGTCCAGCCCTTTTTGCGATAGTTATGATACATATCCAAAACGGCTATTTCTCGAGCTGCTTGGCAAAACAACTGCACCACGCCCAACTCTTTGGCGCGGGCAAGCTCAGATGGTACGGGCAGCGTTTCTTTGAACGTCAGCGGGGCTATGAGCGTTGCCACGCCCATTTCGAACGAGGCATGCGTGGTATAAAGTCCGCCGCCGCCCCACATTTTCCAGTTGTTTCGCACTTTGGCGCGCCGTGTTTTACCAGGCATGATCAATTTTTTTTTAAAACTATTGCGAGTTTCCAGGCCTTCGCCTTCTCGGATTTGGCTTAGTTCTTCTTCATACGGGTAGTGGTGAGCGGGCGTTAAGCCATCTACCAGCGCGTGGGCCAGCCAAGCGGCTTCAAACGCCGCGCGTTCTTGGTTGTTGGCTTTTAACTCTGTTACCAGCTTTTTATAGTGATCGGTAATAAGCTCTAGAAGCTGGGTGTCGTCTGGGTCGAAGGGGTCAAAAAAGTGCCAGGGTTCGTCATGAGACGGGCTTTTGCGCTTAATCCCATCCGGCCCATTTACGCCTTCAAAATGCAGTATGTCTTTGATGGGCGGGAATTCGCCAGCCTCTCCCGCCAGCCGCTGAAGCTGTTTGCGGGACACCCGGTCAATTTTCTGATGCGCCCCAAGCAAAATACCGGAATGTTTAGAGAAAATCGTTAGCCCTGAGTACATTAGTCGCTTCGCTCCCGAAATGTGAAAAGAGAAATGTGAAAAGAGAATGTTTGCGATTTTAGATTTGTGTTATTCACTTTTCATTTTTCACTATTCAATTTAAATTTGTGACCGAACGATTAGCTTTCACTCGTTCGCATAGCTGTTTATATTCTAGCAAATTTTCGCGCTTATCTATAAATTCTTGAGCCCGTTTGCGGGCGGCGGCTATAAGTTTGGTGTCCGTTAGTTTAGCTACGCGCAAATCCAGCTGGCCATGCTGCACGGTGCCGTAGATAGCGCCCGGGCCGCGCAGTTCCAGGTCATATTCGGCCAGCTTGAAGCCGTCCGAAGATTGTTCCAGGGCTCGCAGCCGGCGAGTGGGAGCTTGGTTATCGCTCAGCAACAGGTAGCAGTAGCCTTTGTGATGGCTCCGTCCAACCCGGCCGCGCAGTTGATGAATTTGTGCCAAGCCAAACCGCTCAGCGTTTTCTATAATCATAACCGTGGCGTTAGGCACATCCACGCCAACCTCTATAACAGTAGTGGAAACAAGCAGGTCCAGGTTGTGCTGGACAAACGATTGCATGACAGCGTCTTTTTCGGCCGGTTTCATTTTGCCGTGCAGCAAGCCTACGCGGCGGTGTTTGAATGGGCCGCTTGTTAGTTCTTTATATACTTGTTCGGCAGATTTAGCGGGCATGAGGTCTGATTCGCTGATAAGCGGACAGACCACAAATACCTGGCGGCCGGCTGCCAGCTCTTTATCAACCTCCGCATACACCTTTTGGCGGCCGACCAATGGTACTAGGTCCGTTTGAATTGGCTTGCGATTGGCTGGCTTGGTACTGATTACCGATACGTCAAGTTCGCCGTACAGCGTCAGCGCCAGGCTGCGCGGGATAGGTGTGGCCGTCATGCTTAGCACATGCGGCATGTGTCCGGCTTTGGCTTGCAGCTTTTTGCGCTGTTCCACCCCAAAACGGTGCTGTTCGTCTATCACTACCAGGCCAAGTTTGTGCATGTCTACTTTTTCCTGGATGAGCGCGTTGGTGCCAATCATGAATCGTATGTCACCAGCGGCGATGCGTTTTTGAGCGGCAATTTTTTGAGCTGGCTTGAGCCCTCCGACCAGCAAGCCGACCTGTTCGTGCAAACCAAGCGGTTCAAGCAATTTATAAATTGTCTCGGCGTGCTGGCGAGACAGCAGTTCGGTAGGCGCCATCAGCGCGGCCTGAAAGCCGTGCTCCATAGCCATGACCGCGGCCATGGCGGCCACAACGGTTTTCCCGGAACCTACGTCGCCCTCAACCAGCCGGTTCATAGGCTGGGTTTTCTGCATGTCCTGGTAAATTTGCCAAATCACCCGTTTTTGGTCGTCTGTCAGGTGAAATGGCAGATGTTTTACAAAGCTCCGCGCCAGTTTTTCTTCAAAAGGGATTGCTACTGCAACCTCTTGCATAAGCTCGTATTTATTTAGTAGCGCCGCCAACGTGAGCTCAAACACTTCCTCAAACCCCAACCGGCGCTTGGCCGCCAATAAGTCGTCTGGGCTGGATGGAAAATGAATCTGCTCCACGGCTTCAGCTCGAGCCATCAGCCGTTCTTCGTTTACCAGCCACGGGGGCAACGTTTCTGAGAGTTGGCGCAAAACCGGCAGCGTTTCACGGATTGCCCGCCGAATCTGTGCCGATTTGAGTCCTTTGGTTTCGCGGTAAACAGGCACAATCCGCGCCGTATTAATCGGAAAATTGCTGACAAGTTCTATGGACGGATTTTGGATACTCAACCGCTGATAATTCAAACCAAACTCGCCGGAAATGTAGTATTCCTGATCGGCCTTGAGCGAAGCCGCCCGATACGGCTGATTGAACCAAACCAGCCGCACGCTGCCGGTTGCGTCACTGGCAACCGCTTCAGTTATGTGCAATCCCCTGCGCGCGTACCGCCTGGCAGAAGATTTGACTGTAGCTTTTATAGTAACTGGCCCTGGTTTGATTTGGTTGATTGCTAATACGTCTGAATAATCGTCGTACCTCCGCGGGTAGTAATCAATAAGTTCAGAAACCGTTTTCACGCCCAAAACGGCCAATTTCTTGGCAACTTCACCCCCCACACCTTTAATCTCCGTAGCCGGGCTATCCAACGTCATACCCAACAGTATAGACTAGGCTGTTTCCAGAACGGTGATTCGTTGTTGGTGGTCTGTAAGTTCAGTGTTGTGCTTTTTGACAACAGCTTTAATGGCCTTTATATCTGATTTGACTTCTCGCATGTCCTCTTTTAGCTCAGACACATCTACTGACATTTGTTTCATAGGGGAAAGTATTTCTAAAATCGCCTTGTTCTGGTCTCTTAATTCCTCAAGAATTAATCCAGCGTAATCGTCATCCCGCTTGTTCATGAAACAATTATAGCACTACTTCGCTTTGCGAATCAGGAAGAAAATACTGGGGCCAAAGTAGGTTTTGGCCAGGGTTGGCTGCATGATCTTTTCCAGGCTGAGCATTATTCCACGAGGGAGAATTTTTTTGAGGCTGGGGCTACGCAGGTTTGATACGGACAAGACCCTTTCTACTTTGAAGCCGGCATGAGCCAGCTGCTTTACCACCGTGCGGGGGTTGTGGTTTACAAAAGATATTTCGGCGTCGTTTCTATTTTCAGGTGAGCGGATGTCTACCGGTTCGCTAGGCAGGCTCTTGAAGCGAACAATGTGTTTTATGCGATTCCTAGCATGGCCGTAGTTGGCAACTTCTAGCAGTAGGTAGCCGTCGTCACTTAACACACGGTGCAGTTCTTTGAATTCTTCGCGCGGGCTGGGCAAATGGTGCATCACGCGGATCATCGTGATTAGTTCTTGCGACTTATCAGCCAGTTTAATATCGTCTGCCTGGGTGAGCACTTGGTCAATTTCCGGGTGGCCTTTTAGAAAATCTTTGGCAATTTCCAGCTGCTGTTTAGACGGCTCCGCCAGAGTAACTTTGTCCGCGAAGTTTTCCAAAAAAACGCAGAGTCGGCCGTAGCCGCCGCCAATATCCACGGCGGTTTTAAAGTGCTTGCCTTTGAGCAACCGCTTTATGGCCATTTCTTCAGACGCGTGTTCGTAATCGCGCCCATCCCAATAACGGAGGTAATTGTACCCGCCTTCGTCGTACTGATCTGCTTTTTTGCGCTTCGCTTTTGAGAGGGGAACATCCCCTCTCAACGCGCCGGGGGCGGAATGAATCCGCCTCTCGGGCTGCTCTCCCCTAGCTGCATTTTTTTTGGTTGTTTTTGGCATAACGAGAATAAAGTATACACTATTTACTTTTTAACAATCGCAAAACTGTTTTTGCCGCGTTTTAGTAGATTTGTACCATTTCGGAAAATAATTTCCTGGCCTGGCGCAAGCTTTTCGCCGTTAACCGAAATCGCTCCAGAAGCGTGAAAGTTTCGGGCTTCGCTCTTAGACCCCGCCAGGCCCGCCAGAACTACAGTGTCGTAGAAGTCGTTAGCGGTAGCTACTGTGGGCAATTCGGCTGCCAAGACTTCCGTTTCTTTGTCGCCTAGGTCTAAGAAATTGCCTTGGCCGAACAAAACTTCGCTGGCTTTTTGGACAGTGTCTGCGCGTTCTTGGCCATGAACCAGTTGCGTAACTTCGTAGGCTAGGGTTTTTTGCGCCAAGCGCGAGGAGCGGTCTTTGTCAAACTTTTGGAATAATGCTTCAGTGTCAGGGATACTTAATAATGTGAAGTATTTTAGATATTCTTTGACAGATTCGTCATCAACATTGAGCCAAAACTGATAAAACTTATAGGGGCTGGTTTTTTTGGCATCAAGCCACACCGCGCCGCCTTCGGTTTTGCCGAATTTCTGGCCAGTAGCCTTGTTGACAATCAAAGGCATGCTTAAAGCGTGAGCTTCTTTGGCTTCTTTTTTGCGGATTAGAGAAACGCCTGAAAGCAAGTTGCCCCATTGGTCCGAACCGCCTATCTGCATAACTACTTTATGTTTGTTAAACAAATGCCAGAAATCGTAACCCTGAACCAAGGAATAACTAAATTCCGCGTAACTTATCCCCATGCCTCCTTGGCCCATCCGTTCCACCACAAAATCACGCTGCATGAGTTCTGTCATGGAAAAATGTTTGCCCACTTCTCGCAGGAAGTCAACGTATTTGAGCTTGGATAGCCACTCGTAGTTGTCAACCAAATTGTAGTCGTTTCCTTTGAATAGCTTAGTTACTTGAGCTCTCACGCCTTCTATGTTGTTTTCCACTGTTTTACGGCTCATCAAAGCGCGTTCTTCATTTTTGCCGCCAGGATCGCCAACCAGTGAAGTGCCGCCACCCATGACAAAAAAAGCTTTCCAGCCAGCAGCCACTAGCCGCCTGGCAAGCATGAGGATAGCTAAATTTCCCACCGTCAAACTGTCGGCTGAAGCGTCTATACCCAAATAGAAAATGCCGGGTTTGTTCAGCCAGTCCTCGCTAGCGAAGGTTTTATCTTTGATCAAACCGCGCCACTGAAGTTCATCCGATAAGGACATATCACTCATAGGAACCAGTATAACATCTCTGGTTACTCCGGCTAATATCCCGGGTTGAAAGCATATAAATTTGCTATACTAGGGGGATTACTAGGGAGTACATAGTAGCCACATGACATCGAATAAATCAAGCGGTAAGCGACGGGGTGGGAATACTGGCCGCCATAGCAAAAGCAGTTTTGTGACCAAAAGCGGTCAGACAATCAAAATCAATCGTTCCATAGGCGATAAAATCCGCGCCAAAAGGGCCAGCTACGCCCAAAACCGGGCGCAACGGCTGGCTGGCATGCCCAAAGGCCGTATTAATCGGTTTTTCTACCGTATGCAGCCCAAGCGCCTGTACAAATACTGGTTTAGCCGCGAAGGCGGTATCATGGCGCTTAAACTTTTTGGGATTAGCTCGCTGGCGACTTTTCTACTGCTGGTTGGCGTTTTTGCCTATTTCCGCAAAGACCTGCCGAACATCCGTGACATTTCCGGCAGTAACATAGGCGGCAGTATTTTGTATTACGACCGCAGCGGCCAAACATTGCTGTTTGAAGACGTTGATGGTTCCAAGCGCATACCGGTCAAAGACGAAGCAATCTCTACTTTCGTAAAGCAAGCGACAATTGCTATTGAAGACAAAGACTTTTTCCAACACGGCGGTTTTGACCTGCGCGGCATATTGCGCGCCGGTATAAATAATATATTTGGACGCAGCGGAACCACCCAGGGCGGTTCGACCATCAGCCAGCAGCTGGTGCGCTTGACACAGTCCAACGTCGGTTCGGAAAGAACCTACACGCGTAAAGTCAAAGAAATTATTTTGTCGGTTGAACTAGAACGTGAATACACCAAGCAGGAAATCCTAACCGGCTATTTGAACACCGCTCCATACGGAGGTATCGAAAACGGCATTGAAGCGGCGGCTCAGAACTATTTTCACAAATCCGCCAAAGACCTGACTCTTGAGCAGGCAGCTATGCTAGCCGCCATACCTAAGTCGCCAAGCTACTACTCCCCCTACAACAAGACGGATTTTGACCGCGACGCGCTGATTGGACGGCAACATTACATATTGGACCTGATGGAACAACAGCACATGATAACCTCAAAACAGCGCGACGAAGCCAAAAAAGTTGATGTGCTGGCGCAAGTCCAACCGCGCCCCCAGCACTACGAAAACATCAAATCACCTTGGTTTGTGCTGACCGCCAAATCAGAGCTGGAGCGCCGGTTTGGCGCCACGTCAGTTAAACGCGGCGGCTGGAAGGTCATAACCACGCTTGATTTGAATGCCCAAAAAGTGGCTGAAGAACAAGTACAAAAAGGCCTGACACAGGTACGTCGGCAGGGCGGCGACACCGCCGCGTTCGTAGCCGAAGACGTCAAAACCGGGCAAGTCGTGGCTCTCGTAGGCGGCACCGATTTCAACAACCCTGATTTTGGCCAAAACAACTACGCGCACGACCTGGAACTGCCGCCAGGCTCGTCTTTTAAACCATACGACTACACCGCTCTGATTGATACGCAGAAAAACGTGGGAGCCGGGTCTGTGCTGTATGACACGAAAGGCGTCGTGCCGGGATATCCATGCACCACTGCCCCAACACGCACGGGGAATTGTCTGATTGACTATGATTTACGCTTTCCGGGACCGCTAACGCTGCGCTACGCACTGGGCGGTTCCCGTAATATCCCCGCCATCAAATCAATGCTAATTGTCGGCGTGGACCAGACAATTGACGTAGCCCACAAACTCATGACCAACTACGGGCCGGACGGAAAACCCGACCCCACAATTGGCAATTACCGATGCTACTACGACGAACAAAACACTCAGCAGGCACCTTGCTATGCTTCGTCCGCCATCGGCGATGGCGCCTACCTGCGGCTAGACGAGCACGTTCACGGCTACTCCACGCTATCCAGAAACGGCCTGAATATCCCGCAAACGTACATCATGAAAATTTCTGACGCGGCCGGCAAGACCGTGGATGAATGGAAACCAAGCAAAGGCACGCAAGCAATCAATCCGGAAACGGCTTATATAGTGACAGACATGCTGAGCGATCCAAACGCCAGCTATTTCCCCAGTAAAATTCACCGCTACAAAGGCTGGAAGTTTGGCCTAAAAACCGGCACCACCAACGACTCCAAAGACGGGCTGATGATGATGTTTTCCACGCAGTACGCCGTCGGCACATGGGTTGGATACCATAACCGGCAAAAAGTCATGAGCGGATTCATGGAAACCATGACGTCGCCGATTGTGAACGGCTGGATGACAACCATGCACGCCAATCTCAAACCGGAAGAAAGAGCCAAGCCAAACGGCATCCAGACACTGCCGGCATTTGTAGTGCGAACTCACGTAGGAGTGGGGTCTATTGAGCCAAGCCCCGGCACGGACTTGTTCCCCTCCTGGTACAAACAGCCAGCCAAATCCACCGCCAATCAAAAAATTGACCAGGTTAGCAACAAACTGGCCACCGAATGTACGCCAGTGCGTGCCGTCAAAGACTCTACCGGCGCCGACAGCAACACTTTCTCTGTTGATAAATTCGTTACCGGTACTGGCGGTGCCGATACCGGCGAAAAAGACGACGTGCACAAGTGCGAAGACGCCAAACCGACAATCTCGCTGTCATACGCCGGCGGTACACTTACCGCCTCGGCATCACCCGGTACCCACCCGCTTTCCAGCGACAAATTCCCCATGACCATAAACTTCCTAGTGGACGGCCAAATTGTCAACGCGTCAAATTCCAACCCAGCCACCTACACGCCAAACTTTACCAGCGACACCGTGGTAACCGCCCAGGTAATTGACAGCGTCCTGTACGATGGCTCCTCTGGGAGCGTAACTGTCCCTGGGGGTGGCAGCCCTTTAACTCTGGCAAGCCCGGGCAACGGCGCGGTGGTTCCAACTAGATCTGCGCTTAATTTCGCCTGGAATGGAAGCAGTGGAAATTACACAGTATTCTGGACATGTCCGGGGAAAGACAAATCAAAAGACGTTGGAAGCGATACCTCGTACAATCCTCCGGACGGAGAAATAGCTACCTCGCCCGGAGCTTGTACTTGGAGGGTAGAATCCTCTAGCGGGTCAGATAGCAGTACATTCAATTTTACAATTCTTGCACTCTAGCATAGCTACTTACCTTCTAGGAAGGTATTGAGAGCGCTACGAACGTCGGTCATCCCAAAGTAGTTTGCTTGTTTTTTCCCACTCTTAATAACCGGGCCAATTACGCTGTCAAAACCTAGCTTTTTAGCCTCGGCAATCCGTTTATCCAAAAATGGTACGTGGCGGACTTCGCCGCTTAGGCCAACCTCGCCAAAAACCACGGCGTTCTTTTTAAGTTGCATGCCCTTGGAGGCGCTGGCTATGGCCATGCAGACGGCTAGGTCGGCTGCCGGTTCGGTGAGTTTGATACCGCCCACGATGTTTATGTAGATGTCTTGGTCGGCCAGGTTCAGTTTGGTGCGTTTTTCTAGCATGGCCACTAGCAAATTGACGCGGTTTAGGTCAATCCCGCTGGCGGTGCGTTTGGGGTAACCGTAGCTGGTGCGGTTCACCAGCGCCTGGACTTCAACCAGCAGCGGCCGGCTGCCTTCCATGGTGGCCAGCACTACCGAGCCGTCGCTGGCCTGGCGTTCGGCCAAAAGCGCCGCGGAGGGGTTTTCTACCGGCCGGAGGCCGCTGTCTGCCATTTCAAATATACCGGCTTCATTGGTTGACCCGTAGCGGTTTTTGATAGCTCGGAGTATTTTGAAACCGCCGTAGCGATCGCCTTCCAGCTGCAAGACTACATCTACCACGTGCTCTAACACTTTAGGGCCGGCTATAGAGCCTTCTTTGGTAACATGGCCCACCAGCAGTAGCGCCGTGTCTGCTTGTTTGGCCGCTACAGTTAGTAGAGCTGTACTGTTTGTAATCTGGCTGACGTTCCCAGCCGCTGAAGCAATCGCTCCCACGCTCATGGTCTGGATAGAATCCACTACAACCAGCTGAAATTTACCGCTGGCGATAGTGCTAGCTACGTCATCTGCGCTGTTACTGGTAGCCAGTTGCAGGTTTTTCCCCGTCGCGCCCAAACGGTCGGCGCGCAGACCAATCTGGTGGGCAGACTCTTCGCCGCTAACGTATAAAACCTTGTACTTTTTTGCCATTTCGTGCGCCAACTGCAACAGCAATGTACTTTTGCCTATGCCGGGCTGCCCAGCCAGCAAATTCACGCTGCCAGTTACAATACCGCCGCCAAACACCGTATCTACTTCGCTAATACCACTGAGCAAGCGTTTGTGGTCTTTTGCCAAAGACCCAGAGACAGTTTGGGTTTGCAGGTTTTTGCCACCGCTTTTGACTTGGCCAATACTGACGCTCAGCTGTTCCTGCAGGGTATTCCATTCGCCGCAACTGTAACAGCGACCGCTCCAGGCGGGGCTAACCGCCCCGCAGCTGCCGCAAACGTACCGCACCGAATCTTTTTTTGCCATGCCTCAAGTTTACCAGACTACTGCGTTTTCAAAGTGTCGGGGCGGCTGTCTATGGCTTTGTATAGATCGTTTTCTTCGGCGGCAATCGAATTTCGCTCGGCTACCAGCGCGTTAAACTGGTCTATCAAACGCCTTACCTGCCCAACCTGGGCGTTGTAAGCATTGACACGCGAATTAAAACCCGGCACGGCCGCATTGTAGGCGGCATAGTCTTTGCTAGCTAGCAGCTTGTCCAGGCGAGCTCGTTCATTTTTAAGTTCTTGCGACAGCGCGCCTAGGCTGGCTTCTCCGGCATTTATCTGTTGTTTCAGAGCCTCTAACTGCCGGTCAGCATCGGCTATTCTGTTTTTACGTTCCGTGAATGCCTGTTCGTACTTTTCGGAGTACTCGACTATTTTCAATCTGTTCGTAAAGTAGCGGGAATAGTACTGTTCCAGCTCGGCAGGCAAACTGCGGACTTCCGTGCCAAGTATAGAATGCAGTTCATTGGTTATGTCGGCGCCGTTCTGGCGGTAATCTTCTATGGTATCTTTGATGCGCTGGTCGGTTAGCTTGGCATAAGCATCATCAATCAGCCCCTTGACGCGCTGTTTTTCCCGGCCATCCAAACGTTCATAAGCCGCGTGCAGCGTTTCGTGGGCAGCCGTAACCTGCACCACGCCATTAAGCCGCTCATCCGTAACGCTGTACAGGTAAATCCCCCGGCCCGAAACATAGCAGCCCAGCACGATGGTTTTTTCAGCAGACTTGCAGTTATCGTTAAAAGCCTGCTTTTGCTCCAGTTCGGGATGATATACGTAAAACAAACGGCGGGAACCGTCGTTCAGCGAAGTATCTGTTGCCAGCTGGGCTATTTGGGCTGGCGGCTGGTAGCCGCGCAACCGCAACGTGTCATATATGTTCCAACGCTGCGTCCAGATAACCAGCGGCGCGGCAACAACCAGCCCCATCGCGGCCAGCCTGCCGAAACGTTTTGTATTAGGACCCATATCGTAAGTTTAGCCTACTCCGAAGTTATAGTGTAGAGCAGATCGTCTTTTTTGGCGGTAACTTTTACGATGTCGCCCTTTTGGTACTTGCTATCCAGCAAATCCATGGCCATGTGGTCTTCCAGCGTATCTTGCAGCAAACGGCGCATGGGGCGCACACCGTTTTTGGCATCATAGCCGTTTGCCAACAGATAGTCTTTGGCACTGCTGGTCAACTGCAGGCCCAGGCCGTGCTTTACCAGCCGCTGGCGCAATTCGCCGAGCTGCAGATCCAGGATGCTCAGGATGTCTTTCTTGGTCAACGCCCTGAATACGATTGTTTTATCTATGCGGTTCATTAGCTCCGGTCGCATCATTTTTTTCAGCGCGTCCTGGACTTTGTCTTTGTTGGCTTGGTGCAAACTGTCTAGGTCGTTCATATCCGCGTTGTCGCCAACTTGAAACCCCAGCGCGGCTTCTTTTTGCAGGCGATCGGCGCCGATGTTGCTGGTCATGATGATTATGGTATTGCTGAAATCAATCTTGCGGCCTTTGGCGTCCGTTAAGGCGCCGTCTTCCAGAACTTGGAGCAGCATGTTGAAGACGTCCGGATGGGCTTTTTCGATTTCATCAAACAGAACCAGACTGTATGGCTGGCGGCGAATTTTGTCCGTTAGCTGTCCGCCGTCATCATAGCCGACATAGCCGGCAGGAGCACCTACCAGCCGTGAAACGTTGTGATGTTCGTTGAATTCGCTCATGTCAATTTTGACCAGCGAGTCTTCTGACCCAAAGAATTCGCGGGCCAGTACGCGGGCCAATTCGGTCTTGCCAACGCCTGTGGGCCCCAGAAAGATAAAAGACCCGATCGGACGGCCTTCGGCACCCACGCCGGAACGGTTGCGCCGAACGGCTTTGGCCACGGCCGCAACCGCTTCGTCCTGGCCAACCACGAACTTGCTCAGGTTTTTTTCCAGATTTAGCAAGTATTTTGCCTCGGAGCGGATAACTTTGCTCACCGGCACGCCGGTCATCCGAGCCACCACATCGGCCACATCCTCGGAACTCATGGTGAGCCGTTTGACGGCTTTGCCGCTGGCTTCTAGTTTTTTGAGTTCTTCGCTAATTTGGCTGGCCCTCTGTTTGTGCTTGGCGGCGCTTTCGTAATCTTCGTTGTCGGCGGCGGTTTCACGGCGGGAATTCACTAGCTTCAGCTCCTTTTGCAGTTTGCGGACTTCTGGCGGAGTAACGCCTTTGTCTACCCGCAAGTGGGCGGCGGTTTCGTCTAGCAAATCAATGGCTTTATCTGGCATAAACCGGTCGTTTATGTAGCGTTTGGCCAGAGTTACGGTGTCTTCCAGGACTTCGTCGCTGACTTTGACGCCGTGGAACGCTTCGTAGTGCTTGCGCAAGCCTTTTAGAATGGCTAATGTTTCGGTGGTGGTGGCTTCTGGTACTTGGATGGGCTGGAAACGCCGCTCCAGGGCGGCATCTTTTTCAACGTGCTTGGTGTATTCGGCTGTGGTGGTGGCGCCAACCAGTTGGATTTTGCCGCGGGCCAGGGCCGGTTTCAAAATATTTCCGGCATCCATTGCGCCTTCGGCGGCGCCGGCGCCCACAATCAGGTGAAGTTCATCTATAAACACGATGACTTTTTTGTCTTGCTCTAGTTCGCTCATGACTTTTTTGAGCCGTTCTTCAAACTCGCCGCGGTACTTTGTACCGGCAATCATGCCGGCGAGGTCTAGCATAACAATCCGCTTGTCTAGCAAACTATCCGGGACTTCTTCGCCTACAATGCGCTGGGCCAACCCCTCGACTATGGCTGTTTTGCCAACGCCAGGCTCGCCAATCAGCACGGGGTTATTTTTGGTCCGGCGGTTCAATATGGTTATCACCCGTTTAATCTGCGGCTCGCGGCCCACCACCGGGTCCAGTTTGCCCTGCCGAGCCATGCTGGTCAGATCGGTGCCAAAAAAATCCAGCGCCGTTTTGCGTTGTTTTTTAGTGCGTTTGTTGCGGGTTCCGGTGCCCGTCTGGGTGTCGTCTTCGTATTGCTGGCGGTTTAGGAATTGTTCCAGTTCGTTGTTCAGACCGTCTACGTCTACGTTCATGTCGGATAAGAGCTTGGTAGCGCGGGCGTTTTTTTGGCTTAAAATACTGTATAAAATATGCTCCGTGCCGGTGTATTCCTGGCTGAATTCCTGGGCCACGTCTTGCGCCATTTTGAGGGTGAGTTTGGCCGTTTCGCTAAGGCCTTTGCCGCCTAGGTTGATAACAAGCGTTTTTGGAGTAAGGTTTAGTACCAAGCGGGCTCGGTCAAGCGTAACGCCAGCATCAGACAAAATTTTGGCTCCCATGCTGCTGTCTTGCGCCAAAACGCCAAGCAGCAGGTGCTCTGTACCCACGTAGGCGGCGCCAAAACCGCGAGCAATAGCGTCAGCGTGCTTCAAACTGCTCAATGCGTTGTCAGTTAAATGATTCAAAAATTCTTGGAAATCTGGTGATTGCGGCATCATCATTATTTATACCCATCCTTTAGTGTTATGAGACAAACTTGCGGTTTTTCTCATCGCGCCGGCAAAATGGAATACATTTTGGCGGGCTGCTCTTTTCCCTTACTTAATCGCGATTGATCATCGCTTACAAGTATTATACCAATTAGCACTCGCAGGTCAAGAGTGCTAACTCGGAGACGATTTGCCTATTTTTTGGCTTCGGTTTCGTCGGTGCCGTGTTCTTCTATGGCTTCTAGGAGGGAGCTTTCTAGTTGTTCTTTTTTCTTGAGTTTTTGCACCACCGGCTTGGACGTTTCCACGGTTGGTTCCGGCTCATCGTCTGCTTCTTGTTCAGCACTGATATCCAGTTCATAGCCGGTCAGTTTGCTGGCCAGGCGGACGTTTTGGCCGCTTTTGCCTATAGCAATGCTCAGCTGGTCTTCTGGGACTATGACTTTGCCTTTTTTGTTGGCTTCATCCAGGACGACTTTTGTAACTTTGGTGGGGCTCAGAGCGTTTGTAATGTACGTGGCTGGGTCTTCGTTGAAAACCACAATGTCAATTTTTTCCTGTTCGCCAACTTCACTCATAACGGCATTTACGCGCGTGCCGTGGCCGCCCACAAAAGTGCCGACCGGGTCAACGCCAGGCACGCTGCTGGCGACGGCAATCTTGCTACGTACGCCGGCTTCGCGGGCAATGTTTTTGATTTCCACGGCACCATTTTCCATCTCTGGCACTTCGCCGCGGAACAGCCACTCAATAAACTGGTTATTGCCACGCGACACCACCAGCTGGGGGCCGCGGAAACCACGCTCCACGTCTTTGAGAAAAACTTTCAGGCGTTGACCCGGGTAATAGCGCTCGCCCTGGATTTGTTCGCTGCGGGGCATAATGCCCTGGGCTTTGCCCAGGTCCACGCGTACAATATTGCCTTCTACGCGGGCAACAATGCCGTTGACGACGGTGCCGATTTTGTCTTCGTATTCGGTCATTATAATTTCTCGTTCGGCTTCGCGCAGGCGCTGCAAAATAACCTGTTTGGCAGTTTGCGCCGCTACGCGGCCAAACGATTCAACTTTTTGGAAAATCTCAATCGTGTCGCCCACTTTGGCGTTTTTCTTCATAACTTGGGCGTCTTTTAGGCTAATCTCAAAACTGTCATCGCCCACCGTTTCCACGACTTCTTTGCTTATGAACGCATCCACTTCGCCGTTGTTAAGGTTCATGGTGACGCGCACATCTTGTTCTCGCTCGCCGTAATCACGGCGATAAGCGGCCGCCAGCGCCTGCTCTACAATTTCCTGTACAACGTCTTCTGGCAAATTTTTCTCTTCGGCAATGGTTTTTACGGCCAGTGCCAAGCTTTTTATGTCTAAATCCACTTCATTTCTCCTTCGTCGAAATTAATGTTCAATTATCAATGGTCATTGTTCAATGAATGGTCAATGTATTGATGCATTGAATGATTTTAAACATTTTTACATTCATTGATCATTGACACTTGAGCATTGAGCATTTTGTACCATATCTATGAAAAAATCCGACCATAGTGGCCGGATCGAACAGCTACTAGTGTAGGCTAATGGCTGCCTGTTGTCAATCACACGGCAAACCAACAGATACATATCTGTTAAACTAGTAGTAATGACTAGAAATGTAAAACGGCTGTTTGCGCAGTTTCAGCCTAAGAAATATGTCTTAGACATTGACGTTGACCGTGAAAACATGGTTTTTAGCGGTATGGTAATCATAAATGGACAGCGGTTAGGACGGCCCAGCCAGCGCCTGACGTTTCACCAGAATGGACTCAAAGTCACGGCTTGCCACGTAACTCGCCATGACAAAAAAGGCGACCATGAGGTTGAAATAGACAGAATCAACCATCATAAAACCTTTGACGAAGTACGCCTGCACGCCAAACACCTGCTACACGCCGGACTATACACCGTCCGCCTAGAGTTTGAAGGCGTGGTGTCGCGGCAGATGAACGGCGTGTACCCGTGCTTTTTTGAACATGACGGCAAAGAGAAAAAGCTGATTGCCACGCAGTTTGAAAGCCATCACGCCCGCGAAGTTTTCCCATGCATTGACGAACCAGAAGCCAAAGCAGTGTTTGAGCTATCCCTGACCCACCCTGCGAACGAAACCGTTTTATCCAATACCCCGGTTGCAAAACAGGAAAAAGTCCAGAGTTCAGAGTCCGGAGTCCGGAGCAAAAAGCTTTCAGCTCACAGCTCTCAGCTCAGGACTCACTTTGAGCCTACGCCGCACATGTCCACGTACCTCTTGGCGTTTGTTTTTGGAGAGCTGGGGTACAAAGAAGCCAAAACACATGACGGCATAGTGGTTCGCACTTATGCCACGCCGGACAATGTAGAGCTGACGGAATTCGCACTGGGTATTGCCGTAAAATGCCTGGAATTTTATAACGACTATTTTGGTATCGACTACCCGCTGGCCAAATGCGACCTGATTGCCCTGCCAGATTTTGCCAGCGGCGCCATGGAAAACTGGGGCTGCATAACCTTTCGCGAACAAGCTATGCTAATTGATCCAAAAAACTCAACCCTGGCGACTAAACAGTACGTTGCGCTAGTTGTTGCCCACGAGTTGACGCATCAGTGGTTTGGCAACCTAGTTACCATGCGCTGGTGGACTGACTTATGGCTAAACGAAGGTTTTGCCAGCTGGATGGAGTATTTGGCCATAGACCACCTTTTCCCGGAGTGGAAGCTGTGGACACAGTTCGCCGTAGACGAACAACAGCAAGCGCTCAAACTTGACGCGCTAGAACACACCCACCCGGTTGAAGTGCCGGTACACCACCCGGACGAAATCCGCACCATTTTTGATGCTATCAGTTACAGCAAAGGTGCCAGCGTAATCCATATGCTCCACGACTACCTGGGCCATGATGCTTTTCAGGGCGGCTTGCGGCATTACTTGTCAACCCATAAATACAACAATACCGACACGGTTGATTTGTGGGCCAGCCTGGAAGACATATCTGGCAAGCCGGTGCGTGAGTTTATGCATGACTGGACCAGCCAGCCTGGTTTCCCACTGCTGGAAGTAAACGTGGACGAAACCGGCGTACAAATCAAGCAGTCCCGTTTCTTTGCCAGCCCAAAGCACGGCAAAGTACCAAAAACTCTTTGGCCAGTGCCGCTACTCGGCGGCTCTGTGGAGCCTAGTACGCTCACCGAACAAACAACTAAGCTAGAAACCCTGAACCATCAAGAGCTAAAGTTCAATCGGGGCCAAAGCGGTTTTTACCGCGTGGCCTACAACGCCACGCATGTCCAGCGGTTGGGCGAACTAATCAACAAAGGGCACCTTGAGCCTTTGGACCGCCTTGGCATCTTGACCGATCTGTTTGAAACAGCCAAAGCGGGCCACTCCGATACGGCCGACGCGCTGTACTTTCTTGGCCACTTCACTCACGAAACTGATTATGCGGTTTGGGATTCTATTGCCTCGGCAATTGGCAGCCTGCGACTAGTCATGGACGATGAAAGCTTGCGCGAAGATATGAAGCCGTACATCCGCAAGCTTATAAAACCAGAGCTTGAGCGCCTGGGGTGGGATCGAAAAAAAGACGATAGCCACTTTGACCTGCTGCTGCGGCCTATAATCTTAGGCCTGGCGGCCAGCGCTGACGAACCGGAAATCGTAAAACATTGCCAGCAGCTTTTTGACAGCATTGAAGCTGTAGATGATGTGGCGCCTGATTTGCGCGCCACCACCAACGGAACCAAGATAAAACGCGGCATGGATATTGACCCTGATCTCCGCGGCACCGTGTTCGGCACGGTTGCCCGCCTGGGCGGAGCAAAAGAATTCGATAAACTACTGGCACTGCACAACGCGTCTACGCTCAGCGAAGAGCGCACCACCATAGCTGCCGCCCTGACTGGGTTTCAGCAACCAAAACTGATTGCCAAGGCGCTGCAGCTGATTGACTCGGACGTAGTGCGCTTGCAAGATGTTTCATACTGGATTGCCTATAGTTTTCTGAACCGCCACGCCAAGTACCAGACCTGGAAATGGCTCCAGTCCAAATGGAGCTGGCTCCAGGAAAACTTGGGCACGGACCTCGCTTTTTACCGCATGCCCATATATGCGGCGCGGGTTTTTAGCGAACCGGAATTTGTGCAAGAGTATAAAAAATTCTTTACGCCAAGAATGTCGCTGGCCCTGGATCGTTCCTACAAACAAGGCCTGGAAATGCTCCAGTGGCAAACAGACTGGAAAAAGCGCGACCTCAAAGAAGTAAAAACCTTCTTCAAAAACCAATAAACACATTACCCCCTCTGTTAGAGGTCGGTTAGGAAGTTGGTGATTTCAAAGGTTGGGCCGGTTAGTTCTATGGCGGCCAGTTGGTATTCGCCGGGCCACTTATTATTGCTGACCCACATTTCGGCGGCAAATTTCATTTGGTTCAGTTTTTTGGGCGTTATGTACTCCATGCCGCCGCCGTACGCGGCTGATTTGCGGTATTTTACCTCTGTGAAGTAGATTGTCTGGCCTTTGCTGGCCACTATGTCTATTTCGCAGTATTTTGTGCGCCAGTTTAACTCTAAAATTTTATAGCCCTGTTGTTTGATAAATTCAGCGGCCTGTTTTTCGGCGTCATGGCCTGTCTGAAAATTGGTCACGCCAGGAGTGCTTGAATGGGTTTGTAGGAAAACCTGTGGATTTGCGTCACGCCGTATCGTTTTAACATGTCCAGATGTAATTTTGTGCCGTATCCAACATGCTTTTCAAAACTGTACTCTGGGTAGAACCGCGCCGCCCGCGCCATGTGACGGTCTCGCATGACTTTGGCGTAAATACTGGCGGCACCGACAATTGGGCTCAGGCTGTCGGCCTTTGCCAATGTTTCAACATTGATAAACTCAGCGGGGCAGTAGTTTATAAGGCCGTCCATGATGATGCGGTCGTCCAGCATGGCGCCAAGTTCCATCAGCGCCCGGCTTACCCCTAGGCGCATGGCTCTCGTAAGTCCTATCTGGTCAATTTCATGCGGCTGCACCCAGCCTTCGCCCAAGTCGCAGGCATCCACGATTGCCCCTAGCAATGCCTCTCGTTTGTTTTTGGTCAGCGTCTTGGAGTCTGCCAGGCCATCAGGCAAATCGCGCTTTGCCCGTGCCGCCACGACCAGTAATGGCCCTGCCCAACAACCCCTGCCTACTTCGTCAATCCCAACAAGCAAACTCATGTATTTATAGTATCAAAAAAACCATCCGCCGCCGCGGATGGTTAAATTTTACAATAATGCCAAGTGCTTTATTCTGTTTTGGCTTCTTCGGCTGCGGCTTCGTGCGCTTTGAGTGCCGCCGCTACTTTGGCTTCTTCTTTGGCGGCTTCGGCGGCTTTTTCAGCGGCTTCAGCTTCGTGCTGCTTGGTAGCTTCTTCTTTGGTTAGTTTTTCAACGACTTCGGCAGTGTCATCCTGCACGGTGTTTACAGCGTCTTTGTCAAAATTCATACCTGTCAGGCGAGCTGATTTGCCGGTACGCTCACGCATATATGTCAGGTAGTTGCGGCGGACTTTGCTACGTTTGGTAACTTCAATCTTCACAACCAGCGGGCTGTGCAGCATAAAGGCCTTTTCTACCCCCACGCCGCTAGCAATGCGGCGAACGGTGATGCGGCTGGTGTGGCTGCCTTTGCGGTCGGTTCGGATAACCAGGCCCTGAAAAATCTGAACCCGCTCTTTGTTGCCTTCGCGGATTTTCTGGTGCACTTTTACGGTATCGCCAGACCGCACGTCAACGACTTGTGCCTTTTTATACTTTGCTTCAATTTTGCGAATTACGGATTCCATAGACCAAAATAGCTTACACCACTCTGTTAATTTTTGCAACGCCTATATGACAAGTTGTCAATCTACGCGAAATTCAAGACCACCCACCGGTATCCAAACTCTCTGGCCAGGACTGGTACGGTTATGCATATGAGGATTGTTGGCTGACAAATCAACAACCAAGCATACGTATGGAGCGTCTCCTTTTATGACAACTTCGGCACCAGCAAGTGATCCGTGAAATGGCATGTTACTAAAGGGGCTTCCTTTGCTGACAAATTCATCAGCTTCGTCTTTAGCAAAGTAAAGTTGTCGCCACCTTGAACCAGAAACCATAACACCCTCAACAAGCGGCCCAAGCTGTGCCAATCTGTTCATTTTTGAATATACAAGTTCGGACTTTGCTGTTGCGTCGCCTGAATCTTCATCGTCTATGCTTCGTATGATTCCTTGGACTTCTTTCATTTCGTTGGCAAAAGCAAGAGCTGCACTTTTTTCATCATAGCGCGCTTCTCCTCCAACAGCATCAGCGGACAGGCCGCTATTTAACGCATATTGAGCCAGTCTACTGTCAGCTACAGCCCATATACTATCCAGACCTTCAAGGTGTTCGGCTTGACGTCTAGAAAATACTTCATCAAGCTCCCGCTCATAACCACCATCTTGGAATGTACTCATAAATTCTCCATTGTGACTTACAATATACTATATTATAGTCTTTTGCAACACTTTAAGCCCTGGGTAGTTTGAAGTATGATAGGTGCATGGATTTTGCGGAAGAAGCGCTAAAAAAGCACAAAGAGCTGAAGGGCAAGATTGAGGTTACGCTCAAAGATACTTTGGACACGCAGGCAAAGCTGAGCACTTACTACACGCCCGGCGTAGCCGCCGTATCGTCATACGTGGCGGAGCACCCCGACGAGGCTCGTGAATATACTTGGCTGAACAATTCCGTGGCTGTCGTCTCTGATGGCTCGGCCGTGCTGGGGCTGGGAGACATCGGTCCGTATGGTGCACTGCCCGTCATGGAAGGCAAAGCCATGCTGTTTAAGCATTTTGCGGGCATAGACGCCGTGCCGATTGTGCTGGACGTCCACAAAGTGGACGAAATTGTGGCCGCCGTGAAAGCCATTGCCCCTAGTTTTGGGGCGATTAACCTAGAAGATATTGCTGCCCCGCAGTGTTTTTCGATTGAAGCTGAGCTTATTTCCGCGCTAAACATACCTGTTATGCATGACGACCAGCACGGTACGGCGGTAGTGGTTTTGGCAGGACTGATCAACGCCATGAAAGTGGTTGGCAAAAACTTGCATGACTGCCGTATTGTGGTGGTGGGCGCTGGCGCGGCCGGCACCGCGGTCATGAAGCTGCTTGACGTGTACGCCAAGCCGATGATTCTGGCAGTGGATAGCCAGGGGATTGTGAGCCGCAACCGCGAAGGACTGACTTTGGAAAAGCGGGAATTGCTGAGCTTTACGAATTCAATGGGTTTGGATGGCAGTTTAGAAGACGCGTTGGTAGATGCTGATGTTTTTATAGGGGTTTCAAAAGGCGGCTTGTTGACGGCCAAAATGATCCAAAAAATGGCAAAAAATCCAGTGATTTTTGCCATGGCGAATCCGGTGCCGGAAATCATGCCCACCGAAGCCAAGCTGGCCGGCGTGGCCGTAATAGCCACCGGCCGCAGCGATTTTCCAAATCAGGTCAACAACGCCCTGGCCTTCCCCGGTATTTTCCGGGGAGCACTGGACAATAAAGTCAGCAAAATCACCGACAAACACAAAGTGGCCGCCGCCGAAGTAATCGCCGGTCTGGTCGAAAACCCAACTGCAGAAAATATAATACCCAGCCTACTAGACCCACGCCTAGTCCCCGAAATCGCCAAAATCATAACCTAAGCAGGCTTATTTTTGCGCTAGATGCAACGTAGCGTACTCGTGCAGTCCTACAAATCTTAAAATACTTTTATCTTTGCCCCATCCAAGCGACTTCCCAAGGGTAACTCTTGGAATAAAGAACTATAGTGGGGTTGAGTGATTTGGGCTAAGTGAAACCATTAGCCGATCGGCAGGAACCTCTTCTGGTGTGAATACCGGTATTGCATGGAGTAGATGTCGGTCTACGCAAACAATGCTATCTTCTGGCAGTGAGCATTCAGGCGATTGTTGGGCGGCAATTTGTTGTTCGTAAAATGGGTGGTCGTCTTCAATATCTTTCAGGCTTACATTAAACGCACCCGGCCAATAGCGAGTAGATTTACCGATTGAAGCAAAGTACCATAAACCTCGTATGTCTAGATGCGGCCACTGAGCATTATCAAGGTTAGGGTCTGTCAAATCAGTAGCCTCAGTTACTTGGTGCTTAGCACCTTGAATATCTACGCTTATATCCCAGCCGTTTAGCTCAAGTCGTTCTCGATAATCATTAGCAACAATTGCAATACTCGGCGTTAATGCAGCGTGCGCTAGTCTTGCGTAGGCTAGTCTTTCTTCAATTTGTTCGCCAAGCTTTTCGTCTTTCTGTGGTTGTCTGCCATCAGGCGCCCAATCGTCGTAACTTGTTTTTACTCCACCAACTTCTCCATTACCAGAAACCATAGTTTTAAAATCTATAATGCCGTAAGGGAGCGCCTTAACAACATGTAACAGTGGGATAACGCCCAAGTCAGCAACTGGGTACGATAAAATTTTGCGATCTTCCCAAAGAGGTTCTTTCGTACCACGTGAATATGCTGCAAAATCCACTGCATTTACGGGTTGGCCGGGGTCACGCACGAAGCGCTCAGGGGTTGCCATAGTTATATTATACAACAATTGCATTGCTAATACAAGCGTTTATGGAACATAATGGGCGGACCTCTAAAAGTCGGGAATGTGTCCGAGTATTATTTGGTAAGTATTTAGTGTGTTTAACTTATCCGATGACGCGGTAGAGTTCTTCTAGGGTCGTTTGGCCGGCTACGACTTTCAGGATACCGTCTTGCAGCATGGTAGTCATCCCGCTGGCGATGGCCGCGGCTTCTATGTCCTGCGTAGTAGGGCTGTGGCCTTCGCTTAGCAATTCAGCTACCTTGCCTTTCATCATAAACTGTTCGCGGAGAGCCAACTGGCCTTTAAAACCATAGGGGTTTTCATCTGATGAACCGGGTTTGTAAAGCTGTAACCCTTCGAGCGCTGGTTTTTGGACGCCAGCCGGCAAAGTATCCAAAACTTCGCGAATTTTGCCTAGCGCGGCTTGGTCTGGCTGGTAGGCTTGCTTGGTTTGGTCATCCAAACGACGCACCAAGCGCTGGGCCATCACCAGGCGTATGGCGGACACAAACAGCGGGTTTTGCCCAATCACGTCCATCATCCTGGTAAGCGCCGCGGCGGCAGAGCTGGCGTGAAAGGTAGAAAGCACTAGGTGGCCAGTTAGAGCCGCTTGCAGGGCCGTTTTGGCCGTGTCGCCATCGCGAATCTCGCCCACCATCACAATATCCGGATCCAGGCGCAGTACCGCGCGCAATTTGTCCGCAAAGTTGGTTTCCTGAGAATTTTGAGACGTTACCGAAATCTGCGTGATGCCGGCAAACTGGTATTCCACCGGGTCCTCAATGGTGATAATTTTGCGTTCTTCTATGTTCAGGCTGTTCAGCATAGAGTACAGGGTGGTCGTCTTGCCCGAACCAGTCGGACCCACCGCCAGCACCAGGCCGCTGGGTTTGGCAATAATATCGTCCACTACTTGCCGTTCGGGCGGCGACAGGCCAAGCCGGTCCAGGCTGTACATGGCCTGGTCCATGTTAAACAGGCGCATGACCACATCTATGCCGTTGATGGTAGGCACGGTTTCCAGGCGAACATTTACGTCTACTTCCGCTCCGTCGGCCATTTTGACTTTTTGGGCTATGTGCCCCTGCTGGGCATCGGCGGCAGAAGTGGATATGTTGCCGGCGCTGGCAATGGCCGCGATTAGGACGCGGTATTTTTCAGCGCTGAGCCGTGCCACAGCGTGCAGTACGCCGTCTACTCGAAACCGCACGCGGGTAAAATCTTTTTGAGTTTCTAGGTGTATGTCTGAAGCGTTCAGTCCGTGCGCTTGCTGTACCAAATAAGCCAACATATCGTCGGCGCGGACTTGTTCAAGCGTGGCCGATACCTGGGCAGATCGGTCATCATTGCCGCTCCGCGCCAGCGAAATGTTATGGTATTCTACGGCTTTTGGCGGGTCGTAAAGCTTCATGTATTCACGGTAGCCGGTGTCAGAAATCAGCATGAAAGTAACTCGCTGATCCAAAAATTGCTGGCGCATCCGGGTCATGGTTTGCTGTGAAGTCGTGTTGGTGACGCCAAAAGTTACATTGTGATCATCCGCCACAAGCGGAACCACACGCAAATTGTACATATCCGGCAGTGGCAGCAGGTCTTTGTACAGCTGTTTCTGGCTGGCAGAGGTATCAGAATACTGAAGATTCAGAATCTGCGCTCGCCGCAGCGTATTGGCTTCTTCGTCCGCCCTAGCATCTTGACTCATAGCGCCTATTATAACCATAGCTAGTTCATAAAGCTAAGTGTTCCAGGCTGGGGGTGCAGGATTCGAACCACGTTATCAAAATGTTGTGATTAGTCTAGGCGCATAATAAATGATATAAATAAAGTCAATGAAATATTTAAGAAGTCTAGTGGTAGGCGCTGCTCTTGGTTTGGTTGCTGGGTCTTGTAGCTCAAGAGAAGAGGCCGAACTCCCCCCGAAAGATACTTTTCCTGAAATAGCTCAACATTTTGAACCTTCAGACGCTGGTATCGCTGAGATGATGCGAGCGCTCCCGGATGCGGAAACATGGGCAAAGCTCAGTTTTGCTGCTGGGTACTTTGCTTGTAGCCAGTCGGATATTCTAGTGACGGATGTTGGTGGTGGGCAGTACACTGTGGAATTTGCTTTCGGACCAGCATTAGCTTCCGAGGATCAAGTAAAGTTTGCCACCAATCTACATGATATTCTTGATGACTACGTTGAACTCACTGGCGACGAAGGCTACGAAACGTGGTATCCAGCCTTCGTATCGGTACACGACGTTATTTCTAGTAACGTAGTGGAATATTGTAAGCCAGTTCCTGTAGGGGAGTCTGAGACTTTTTAAAAAACTGGCTGGAGATAAGGGACGATTATAGAGCTTTACAAAGTGCGGGAAGTTTACACACTGGGGTTATGCGAAAGATTGTGTTGATTGCTCATAATTTGCGGAGTTGCCACAATGTGGGGTCTTTGCTGCGGACCGCAGACGGGCTGGGCGTGGGCAAAAAAGTGGACGTTCCTCTGTAGGTGTTATTTTGTGCAAAATAGATTGGCTGGGGGCAGTTAACGAGGTTGGGATTTTTGGTTAAGCCACAAGTACTAGCATTGCTGCATAGAACAATAAAACCATGAGCATCTGACATGAATATGTTTCTTGCCTATGGCTGTTGGCATAAACCAAAACAGCAAGTATGCAAGAATACGTCACCGACGCTAATATTTTTCTGGAAGCTCCCACAGGCAGGAAAGCTATACAGAGCAACCCTAATGACAGAAACGAAACCCACATAGTTAAAGCTGCGATTGTGTGAGGCACGTTTGTTTTACCCTTTGCTGGCAGCAAGGCCTGTATATATTCAAATGCCACGGTCCAGACGCTCAAAGCAAATATACCTTTCATGCTCACAACGCCTAGGAAATAGTTTCTAGCAAAGATTAAAAACAATATACCGTTCAGCAAGTGGCCGATAACGTAAACAAGGAAGGATTTTTTACCCAAAATTGCGTGTTCGCTGATAGTCCATTTTCGCTTAGTTTTATGAAATACAAGTAACGAACCGTGCACTCCATTTATCAACAAAGCCGACAGTATTAGCGGCAGTCTGTAATCCATTGCCTAAGTATAATGCATACGATTAAAAATTAGCTGGGGATGGGAGATTCGTGTCTGGAATGCAAAAGTTATTGAGCTAGTAGCTGGGTACTGGCTTCTGCCCTTTTCTCATGTTTATTATTTCTATTCCAGCGCCTGTGGCTCCAGCGAATACGAAGCTTGCAATGAACGCGTAGAGCTCCCAGCTCCTCTGTTGATAGGGCGTACCGTCCCAGTAACCAGATTGGATCCTTTCGTATACCTCATTATTTGCAGCTGATACTTGTTGCTCATCGGGAAGCTGCAACAATGGGTTAGAGTTACGCTCAAGCTGTTGCCCTCCTAATTCCACATCGACATTTAGGTTTCCAAGTGTGTCTCTAGTGACCCTGACACCGCATGCCGTTCGTTCTTGGTCAGTCATGCTCGCTAATCTGATGACCGAAGCTCCTCGATTGCTATCATAATTATCTCTGAGTACTTGATAACAGTCGCCCCGTCTAACAGCCTCTTGCATGGCATGCTCTTTAGCAACCGTCTCGGGAGGCCGATACTGAGAGTCAAGTTTGTGCTCAAGCGCATGGGCTGCAAAGGGGCTTCCGAACAGACCAAGTACGGCAACTCCCGCAAAGACTCTTTGTCTTGGTGTTGCTTTTGGAATAGTTTCGCCACTCATCGTTAATGAGTATATTCCAATACTTAACCATGTAAAGATTGGTTACTGTAGACGAGGGAGATTATAGAGCTTTACAAAGTTTGGGAAGTTTATACACTGGGGTTATGCGGGATATTGTACTGATTGCTCATAATTTACGGAGTTGCCACAATGTGGGGTCTTTGTTGCGGACTGCTGATGGGCTGGGAGTGACCAAAGTCTATTTGACTGGATACACGCCTTATCCCAAGCAAAAAGATGACGTTCGGCTGCCGCATATTGCCACCAAAATACACAAGCAAATTCAAAAAACAGCACTTGGCGCCGAGGAAACGGTCGCCTGGGCGCATGACCCAGATATTATGAACGTTATAGAAGCGTTGCGGGCTGGCGCATACACTGTTGCCGGGCTCGAGCAAACTCCTGAATCGGTTGATTTGACCAAGTGGTCTCCTACGCCAAAAATAGCCTTGGTTGTTGGCCGCGAAACCGAAGGAATTGAACCAGAAGTGCTTAAAGCTTGCGACTTAGCACTAGAAATACCCATGCTCGGCAAAAAAGAATCTTTCAACGTGGTTCAGGCCGCGGCTATGGGCTTGTATCATTGCCGCTTCCGCTAAGACGGACCCACATCTTCGCACTTGAGTGCCGGGCGTAATTTCTTCTCGAGAAGCGGAGCAAGTTGTACGAAAAGTACTACTTGCGAGCATCGCAGAGGAAAATTGTGCCCGGTGCCAAGAGGTCAGCGGGGCTTTTGGCTCTGCCAATAGGCCGGGTGACCGGTGCGAAGATGTGGTAGAATATGCTTATGGCGCAAAAGCTGGGCCGGCCGCACAATTTTCGTGCGCTCAGCAAACCAAAACAACTCCGTAAAAACGAATATCGGCACTACTGGCCGTATATGCCGCTGCTTTTGCTGGTAATTGGAACCTTTTTCTTAAACATAGCCCAGCCAATCCAAAGGCGCGGCGTGCTGGCTTATGCTACCAGTGTGAGCGGCAGCGGGCTGCTGCAAGCCACTAACGGCCAACGAACCCAGAACGGTGCGGGTAGCCTGCAACTCAATACCAGCTTGTCATCGGCGGCCCAAGCCAAAGCCAATGATATGGTTACGCGCAACTACTGGTCGCACACCACCCCTGACGGCCAACAGCCTTGGGTTTTTGTGGACAATACCGGCTACAAATACCAAAAGGCGGGCGAAAACCTAGCTTACGGCTTCCTAACGAGCGACGACACGGTAACAGGCTGGATGAACAGCGCATCCCACCGCGCCAATATGCTTGACGCCACGTATACAGAGGTAGGGTTCGGTTTTGCCAATGGCGAAAACTTCAACAATGACGGCGAGGAAACTGTGGTAGTGGCCATGTACGCCAAGCCGCAAGTCCTGGCGGCAAGCGCCCCAGCTCCCATAGCGGCGGCTCCCGCGCCAGCTCAGACCAAAGTAGCACAGACCCCGGCCGCACAACCGGTAGCCAGTACTGCCGAACCAAGCCAGTCCACCCCCGTTACAAGTGATCTTGCAGTCGTGACCGAACCGGCTACAACGGCGGTAGCCCGTATCCAAACGCTGACAAACGGCCAAGCCCCCTGGGCACTGTTTGGAGTCGGACTCATAACGGGCTTGGCCGTGGCCATACTGCTTATCAAACACGCCGCCGGATTGCGCCATCTCATAAGAGACAGCGAACGGTTTGTACTGCACCACCCACTGCTGGACAGCGTGCTGGTAAGCCTGGTACTAGCGGGCAGCTTCCTGAGCCAAACCACCGGTTTCATCCGCTAAAACCATGAGACAAACCTACGGTTTTTCTCATCGCGCCGGCAAAATGGAATACATTTTGGCGGGCTGCTCTTTTCCCTATCTTGCCGCCTTGGGCTATTGAAGCTTTACGTGGTCGTGGCCAATTACTGATTGCAGTTCCGCCAAACCGGTTTCGTGGGCAATACGATTTGGCAGCCGGATGATTTGTTTGTCTGCTTCGCCAATCACCAGCACCACCTCAGTCTCGCCAGGGTGCGCGTCTATGGCTTGTTTCAAAGACAGTAATTCTTTAGGGTTGCCGCTGTTTTGCAAACGCACGTAGACCCGGGCGGAGATTGCTACCGTAGCCTTAGCGCCTTTGCCCTTTACTGGTTTAGAAGCTTTGATGGCTTTGGGTTTTTTGCCTGTTGCCTGGTAGGCGACTGCTTGGTCATGGGTGATTTCGCGGGCATCGTCTACCAGTAATTTTATATCCTCTGTGGCGTTGCCTTCTTTGTCTTTGGTGGTAACTTTGCCTTTGGCAATCACCACTCTGTCGCGCTGCCAAATTCCGGTAGTTTGCTGGTAAATACTCGGGAAAAGCACCAGTTCGATTTCTCCGAACTGGTCAGCCATTTTGACAAAAGCCATTTTTTGGCCATTTTTGGTGGTGATTTCGCGCATGTCAGTAATCGCGCCGCCTATTTGTGCCGTTTTGCCGTCGTGTTCGGGTTTGAGCGTATTGAGAGCCACCGCCTGCTCGGAAAGCACGGCGTCGTACTGCGACAACGGGTGTTGGCTAAGATACAGCCCCAATAGTTCGCGCTCCCAAAGCAACTGTTCGTGCTGGTTAATTTCTGGGACGGCTGTATTTAGCGCCAGCCGCGGCTTAACGTGGCCGGCAAGCTTGCCAAACAAATCAGTTTGTCCGCTGGCGGCATCTTTCTGAGTCTTGTTGGCGTAGGCCAGCAGTACGTCTATGTTGCCGAGCAAGACCGACCGTTCGCCCAGGCTGTCGAACGCGCCGGCTTTCATGAGGCTTTCTAAAGACTTGCGATTAACCGTCCGCACATTGACACTGCCAAAAAAGTCCTCCAACGATTTGAAGCTGCCGATTTGATCGCGGGCGCGCAGAATTTCATCGACCGCGTTGCTGCCGACGTTTTTGACCGCCCTAAGCCCGAACCGAATTTGTTTTTTTCTGGGAACCACGGCAAATTCGTTAAAAGATTCGTTGATATCTGGAGCCAAAACTTCAATACCCATGTGCTTGCACTCTGTGATTTCGATTGCCAGGCGGTCAATGTCGTCATAATCGCTGGTCATGAGAGCCGCCATAAAAACGTCTGGATAGTTGGCCTTTAAGTAAGCCGTCCAGTAGGCGATTAGAGCATAGCAAGAAGAGTGCGCTTTGGGAAAGGCGTACGAAGCAAAGGCCTCCAGTTGTTTCCAAAACTTTTCCATGAGCGCCCGATCCGCGCCAACGGTGTTTACGGCGCCTTCTATGAACTCGGTTTTGAATTTGGCCAAAACGGCTGGAATTTTTTTGCCAATTCCTTTGCGTAGGCTGTCGGCCTGGCCGCCGGTGAAGCCGCACATTTCCTTGCTAATCTGCATAACTTGTTCCTGGTAGACGATAATGCCGTAGGTGTTTTTAAGCGCCGGTTCCATGGCCGGGTGCAAAAAACTGATTTCTTTTTCGCCATGTTTGCGGGCAATAAAATCTTCTATCCACTGCATTGGGCCGGGACGGTACAGCGCGTTCATGGCAATCAGGTCTTCAAAAACCGTTGGTTTAAGTTGTTTGAGATAACGCTTCATGCCAGCCGATTCAAACTGGAACAAGCCGGTTGTGTCGCCGCTCTGGAACAGTTTGAACGTTTTGGCATCATCTAGCGGTATATCTTTGACCGCGAGGTCGTTGCCGTAGACTTTTTTCACAATGCGCAGGGCGTTTTTGATGATGGTGAGGTTTGACAAGCCCAAAAAGTCCATTTTGAGCAGTCCTAGTTCCTCGATTGGGCCCATTGAGTATTGGGTAGCTACTACGCCTTTTTGGGCCATTTCCAGCGGCGCGAATTTGACTAATTTATCTGGAGCTATGACCACGCCCGCGGCATGGACGCCATGGCTTCGAATCGTGCCTTCCAGCCGAACCGCCTGATCAAGCACCTGTTTGGAAGCCTCGTTGGTTTCATACTCCGTTTTTAGTTCGCTGTTTTCGCGCAGAGACGCTTCCAGCGGGATGTGCCGGCCCTGGATGGGCGGCGGAATCATTTTGGCCAAGCGATCGGCATCGGCGTACGGCATTTGCAAGACCCTGGCAACGTCTCGCACGGCATTGCGGGCCTGCATCCGCCCGAAGGTTACGATGTTGGCAACACGGTCGCTGCCGTATTTTTGTACGCAATACTGGATTACTTCATCCCGGCGCGTGTCTTGAATGTCTATGTCAATATCCGGCATGGAAATTCGGTCGGGGTTCAGAAAACGCTCAAACAGCAGGTCGTATTTGAGCGGGTCAAGTTCGGTGATATTCAAGGCGTAAGAAATAATAGAGCCGGCCGCCGAACCGCGGCCCGGGCCAAACACGATGCCATTATTTTTTCCCCAGTTTATGAAGTCCTGGATAATCAGAAAGTAGCCGTTGAAACCCATTTGTCCAATCACGCCCAGTTCGTATTCAGCGCGCTTTTTGACTTCTGGGGGCAAACCTTTTACGGCGGCATCCTGGCTGAGTTTTGCGGCGGCTTCGCGCTTTACGTTGCCGTAGCGCCAAGCCAAGCCTTGGTAGACCAGTTCCTGCAGGTAGCTTTTTTCGGTTTTGCCCTTCGGTACCTCAAACTTTGGAATCAGAATTTTGCCAAGATCTATCTCCAAACTACAGCGGTTGGCTATGGCTTTGGTGTTGGTTATAACTTGGGGGTGGGTGGCGCCCCAGCGTTTGATGATTTCGCCAGGAGGCGTAACGTGGAGGGGAAATTCCTTGAGAGACATGCGTTTTTCGTCTGCCAGGAACGACCCGGTGCCAACGCACAGCAATATTTCGTGGGCGTCTTGGTCTTCATGGCGCAAATAGTGAGCGTCGCACGTCACAACCACTTCGATTGCCAGCTCTTTGCCAAGTTTGAGAATTTGCTCATTGATTGCCTGCTGCTCGGCATTATGCATGGGATTTTTTGGATGGCCATGGTCTTGAATTTCCAGATAGTAACGGTCGCCAAAAACATTTTTATACCATTTGGCAATTTCTTTGGCTTTTTCGTATTGATTTTCTTTGAGTGCATTGCCAATTTCTCCGCCCATACAAGCACTTAGTACCAGCAAACCTTCGTTGTGCTTTTCCAGCAGTTCATGGTCTATGCGCGGGAAATAGTAAAAACCGTCCAGATTGGCGATTGTACTCAACTGCATTAGATTCTGATAGCCCGCTTCGTTCATGGCCAGCAAAATTAGGTGAAAGCGGGTTTTGTCTTTGGCCGGGTCTTTGTCTGTATGCCCGCGCGCCGCCACGTACGTTTCAATACCTATAATAGGCTTTACTTCGTGATTGACTGCTTCTTTGTAGAATTCAATCGTACCCGATAGCGTGCCGTGATCAGTCATGGCGACCGCGGACATGCCCTGTTCGACCACATAATCCATCAGCTGATCAACGCGTGTCAACCCGTCCAGCAGGCTGTACTGCGTATGGTTGTGCAAGTGCACGTAGTCCGCAGCTATCAGTGAGCTGTCTTTGGCCATTTAGCTCTTTTTAGCGACAAACTTTTTTAGGTGGCTGGAGGCTTTCTTTATGTCGTCAATGGCTTTTTGCAGATCCCGGTCTTCGGCTTCTCCCTCATGTACCGCCGACAAAAGCTCTCGGGTTTTTTGGCGGATTTTTTCGGCCTGGGCGCGGGCTTTTTCAAATTCATCACTCGCCTTGCCCTTTGATTTGCTGGCCAGAGCGGATGCTTCGTCTAAAAGGTTGTTGAGTTCGCTATGGGCTTGCTTGAGCTTTCGCTCGGCTTCGCTTTTGGCTTTTTGGGCGGCTTTGCGTATGTCTTTGCGTGTTTCGCGTCCGCTTTTGGGCGCGGTCAGCAAGCCGGCGACGTAACCCGCGGCCGCTACCAGGACTGTTCCAATTGCCGCTGTGCTTTTTTTGGTCATGACTTGTCTCCTTTGGTTTTTTTATGGTGCTTGAAAACCGCTTCGCTTATGTTGGACACCAGCTTGCCCAGAGCGGCAGGGCCGGCGGTGTATTTAAAAAACTCGCCGACGGTTTCGGCGGTATTGGCCAGTTTTTCGGCTTTTTCAGAAATGTTCTTGAGGTGATTTAGGACTTGGATAAGTTTTACGGCGGCAATGATAGAAAGCAAGAGAAAAACGGCCAAGGCGGCTGACAAAAAAACAACTAGAGTCTGTTCGGCGTTTCCCATATGTGATTACTATTGTACCACTGTACGTAAATAGTCAAGAAACTCGTCTTTGATTTCGTCACGATTGAGGGCAAAGTCAACAACTGTCTTGAGATATTCCAGTTTGTTGCCAGCATCATAATATTTTGCGTTTTGAATTTCCGCTGCAATTACTCGTCCGCCGCTACTTAGCATTTTCATAAGCGCGTCATTTGCATAAAGTTCTTTGCTTGGATCTAGATTTTTTTCTACATCGTGTAAGTGTTTGAAAATTTCTGACGTCAACAGAAAACCACCGTTAGTCGCTTGATTGGAGGGGGCATTTTCTACACCAGGTTTCTCAATTATGCTTTTTGCATCAATCAGACCATCTCTAATTGGGTCACCGGATGCATACCCATACCTATCATAATCCTTTTTTTCTGTGGCTTTTACGGTACCGACTACGGCACAGCCAAATTCGTTATAAACATCAATCATCTGCTTAAACCGAACCGGCGAGGCCACAAAAAAGTCATCGCTCCACGTATATATAAAAGGTTCATCGCCAATCAAATGTTCAACATTAATTAGCGGCGTTCCGTTACCATACGGGCCTTTTTGGCGCACATAAGCAAAATTGGCCAGATTGGAAATACGCTGAGTTTCTTCTAGCAATTCCTCTTTGCCACCTTGTTTTAGGTTTGCTTTCAGGTCGGCGCTCATGTTGTCAAAGTGGTCTTCGACTGAACGTTTATGGTAGCCGGTAACAATCACGACGTCCTCTATGCCCGCTTCTACCAGCTCTTCCACGATGTATTGGATTATGGGCTTGTCCACCAGCGGCAGCATTTCTTTGGGCATGGCTTTGGTTTGCGGCAAAAACCGCGTTCCAAACCCCGCAGCCGCAATCACTGCTTTTCTTACTTTTGGCCTATCCATCGCCTAAATTGTAACATGGCTGTTTGCGGTTTACTGATTGAGTTGTTTTTTTATGAGCTTTTGGGCTAGGCCGGGGTTGGCTTTGCCCTTGCTAGCTTGCATAACTTGGCCCACCAAAAAGCCGATGGCTTTGATTTCACCGTTTTTTACGTCGCTTGCAGCCTGGGGATTGTCTTTCAGTACTTGCTGGACTATTTTGGCAATTTCACCTTCATCTGAAACCTGCAGGACGTTTTTGGCTTCGGCAATTTTGAGCGGGCTGGCGCCAGTTTTGATCATTTCCAGCAGTACGGTTTTGGCGCCAGTAGAGCTGATTTTGTTGGCTTCAGCCAAATGTGCCAGCTCTATCAGGTTTCCTGGATCGAGTTTCAGGTCTCCCCAGTCCGTGTTGCCATCCGCTAGTACGGCCTGCACATCACTGACCAGCCAATTAGCCACCCGCTTAACGAGCCCGGGCGAAGACTCCGTTTCAAGCAAATTGTGTATCAGTTTGCCCGCTGGTATTTCTTCGGCCAGTGTTTCTATGGTGGATTTGCCCAGGCGTAAATCTTCCAGGCGCGTCCGAAGTTGATTTGGCAAAACCGGCATGGCGGATTTGACACGCTCTATTGCCGCGTCGCTCAGCTCAATAGGCGGGATGTCTGGGTCGGGGAAGTAGCGGTAGTCGTGGGCGTCTTCTTTGCTGCGCTGGCTGAACGTTTTTTGTTTGGCATCGTCCCAGCCGCGCGTTTCTTGGACAATTTTCTGCCCCTTTTCAAGCAGTTCGATTTGCCGTTTAATCTCATACTCAACGGCTTTTTCTACGCTCTTGAAAGAATTCAGGTTTTTGGTCTCGCTGCGCGTTCCTAGTTCTTTGGTTTTGCTAACGCTGACATTGACGTCAAAACGCATGTTGCCATAGTACAGGTTGGCATCAGACACATCGGCGTAGCGCATCAGCAGATACAGTTCGCGGGCAAAGGCTTTGGCTTCCTGGGCGCTGTGCATTTCTGGTTCCGACACAATTTCCAGCAGCGGCGTGCCAGCCCGGTTTAGATCTACCAAACTGTAGTCTTTGCCGGCCGGATGAGTGCTTTTGCCGGCGTCTTCTTCCAGATGAGCCCGCGTGAGATTAATTCTTTTTGCCTTGCCGTCAACCAAAATATCTACGTGGCCGCCAACAATGATTGGCTCGTCAAACTGGGTAATCTGATAACCTTTTGGCAAGTCGGGGTAAAAGTAGTGCTTGCGGTCAAATTTGCTAAATTTCTGCGGCGGCACGCCCAGGGCGAATGATGCTTTCATGGCAAGTTCCACAGCCTGTTCGTTCAGGACTGGCAGAGCGCCGGGCATACCTAGGTCTATGTGGCTGATGAGCGTGTTAGGCGGGGCTTCGCGGGCGTCGTTTCCCACCGCAGAAAACAGCTTTGTCTTGGTTTTAAGCTGCACATGGCATTCTATGCCAATAGTCGCGGCGTACTTGGCCAGCGTTTCTTTACTTATCATCTGTTGCCTCTTTGCCGGTGTCTGGCAATGCTCCAATGTCTTTTAGGGCTTGGCGAAATCCCATCAGGGCGTCTTTGACGTCCGATTCTTTGAGGTTTAAATCCGCCTGGGCAGTAATTTTTTTGGCCAAGTTGTGGGCAAACCACGTGTCGTCATTGTCCGTAAAAAGCCTTTGTGCCGATACCAAGCGCTCGCCCATGGTTTTGCCTTTGAGTTTGCGTTTTTTGAGCGCCGCGTCTAACAGTTTATCGGCTTGGGTAATGGCTTGCGGCCAGGTGGCTTTGTCTCGGCAAAAACCTTGTAGTTCCCGCCAGCTGGCTACAAAGCGGCTGACTTTGAGTTTTTTGGGACGCTTAATTACAAATGTCGTAAGCAACACAACGAGCAGGAGCACGCCTCCAGCCAGGCTGAGTAGAAGTTCAAAGCTCATCTCAGCAGCTCCTCGGTTTTTTGAGCCAGAGCCAGCAGGGCCCGGTCATGGTGCTGAGGCGCCATAAGCTGCAAGCCAACCGGCAAACCGCCTACTTTGCCGGCTGGTATGCTGATAGCTGGTACGCCAACCAAATTAACAGCAACAGTCATAATATCCGTCAGATACATCTGCAGGGGATCGTCACTGTGGGCGCCGATCTCAAAAGCCGTCGTTGGGGCCGTTGGCCCTAACAAAAAGTCCACTTTAGTAAAGGCGCCTTCAAACTCTTTGATTAGTTTGGTACGCAGCTGCTGGGCTTTTTTATAATAGGCGTCGTAGTAGCCGCTGCTCAGCACATAGGCGCCAATCATAATGCGGCGTTTGGCTTCTTTGCCAAAACCCTCGCTTCTGGACCAGTTATAGCTGTCTTCAAGATTCTTGGCATCGGGATGTGAAAAACCGTAGCGCTGGCCATCGTAGCGGCTTAAGTTGCTACTTACTTCGGCCGGGCAAATAATGTAATAACAGGCCAGCGCCAATGGCAGCGAGGGCAGGCTGACTTCACTAACCTGTGCTCCGGCCTCTTTAAGCACGTCTAGCGATTGTTCTATTTGCCGCTTAACGCCAGCGTCCAGACCGCTGCCCATGTACTCTTTGATAACACCGATTTTTTTACCTTTAATGTCAAACTCTAGATCGGTATACGGGGTCTTAGCCCTGTCAATCGTGGTGCTGTCTAGCGCGTCCTTGCCTGATATTACGTCCAGTACAGCGGCCGCGTCCTGCACCGTGCGCGCGAGCGGGCCGATTACATCCGTACTACTGGCCATGGCCACTACGCCGCTGCGAGAAACTAAGCCATAAGTTGGTTTGTAGCCCACCGCCCCGCAAAAAGCCGCAGGTAGGCGGATTGACCCACCCGTATCTGTTCCCAGAGCAAACGGCACCATGTCCAGTATCACCGCTGCCGCCGAGCCGCCAGATGACCCGCCGGGGACCCGTGTGACGTCGTGCGGGTTTTTGGTGGTCATAAAATCACTGTTTTCAGTGCTGGAACCGTGGGCAAAAGCGTCAAGGTTGGCTTTGGCTACGCAGATAGCGCCCTCACCTTCCAGCAGTTCTATCGCCGTTGCCTGATATGGGGCGTTGAAGCCTTTGAGGATGTTGCTGGCGGCCGTGGTTTCCGAACCGAACGTCAGAAAATTATCCTTGGCTATAAACGGCACTCCGGCCAGTCTGCCGACTTTTTCTCCCTTTTTGACACGGGTGTCGATTTCTTTGGCGCGCTCGTGGGCTCGTTTATCTACGGTGGCGATGACTGCATTGAATTCTTTATGTTTTTCGATTGTTCTCAGAGCTTTATCAACCAACTCGTTGGCTGTAACCTTTCCAGCTTGGACGTCTTTGGCAAGTGTCTGGATGCTTGGCCAACTACTCACTGCAGTACTCTTTTGACTTTTATATGGCCGCCATGAGTCGCGGGGGCGTTTTTAAGTAGTTCTGCTGGCGAGGCGCCATAATCATGAACTTCATCTTTGCGCGTCACGTTTGTCAGGCCGGTAACTTGATGTGTAGGCTCCATATCTTTTAAATCAACGCCGTGTAGCTGCTCCACATAGCCCAATATGGCGCTAATTTCAGAGGTAAATTGTTCAATTTCTTCGTCGGTCAAATGAAGCCGTGATAACCGAGCCAATTTTAAGACGTCCTCGCGCGATAGTTTTGCCATTTCATACTAGTATAACAAAGGTCGCAAGATTATGCTTTACAAACCCTGGGTTGAGGGCTACGATAAGCATAAGTGTAAAATAAAGCGGAAAATAGCACACCAAAATGTCTATAGCAGAAACACTTGGAGAAACCGGCGGTTTCCAAACCGCCATTGAGCCAGGCAGCCAACACCCTCGTGAAAACGGGGGTGTTTTTGATCCGCCCCAATCCGCGGACAGAGAAGCCAATTCTCCTCCCAATATACGTGTTGTTGAGCATTTAGATTTGACAGATGAGCCCATAGGGGAGCTCGATGAAGAAGTTGAAATTATCGCTGAGCTCGATCTTTCAGATGAAGAACCTAAAATCTATGAAGCACATGGCGAAGTTGCTGTAGGCTTAGGAACAACACATTACAAAGCATTTTTCCCGGAAGAAAGAAATCACAACGGTATCGGATATTTGTTCCATGGGTATATGGGATTTTTAAAGTCCTCAGAGCCTTACGGAAGAGCTTTAGCACGAGCGGGTTTGGCAAACGTAGTCGTAGACCAATCACATTTAAGTGCCTCGGCATACGAGGACATAACAGATGCTCAAGCCCTTCACGTAGCAACAGCGGAAGCCGTGTTTTCAGATTTAGGGCATAACCGTGAAATCACCCATAAAATGCCAGATGGACAACAAGCCGTGGAGGAGCAATGGCTGGTCAGCGCACACTCGATGGGAGGACTTGGGTCTACTCGCTTCGTAGAAGCTCATCCAGACGAGGCTGAAACACTCGCACTTCTGAAAACGGTTGGTGTGAACAAACCCATTCTCCTGCATATTATTAAATCCGCGCTTGACGGCACCGCAGTTGGCGCAGGCAGGCACGAACTAATTCCCTATCTAAAAAGTGGTGAGATTGAACTTAACTGGAAAAATGTTGCTCGAATGGCAAGGTATCTGGGTGTCGGCTGGCCCATCATGAACGATAGACGTCCAACGAGAGCAATTGGCGAGGGTTTATCATGTCTATTTGCCAATACTCGCGAGTCACTGTCTACAATTGGCGATCAAGGCACCAAACGCATTGGCATTGAGGCCGGACGGGATCCACTTGTCGCATTTGCATTTGATTTTAAAGCATATGTTGACAAATACGTGTTGTTCCCTAAATACGGTCATCTTATGCCACAAGTCCGTGCCGATCTGACTGCTCAAGCCGTATTAAGTGCTCGCGAAGATCTACGATTCGAAGAACAACAGAACAACGCCGCTTAGAGTTTGGATTTTATGTCGGCGATTATGTCGCGGAGTTCGGCGGCTTTTTCGAATTCTAGGTTGGCGCTAGCTAGTTCCATTTGAGCGGTCAGGTCGCGGATTAGGTGGCCGTATTCGTCTTTGGGTATTTTCTTGAGGTCAAGTTTGGCTTTTTTGGCTTCTTCCGGCAGGTCTGGGCGCATGCCTTTTCCTACCGAGCGTGATATACCGGCGGGTGTGATACCGTGTTTTTTGTTGTAGTCTTCCTGGATTTTGCGGCGGCGGCTGGTTTCGGCAATTGTTCGCTGCATGCTCTTGGTCATGTGGTCAGCATACATAATTACGTGGCCCTCGATGTGTCTAGCAGCCCTCCCCACGGTCTGAACCAAGGCTTGTTCGCTGCGCAAAAATCCTTCTTTGTCGGCGTCCAAAATGGCGACCAGGCTCACTTCTGGCAGATCCAAACCTTCGCGGAGCAGATTAATCCCCACAACCACGTCGTAAACGCCCAGCCGCAAATCCCGCAATATATCGGTGCGGTCCAGCGTATCTACGTCGCTGTGCAGATAGGTAACTTTGATGTTGAGGTCTTTCAGGTAATCGGTCAAGTCCTCTGACATCCGCTTGGTAAGCGTTGTGACCAGCACGCGCTGGTGTTTGTCTACGGTTGCTTTGATTTCATTCAGCAGATCGTCAATCTGGCCTTCTATGGGTCGGACTTCAATCTCCGGGTCGGTTAGTCCGGTGGGGCGGATTACTTGCTGGGCCGGCTCCGGGCTGCGCGACAGTTCATATTCCGCCGGGGTAGCGCTAACGTATATAACTTTATTTATGTGCTTTTCAAACTCCGTGAAAGTGAGAGGGCGATTGTCTAGCGCGCTTGGCAGGCGAAACCCGTGCTCTACCAGAACTTCTTTGCGGGCGCGATCGCCGTTGTACATACCGCGCACCTGCGGCAGGCTCATGTGCGATTCGTCCACCAGAAGCAAGTAGTCGTCTGGAAAATAATCCAGCAGTGTGGCTGGCTGTTCGCCCGGTTCGCGATTGGTCAGGTAGCGGCTGTAGTTTTCGATGCCTTTAACAAAACCTGTTTCTGCCAGCATTTCCAGGTCAAACCGCGTGCGCTGCTGCAAACGCTGCGCTTCCAGCAATAACCCGTGCTTGTTAAAGTATGCCAGGCGTTCATCGAGTTCGCGCTCAATCTGCCCTAACGCTCCTTTAAGCTTATCTTGCGGCGTGACGTAGTGGCTGCTGGGGAAAACCTTTAGTTCTTCCAAATTTGCCAAAATTTCCCCTGTTAGCGGATCAATCCGGGTAATCCGATCTATTTCGTCGCCAAACAGTTCAATTCTATAGGCAACTTCTTCGCCGGCGGGGAATACATCCAGCACGTCGCCGCGCACCCGGAAGGTACCGCGGTGAAAGTCTACGTCGTTGCGTTGGTACTGGATGTCCGTCAGTTGGCGCAACAGCTTGTCCCGCACTCGGCGTTCGCCCTTTTTTACCACCACGGCTAGATTGCCGTAGTCTTCCACAGAGCCAATGCCATAAATACAGCTGACGCTGGCCACGATAATTACGTCGCGGCGCGTCAGCAGCGAATCGGTCGCCGCGTGGCGCAGCCTGTCGATTTCTTCATTTATCTGGCTGTCTTTTTCTATGTAAGTGTCACTGCGCGGGATGTAAGCTTCCGGCTGGTAGTAGTCAAAATAACTCACAAAATAATGCACCGCGTTGTCTGGGAAAAAGCTTTTGAACTCATTGTATAGCTGAGCCGCCAGGGTTTTGTTGTGGCTGAGTACCAGCGTGGGCTTTTGCACGTTTTGGATGACATTTGCCATGGTAAACGTTTTGCCAGAACCGGTAACCCCAAGCAAAGTCTGTTCCCGAACGCCTTTTTGCAGTCCCTGGGTTAACTGGGCAATAGCCCCCGGCTGATCGCCTGTGGGCTTATAATCCGATGTAATCCGAAACTTAGCCATCTGTCTATTGTACCAACTATTCCGCAACCGCTGTTGGCTGGGCGAGTTCTCTAGCCTTTATGCTCGCCTTTCAAAAACCAGTGTTCGTCGTGCTTTAACTGTTTGAGTACATCGGCGTATTCTTCGTCCAGCACGCTTACAATGCGTTCAATTAGATTTTCGGGGTTTTCATCGTAAATAACCAGGTGTTCGCGCGGCGGTTCCAGCACCTTCATGAGTTCCGGGATAATGTCGGCGGCACCCTCGCTATTTGTCAAAATACCGCACGGTTTGTGAGCCTCTAGCGCGGTCACGAACTCGTGCAAACTGCCGAAACGCCCGCCTATTGTCACCACCGCGTCAGCCGACTGAATCAACTGAAAGTCTCGTCCAACATACTGCATGCCGGTGTAGTTGATAAAATCAAAGTGTTCGCGCGGCAAGCGGTATTTGCGCATATGCTCGCGTACGTTAGCGGCGGGCGAAAAGCCAACACTCACTCCGCCTGCCTCCTGAGCGCCCTTGGCGGCAAAAAATGGCAACCCCACAGTGGCGCCGGTAGTAGTTACGTGGCCGCGTTTAGCGATTGCCGCGCCCAGGCGCATTGCCAGCCGCTCATTTTCTTCCACGGTAGATCCGCTGGCGGCTCCTGAAACACAAATTGAGTATTGCAGCGGTATCCCTTTTTTTACCATACGAATTCCATGTCCTGCACGGGCTGGGTTTCCAGTACAGCGTGTTCGTCCAATTGCTGAAGAATTTGCTTTTCAAAATTACGCTGGCCAACGTAGCGGCTATAGACTTCGTTCCATAGGGCGTCTTGCATATGGTAGTACGCGCGCTTTTCGTACGGCAGGCCGTTGACCAAGTTCATGGCCGCGTCGGTCAGGCTAAAGCTGATGGGGCCATCTGTCCTGGGCAGCCCAACATAGTCTGTGTCGTGCCAAAAATGAAGCGCGGGCTCCAAATGATATAGAACCGCTTCGGCTTTGCGATAAGCCAAATCTTCCGGCTGGACATGCGGTTCAAAAATTTCCGGATGGTTAACGCGGTCGGTCGTACCGTAGTATCTATGGACAATCCGCCAATGGACTGGCTGCCCTGCCACAGACACGTGATCTTGCTTTTGGTGCAACAGGTGCTCTACCAGCAAGCTGCCAAAATCCGGGCGCATGTGTACAAACTTGCCATAGGTGCTAAACGCCCTGATTTCATTGATGTAGTGGAGCGTGAGCAATAGGCTGGTCAAAGTCAGCCCTTGGCGGTTTTCGACCTGCACGGGCAGCAAAACAATCGCGCCGGCTTCGGGGGTGTGGACGATGTTGTTGTGCTTAGTACCGCCAAATATGCGCCCCACCGCTTCCCAGCGTTTTTCTGACAAAAAAGCCACTTCAATGTCCCGAACTTCAAAGTCATTAGCTTGCAGTTTTTTATAAGTATGCACAAAACGTTCTTGCCACTGCGCAGGTTCGCTATGGCGCGCGACCGCCAGAAGCGTGGTGGCTGATTCGCGCTTGAGCATTGAATCTAGCGACCGGTAATGCAGCAGCTTCATCAGACCTTTTGGGGGGGTCGCCTTGAGCAAACGCCGCGCGGCGCTCGGTTTCAGCGCCCAGGAGTGTTTGGGCAAACGCATGCGCCCTACAAGTTTGACAACAGCGCCGGCAACTTCTTTGGCATCTTGAGGATGGTCTATGCCCAGCCGGGTGGCAAGAAACAGGTCATGGCGAGCCGCAAGGTTCACAAGCGCCTGATAGAGCTCTCGCGGGGTCGTGTCGCCAGGGTCCAGACCCAAGGCGCGCATTTTCATATGGAGTTTGCCGTAAATCTCCCCAGTTAGTCGTAAATCAACATCTGGGTTGCCCGATTGCAGCTCAAGCCGCGCAAACATCTCGCGAACGACTTGTTTATCTGCACCCACCAGCTCGGCAACTAGTTTACACACTTTTTTGGTTATCCTTATTTCTACCATAAGCATAACACTAGTGAGTTCTCTGGTAAAGCTTGTGCTTGCAATTTTCAGTAGGCATAGCTAGAGTGACACAGATGTCAGTAGCAGAATCAAAACAATACCTAGCAGAAGTCAAAGCTGATCGCTTGCAGGATTTTGCAGATAGGCTAACGCACTTTAGAGAAAACGCGGCCCCATTTGTTGGAGCTACAATTGCCACTACTTCTGAAAATTGGCCAGTATTTGCTTTGACGGCCGCGGTGGTCGCAACGGATATGGAGGGCATACCCGTCCGAAAAGCCGATGCTATCCGGGGCTATCATAAACAGACGACTGGCGCCGAAGACGACCCTCGCGCTGATCATAAACTTACACAGGCCATGTTCGCCGGTTTGGCGGTGCGTTATTTGCGAAACGGAGACATTACGAGCACTACCATTCTGGCAGCAAACGGGATTGTTTCACGCATGCGCGATAGCAGGATGGATGCGCTTCGCGAAAGAATAAAAGACGAAGGGCTGGACGCTGACGCCCTGAAAGCGAACAGGTTGAATAAGGTCAAGATGATACTGCAAGTAGGCGGTAAATTGGCACTTGTAAGCCCGCTGTCAAGACGTCGAGAAGTGCGTTTGGCTGGTTTAGCGCTTACAACTTTAGGAACCGTGAGCGGACTGCTGGGCGAACGTGCCTTTACGCGAAACGTAGAGCAACTATCGGCCGCCAACCATAAAAATTAGAATTTTTCGGGTTTGTACCATTCGGGGGCTTTTTTGAGCAGTTCCTCTATTTCGGACTCGGATAACAGGCCTGCTTGTGCGCCCATGTGCTGGACGACGTTCATGGAATTAATCGGCGCCCATTGCAATGCTCCTTCAATATTGTTGCCCTGGATTAGGGCGGCTACGAACGTGCTGGCAAAAGCATCGCCGGCGCCGGTACGTTCAAAAGGCGGCGCCGGATCGGGGTACGGCGGCATCTTTAGGCGCATAGTGCCATCAGAGGCGTACGCCCCCGCGGGGCCGTCCGTTATGCAGACAATTTTTGGCCCGTAGCCGTGCAGTTTGTCCAGCAGCTCGTGAACATTGTCATAATCCCCGCCAGTTACTTTTACGGCCTCTTCGCGGTTAAATACTAGCACCTCGGTGCGCTTGTATAGCTGCTTGAGCCGCTCCACGCCAGCCTCCAATTGATAAGTACCCGGCTGAAAAGCCAGTTTGACTTCAGGATTTTCTTCCAGCCAGTCAGATACCAGATCGTGATAATGCTCCAGGGCATTTTTACTAATCGAACTAAAGTACACCCATTTTGGTATGTCAATAGCGCGAAACCGCGGCCAATGGTAATCGTACTCTTCGTGCTTGATTAAAATAGTACGTTCTTCTTTGTACCACAGCACGTAATGGTAGTTAGTTCGCTTGTTCGGGTTGATTATGACAAAGCGGCTATCTACTTTTTTGTCATGGAGCGACTTCAGGATGTCGCGCCCGTGCGAGTCGCCGCCAACGTTAGATATCAAGCCGCTACTTATGCCAAGTTTGGCAAAACTGACAGCCGCGTTGGCCGCGTTGCCGACAGCTTCCACCACTTCTGCGTAGTCAAAGGGCACTTTCATGCCGAACGGCATGGCCAAAAATTTGCCATGTTCATTTTCGAACGTACTAGCCCGGTCGTCGAGTAGCTTTATGAACGCATCAGTTACTACGTCCCCTATAGCTAGTACTTCAATTTCACTCATTTTGTTCCACCCATGCTTATGTTTAGTCTATCATGGCCTTGCCGCTCGCATTAAACATATCAATTTTTTCTTCTACGACTGCTTGAACCGCATCAATCACGTTGTCCATGAGTTTTACCACCGCGTATTCGGTGGGGTTATCGTCGAGTACTTGTTCTAGGGTACGGCGATAGGCTACCCGCATATCTGAATTGATATTGATTTTGCTCACGCCGATTTTCACCGCCTCAACAAAATAGTGACCTGGCGTACCGCTGCCGCCGTGCAGCGAAATGTTGCAGTCAACCGCATTACGAATTTCCTTTAGTAGTTTCAAGTCAAGTTTTTTAGGCACAGGATACTTGCCATGCAAATTACCTACGGCGGCGGCAAACGTATCAATCCCAGTTGCTTCTACGAAAGACTGCGTGGCTTCAGGCGTGCTAAAAGTTTTGCGTATTTCATCATAATCAATCTTTTCGGTGTGCAGATTGCTGCTGCCGCCAAAATAGTGCGGCTCACTTTCTACTAATGCGCCCGTTAGGCGGGCGTAATCTACAACCTGTCTGGTTTCGGTAATGATTTCGTCTAAGGACGCGCCTGGACGCGCTTGGCTGATGTCAATGTGGACGAACTCAAAACCGGCCTCAATACCAGCTATCGCGCCGGCGACTGTTGGACTATGGTCCAGGTTTATGTAGATTTCAATGCCGTACTGTTGTTTATAATTATCAACCATGTCTCGGACGTTCTCGAGTCCCAGGGCATCGACTTCGCCCCGGCTGACTTCTACCATGACGGGCGCTTTCTTTTTGCCGGCAGCTCTGGCGACAGCAACCAAGGTTTCTTGGTTGTCTATGTTGAACGCTCCGATTGCAAAATGCTGGCTGCGGGCCCTATCCATGGCCTTTCGAGCCAGCCGGCAATTTTCCCTGATTTGTTCTAGCGTTAGGGGCATATTGTTTTCCTTATTTCTTTTTATCCACCACGCTATGCGCGGCCATCATAATGTGTTTGGCGGTCAAACCGAAGTGTTCCAGCAATTCGTCTGGCTTGCCCGATTCGCCAAATCGGTCTTTCATGCCTACCCTGCTGACATACACCGGCAGTTGCTCGCTTAGAAGTTCAGAGACTGCGCCTCCAAGCCCGCCAATAATCTGACCCTCTTCGGCGGTTACGACCGCTCCGGTTTTGCGCACGCTTTTTAGAATGGTTTCACTGTCAAGCGGTTTGATGGTTGGGCAGTGGATTACTTCCGCGTCTATGCCGGTTTTAAACAGCCGCTCGGCCGCAACCAGCGCCTGATATGTCATGGTGCCGGTGGCGATGATGGTCACATCTGTGCCGGGTTCGAATACATAGGCTTTGCCAATTTCAAACGGCGTACCGGCGGTGGTAATAATCGGCGTCTCTTCGCGGGCCAGCCGCATGTAAGTTGGGCGGCTATCTGCTGCCATAGCAAGCGTGGCTTTGGCGGCCTCTACTGAATCGCCCGGGGCAATCACCACCATGTTTGGCAGACTGCGCATAAGCGCAACATCTTCTAGCATTTGGTGCGTCGCGCCGTCCGGTCCAACCGAAACGCCAGCGTGCGAACCAATTATTTTAACCGGTCGGTCATTAATGCAAATTGTTGTGCGGATCTGTTCCCAGTTGCGTCCCGGGCTGAAGGCCGCGTAGCTGCTGACGAAAGGTATTTTGCCCATTGCCGCCATGCCGGAAGCCATGGTTACCAGGTTTTGTTCGGCCACGCCAACCTGCACAAACCGTTCGGGAAAGGCTTCGGCAAACAGATTCATGTTGGTTGAGCCGGTCAAATCAGCGCAGGCAGCCACGACTTGCTCGTCTCTTTTGCCAGCTTCCAACAATCCTTTGCCAAAGCCTTTGCGAATCGGCTCTTTGGCAATGTCTTTGGCAAGTATTTCTGCTACGAGATGCAAATTAATCATAATCTAAAAAGTTATGTCCTTAAAGGTGTCTTGTAGAACAAGGGCTTGAAAATATAAAAAACCAAAAATTATTAGCCCGATGGCAACGAAAGCAACAACAAACGATACGAGCCAGGTTTTCTGTGAGTATTTGTTTCTAGTCTTGCTCATGTTCGCTCCTGATTTTGCCGCCAAGTGTTCTAAGTTCGTGCAACGCCTTGACTGCTTGCTCATGATTTGGCGGAACACCGTGCCAGTGAAAGTCATATTCCATAAAGTCCACGCCCTTGCCCGGAACCGTGTGGGCAATTATCATTACCGGCTTTTCTACAATTGCCTTGCCCATAGCACAAGCATCGATTATGGCTTCCATGTTATTGCCGTCAATTTCTATAACGTGCCAGCCAAAGGCTTCCCATTTAGACTTAAAGTCTTCTAGCGGCATAACTGTTTCTGTAGGGCCGTCGATTTGGATGTTGTTGCGGTCGGTGATAGCAATTATGTTGCTGAGTTTATATTTGCTAGCCAGCATGGCGGCTTCCCAGACGTTGCCTTCGTCTTGTTCGCCGTCGCCCATGACTACGTATACCCAGCGGTGCATATCTTTGTTCATGCGCATCGCCAGCGCCATACCGCAGGCCTGGCTCAACCCACAACCGAGCGGACCGCTGGTTGTTTCCAGACCGGGTAATTTGGTGCGCTCAGGGTGGCCTTGCAAACGCGAGCCAAACTGGCGTAATGTTATGAGTTCTTGGCGGTCAAAATAGCCGGCGTGAGCCATGGTGGCATACTGCACCGGCACGCAGTGGCCGTTGCTGAGCAGAAATATATCTCGCTCGTCCCAATCTGGTTTTTTGGGATCGTGTTTCATTATGTCGAAATAAAGCGCTGTAAAAACGTCAGCTAAACCAAGCGGCCCGGCACTATGCCCGCTGCCGGCATGCTCAAGCATGCGAATGATGTCTTCGCGAATGGCATTAGCTTTGAGCTCAAGCTCTTCAATCGTCAGTTTTTTGCCCATGCCCCTACTTCTTAAGTAATTACTGATAACAGTTTATCATAAGCACTTTTGGGGTTTTCGGATTTCTGGATAAATCCGCCCGCATTCAGCACATCCACGCCGCCTTCTACCAGTTGCTTGGCATTTTGGTCGCTGATGCCGCCGTCCCAGGCAATTTCCGCGTCTGGATAATGCTCTTTTATTTTTTGGACTTTAGCCAGCAAGTCTAGGTTGGCTACGCCGCCATGACGGCCTAGGCTGCCGCTAAAGACCAGTATCTGGTCAAAGCTGTGCACAATTTCATAGATTTTCTCGGTAGTCGTATCTTGCAGGATAGCAAGTCCTGCCAAAATGTTTTCTTTGTGCAGCTCCTCCGCAAAACGCATATGATCCACGTCGGCTTCGCTATGGATGATTACCATGCGCGGGTTGAGTTTTATGAGCTGGCCTAGGTAATCCATTGGCTTTTGGTACATGAGGTGTATGTCGGCGTGAACGTAATGCGGCCACCAAATCTGCGCAAGATCAGGCGATTTTGTAGGCGCAAACTCTCCGTCCATCAGGTCTATATGGACGCGTGTCGCAAATGGCGCGACCCGTTCCATTTGCTCCCGGTAGGCATGCGCGTCAAAAGCCGTGACTGTGGGACAGATGATAGCCATTAACTCAACTCGTCAAGTTTTTTGATACGGCGAGCATGACGTTCTACGCCCGCAAATGGCGCATCAAGCCAAATCGAAACAGCGTTTTCTATGTCCGCAGGGCTTAAAAATCGGGCGGCTAGGCTGAGCATGTTGGCATTGTTGTGCTCCCGGCTGAGGCGCAGGATTTCAAACTCATCTTCGGCAGCTTTGCCGTCAACATCAACAGCTCCTGGCGGTGTTGCCGGACCATAGTACAGCGCGCAGCGAACTCCCTTTACCCGGTTGGCTATCATGGCTTCGCCTTGACCGCTGCTGCCCATAATAATTCCTCTTTCGGCCTCACCACTCGCAACAGCTCTGGCTGCCGGTAATATTAGGTCTGGATAGTCGTCATCAGGCTCAAACGCTTTTGGACCAAAATCTAAAACTTCATGGCCCTTCGATACTAAGAAGTCTTTAAGTGTCTTTAGTGCTTCAAAACCCGCGTGGTCAGTACTTAGGGCAATTTTCATACACTAACTTTATCACACGCCTCAGTCGTGGTGGGCGGTGTGGTCAACTTTTCCGTGCAAAATCCGGCCCAGGTCTGCAACCACTTCTACCAAACGGTTGCTGTAGCCCCATTCGTTGTCGTACCAGGCCACTACTTTGAGCATGTTTCCATCCACCACGGCCGTTAGGTGCGTGTCCACGATTGCCGAGTGGCTGTTGCCTATGAAGTCGCTGCTAACCAGTTCCTCGTCCGTAACGGCCAGAATTCCCTGATAAAACGGCTCTTTGGCTGCTTTTCGGAAAGCGTCATTTACTTCGTCTACGGTGACGTTTTTCTTGGTGATGATGACAAAATCGCTCAGCGAAACCACGGGCGTGGGCACGCGCACGCTCAAGCCGCCAAATATGCCTTGCAGAGCCGGCAATGCCTGGGCGGCGGCAATAGACGCGCCAGTGGTTGTGGGTACGATGTTTTCGGCCGCATTGCGGGCTTCGCGCAAATCTTTGGCAGGCGCGTCCTGCAGCTTCTGGCTGGCGGTATAACTGTGGATGGTGGTCATCATGGCTTTTTCTATTCCAAAATGGCTTTCAATCACGGCCGCAACGGGCGTAATGCAGTTGGTGGTGCATGACGCGTTACTGACGACGTCTTCCGACTCATCCAGGGCATCTTCGTTGACCCCCAGCACAACCGTAGTCGCGCCTTCGCCTTTGGCTGGAGCGCTGATGACGACTTTATGCGCTCCGGCAGTAATGTGCGCCTTCGCCTTGGCCGGATCCACAAAAAATCCGGTTGATTCTATAACTACGTCAATCTTCAGTTCAGCCCACGGCAATGCGGCGGGGTCTTTTTCTGCCAATACTTTGATGTGTTTGCCTTTGACAATTATGCTGGTTTCATCAAAACCAACTTCGTGTTCATAAGCCCCGTAATTGCTGTCATGTTTGAGCAAATGAGCGAGTGTCTTGGTGTCTGTCAGGTCGTTTATGGCCACAATTTCGCAATCCGTTCTGTCAAACGCCACCTTGAACGCATTGCGCCCAATCCGCCCAAAACCATTAATCGCCACTCGTGTTTTCATGTTTTATCCCACTCTTTTAGCATTAGCATATTCAGGAGCTATTGTACGAGGTGGCCTACAGAAGTGCAATATTTATCTATCGACTTCTCGTCCACGGAATTCTGACAATGACACCAGCTCGTTCAGGTTTTCTATATCTTCAAAGATTTCTTTGCTTTCGCCCAAATAACCCGACTTAGTGATACTCAGATTTTTAACGGTGTTGAAATCCAGTAGCTCAACGTCTATCTTTTCACCAGCGTCAACATGTGGTTCACTAATTTTTTGTCCATTCTGAGCTATGTAAAGATAAATAAACCACTCTAGCTTAGGGTGTGGCTGCCAAACCCTGACAAGCTTCCAGTCCTGAAATTCATAACCCGTTTCTTCCAACACTTCTCTTTTTGCCGCAGGTAAAGTTGCTTCGCCCTCATCTACTCGGCCGCCGGGGAAACTTTTGCGCAAACCACTATGAGGCTGTTCGTCGTCAATCACGATAATTTTATCGTCCGCCACACCAATTACGGTTACGGTATCGGGTCGTTTTAGCATCTCAAACGTCGCTTGGCTGCCATCAAACATCTCTTGTGGCCACTGATAAACATCAAAAATCTGGCCTGAAAAAACTTGCTGCGCTTTGTCGGGTATTAATACGGCGTCATCGGGAACAATTTTTTTCATCTAGGCTTCTTTTTTATAGCGCTCTATGCATTCCTGGATGATTTTTTTGGCGTCGTTGGCGTTGCCCCAACCGAGCACTTTGGTGCTGCCGGGTTTTTTGAGGTCTTTGTAGTGGTTGAAATGATGTTCGATCTTTTGCTTCCATTGGTCGTGCAAATCATCCAGCGAAGCAATTGCATCGCCGGTGTTGCGGTCATCTGCCGGCACAACCACAATTTTGTGATCCATTTCGCCGTCGTCCTCAAAGTTCAGTACGCCAATCACGCGGCCTTTCAGGTACACGCCCATAGGTATAGGGTCGTTGGTAAGCACCAGAGTATCTAGTTCGTCGCCGTCTTCGTCAAGCGTCTGGGGAATAAAGCCGTAGTTGCACGGTTTGGCAAAAATACTCGGCTCTACCCGGTCCAGCTCAAAAACTGCCAGCTTGCGATTCCACTCAATCTTTAGTGTTGACCACTTTGGAATTTCAATAACCGTATTGATGATACCTCCAGCCACGTCACCGGCGTCTAGGATTTGATTGAAATCTGCCATTTACTATTCTCCATTTACTTCTCTGATATTGTACACTATTAGCAAGTATGAAAATTATCGGACACCGCGGTGCGGCTGGCACGGAGTTAGAAAACACGTTGGCCAGCCTGCAGACTGCTATAGATATGGGCGTTTACGCAATTGAGCTTGATGTCCGCAAAACCAAAGACAACCAGCTGGTTGTCTGCCATGACGCCGACCTGGGGCGGATTGCCGATGACAAGCGCCGGATTGCCGATCTGTCTCTGAAAGCAATACAAAAAATTCCACTGTTGAGCGGCGCAAATGTCCCTACTTTGGCCGAGGCTTTGGAAGTTATCGGGGAAAAACCCGTTTTTATAGAGCTCAAAGACGGCGGCTGCGGCCAGTTGCTTTTGGCGGTGCTGGCAGATTTTCCCAAAGCTCGCGTCCAGATTGCTTCTTTTGACTTAGACGAACTGGCCGCGTTGCGCGAACAAGCGCCCAGCTTAATCCTCTATGGTTTGGAGCGCACAAAACCGTTTGACATTATCCACCTGGCTAAGCAGCTTCGTTTGGATGGAGTTGGCCTAAACTATTGGCTGCTAAACCCGTTGACGTACTGGCTGAGTAAACGGGCCGGCTTAGGTTTATACGTCTACACGGTAAACCGCCCTTTTCAGGCCGCCTTTTTAGGCAAACTCTACCCTGACGTTGCTATTTGCACCGACTATCCCGAGCGATTTATCGCCGGGCGGCATAGAAGGCCTAAAGCGTTATAATTAGCACCAATGCAAATTAAGCTTGACCACACTGAAGTAGTTGCCAAAAACATTCAAACTTTTTGGTTTGAACCAGAAAAACCTGTGGACTACGTGGCCGGGCAATTTATTGAAATGTACCTGCCTCATGATAAGGCTGACGCACGCGGCCAGAAACATTGGTTCACGCTGTCTTCGTCTCCAACAGAAAAGCTCATAAGCGTCACAACCAAACATGCCACAGATAGAGTTAGTACGTTCAAACAGCGCCTGTTCGGCCTGGAACCCGGCGCAATCATAACGGTGAGCGAACCAATGGGTGATTTCGTGCTGCCAAAAGACACTGCCATCCCGCTTGTTTTTGTAGCCGGCGGAATTGGAATTACGCCCATGCGCAGTATGACAAAGTGGTTGTTAGATAGCGGCGAAAAGCGCCCGATACGGCTCGTGTACGGTGTTAAGACCCCGGAAGAAGCGGCTTTTGTTGATTTGTTTGAAGCTTATGGAGCCAAAATGGACACAGTGGTGTCAGAGCCATCTTTGGGCTGGTCCGGACGGACGGGGCATCTTAGCAGCCAACTCATCCTGGAGCTGGCTGGCTCTAGTTCTGAGCAGCTGGTTTATGTTTCCGGGCCGGAACCTATGACCGAAGCTCTAGAAGCTGGATTGCTGGCAAGCGGAGTTGCCAAAGAAAAACTGGTGCTGGATTTTTTCCCGGGCTACCCGCCAGTCTAATCAGCCTGCGCCGAAAGCTGTTCGACCGTGCGGATATATGCCTGCCATCGCCTGCTGGGCACGTCTTTTGCCAAAGTTCGTATGGAACTAGCAATCGCAGTCTCCAGCTTACCCAAAACCCGTTTGCCCTTGAGAGTAATCATGACTTGGCGGCCGCGATGATCGCTAGATAACACCTTTTGCTTTATAAATTTACGCTCCAATAGACCAGTTACAAGCGCCGTAACTTGCGGTAAAGTAACGTCCAGGCTATTAGCAATCCGCGTCATACTCAAACCTTCTTTGCCCCCGCGCGCCACCACGCCAAGCGCCAGCCATTCCATCATGGTGAGCCTTTGTTTTCCCAATTTACTAGAAACCACTGCGCGCATAGCTCGGTCGGACCGGGTGAGCATGAGACAAAGTTCATGCATGCTTGGCGAAGCAAATTTTTCCATTATACCCAGCTTTGCAAAAAAACTTCAGGTTGTAAAGTTTTATCCTAGTTTCGTTCGAGATCTTCTAGATACTTGCGTATCATCATGGCGGCGGTAGCGCCTTCGCCCGTGGCGCTGGCAATCTGCATATTCGCACCGCTACGAACATCGCCGGCAGCAAAGATGCCGGGGACGTTTGTGCGTAAGTCTGGGGTTGTCTCCACCATGCCGATCGCGTCTAGTTTAACCGGCCCGTTTTTTAGAAACTGCGTGTTGGGCATTAGGCCGATGAATACAAAAATACCGTCCGTTTCAAATTCTACTTTTTTGCCGGCGCGGGTGCCTGTGACTTTCACGACTTTGTTGATGCCGTCAACTTCAGCGCCAATTATTTGATCGGTAGTAGTACCTAAGTGCACCGTAATTTTGTCTGTGTGCTTTTTTAGTTCATGCTGCAGGATTTCACTGGCTTTTATGGTGCTGCGCACTAACAAGTCTATGTGGCTGGCAAACTTGGTTAAAAATATAGCCTCCTGCACGGCCGAATTGCCGCCGCCGCTGACTACCAGTCGCTTGTCGCGGTAGAAAGCACCGTCACAGGTGGCGCAGTAGTGTACGCCTCTGGCGTAATATTCTTGTTCGCCTGGTATGCCTAGTTTTTTATAATCGCTGCCCGTAGCAATCAGTACTGTTTTGGCGTAAACGTCGCCGTCGGTCGTGGTTAGTTTTTTGAGCTTGCCTTCGTCTGCTACGCTCAGCACTTCTCCGTAGCGTATATCCGTGCCGAAGCGTTCGGCTTGCTTTTGCAAGTTGTCGGCCAATTCCAGACCGGCAATACCGTCTGGGAAGCCCGGATAATTGTCTACCCAATCAGTTACTGCCGCCAAGCCGCCGACCGCTCCTTTTTCAAACAAAACCGTGTCTATGTCTTCCCGTGTAGTATAGATAGCCGCTGTCAATGAAGCCGGCCCTGCACCGACTATTACCAAATCATGCACTTCTCGATTTATCATTTATCAATTCTCATTATTCATTTATTTGCCATTTACCATTGTACAGATTTAAGGCATTTCTGTCTGGGAAATGTTATCTGGAAAATAATTGTGAATTGGCAAATGTCAAATGTTAAATTACCTAGGCTATCGCCGGTGCCAACTTAGCCAAGTTGTAGCCTATCACCACTTCCTGGCTGTCATCCGTCTTAGTAACCACCGTCACCGGCACAGACAGCGCGCCGCTGAGCTCAAACGCTTCTTTTTGGCGCTCTGGGCTCAAGTCCAAGTTGACCTCTTCGTACTGGTAGCCTTTGGCCCCCAGCCATTTTTTGACCATGCCGCAATAGGCACAGGTGTTAGTAGTGAAAATAGTGATGTTTTTGACCATGATTTTCCCCTTTTTTGTGATTTTTAAACGATTCGTACCTATTATATCTAGTGTTTATGGTAATTGTAAAGACCCTATATGTTGTGCTTTTTGCCTTTATTGGCCGATTTTGACTAATTCTATGTCAAACACGAGGTCAGCGTTGGCTGGAATGCCAGAACCTTGGGGCGGGGTGGCACCATATGCCAAGTCTGCGGGGATGAGCAAACGGCGTTTGCCGCCAACTTTCATCCCAGGCACTCCATCAGTCCAACCCTTTATAACGCCGCTCAATGGAAAGGTTGCTGGTTCACCGGTGTCATGCGAGCTTTGAAAAATTACGCCATCTTTAGCGACCGCGCCAGTATAATGGGCGGTGATTGTATCGCCTGCCTTAACGACATCGCCGGTACCTTCTTGTATATCAATAGCCTTTAGGCTCTCAATCTTGTCTAGCGGTGCAAAATCCGCTAATTTAGTTCCTTGCAATGCCCCCTCCTTTGGTTGTTGATTTGTTGTTGCTTGCTGGGTGGTTTCGGCCGCTTTATCCGCCCGGCTCTGATCGCGAGCCTGTAAAAATATTATTACGCTGACTGCGGCCGTAGTGCCAAAAAACAGAAATGCCATCACCAGCGCAAAGACGCGTTCGTGCGTTTTCGCCATTATTAATCACTCCTTTTAAACTTGCCATAGTATACGTCGTTGGCACATACGCCGCCAAGGTATTTTGCGCAACAACCCTAGCTGGCAATATCGTATGACTGGAGTTTTTTCTGAGTTTGTTCTTTGTTTTTGCCATGCTGCAGTTTGAGCAGCTGGTCGTAAATACCGCCGCTACGGGCTAGTTCTTCGGGAGAGCCAACTTCGTCAACCTTGCCGCCCCGGATGGTAATGATTTGGTCAACATTTTGGATGGTGCTGAGCCGGTGGGCGATGATTATGGTAGTCCGGCCTCTCATGAGGTGTTCCAACGCTTCCTGTACCATAGCCTCAGACTTGCTGTCCAGACTGCTGGTGGCTTCGTCTAGGATCAAAATAGGCGCGTCTTTCAGCAGAGCCCGGGCAATTGCTATCCGTTGTTTTTGGCCGCCGCTGAGTTTTAGCCCGCGTTCGCCAATTTCGGTTTGATAGCCTTTGTCCAGCTTGTCTATAAATTCGTCAGCGTTAGCTGCTTTGGCAGCGGCAATTATTTGCTTGTTGCCAGTTCCGGGCCGCGCGTAGGCAATGTTTTCACGGATGGTACCGCTAAACAGCGCCGGATCCTGGAAAACCACGCCGATGTTTTCGCGCAAGGAGCGCTGGGTTACGGAGCTAATGTCTTGGCCGTCAATGCGTATGACGCCTTCTTCCGGTTCATACAGCCTGAGCAACAGATTGGTCAGCGTGGTTTTGCCTTCGCCGCTTTCGCCCACCAGCGCAATTTTGCTATCTGGCTCAATGTTTATCGTAATGTCTTTGAGCACCGCCTGAGAGCTGTCATAGCTAAAAGAAACGCCGTCAAAGCCTATGGCGCCTTGGCTGATTTCCAGCTCGGGTGCACCCGCTCTGTCACTGATTTCGGGACGCTCATTCATAACTTCAAAGTAGTCTTTGCTGTTAGCAATTGCGCGCTGCGTCCGGTCCACCAGAAAACTAATGCTGAAAATTGGTATCCGTATTAAGGCAGCGTATTGTATCAGCAAAACCATGGTGCCGATTGTATAAGAGCCGCGGGCGGTTTCCACAAAAATATACATAAATACCGCGAAAAAAATCAGCGCCAGCACACTACGCCGACGGTTATCTTGTTTGTGCCAATACCGGCTCTGAGGGTCAACGTTCTTAACGGCCTTGTCTAGATAATGGTCAAAAACTTTGAGCTCTCGAATTTCTTGTATAAAGCTTTTGACCACTTTGACCTGGCCGATGCTTTCGGCAAAGCGGCCGCTGGCAATGTCCAGATCTTCATTAATCTGTTTTTGATAATCCTGCCACTTGGTACTGGTTTTGGCGGTCATCCAGATATACACGGGGTACAGAGCTGCCAGCATAAGCGCCACCGGCCAGGAATAATAGGCCACGATTGCCAGGGTGAAAACAGTGCTGAAGATAAATTGTAGGAAGTTGTTGCTAAACATTTGCACAAAGTCACCAATGTCTTGGATGCCGCGGTGCATGCGGTTGATGATGGTACCGGTAAGTTCGGTATCAAAATAGCGCTGAGGCAGGCTGAGCAGGTGCTCATAGTACCGGCTGCTCAGGTATTTGCGTAGCTTGATAGCCAGCATATCGCCCCAGTAGCCGCTGATGTTTCCGAGGTAAGTCTGCCCAATGTCTGTCAGAAAAATCAGGAAGGCAAAAAACGCTACCAGACTCACATTGGCCTGGCCGCCGCTGGCTGTTTTGGTAATCTGATCAATCGCGGCTTTGGTGAGCAGAGGCACCAGCTGGCTCATGGTAGCCAGCAGAATGGTCATGATAGAAATCGCTACATAATAGCGCTTCAAAGAACTAGTGAACCGGATAATGCGCCAAATTTGTTTCACCAGCCGCCCCCTCCGCCGCCCCCTCCGCCGCCGCCGGAGAATCCACCACCACCGGAAAAGCCGCTGCCGCCGGAGCTACTAGGCGCGGCAAAGTTGGTGGCCATGGCATTGACACTGCCAGACAGGCTGTTCGTAAGATAAATGGCGTTGAAGGTAGTCCAGTTGCCGCCGTACCAATCTGGCGGAGTTTTATAAATGTGCTCGAACTGTTTAGCCCAATCGTTCTCCACACCCAAGACAATTGCGAACGGCAGAAGTTTTTCAAACAACTCGACGGTTTGCGACGGTGCTTCTGATTTTTGCGCGTAGGGCGAGGTTGGACTTTGCAGCATAGCCAATCTATCTTTTTCCGCCGTGTTCATGTACAGCTTCAAACCCTCAATCTTTTCCTTAGCGGCAACTCCCTTTTCAGTCCGTTTGGGCATGAGAGCCGCAAAAACTGCCGTCAACATTGCCGCCAAAATCAAACCAACTGTCAACCAGCTACGGAAGAAAAAGCTAATCACAAACAGCCCTACAGCCAAGACCCACATACCGGCTCCGGCCTTGGCTGGGTCGGATGGAAAGTAGCCTTTTTCGGTCAAGCCCTTCAACACATCGGTTCGCACGGTAGTGATAGTTTTATAAAACTTATTTTTCAAACTTTTGAGCGTGACTACTTTTTTATCAGGCAAATAACCTGGTTTTCCGGCCGCAGCGACCAAGTCTATGTCTACAAAAATCCCTTCCATGACCGATTTTTCAAATTCAGTTAACTTGCTAAAATCAGCGTTCCTCAGTTCCAGACTGTATTCAATTTTGTCTTTTCCAATTAACCTGTCTTTCTTTTCCTCGATAATTTTCAGGTAGCCTCGTATGGCCAAGTCGACAATCGTGGCCGTTATGTCCTGGTTGTCGGCCCGGTAATCCAAAATCACACCGACTTCTAGCGGCTTCAGGCCGTCTGGCGGTTCGTACTCGGCAATTATAGTCCCGCGGCCTTTGCTGTCTTTGCCCAGTCGTCGCCACCGAAAGTAGCCCCAACCACCAATCAACGTCGGCGGCAGCAAAACCGCCAGAACTTTGCCGATGTTGTCCTTCCACCAGTCAGCCATAGTTGGTTTGGCGAAGTAGCCGGTTGGCAGCTTAATCACAGCAGTCAGAGTTTCGTATGGTCCCATTGGCTGAACAGTGTTGGTGGACACCAAATTCTCTTCTCTGGTAATTACACATTCTTGATTGGTGCTGCCAAAGCTGCCCGCGAAACATTTTTGCTCTTCTGGCATAAGTTCCGTCGGCAGATGAAACCGGGCTTCTACCCGTGTGAAGGGTTGCGGCCATTGATCGCCGTTTATGTCCCAGTACAGTTCATCGTAGCCGTCATAAAAAGTAACGACGTTCTGCACGGTGTATTCAATTTTATAATGCTGATTTCCAGTGATGGTTTGGTTGGGGTCGCCAATTTTCAGCACGGTGTTACCACTGTCACCGTAAGTGGAGTACTGGCTAGGAGCGCCGGAGTCAGAGGCAACATTTAATACTTTCAACTTTAGCGATTTGCCTTTGTAGCTGTCTGGCAAGGCTCGCAAGATACCGTGGTTGTTGTCAGAAAACGTCAGGTCGATGTTTTCAACGACACGAAGCTTTCCTTGTGGGTCGTCCCGAGTCAGATTATAGTCGGCTGTGAAACTGTTTACTACAAAATCATTTACGCCGGCGTGAGCACGCGGGATTATCGCGGCTAGCAAAAACAGCCCAATCCCTACGCCAAGCATGCTTTGTAACAGCCGCTTCATGTTAAAGCCTTTCAGCGCCAAGTTTTTTACGGGCTACAGCGGCTACATCGTCCAGCAGACTGTTGACTTCGCTATCGGTCAAAGTCTTCTGGAACGAAGAAATTACGAGCCGGAGGGTGACGTTTTTGTGCTTTTTGTCAGAGCCTTGGTAAATATCTATTGGCATGAGCGCCGCTTGGGTATGGTCTGGGGGGTTCAGGTTTTTTTGCACAAAACCGTATAGCTCGGCAAAAGGCAGCTGGGCTGGGATTTTGAGCGAAACGTCTTGCTGCACGCTTGGGTACTTGGAAATCGGCCGGTACCGCCCGGCAGAAGCGCTGAAGAATTGAGACGCAATTCCTATCTCAAATCCGGCGCAGTAAGCGGGCAATTTAAGCGGCTGATGGACAGACGGCTTAAATTCTCCAACCAAACCAATCAGCTTGTCGCCTATATAGACGCGAGCCGAGCGCTTGTAATCATATGGCGCTGCCGCCGGGTAGGCTGGCGCTTCGGTAAGCGGCTCGTAACGCACCGTGATGCCAAAAGAATCGGCCAAATAATCCAAATAGCTCCGGGCTTGGAAATAGGCGGCGCCACGCTGTTTCAGTTTGTCAGAGCTGGCTACTACTACGGCTAGGTTTTCAAATTCTTTAGGAATTTTTGGTTCGCTGGGGTCGGTTTTGCCTTTTATGTGAGTTTTATTGATTTCAAATAAAGCGAACTGGTCGTAACCGGCTTTGATATTCATGTGCACTTTGTCCAGCAGGCTTGGCGTTAGGCTTTGGCGGTAGTATTGCAAGTCCGGACTCAGAGCGTTGCTGAGTTCGTAAGCCAGTTTGCGGTCCTGGCCGACTTTGTCCAGTAAATTGCCGTGCACAAAACTGTAGGTTAGCAGTTCGTTGGCGCCGGCTTTGGCCAACACTTCCCGCAGCTTTTGCTTTAGGCCGAGCATTGGATCTGGCGCGGTTGGCGAGATACTACGTCTTGGCAGTTCGAGCGGCACATGGTCATAGCCGTACAGCCGGCCAACCTCTTCAACTATGTCCTCCGGGATTTCTATGTCGGTGCGCCAAAAAGGCGGTGTTACCTTTAGCTCGTCTTTGTTGTCAGTGCGTTCGACTTTGAACTCCACGTTAGTAAGCAACGCTTGCATATCGTCCGGCAGCAGGTCCAGGCCAAGCCGGCCGTTTACAAACTGGGCACTGGCGCGCACCAATGGCGGCTTCTTGTCAGCGTGGTTGTGATCGATAACTTTGGACGCCACTTTACCGCTGCCTGTTTTGCGAATCTCGGCCACAATCTTGGCCAGCACGGGCAGGGTTTGCTGCGGGCTCTGGCCTTTGTTGAACCGCGTAACGGCATCTGTAAATAAACCGTATTTCATGCTTGAACGACGTATGTTGTACATGTCAAAATTTGCGCATTCTATGATGATATTTTTGGTGTTAGCGTCTACTTCGGTGTCAGCCCCGCCCATGACACCACCGATTCCCACAGCCTTGCCACCGGAAGTTATCAGTACGGTGCTGTTGTCTTCGAACGTTATTTCTTTGCCGTTTAGCAGCTTTAGTTTTTCGCCTTTTTTCGACAGGCGTGTTTCCAGGCTCGGTGCTGGCAACTTGTCGGCATCATAAGCGTGGAGAGGCTGGCCAGTTTCCAGCATGAAGAAATTGGTGTAATCCACGATGTTATTTATTGAACGCGAGCCTACTTTGGCTAACTCTACTTGTAGCCACGCGGGGCTCTTAGTAACACGTACGCCCGTCATAGCCATCGCCGTGAAGCGCGGCACTAGTTTAGGAACACTGTTTTTGACTTGGAATTTTAGCTCATCGGCTTCGGGCTTGGGGAACTTAGGATTTTGAACATACCACTTGGGGCTTTTGAATGACATCTGTTGAATCCCAGCCAGTTCGCGCGCCACGCCCAGAAAACCAAAACAGTCCGGCCGGTGAGTGAACATTTTGTTCTCTATATCCACGACGTGCCCGTTCAGGCCATAAGCCTTGGCAAAATCCTCACCAGGTTTGAAGTTTTCGGTAATTTCCAATATCCCGCTATGGTCATCGCTGAGTGCTAGTTCTTGGGCGCTGGCAATCATACCGTTGCTCACCTTGCCCCGCAGCTCGCGCGCCTCCAGCACAAATGGCTCCTTACCAAAACTGCTCGGCACCGTTGCGCCCGGCGGCAGCCAGGCGACTAACAGGCCAGCGCGTACATTTGGCGCGCCGCAGACCACTTGTACGTAACCGTCTTTGTCCCGTTTAACCTTTTTCACCACACCACCGTCATCAATTGTGCAGAGACTGAGTTTGTCGGCATTGGGGTGCTTGACACAAGACACGACTTTGGCAATCACAATGCCTTGGTATTTCTGCCCAAGATTAATCACTTCCTCAACGGCACCTAGCTGGGCACCGATTTTGTCCACCAATGCGTCAATGCCGTCCGGCATAATTTCACCCGTGGACTGGTAGTGATGATTCATCCAGCGTAGCGTGTCTATGCTAATTTTCATGAATCAGCCTCGCTTTTTCATTTTCAATTGATTGCTGGATGATTACCAGACTACAAGCTTTATTGGCGCTGCAGAAGTCTTGGCACTGTTTGGCTAGTTCGCTGCTCCGATAATGCAGTTTGCAAACTGGACATTGAAAAAGTGTTTCTGTATCACTCATGAAAACTGCCTCAGAAATTCCAATTTTCCGGATTCAAAATAGCGTACGTCATCTATCCCGTATTTAATCATCACCAGCCGGTCAATCCCGCCGCCCCATGCAAAACCGCTGTATTTTACGGGGTCAATTCCGGCCATTTTCAGCACGTTGGGGTGTATCATGCCGCAGCCCAGCATTTCCAGCCAGCCCTCGCCGCACACGTGGCAGCCAGCTTTGTCACAAAAAGGGCAGGCAATGGCAAATTCAAAACTTGGTTCGGTAAAAGGGAAGTAGAACGGCTGGATTTTGACTTCCATTTTCTTGCCGTAGTATTCCTCAAAAAACGTCTGCAGCACGGCTATCAAATTGCCGACGTGAATGCCCTCGCCCACATAAACGCCTTCCAGCTGGTAAAACGTGTGCTCGTGGCGAGCATCTAAGTCTTCGTTGCGAAAAACTCGTCCAGGCACCACGTAAGCTATCGGTTTGCCTTTTGCTAGCTCGCCTTTGTCTGCCGACATCACGCGCGTTTGCATGACACTGGTATGGGCGGGGGCTATCAAGCCCTCAGTGGTAATGAACGTGTCGTACTCATCCCGAGCCGGGTGGTCTTCCGGAAAATTGAGGCTGCTAAACATATGATAGTCATCGTCTATCTGCCGCGATTCCAGCGCCTTGAAGCCCATCCGGTAATAGATATCCAAGATTTTTTCCAGTTCAGTCATGAGCGGGTGCTGGCTGCCGTGTTCGGCTGGCAAAAGCGAAGGATGTTCAGAAACATTCACGTCAAACGGGGCGGTCACGTCAATCGAACCGAGAACTGAGGGCTGAGAGTCCCGAGTCTGTTTAACGAGTTTTTCAAGTTCTGCTTTCAACAGATTGATTTCTTTGCCAAATCCGGCACGATTTTTCACCGGCAAGTCAGGAATTTCAGCGTACAGCGCTTTCAATTCCGCAGCTTTCAGAATTTCAGATTTATTACCAAGCCTAGCCACCCGTTTTGTAAGCAGCTCAGCAACCTCAGCAATTCGCGGAATTTTGTAACTCATCTTGCTGACAATTATACCAAATCTGTTAGTATTCTCTCAGAACCCTCTTCTAAAAATCCCGCTATAGCGTATAATTTAGAAAGGAATGAAACGAACAACATCTACGTTTGTGCTTGATTCTTTTCTCATGACAGCTGTTGCTTCGGGATTAGCAGTGGCTGTAATTGTCGCGCCTAATAGTCTGGTTGCGCTGGAAAAGCCCCTGCTTAAGTTATTGAGCGGAAAAGAAAAGCGCCGTGACGCGAATCGATTGGCAAAATATTTGAAACAGCAAAAACTGGTTGAGGTAAAAAGCAACGAAGACGGCAGCTACCAGATCATTGCAACCGAAAAAGGCAAACAGCGTGCGCATCGAGCACACTTTGACCGGCTGGTGCTACCGACTGGCAAATGGGATCGGAAATGGCGTGTTGTTATGTTTGATATTCCCGAAGAATATAAGACAACGCGTGATTATGTTGCAGGCCACATGAAGAAACTTGGCTTTCAGCAGCTTCAACGAAGTGTATTTGTCTTCCCTTATCCGGTTGACGATTTTGTTGAAATGCTCAAAGACATTTTCCCGACTATCGCTCACGATATTATTTACATACCCAATGCTGAATTAGACGCACATAACGCTTACGTAACAAAGTTTAAACATCTTCTACCCTAATCAAATCCTGGAACTGAATAGTATATTTCTATAATTCACGCTATAGCGTGTTTTTTAGAAGGATGTGATTTTGTTATACTGTTGAGAGTATGGCAAACTTTTCATTTGATATTGTATCCGACTACAGCGTAGCGGAAATGAACAACGTTTTTGACCAGACGCAGCGTGAAATGGCCAACCGCTACGACTTCAAGGGTACGCCGGCCGAGATTGAGTGGCTAAACACCGACAAAACTGGCCTGAAAGTGACTGGCAGCGGCGACTGGCAGATAGACTCTATCCTGGACATTGTGCGCAAGAAACTGGCCAGCCGCGAACAATCCCAAAAAGTATTGGATACGTCCAAAGAACCGGTGGTTGCCAACCTAAAAACCACCAAAGAAGTGCCTTTCGTTCGTGGCCTGGACCAGGAAAAAGCCAAAAAAATCACCAGCTTGATTAGAGACAACCATCCAAAAGTGAAAACCCAGATTCAGGGCGCAGAAGTCCGCGTGACCAGCGGTAGCAAAAACGACCTGCAAGCCGTCATGCAGCTGCTCAAATCTCAAGACTTTGACTTCCCTTTAAGTTTCACAAACTACCGCTAGCGCTTTATACTAACAGCCATGGATGAGCAGCTGGACGAAGAGCTTGGCGCAAAACCGGATATTTTGGAGCAGGCCAAGGCTGTACTTGAGATGAACGACCAGGGACAATACACAGGCCCTGCCGAATTTTATTCGCATCAGTGGCTCTGGGATAGTTGTTTTATAGCTATTGGGCTGCGGCATCTGGACGTTGACCGCGCCCAGGCAGAACTGCTTAGTTTGCTACGCGGCCAATGGCACAACGGCATGCTGCCAAACATGATTTTTGCCAAAGGCGACCGTTACGTTCGCGACCGCAACCTTTGGCGCAGTTGGCTCAATGCCAGTTCGCCGGATGACGTTGCTACCAGCGGTATCACCCAGCCGCCCATGCTGGCAGAAGCCGTGGTCAGAGTCGGCGAACGGCTCAAAAAAGCCGAACGCCGCAGCTGGTACAAGCAAGTTTATCCGGCGCTTGTGGCGTATCATAGCTGGCTGTACGCCGAGCGCGACCCGCACAACGAAGGCTTGGTGCTACAAATCCACCCCTGGGAATCGGGCTTGGACAACACGCCGCCGTGGATGCACGAACTCCACGAACACCAGCTGGCAGCCTGGATTAGCGTACTCAAAAAACTCAAAGCAGGCTGGCTGTTTAACCTGTTCCGACGCGATACCAAAATTGTCCCGGCAGAGGAACGGCTTGACCCGATAGAAGCTTTGGCTTTTTATAGCGCGCTCCGGCGGCTGCGCCGCAAAAGTTATGACATAGACAAAATTTTGTCGCATTCGTTGTTTGCCATAGAAGACCTGACTTTCAACTGTATTTTAATCCGCGCCAACCAGCACCTGGCAGAGATAGCCAAACTGCTCAAAGAGGACGTGCCAGAAGAACTGGCTCAATCAATGGCCAAAACCGAAAAAGCGCTGGAGCAACTGTGGGATCCTTATTCTGGGCAGTACTATTCGCGTAATTTTGTAACGCACAACCTGCTCAAAGAGCCGAGCATTGCCACGCTGATGCCGCTGTACGCCGGGACCATCAGCAAAGACCGCGCCGATCAGCTGGTTCGCATGCTAGAAAACCAGCACGTCTTTGGCGCGCACTACCCCGTGCCAAGCGTACCCGTAAATTCCTCGTCTTTTCAGCCGCACGCTTACTGGCAAGGCCCGTCTTGGGTCAATACCAACTGGCTCATCATTGACGGGCTTAAACGCATGGGTTACAACGACCACGCCACCGCTTTAACCGAATCAACCGTAGCCATGGTCGCTCAGGCTGGCTGTTACGAGTACTTTAGCCCGCTTGACGGCTCGCCGGCGGGCGCCGCCAACTTCAGCTGGACCGCCGCCCTCACCATTGATTTGCTAAAAAGTTAGTTATCGTCTGTGTCCGCTGGGCGGTCTAGTAGTAACGGTTCAATTTCGGCGTTGCCGCCGGCTATTTTTACCACGTCTTTGTCTACTTTGCCCAATTCTTTGTGCGCGTTATTGAAATGCCCCACGCTGGCACCCAGGCTGCTGCCCAGCCGCTGCATGAAAGCGTCAAAACCGCGCAAATGCTTACCCAGCTGTTCCACATTTTTTCGTATGACTTCAGTGTCTTTTTGAATTTCCAGGCTGCTCAAACCTTGCGAAATAATCTGCAACATGGCCGAAAGCGTACTGGGGCCTACCACCGTAACGCGCTTGTCCACCGCCGCGTATTGCATGAGATCGCGGCCGTTGACTCCGCCGGCGCCGACTTTGTTGGCCAGCAGGTCGTAGTAAATGGCCTCGCTTGGTATAAACATCAGCGCCTGCTCCAATGTACCTTTTTTGGGTTGGATGTATTTGGCAGTTTCATCTATGCGTTTTTTGAGGTCTTCTTTGAAAGCTTTTTCCAACGCCGGGCGGGCTTCGGCCTTGGCTTCTACCAGGCGATTGTAATTTTCCAGGCTAAATTTGCTGTCAATCGGCAGTATTTTGTCATCCAGCCGGATTATGGCGTCCACAATCAGCCCCTCGCTCATACGGTATTGCAGTTCAAACGCTCCCGGCGGCAGCATGTTTTCCAGAATCTGTTTCAGGTAAAACTCACCCAGCACGCCGCGCTGTTTGGGGTTTTGCAGCACGTTCTGAAGCGATTTGAGTTCGCCGGCAATATCACCGACTTGCTGGTTAGTTTTTTCAAGCGATGTCAGTTTTTCGGTGATGTTTTTGATAACATTTTGAGTATCGGTGGATTGCCGCTGCATCTGTACGCTGTTTTTTTCTAGCCTGTCGCTCAGCTCTTTTTGAAAGCCGTCTTTAAAACTCGTCAAATTTTCACTCAGGGTTGTCAGGTCTTGTTTGAGCAACAGGGCGGCATCGCCGCTGTTTGGCGTGGAATTTTTACGCAGCAGTAGCGCCGCCAAAACGGCCACGGCTATCCCCAAAATTATTACGGCTGCAAGCATGGCTATATTGTATCAGCTAACCGGCTAGGCGTTGGGCTAACTGGATAGACAGCGCGACCACAACCACACCCAGCAGCAACATTATTGGCTGCCAGTCAAACAGACGCTTTTTTGATGAGTTTTCGTGAATTTCCGGGATAATGTCGCTCATGGCGATATACAGCAAAAAGCCGGCGCTTAAGCCTAGTACTACGCCTATAGGCAATTTCTCGGTACTGCCGAGTGCAAATGTGATTACCGCCATGACAGTAGTTGCCAGCGCGCTAATTATGTTTACCAGCAACACCTTCCGCCGCGCCATGCCTTTATGCAGCAATAGGCCAAAATCGCCGATTTCTTGCGGTATCTCGTGGGCTGCTACGGCAAACGTAGTTACAATGCCTGTTGGTACGCTGATTAAAAATGCCGCAGCAATCGCCACGCCATCCAAAGCGTTATGAATCGTATCACCCGCAACCACTAAGCCTGTTGTTGGGTCGGGAGCGCCCTGATGCTGATGGTGGTGGTGAAACCAGTGCAAAAACCGCTCGGCAAAGAAAAATATCAATACACCGATAACCGTGGACATGAGTACCGTGTTCACATCGGCTTCATGAATTCCTTCTTTAAGCAAGTCCAGAAAGACGGCTGCCAGCAGAGCGCCGGCCGCAAATGGCGTGGCGTACTTGGCCATGGCCAGCGCGCTGTTTTTACGGCTGAGCAATAAAATACCGCCAATCAGCGAAACGACGCCGCCAATCAGTGAAAAAAATATAACGTGATAATAATTTGCCATTGCTGTCCTTTTAGTTAAATACAGTATAACTGATTAACAATGCCGATACCTACCGCTTTGTGGTTAATCATATTCATAAAGCCCCGGTAAAAAACCGGGGCTTGTGGAAGCCTCACACTTCCACTTTCAGCTTATGCCTGCGTGGGCAGTTTTGCAAGCCTCCAAATTGTATGAATTACATCTGTTAATCAGCCAGTTTCAGACGTGTGATTTTTGTCACAAATCGTAATTTGCCGCGAACTAACTGGGAGGCGCTGACTACGCCGGCGCCAATGGCAATACCAGCCAATACGTCAAGCGGCGCGTGGACTCCTAAATAAATACGCGATAGGCCGACCAGTACAACTCCCATCAGTGGTAGCCAACGCCACTTTTTGGGCAACAGCGGAACAAGTACTAGCGACAACACGGTAGCCAGCGCGCTATGGCCCGACGGAAAGCCGTATCCAAGCGGCAAAGTTTGGCGCAACTCTACGCCAGACAGCAGCAGCGGGGGCCGGGGACGCCCTATCCATTGCTTCAGCAGTTCGGTGACTACAAACGCCGTCGCAGCCAGGCTGAAAATACGCAAACTCATACGGTAGTATTTCTTCCAAGCCGCAACAAGCGTGACCGCAAAAACCATCCAGGCGCTACCCAGCTGGGTGATAACCAAAAATACGCCCCTGAGCCCGTCCGGCCAGTTGTTGATATACCTGAACACGTCCAGCTCGGCGCCAGTTACAGTGCGCGCCGCGGCCGTGTATGCCGACCAGGTCAAAAGCGCCGCGCTGGCGGCCGCAATCACCAGAAACGGCGTGGCGGTTTTTTTAGAGCCTTCAGGCGCTAATCGCATTAGGCGCTTCCGTTACTCTGGGCCGCACCATCGGCTTTTACGCAAAACGGTTCAATGTCTTTGGGAATTTTATATTTTTCCAAAACGGCGCAAAACGGCAGAGCGCCTTTGCTGGGATCCACGCCATTTTTGAACGGCGCGAAGTATTCCGTAGGCTTAATCAGCTGCCAGGATCCTTTCTGTTTGACGGCCATAACGTAGCTGGACAAATTCCAGGAACAGCCGTAGGCAATTTTGGCGTACTGGTTTTTGGAAACCTGATACACCCCCCACAAACCAACGCCGGTTGGCGAACCCGCGCCGCGGTAGGCTTTGCAATCATTTTTGGCCACTAAAAACGCCCGCAAATCTTTGGGGACTTTTACGGTGCTATCGGCCGCCCACACCAAATTTGACGGTGCGCGGCGGCTGGCTAGCAGATTAGTAGCACCAATCCCAATCAGCAAACCCAAAAAACCGGCCAACACTGGTTTGCCGTAATGAATCAGCTGCTTGCGCTGTTTCTTAGAGAGTTTGAGCTTTAGTCTATTCTTTTTCTTCACCATGCGACGCTTATGCCTATTTACATAAAGCATAGCACACCTTTGGCGGGCTAGGCGCGAGCCTGTTTTAGTGCTAGGACGCTTAGGTGTACAATAAATCCAATGAAGACGCCTGCCGAGCAGATTCTGAAAACGTACGTAACGCTCACGCTGCTATCCACTTTTGCCTCATCATTTATATGGGGTATCAACACGCTGTTTTTGCTGGATGCCGGGCTCAGCATCACGGCTGCTTTTGCCGCCAACGCGTTTTTCACGGTCGGGCAAGTGCTGTTTGAAGTCCCGACCGGCGTCATAGCCGATACGGTGGGGCGGCGGACTTCGTACCTGCTTGGTTCGGCTACGCTGTTTGCGTCTACCCTGTTGTATTTGTTCCTGTGGCAGATTCAGGGGCCGTTTTGGGCTTGGGCGGTCGTATCCATGCTCCTAGGCCTGGGTTTCACGTTTTTTTCTGGCGCTACCGAAGCCTGGCTGGTAGACGGCCTGAACCACACTAAACACAAAGGCACGTTGGAGTCCGCTTTTGCCAAGGGCCAAATTGCCGGCGGTATTGCCATGCTGAGCGGTACGGTAACCGGCGGAGTGATTGCCCAAGTTACCAATTTGGGCGTGCCATATATATTGCGGGCGGTCATGCTGGCTATCACCTTCGTAGTAGCTTATGTTCTAATGAAAGATGTCGGCTTCACGCCTAGAAAAAGCGCCTCTATAGGCAAGGAAATGCGCGCCATCCTGAAAGCTTCTTTAGACCACGGCCTGCGCAACCCACCGGTGCGCTGGGTTATGCTGGCGGCGCCGTTCAGCGTTGGTGTGGGGTTTTATGCTTTTTATGCCATGCAACCCTACCTGTTACAACTCTACGGGCGCAGCGACTCCTACGCTATTGCCGGGCTAGCGGCGGCGATTGTAGCTTGCGCCCAAATTATTGGCGGCTTTACCGTACCGTACGTGCGCAGAGCCCTCAAACGCCGCACATCAGTGCTTTTCACGGGGGCGATCTTTAGTTCCCTGGCCTTAGCCGCGATTGGCATGCTGGCCAGCTTCTGGTTGGCGCTGGCGCTTTTGGTAGTCTGGGCAATTGTGTTCGCGGCTAGTATCCCCATACGGCAGGCTTATTTGAACGAGCTAATCCCCTCTGCCCAGCGTGCCACGGTATTGTCGTCCGATAACCTTTTGGGGTCATCTGGTGGCGTGGTTATCCAGCCAGGGCTCGGTAAAGTAGCCGATGTCTGGGGCTATGGGGCGTCTTATGTAGTGGGGGCAGGCGTCCAAGTGCTGGCTCTACCCTTCATATTGTTGGCTCGCCGCCAGCACGCTTCCGCGGATATGATTGTAAGCGACTCAAAATCTGTTAAATAACACGGCGGCTAGCACCACAGCTCCAACCAGACGCCGGAACAGGCTGCTGCCCGCCATTATTTCCATGCCGGCCCAGATGATAATCGCGCCCAATGCCACATAGCCGCTGGCGGCCTGCCAGCGCCCGGACATAAAGTGCGTCCCCACCGTGGCCGCCCCCCATATTATTAACGGTAAGTTAGGCAGCTGAAGCACGGCAACATGGCCGTTTTTGTCCCGAAATAGTTTGCCAAAAACTAAGGAGCCGATAGATTTTATTGAATTCACGTAGGTATAGCATAACAAAAAGAGACCTTTTTACGGGTCTCCTTTTGCCGTGATAATCCTATTGCTAGAATCATCACTAATCACCTCACAGTGACTACCCAGAACTATATGCCCGTAGCAAAAACTTGTCAATAATTGCTGTAGTACGACCTACAACGACTTTGTTGTAATCTGTGGATAAGTGACGATTTCTCATCTGTACTCCTGTAGATTGAGGCTACTCCACAATCAGTGTGCCGGTGTCGCCGGTGTTCAAATGGTTGTGGTAGCCGTGGCTGCCGGTTTTTGTAACTACGAAGGTAGTGCTTTTGCCGGGGCTGACCGTACCAACGTTTAGCTCCGGATTGTCAGTGTGATCAGGGTGCGGGTTGGAGTCTAACTGAAGCAAGCGCGACGAATTGTTTTTGATTGTCACGGTGGTGCCGGCTTTGACTGTTAAAGTGCTTGGGCTAAAACCATCATTTGAGTAAGTGATAGCGGTGGCACTGGTTGCTTCTGGACTTGCGGTTGGGGTTGGGCTAGAGTCAGTTGGCTTGTTGGCGCCTCTCGTGAAAGCAAAAGCTCCACCTGCTAATGCCAAGACCGCGATTATTGCAATAATTACGCCTGTATTCTTCATAACTCCCTCCGCTTAGTATGCCACCATTATACACGCCAGAAAAAATGGTTAGATGCACAACCTAAAGGCGGGTCTTGTCCCATGAAAACCTGCGCTAGCGGGCGCACTATGCAATACAAACTTGTCAATTTCACCAACCTGTCCAGGCCCAAGCGTTATGGTGTCTTCTGGTTGTATAGAATCTTTTACGCTACTATGCAGCTGTTTGATTGCCACGTCGAGAGGCAGCGCACCAAACTGGTCTATGTAGCCAGATGTATCAATTTCCGAACCAGTATATGTTCGAACGCCGTTAGGGTAACCGCATAAAAATTCTCTCTGGTGCTCTTCGCGTATTTTGGGCACAAGAGCATCAATATGCCATAGCTTTGCGATAGATGCTGTTCGTGTGTAGTTGCCCAAGACCATACCGTCAAACAAACAGGGGCTGTCGGCGGATATATCAGGAATATCAGCAACTATTTCTAGCATGGGGCGCATAGCTCGAAACATTTTTAAGCCGCCGTAGGCTACGCACCCTGTACTGAGGCTCACGCCTTTATACGTTTCGGTGCCGGGCGATAGTTGATCCAAATTTTCTGCGTCTAAAACTTCCTGTATTTGACCAAGTGAACCCGAAACTGCGAATAGATACAAACTGTCTTTTGGGCTTTTAATAGGCGCTTGGTGTTTGTAGATGTCAACTACCTCATCAAACGCTTCGGGCGCCACCGTGCCGTGTATGGGAACTACGCCATTTATGGCAACATCTAAAACACCGGGTGAGGCTTCTACGGACATATGAAGCATATCGTACAACTATTGGTGGATTTTTACAAGTACGGGTGACTGCTTTTGTAAAAATCGCTTAGGGTGCATAATGAACGCATGGAGCCAGCCAACCCTGAACCGCTTCCAGAGCGCCCAGTAGACACCAACCAGCACCAGCCGCTGAAATTAACAGACGTGTATCCTGTCAAAAAGCGCAAAAAATACCCTTTTGTTATTATTTTCATCTTGCTCCTGGCCGCCCTGGGCTACGGGTCATACAAAATTGGTTCCAGAAAGCCAACTGCCAAACCCGCCAGTTCAAATACGCAGTCGCCATCGGTAGTGCCGGCCGCAAAAGACGTGCCGGATACCGCCGACACCAAAGTTTATGAAAACGGTTTTTTGGGTGTTAAGCTAACCTATCCATCTAACTGGACAGCCACTGAAACTGAAAACAAAGACGCCGTGCGGCTGGAATCACCAGACTTTAGCTACACCGCCGCCAGCGATGCCACCGTGAATGGCAATTTCCGCATCTACGTGCGCAAGGGGGCGCGGGAGGTAGATGGTAAATACATTGGCCGCGGCTACGCTATGCAGGCGTCAGAAAAGCTGGTATATGCCCAGCCAGCGCCGGGCCAGCGGGCAGATACTTACCTGTCGCTGTTTGGCCTGGACACGCCAGACAATTTTGCGTTTTTCTTGATTGCCGGCAATTATAACCTGGTCAAAGGCGACACGCTGGGGCCGGCCTATGGCAGAGAAGCAGAAACCTACATTATAACCGGCGGCTTTTCTGCAAAAGACCTCAAAGACGACTTAGCCACCAACCCCGTGGCTCCTGATCTAATCGCAACCAGCAACGCCTACAAACAAGCCCAAGACATCCTAAAATCCCTCCAGCTCCGCTAATCTACGCGGCTACTAGTACTGGTGCTGGCGGCGTTTCGGGCGCGTGGTCTACCTGTACATCGGCCGGCATGTCTGAAATCCGGCCGGGCAGCGGCAAGCCGTTTTGATCAAAGGAGTAATCTCTATATTGGACTTCTCGGGCCATGGCAAAACTGCCCAGTAAATCAACGTATTGTTTAGGTATGTCTTCTAGCCCCGTAGGCAATTCGCCGTTGAAGCGTAGATTGCGCATGTGCCAGTGGCCATCGGAAGTAGTCCAGTCCATCCTTACAGTCATGTGGCCAATCAGGCCTTCGGCGGTTTCGATGTGTTCGTTTTTTGCGGTTAGTATCTGTACTTTGCAGGTTTCTACGCCAATTTTATCTGCCAAATAAGCCTGGACGCCAGCCAGCCGTGCTGCTTGGCGTTCTTCCGGCGTGAGGAACCAGTGTTCTGGTTTTTGTTGAGCCATGGTTTTCTTTTGTTACTTTTGTCTCTACGTACATTATACCGCTAGTGTAAACCCAGTTATGCACAGGCAGTGTCAACCCGTATTATATTCGGTAGTTTCTTTAGTTCGTAGGGTTAGGAGTTTGGTGGAGCGGGGCTTGCGGCGTCTAGATGACTGCGGAATGACTCTAGTATGTGTTCTGCGAAGGGATCTTTTCTTAGATCAACCACCGGCAGTTTTCTGTGTTCCAGCAACAGAACCATGCCGCCGTCTTGGTCAAATATGCCTAACTCACTGTATAAGCCGCTGTAGCAGACGGTGGATCCTGGAGGAGCTGATTCGTCAGGGATCACATCGACAGACGAAAATTTGCTTCGAATAACTTGAAGTGTGACTCCTTGTTGCCTGGCATGGGGCACGCGTTTTTCTACCATAAATTTGCTTCTAACATGCACCCCTGCGCTTGGGTCTATCAAAACACAATTAAACAGACGCATCGCTTCTTGCGTAAGTGCTTGGGCTTCTGCTGAAATAGTTACAAATCTAGGCGTTGAAAACCCGTCTGTTGGTTTGAAAAACTCTGTCATAGTCCTGCCCATTATACATCTAGGGGATATTGCAAAAAGTGCTAGTGTTTGCTTGCTGATAATCCCGGTTGATTTTGTGGAGCCGATTAGCGCTTGAGCTTAGAATACCTGAGTTTCGTTTACGAAGATTTCGCCGTATCTGGCGTGCAAGTATAAAGTGTCTACGTCGCTTTTAAACCGCTCGCCCGCCGTATCTACGGCTACGCCTTGGTTTGGCACCAGCTGGTTTGGATCTAGGCCTACCCTGTTAAGCGGACCGGTCGTGGAAGCGGGGTATGAGCCTAGGTTTATGCGATAATCAACCCAGCTATTATGCTCATCCGCGCTGTCGCCAACAACCACCATCGTACCAGTCAGCTTGTCTGCTAGCCGGGTGACTACAGTTCTGTCTTGCTCAAACTGCAGCTCGCCTTCTTTTATGGCGACTATTTCAACTGTCAGCAAGTGCGAGGGGTGCAAGTTTCTGGTATCTAGTTTGCCTTCGTGCTGGCTAAGTTCTAAAAGCAATTGCAGCCGCTTTTGGGCTACTGCACTATCCTCTGCCGGAAAGTTGGCCGGGTGTTTTTCTGGGTTATTGCCGTCAGGCAGACGTATTGTCATTTGTATATTATACCATACGTGTCAAGATGTTGCAAGTTGTTAGTTAAAATTTTATAAGTAGGTACGGTTTTTTTATAGTTATGGTGCCGCGGGCTTGTTTGTCATGGGTTTTGATTAGATGGGTGTGCTGGTGCTCCACAGAACGCTGTTTGCTGTTTACTGCCCGGGCATAGACGTTATAGTTACGAGCCTCGTAATCGCACAAAATATCCATGACGTTCGTGCGTTCTTTTTTGGTCAATTGCTTAAGACTGCCCACGTGACGCTTGGGTACCACCAGCAAGTGGTCGGTTACGCTTCGCAGTTCCCACAGGTCGTAAAACGTCCGGTTTGGCACCACATAAGCATGCTCCGTTTCTAGCACCTTGCTGCCCGCTAAATCAGCTTCGCAAAAAGAACAAACCGCTGGCTTAGGATAGCTGCGGTAGGTTTTGAGGTTTTTGCGGTAATGAAACATCTATCTATGATACCAAAAGCTAGTGCCAGTTGCGTTCGATTTCATGAATCCGGTCGTGGTCTAGCCCAAAGTGATGAGCGATTTCATGCCACAGCGTGTGTTTGACTTGCCGCTTGAGGCTCGGCATATCGGTGCTGGACTGGCTAATAGGACCTTTGAAGATAGTAATTTTGTCTGGCAAAACTAGATTGTAGCCGGCGCCGCGCCTGGTCAGCGGTATGCCTTCGTACAAACCAAACAGCGTCTGGTCTTGGCGCAGCTGTTGTTTGAGCCGCTGCTGGGGGCTGGGATTGTTTTCAAACGTTACCACCACGTTTTTCATGCCCGTTATGTATTCCTGCGGCAGTTCGTCCATGGACTGCCCAATCAGTTTGTCAAATTGTTCGTCAGATACTTCAATCACAGGCTTATTATACGGACTTTTGTCTTTTCCTTTTATTTGGGTCCAGTTCCTTTTTTCTGAGTCTAAGCGATTTGGGGGTGACTTCCAGCAGTTCGTCGTTTTCTATGAAGTCCAGACACTCTTCCAGACTAAAGATAACTGGCGGGGTCAGCTGGACTACGCCGTCGCTGGAGCTGCTGCGCATATTGGTCAGATGCTTGGCTTTGCAGACGTTGATTTCCATATCTTCCTGGCGTTTGTTGAGCCCGATTATTTGCCCGGCGTAAACTTTTTCGGCCGGGCCCGCGAATACCACGCCCCGCTCTTCGGCAGTTTGCAGCGAATACGGTGTGGTGATACCGGCTTCGAACGCAATCAACACGCCGTTTCGCAACTGTTGCAGGGCGGCGCCCAGCGGCTGGTAGCCAATGCTTAGGGAGTTCATAATAACCGTGCCTTTGGTATTGGTCAGCAAAATGTTGCGCAACCCAAGCAGAGCGCGAGTGGGTAGTTCGTAGACCAGTTTGGTGACGCCTTTGGGGCTGGCAAATTGCTCTTTTAGCACGGCTCGGCGAGTGCCCAGTTCCATCTGGACTGTGCCGACGTGTTCGGCCGGCACTTCAATGATAAGTTCTTCCAACGGCTCTTCGGTCACGCCTTCGTGCTCCCGCGTAACCACTTGCGGGCGGCCAACTTCAAATTCATAGCCTTCGCGGCGCATGGTTTCTATCAGCACGCTCAAGTGCAGTTCGCCGCGGCCGGACACCAAAAAGCCGATGCCTTGCTCGCCCACGCGCAGGCCAACGTTGGTTTCCAGTTCTTTAGCCAGGCGCTCGCCAATCTGGCGGCTGGTGGTAAATTCGCCCTCTGTGCCTTTGAACGGGCTGGTGTTGGGACCCAGATAGATTTTGAGCGTAGGGGCTTCTACTTCTAGCACTGGCAAAGCTTCCGGGTTTGTGGCATCGGCAACAGTTTCACCAATCTGCGCCTCAGTGATACCGGTAAGTTGGACAATGTCACCAGCTACTCCGCCCGGCACTTCAAATTTGCTAACCCCGTGGCTCATGTAGACGTTGTCTACTTTGCCCTTTGCCAGTGTGCCGTCTTTTTTGCACAACGTAATCGGGTCTCCGGGTTTAATGCTGCCGCGGCTGATGCGGCCGATGGCGTATTTGCCTTTGAAGCTGTCCCATGCCAGTGCCGTAACTAGCATCTGGAACGGTTTGTCGGCTTCAATCTGGGGCGCTGGCACGTGCTCGATGATAGCCTGGAAGATAGCTTCCAGGTCGCCGTCTGCTTCTGGGTGTTCAGGCGGCTTGACCCAGGCTTTGCCGGTGCGCCCCACAGCGTAGTACACCGGATAATGCAGCTGGTCTGCGTGGACTGCCAGTTCTAGGAACAGGTCGGCCAGTTCGTCTTCTACTTCTTTAATTCGCGCGGCCGGTTTGTCTATTTTGTTTATAATCACGATTGGTTTTAGTTCGCTGGCCAGGGCTTTGCTGAGCACAAACTTGGTCTGGGGCATCGGGCCTTCTTGGGCGTCGACTATCAGGATGCAGCCGTCTGCCATGTTGAGCGTGCGCTCTACTTCGCCGCTAAAGTCGGCGTGCCCAGGGGTGTCAATGATGTTGATACGGTAGTCGCCGTGCTGTACCGCCGTGACTTTGGCCGTGATGGTGATGCCGCGTTCGCGCTCTTGGTCGCCGCTGTCCATGATAAGTTCTTGGCTCATTTCGGCCTGGTTGTCGCGAAAAGTTTGGGATTGTTTGAGCAAACCGTCCACCAGCGTGGTTTTACCGTGGTCCACGTGGGCAATTATGGCGATGTTTCTAATCTTGCTGGGATCTTGGGTCATATAAATTCAAAGAGCGCCCGTTATGCAAGCGCTCTCACATTCTAAGGAACATTATACCATAAGCGTCAAATATCTACAACTGTTTTAGCCTCTTTGCGGGCGTGGAAAGAATTTAAGCTTTTACTACCTTCTCCCAGGGCAAGCCGTCTTTGCCAAAGTGACCATAGGCAGACGTTTGAGAATAGATGGGGCGGCGCAGGTCTAGCGTGTCTATAATGCCTTTGACGGAAGTGTCTATGAGTTTGTCTTTGAAAGCATGCAATTCCGCGTCCGAAACAGTGGCGGTGCCAAAGGTTTCTATGGTTTGCATTAGCGGTTTTGGCTGGCCAATTACGTAAGCCAGTCCCACTTCGCACTTGGTAGCCAGCCCCGCGGCTACGATGTTTTTGGCAATGTAGCGGGCGGCGTAAGCGCCAGAACGGTCCACTTTGGACGGGTCTTTGCCAGAAAAAGCGCCGCCGCCCACGCGGGCGTAGCCGCCGTAGCCGTCAACCACAATCTTGCGGCCAGTTAGTCCGGCGTCTGATTCCGGCCCGGGGATGTGCCACAAACCAGTGCCATTTATGGTGATGTTTTCATCGCTTGGCACGGCTAGTTTGTACTTGGCCAGAACCGGCGTGATGATTTCTTTGACTACTCCAGCGTGCACAGTCGATGGGTCGGTGTTTTCGCTATGAGCAACTGCTATTACAACTTTTTCAACTGCTACTGGTTTGTCGTCTTCATAACGGATGGTTACTTGGGCTTTGCCGTCGGGGCGAATGTAGTCTAGGATTTTCTTTTCGCGAACTTCGTCTATACGGCGAGTCAGGGCGTGAGCCAGCGTGATTGGCAGCGGCATAAGTTCCGGCGTTTCGTCGCAGGCGTAGCCAAACATCATGCCTTGGTCGCCGGCGCCCTCTTGGTCAACCCCAATTGAAATTTCAGGTGATTGCTGGTGAATATCGTCGCTAAAACTGGATTCTTGGGAAAACCCCCAGGCAGGCACCGCATAGCCAAGCCGCTGGACTAGTTCGCGCACAATGGCTTCTTTGTCTAGTTTTGCGGTCGTTTTTGTTTCTCCAAACAGGCAAATCTGATTGGCGCCGGCTACCGATTCAATCCCGGCACGCCCCTGTGGATCTTGCCGCAAAATTTCGTCTAGCAGGGCGTCGCTGATAGCGTCGCAGATTTTGTCCGGATGGCCGGCGCAGACTGATTCGCTGGTAAATAAAGTTGTTTTTGTCATAAAAAAATCCTTTCTGAGCTTTATGTCTAGCGGAAAGGATATTCATCGCGAGTCAATATCTTCTCCGCTAACGCGGACTAGATGGAGCACCCTTCGACAAGCTCAGGGTAAACCTTTCGGGATACGCTGCTTGCCACGGGTTGCTGGTGGGTTCCGCCGCCGCCAATACTTTGGTGGACAGGCATCGAGCTAGATCTCTAACCCACGCTCTTTATATCTTTTGAGTTGTTAAGTAAGCCCATTGTATCACACGCCAAGTTCCTGGCGGGCAAGCTGAGTTCCGGCCACGGTTCGGGCAAGTTTTTCGTAGGTAACCTCCCAGCTTCTGGTGCGCAAACCGCAGTCCGGCGAAGGGAAAACTTTGGCTGGATCGCCTAGTAGATCAACTGCCCGCAGTACGCGATCTCTCACGAGTAATGGGGATTCCAAACTATCTTCGTGAATGCTGACAACCCCAAGTCCAACACCTGCACCGGGGTTATGCCGCCGCAGATCTGCAAGAATTTCGTATGCCGGCCTATGTGCGGCATCAACGCCGAGCTGGGCGTCGTCGCGATTGGCAAATTCGAGCGAAAACTGCGAACAGTTTTCTAGCTGCTCAACATGCGGGAAGAGCAGAGAATAGTCAGAAAAACAGATATGCACGCTAAACTGTCCCAGCAGACCCCGAACTGATTCGTTGAAACTTTCTACAAACAACGGCACTTCGTCCGGCTTGGTGGTTGCTGCCGGTTCATCAATCTGTACCCACGAAACACCTTGTTCTAAAAGTGATGCTACATTTGGCCGAACTACGTTTCGGGCGAGGTCCAGCACAAAATCGCGCCGGTTGCCGTAATGTTCGTCATATGACCAATCCGCCAGTGTGTAAGCGCCGGTAACAGGCACTTTTATGAGCTTATCGGTTCCTATTTCTGCCAGACGATCGACTTCGTCGGTATGCCACGGCTCCAAAATCCCTACTTGTGCCGTACACGCGGCCTTGCGGAAAGAATTATTGTCAAAAACTCGGACCCGGCCACGCCATTCAAATCCCTCAGTCCGACTGGCGGCGTGTTGATACATTTCACTGCGATCTTGTTCTCCGTCATATATGATGTCCAGCCCAGCTGATTCCTGTAGTCTAACCGCGAATCTAGCCGCCAAAAACCGAGCGCTTTCCTTTGCCCAGTCCCGACACTCCGCCTCAGAACAATCAGCGTCTGAGCGAATCCGGCTAAATGCAAAATCTATTTCATCCTTGTCTAAACCGAGACGCTCTGCCCAAACAAGCGCTTCAGCAACGTGGGCATCTGTGATTTCTTGTCCAGCAACCGCTGCCACCCGCCAATTTGGTTTGGCCAGACTTCCTACTTCTTGCGTTAGTAATGCTTCAGTCATTGCGCTGCCCCAACTCACCACGAAGCTTAGCGGTAAACTCACCCAGTCGTTTTACTTTGTCACGTGCGTGTTTGAGCGGTATTTTTTCCAAATCCACAGTGTGCGTAAGTATATAGCGCCCGCCTACTTCAATCGTTGGTTGTAGCGGTGCATCCTCAGCCGTATTGCCAGCATCTACCGCTCGGACAATGGTGGTTGCCTGCCACGTCGCTGCCTTTTTTTGCCCGTAGCTCCACTGCGTGCGTTTGGCGTGTCCGGACGCATCTGTTTCAAAAATTCTAGAGGGTATCTTTACGATGTCTATGCCGAGTGCCTCAGCTACGGGCACGAAAGAGTGTAATTGAATTCCTGCGCTTTTCCGCTGCAAACCAGCATCAGGCTCTTCGAACAGTACATGGCGCACCCCCTGGGCGGCATAGTACTCGCAGAGTTGGACGTACAGTTTTTCTATTTCCTTGGCTGTTTCGGCCGGCCATAGATTGCTTTTTACAAGCTCGAAAAACGTTTGCGGCCCGATTAGGCTGACCGATTCGCCTGGTTGCCCCGTCAAACGGCCGAACACTTCGCCATCAAAATCCAGCTCTTTCACGACGGTGGGCTGCCTATAAAATCGATTATCTTCGTACCATGGAGTCACGGGAGCGTCATCAATACGTGGCGCAAAACCCTTTGTGGCTTTAACTATCGGCCGCAAATGATCTTGCCAGCTCAATTTGCCGTCTTCGCGGAGGTTAATTCCAGCTTCGGCCTGCAAAGCCAGCCAGCCTTCTGTCTCCAAAGCAACTTGTTCGTCGAACGCTGATTGGCTAACTCGACCATTTCTCAGATCACTGCCGAGCAGCAACAGCTCGTCGCTGCGTGGCGCAATCCCGTGGACTGCGCTCAGCACTTCAATAGTGTTTGACATAAAAAATATCCTTTCTGCCTACAGCGGCGGAAAGGATTGATAATGCGTTTATGTCAGCGCAAACTTATCTTTCCCGCCAGGCGGGCTAGATGGAGCACCTTGTCTTTTCAGATAGGTTGCTGGCAGGTCGTTGAGCTAGATCTCTCGCTGCGCTCTTTATATTCTTACGTTGTTAAAGTACGCCTACTGTAGCACGGTATTTTTAAAACGCAAAAGTTTTTTGGTGGTTTTTTGGATTGGCGCCAGTACGTACGGGGCGGCCCAGTAGCCCAAAACCGCGTAGATGATTCCAATGACTATGTCTATCACATAATGTTCGCCCATATAGGTGGTGCCGATCCAGATGAGCGCCGGGTAAACCCAAGACAAATAGCGCCATTTGGTTTTGAACATACGGGTCAGGAACAAGGCGAACAGCATGGAGTAGGCGGCGTGCAGGGATGGCACGGCCGCCACGGGATTTGGCGAAATTTTGTTGTATACGCTGGGAAAGTCATGGATGCCAAAGGCGTACCAAATGGCGGATGACACATGGGCTATAGGTTCTATCAGCCCCTTGTCACTGGCCAGCCAGGGCGGTGCGGCCGGGAAAGCCAGAAAAGTTAGAAACCCCGCGAACGAAACGAGCAAAAAGGTAGTGATAAAGCGCCAATATTGTTTTTCGCGCGTTTTCCAAATCAGCACCGCCAGGGCAAACGGCAGTACAAAATGCAGAGTATAGGCGCCGTAAAACACAAAGTCATACCATTGCACGTACCCGTGCCATAGTAAATTTTGCAACAGGGTAGTGGGCAAGTGGCCAAAAAACAGCAGCCTGTCGGCCGCCGGCATAAACCCGTAGTTGACGTAGCTGTTCAGCTGAGGCGCCAGACCCCTGAATGATTCATATACCAGCAGTAAAGCCACAAACGGCACAAATCGCTTGAGCAGTTCCCTGGCCTGGCCAAACGCCATAGCCGCCAGGGCGGCAAACACCAGTATTTTGTCTGGCGTGGGAAAACTAGGCGTACGAATAAATACGGCTAGGAATATGGCCGTGCCGACAGCGCCAGCAATCCTGGAAGCGTTTTTGGGCATGCCACTATTGTAGCTTAAACGTAGTCAATATATTGCAGGTAGGCTGGCCGGCGGTAAGTGTTGGGCTCGGCACGTTTGCGCCGCCGCAGTAATTTGGCTTCAAGCGCCGCTAGCGCGGGAGATTCACTAATAAAAGATGCCTGCGTGTCGGCCGCGGCAATGCTGGCCAATTCCAGTTCAGGTTCTTGGGCTGGTGTTTGTTGATTCTCTAAATCTGCCATAATGACTCTCCCTTCCTACCCAACATTGTGACCTATTTCAAAATACTTATCCGTGCTTCTTGGCACCAAATCACTGTGATTTTCCTCACACCACAGCCCGCCCCAGCGCCAAGACTAGAGAAAAACCCGATAATTTGAGAGAATGTAGCAGTCGTTGGGGAGTGGCCAAGTGGTAAGGCAGTGGATTCTGGTTCCACGATCGGGGGTTCGAATCCCTCCTCCCCAGCCATAAGGCCAATTTAAAATGACGCAACCAAAATTGTATTTTTATCATAATTTTCCCCGCAGGCCTGGCTTAAACAAGGAACGAAGAATTGAGAGAGGCCTTGAGGTTCTGGACTCTATGGCACGGCTGGGTTTTGTACTGACACCACGAGTACATAGGTATTATCAGATTTTGCGTGACGGAAGTCGCGGAAACCCGGTCGAGAATTTGGAAACAACCTTGTGTTTAACCTGTATCCCTAAATCTGAACTAAAAGCACATTCAAAAATTTTTGGTGAATTTGCTATTGAGTTCAATGCCACGGCAACAGATGAGCTTGGACTTTTCCCAGCAATTTACATACCCCCATCACCAGTACTTACCGCACAAGGTACAAGCATCACAGAAGCCATGAGCGGTCTATTTATGAAAACATTTGCGGATATAAACGATGTGCTTGTGTACGTGCATGAACATCAACCTGATTTAATACGATTCAGGCAAGAAAATGTAAATTTTAAAACTCTATCGGATAATTTACAAGGCTTCATAAGATTGGTTACTCCTACAGGAAAAACCAACAAGCAGCTTGCATACTACCACCAGAATGAGTGGAGAATACCAAGCTCTTTCAAAAACTACATGACAAACAAAATAAATACCCGAATAATTACGGAATCAGAAAAAAGGGAACTTAGTAGGATTAGTTCGTTCTTCAAAAAAGGTAAATTCACTGTTAACGGACAGGTATGTAATGTGAGGGACAACTGTTACATACTTCAAAACCTCAGCGTAGACCATGTTCTTAAACTCTCTAGTGGTGTATATGTGCCCGGCTCTGCAAAGTCTAGAGCAAAAGATATATTGATGAGGCATAATTTGGGAGATGTACCGGTCAAGACATCTCCTACAGATTAAGCAATTCTCACCTCGTTAACTATCCCTCGCCAAGAGTCATTCGCTAGATCCCCAGCCAAGCCTTCAGTATGTAATTTCTAAACCTGGCTGGTGTTTTTATTTTCTTTGTTGGGTTGTGTATTCACCGTAAGATACCCGCGGTAAACGAGAGAGATTTATAATTTCGTGTTTTGGACGTTGGCTTTTTTGCTTCGGATTCGTAATTACTACCGCATCGCCTGGACGAAGGATTTCTTCGGTGTAGTCACCTTCCCCCGGACCTTTTATCTTGGCTTTGGCTTTAGCCGTCAGCGCTACGAAAACTAGTGACCAGGTTTGACTATCTCTATGGCCTGGCACTCTGCCGCTGGGCTCAAGAACATTTACCATGCCCTGGTGGTAGTGCGATGTCTCTTTATCCCCAAGCAAGTCTGGATCTTTAAACGGAGTGAACGCACCCCTCACTACCATCAGTGAACTAAAACAAAAGTCTGGGGCGGAAATATCTTTCTTCTTAATATCATCCAGCCCATCTATTAGATAGCCGGTATAGCCATGCTCTGGTTGTGAATGGTCAAAACTGACCATAGGGTGATCGGTAGCAATTGCGCCTAATATTTCAAGCCCAGCCGTTTCGGCAAGACTTGGCTTAACTAGGCCGCGTTCAATAGACCAGTTGATTCCTTGCAAGCTTCCACCCGGCCTAGAGTGTGACATAATTAATATACTATATCATTTTTATTATAAACAGCAAGTATCTTTCGGCAAATTCATACGAAAAGTTTCGAATCCCCCGTCTCCAGCCACGATTTGTTATACTTTTTCATATGGGGACAGTTATTGTTGACGTGCGGGAGGCTGGTGAATACGCTTTGGGACACGTGGAAGGGGCTCTGAACATACCGCTTAGCGGGCTAATGAATAATTCACGGGGCTTGGAAGAGATACCCAAAGACAGCCAAGTGGTTTTGTATTGTAATTCGGGCAACCGGTCTGGAGTGGCAAAAAGCATGCTGGAAGCTATGGGTTACACGAACGTTGTGAACGGGATTAATGAAGCCCACGTGACGGCGCGCTTTGGCGTTTAGGCATAGTTGGCTGATGTTGGTATGATTAAAGTAATTAATTGAGAAGGAGTAGCATGGCATCTGTTATAAGCAAAAAGTTTGACACACCAGACGAAACGCACCAGCCAGGACGCGGCCAGGTGGCTGTAGTCAGCGTTGGCGGCGTGACATTAAGACAGTTAACTTTTCAGCCGGGCTGGCGCTGGAGCGAAGACGTAAAACCGGCCGCCAAAACTGATTTGTGTGCTATCGCGCACATTAACGTCCATATTTCTGGCAAATTAGGCGCCAAAATGGCCGACGGCAGCGAGTACGAATTTGGCCCCGGAGACGTAGCCTTACTGCCAGCTGGGCATGACGCGTGGGTAATCGGCGACGAGCCAGCAATCATAATCGAGCAAACACCCGCCGCTGAGCAATAAACAAGAGCCGCAGAAGCGCTGGGCCGGCTAGGCAGATTTGAAGGCTGTTTCAAGAGCAGGAAAAGCGAGGCTGTTCGTGCTGTTTAGTTCAAAGACATCTTCGCTATTGCCTGCCATGCGAGCCAAACTTAGTTCTACGATACGCATAATCATGGACTCATAATTCATATTCTGATTCAGCGCGCAGGCCCGGGTGAAGTAACTCACAAAATCATTATGGGCAATCCCCGGTGTCAGGTTGGCTTCTATAAAACAGGGCGTTCCGCCGCTGTCCATGCGGATATCAATCCGGCCATAATCCCTGCCGCCCAGTGCTGCAAAAATTGCTTTGCCGAGTTCGGCAATCTGGTTGCGCGCCAAATCATCTGTGATAAAGATAGCCCGTTCATTATCTTCTGATTTGACAGCCTGCCCCAGAATACGGTCGCCAAATTCATTTGGTTTGGTTATCAGCTCTACCGGCATGGCGGCTAGGCTGTTACCGTAGCCGCTGCCCAGAAGCGCCACGCTAAATTCTCTGCCCTCCAGGTATTCTTCAACCAGCGAAAAAGCGCCGTAGGTGTCGTAAACGCTCCGCACTTTGTCTTGAAAGGCTGGGAAATTATGCGCGATGGAATCCGGGCCAATCCCCATGCCGCCGCCTTGGTCGTGCGGCTTGATAAACAGCGGGAAGCTGAGCGGCAGCTGCCCAGAAGCCTTAAATTGCCCAGGGCGGGCAGTGAAAAATTCTGCCGTAGCTATACCGGCGCGCTGCATGAGCCGTTTGGCATCGGCTTTATTGAGATCCAGCTCCATGGCTGGCTTGGCTGAGCCAGTGTAGTTAATATCATGTCCCCCGAGGTATTCGGAAAGCCAGATTAGCTTGCCGTCATCTGCAATGCGCTTTAGCCCCAAAAACACCAAATCTGGTTTTTTGCTCGCCAAATCTTCTAGATCGTTCAGGCAGCTCACGGTAGACAGGCCAACGTGCTGATAATATTTGCTCAGGACAGCCTGAATCATTAAACCGGACTTAAGCCCCATGGAACTAAAATGCACGTCTTGGGCACGGACAATTTCTATACGCTTGTTGATTTTTTTAATCATGGGGGCAACACCTTTCAAAAGCTTGGCTTTACCAGCTTTTTTTAAGTTTTATATGCGAGAAGAGTCTCGATGATGCCGGAATAGTGTGAGCTGCCAAGCGGCTTAGCGTGTATAACGGAGAAAGATACGAGAGTAACTTGCTAATACATCTTAACATTTATAGGGGTAAATGTCTAGTATGGGCCGTGCTTTCCGTGGGCCTGCACAACGGTTGACATAACCATAATCGGCATGGTTGACTGGTGTGAGTTATGCCTAAGAAAAAACAATTTGCGTTCACGGACTGGCTGCAGACGGGCCTGATACGTATTTGCCGGATTCACTTTATGTTTGTGGCCGTGTATGCCGCCTATACTATCGCGGCCGATGCCACACATCTGATAACTCCGGACTTCGTTTTGCAGCGCTGGAGCATGAACGCCGCTTTGCTGGTTGGCGTGGGTATTATCTGGTATCTGGCGCGAAACAATGTAAAAAACAGCAGCTACTATCGGGTGCTTTTGTACGCGGTCATTCTGCTGGATATAACTATGGCAACGTTTAACATCTACACCCAGCGTGGCATGGCGGCTCGCGCCGTGATGCTTTTTAGCATACCGATTGTGGTCTCTTCCCTGCTGCTCAGCCGGACCGCTCTGTTCCTGACCGCCGCCCTAAGTACCGCAGCCTATTCGCTGGCGGCAGTTAAATATTTTGTGGATTTTTTCAACGAAGGCTACAAAGCGGAACTGTATATTGAGGTTGGTTTTTACTGCGCGGTCTTTTTTATCCTGGCCGCCGTTCTCTCCGTGCTGGTGCGTTTTAGAAATTCAGAAACAAATTAGGCTCTGATTTTTCGTCGTGCTATTTTGTGTGATTTCAACTCGCATTACGGTGTTACGATAAAGTCGCCGGCTGTCTCGGCTTGCATGTGATCGTGAAATTGATACGTACCCGATTCGGAAAGCGTTATTGACTTGGTTCGTCCCTTTCGAACCACCAGTTCGGTCTCTCCCCCGTACACTTCGTGCTGAGGGTGCGTTCCGAAAGTAATTTCTCGCACGTTATCGTCTTCGTTAATAAATGTCAGCGTGTCGCACTTGCTGGCAACGGTATGCAAAGGACTTACTTGGCCATTTTTGATCGTTACTTTGTGATTGGGGTGTTGCCCCTGGCAAGCGCCGGTCTTTTCGCCGCCTATTTGATATATACCCTCGGCATTTGCCAGCTTTTTTGTCTGGTCTGAGGATGACATATTGTAGTGCAGGTTGTTTATGATCATTATGGAACCGCCAACAACAACCAGAATTATCCCAACCGTTGATATGAAAAAGAATAAGTTCCATTTTGGTTTAGGCCCCCGTCCCAGATGCAAGAAGAAGGTTATTTGAATAATCATTTGCAACACGGCAAAACCCAGTATGGTTGCCAGAAGCGTATTGCCGGAAACTGTTTGTTTTATCACCAGAGAGTATGGAATGACAGTGAACAACAATGATAGCAAAAACCCAATTACATAAGATTTTGTTGAGCCGTGCTCGCCGTGTGACTTGCTGCTGTGTTGACTCATGCAAAAGCCCCTAGGTAGACAACTGTGAAAATAAATATCCAGACAATGTCTAGGAAATGCCAAAACAAACTAAGCAGTGTAAGCTTGCGCACTAGATGCGAGTTGAGGCCACGTTTCATGACATAAACTAGCGTAATCGCCATCCAAAGCAGCCCAGAGGTGATGTGTAGCCCATGCGTGCCAACAAGCACAAAAAACGACGACAAGAAAGCATTGGTTTGCATGGTGTGACCCTCGCCGATAAACTCAGCAAATTCTCTTAGTTCCAGCACTAGAAAAGCCAGACCCAGTGCAAATGTAACCCCAAACCACAGGATTGTTTTGAGCTTAAGCCCCCGCCTGGCGGCTATCATGCCGATTCCGCACGTAAAACTACTAGTTAGCAAAATAAGCGTTTCCGTAAGTGCCAAGGGCTGGCTGAAGAGTTCGCGCCCGGTTTCGCCACCAAGCGTGCTGTTGTGTAGCACGGCGTATACGGCAAAAAGCACGGCAAACATCAAAAGGTCTGTCATCAAATAAACCCAGAAACCAAACATCACTCTGTCATTGGCTTCTGCTTCGTGGTGGTCTACCATTTTTGCCACCTTTTGTTTTTAATTACATCTAAAACAAAAGCAAACACCACGCGTATTAGTTCCCATACTCCCATGTCTTCGTCGGTATTGACTACGGTACTAGCCCTACGAGCCTGGTCTCTCTTTTGTCTGGATTCATGCAGTTTTTGCACTTCTGCAGCGGTTAGGATGTATTCGCTGTGTTCATTGAAACCACGAACGACAAAAACAACAATTATGCCGATTATTGACAAGACAGCTAGCCAAATTATTTCCCAAACAAAAGCAAAGCCGACTAGAAATGCAAAGGCGGCAATATAAATACCGGCGGCAGTGTTTTTGGGTACGTGAATATCTTCGTAGGCAGGACTAGGCAAGCCTCGACGTTTCATTTCCCAGAAAGCGTCTCTGCTTGATACTTTTGGAATAACGGTAAAGTTATAGAACTGCGGCGGCGATGCGACCGCCCATTCCAGCGACCGCCCATTCCACGGATCGCCGGTGGTATCCCGCAGCCGTTTCTTTTGTATGACGCTAGCCAAGATCTGAGCCAGCTGCAAAGCCACGCCAAACGCGATGACAATCCCACCAATCAGCATGAGCACAAACAGCGGCTGCCAGCCGGTGGAGGCGTCATAATGATCCAGCCGCCTAGTCGCACCCATAAGCCCTAAAACGTACATAGGGATAAAAGATAGACAAAACCCAATCATCCAGCACCAAAATGCGCTCCGGCCAATCCGTTCATTGAGCTTGAGGCCAGTTATCTTTGGGAACCAATAAGATAATCCGCAGAAAATACCAAACAGCACGCCACCTACTACCATGGAGTGGAAGTGAGCCACTAGGAACAAACTATTGTGCAGTTGGAAATCGGCCGGGGGCACAGCCAGCATTACACCGGCCATACCGCCAATTGCAAAAATGCCAATAAACCCTAAAAACCACAGCATAGGCGCATCAAAGCGTATTAAACCTTTGTGCATCGTGGCTATCCAGGTAAATACTAATACCGAAGTTGGAATAGCGATTATCATTGTCATGAGACCAAAGAAAGCATTTACATCGGCGCTCGCACCCATAGTAAAGAAGTGGTGTAGCCAGACAGAAAGAGCCAGCGCCGAGACTCCTATCATCCCTAGTACGTTTGATGTGTAGCTGGCGATTGCCTTGCGGCTAAATGTAGAAACAACTTCCGAAAAGGCCCCAAAAGCTGGCAACATTAGAATATACACTTCTGGGTGGCCCCACATCCAAATCAGGTTGGTGTACATCATAGGATCGCCACCACCAATGGTAGTAAAGAAGTGTGTTCCAAGGTAGCGGTCAAAAAACATCAAGAAAAGAGTGGCCGTAAGCAGTGGGAACACGGTTACAGCCATAATCATGCTACACAAGGAACCCCAAGTGAATAATGGCATTTTCCACAGCGTCATGCCTTTTGCGCGCATTTTTAGAATTGTCATGATAAAGTTTATAGCTCCAAGCGTTGTCCCAACACCAGCAATCTGCAAACTCCAAATCCAATAGTCCACGCCGACTCCCGGACTAAACTCTCTGCCAGAAAGCGGTGCTACCGCCAACCAGCCAGTTGCTGCATACTCACCACCAATCAGGAAGAATATATTTACCATTACAACACCGCCGATGTACAGCCAAAATCCTAACGTATTCAAGAAGGGTGACGCCAAATCACGCGCGCCAATTTGCAAAGGCACAATGTAATTTATCAGCCCGAATATAAAGGCCATGGCCACAAAGAAGACCATTATATTGCCGTGAGCTGTAAAGATTTGTTGGAAGTGATCGGCAGATAAGTATCCATAGGTGGCTTCTGGGGTCAGTCCAGGCATATTGCTAGAACCGAGAGCCTGCTGCAGCCAAAGCATAATTGCGTCTAAACCTCCGCGCAAGAGCATAAACCCGCCAGCCAGGAAATACATGATGCCAATTTTTTTAGGGTCTACAGAAGTCAGCCACTCGTTCCACAGCCATTTCCAGCGTTTCATTCTGGTGATTACTATGGCGACAAATAAAAACATGCCGATAAAGGCCACGGACGCGCCGATAGTAAACCATTCGTGTGGCAGGGCGCTCCAATCTAATTTGCCAAGTATTAATTCTTTCATCAGTGGTGCACCTGCCCCTCTACGGGTCCCAAGTATTTCATAATCACCCCCTCGTACAAACCGTGCTCAAAGGCCGAGTAGAACGCAACCGGATTGTTTTCGCTGGGCGCAAGTATGCTTTCGTATGTGGCGGTATCAAGTACATTCGGTGATTGTTTTACTGTTTGCACCCAAAGGTCAAACTCTTGCGCATTACTTGCACGAGCCGTGAATTTCATACCCGCAAAACCAGCACCATTTATTTCGGCCGAGCTGCCTGGATAATCTCCGGGTGACTCAGCAACTAGGTTCAGCCGATTAACATGGCTAGTCATCGAATACAGCTGGCCGCCGAGATTCGGAATCCAGAACGAACTCATCGGTGCGGCGTCAGCTGTTAACTCAAATTGTACAGGTGTATTTACCGGAACTTGAACAAAATTTATCGTAGCAATGCCCTGCTCAGGATATAAAAACAGCCATTTCCAGCGCATCGATACAACTTGGATTCTGAGCGGTTTGGCGTCCGCTGCTATCAATTTCTGTGGTACCAGCCTATGGGTAGCAGGCCACATAACACTGGCAAGCACAAGCATAAACGCGGTTGGGATCAGCCACATACTCAAGGAACGGAATTTACTGTGGTGGGCATGAGGAGCGTAGGTTGCTTTTGTGTTGCTTTCCCGATATTTCCAAGCCGTGTAAAAGAGGAGAGAAAGTGTAGGAATAGCTATCACGAGTAGTACGGCAGCAGTAAAGACCATGAGACTTAGCTGCTCTTGGGCAATCAGACCTTTCGGGTTAAACAGCGCGACGTTTTTACCGTCTAGCAGATAGGCAATGACTAGAGCCAGCTCAGTCAATAACAAGAAAATAATTAGCACTACCCAGCCCGGATTAAGCCGCTTTTTGTTTATTTTTGACATTGGCCTGACCCCATCAGGTTGTAACCGTTACCATAATAGATAACTATAACATGGTACCTATCGGCTTGGTACAATAGACGCGTACATCTTTAATTGTGAAGGAACGAAGAATAAACACCCTCAAAACCTACTACCAACTAACTAAACCTGGCATTATTTACGGCAATATTTTGAACGCTTTGGCTGGTTTTTTCTTGGCTTCACGCTGGCAATTCGAGTTTGGACTGCTGGCCACTACGCTAGGCGGCATGGCGCTGGTTATTGCTTCTAGCTGTGTTTTTAATAACTATATAGACCGCGGGATTGATGCCAAGATGGCTCGAACCAATAAGCGGGCTTTGGTATCTGGCAAGGTTTCAGGACTCGCCGCAATCATATATGCCAGTTGTCTTGGAGTGGCTGGTTTTGCGGTTTTGGCACGCTTTACGAATCTGCTGACCGTTGGGCTGGGAGTATTGGCAGTGTTTACGTATGTAGTTTTGTACGGTGTGTCTAAGCGGCAATCAGTCCACGGAACTGTAGTGGGGAGTGTAGCCGGCGCCTTGCCCCCAGTAGCCGCCTATTCGTCCGTGACGAATCACCTAGACAGCGGCGCATTCATACTGTTTTTTATCTACGTATTCTGGCAAATGCCGCACTTCTACGCTATTGGCATGTACCGCCTCAAAGACTACAAAGCCGCTGGACTGCCTATTCTTTCGGTCAAAAAGGGTTTGCGAGCCAGTAAAGTGTACGTACTGATCTACACAGTTGCCTTCGTCATCACGTCATTACTGCTTACTAGTTTTGGCTACACTGGCTATATATATCTCGTGGTGATGGCAGGCATAGGCCTCTACTGGCTGTACCGTGGCCTGACAGGTTTTGAGGCCGGAAACGATGACCGCTGGGCTCGCCAAATGTTCGGTACATCCCTAATAGTCGTCATGGTGCTGGCAGTGATGCTCTCGATTGGCCCGCTTCTTCCCTAGGGTGTTTGTATTTGGTGATGTTTATGGTTATCATTGTACTATGAGTGAATTAGGTGCTGAAGTTCAAGCCGCGACTGCCGTTGATTCTGCAGTTACCATGATTAGAGCCCGTTTGGGTGTTGATGAATTCCAAGCACAAGACCTTGCCAGAATACAGGTTTCCTGTCCTGTGCCAGGCATGGATCGCATATCGTCATTGGGCGAATTTATGGTTAGTGAGCACGGAGCCGATATGGCCTCGACCATTTTGGATCTTGCCGTTGAAGCTCACAAAGAAGGAGCAACTCCAGAACAGTCGTTCTCAAGAGCGCTTGGCTTTTCGGCCATGAAAGATAAAGAAACCGGGTCACTCTTGAGAGTTCCAACGCGAGAAGCCAACCCGGCTGCCGAGCAGAAGGCCACAGACAGCCCCATGACTGAGCAAAAACCTGTCGTCGAGAAAGCACCTAAAAAAAAACTAGCTCCGCAGCCGAGTCGCTAACCCCAGAATCAGTTAAGCGCATAGTCCCCGAGAAAGTCATTCTTCAGGAGCCTAGTTTAAAGATTGCACCTTTTGCTAAATCTACAGAAATGCTAAAGCAAACTCCTGCTCGCAGCCGGGAGGCGGAAGCTGTTGCTGCCTCCTTAAAAAAACATATGAGTGATGACTCGCAAAGACCTGTCGAACAAACCACAAAACAAAAGCCAATCAAAGCAGAAAAACCTTCCATCAAAAAACATTTAGTAGAAATTAAGCCCCCCGTTCCTCGGGTAGTCGTAGAGCCTAAATCCCGTCCGAAAAATACTGCTCCTTTTGCAACTAAGCCAGTAACTGCTCTAAAGGAAAGAAAACAGACGGCGGGAGCAACATTTACTCAGGTTCCGGCTAAAACAAGCCTCGAACGTGCATATGCCAGTTCCGAGCCAGCACTACCTGCCAAAGAAGTGATTTACGAACCCCTCAATCAACCTGAAACCCTAGATTTTGAGAACGTGGAACTGCCAGTAGAATTATTACCAGTAGGTTTTGACAGGACAGAAACCGGTATGTCCCTGAACAGCGAAGTCATTTTTGACGACGAAACGCTAGAAACTTTTATGCAACTTCTTGACCTAGTAACTATAGAGCAAGCACCCGAACCTGAACTTGCTGGCGCACAGGAGCTTAGCTTACTGGAAGATCAAGTTGTTTTATTCAGTCAAGAAATTTCAGAACCTGTTATGAAAAATACATTTGAAGAATTTGTAATGGCGCGGGATGAGCCTGAAGTTTTCTTGGAGATAGACGAAATAAGAGCCGTCGCCAATGAGAAGCCGCTAGAAGAAAGCTTGGTTTGCCTGGTTTCGCTACTGCAGGAAGTGCCTGACGAAAACGAAGATGTGACTATGTTAGTACATACGCTGCATGAGTCTTTTTCTCGAATCAATGCTCCAGGCGTAGAACGTAGAGCGGCGGGCATTACGCCCGAAATAACTCAGAAACTACTGGGCTTGTTGCGGCTTATCGGCTACCAAAACCCTCGGGAAGTACTGTTAGAATTTATCACCCGGCATGATTTGGAGTTTTTGGTCCAAGCCCTGCGCTACCTGGCTCAACTTGCTCGGCAGGACAACCAGCCCGAGCTATTACCCATCCAGCCGTTCAATCCTTTTCTAGAAGACGCCATGAAACCAATCACCTACCGCATCGGGAAAGTTGTACTTGAACTAGCCAAAGGGAGTTTGCAGCTTGCTGCGGCCAAGGCGCCTTAACTAGAAGTGTTCACGGATATGAGAGATAGAAAAATCCCACTTGGCGTCGGTTTTTTTGTGCGGGTTGAAGATATTATGCGGGTCAAACAGCTTTTTCACGTCTCTGAAATAGCCCATGATTTCGGGCGGGTACATTTGGGACAGCCACGGGCCGCGGGTCATGCCGTCGTTGTGCTCGCCGCTCAAACTGCCGCCGTATTTCAGCACCAACGCGTTTACTTCCCGCATACACGGTTCCAGCTTCATGCGTTCTGCCTGCTCTTCAATATTCATGAGCGGGATGACGTGAAAATTACCGTCGCCCATGTGCCCGGCCACGGTTGCCAGTAGTTTATATTTGTTGATTACGCGGCGCAGTTCGGGCAGAAAACTTTGCAAATGTTCCGGCGGGACTACCAGATCGTCAATAAACGGCGCTGTGTGTTTGTCATGTACCTTTTTGCGAAGCAAATTAAAGCTTTCGCGCCGCATAATCCAAAACTTGTGGGCTTTGGCTTCGGTGGCATCTTCTTCATACGACTCTTTGCTATCAAAGGGGTGCAGATCCTGGCGCATTTTGTGGACTTTGGCGGCAACGTCCTCCGGCGTTTCGCCGTTAAATTCAATCAGTAAAACCATTTTTGGTATGCCCCTAAATAACATCAGGGCGTCTGGTATAAGCTGAAACCCGAGCTTGATCATCCCCCACCAGCCGAGCGTTTGGTGAAAATAGTAAAAAAGTTTGAAACTAAGCATCAAAGTATAGTTGTCAAAGCCCTCAAACGTGGCAGGTTTGTGCCGCAGCACCTGGTTAATCAGATCGCCCAGCTGAGAGATGTCGCGCAGAAAAACCACCAGTGTTCCAGAATGTTTAGGGGCGGGCACCAAACGGAAATGAATGTCGGTGACTACGCCGAGCGTGCCCTGGGAGCCAACGATAATTTGGTTCAGATCAAATACGCCCGTTTCTCTGTCCCAGACGTTCCATAGGTGGTAGCCGGTAGAATCTTTGCTGACGCGCGGCCGCGCGGCTTTGATGGCGTCATAGTGGCCGTCAACCAGCGCAAAAACTTCGCGGTACAGCTTGCCTTCAAAGTCCTTTTGAGCCATCTTTTTTTCGAGCCCTGGTTTGTCTAGAGGCTTGACGATGTATTCATTGCCATCTGAAAAAACTACTTTGAGCCCGGTCACAAACTTTTCAGTCTTCCCGTACTGCAGGGATTTTTCGCCGCCGGCATTGTTGGAAACCATGCCGCCGATAGTACAAAGTTCTCTGCTGGCAGGATAGCTGGGCATAAGGGCGCCGTGTTTCAGCGTTTCGGCCTCAAAGTCGCGGTAGTAAACGCCGGGCTGGGCATGCGCGGAGTTTTTGTCCGCTTCAAAAATTTGGTCAAAATGCCTGGCCATGTCCATAATGATGGACTGGTTTATGGCGCCGCCGCTCATGTCAGTCCCGGCCGATCTAGCGGTCAGGGAAATATGCTTGTTGCCGGCTTTTTTGGCGTCTGCTATAAAACTGACGAGTTTTTTTACATCCCCACTGTCTTTGGGAAAGACAATTGCCTCTGGCATCAGCTCAAACATACTGGCGTCGTGGCTATAAAAGTCGCGGCGGGCCGCAGTGGTATCCACTTCGCCTCTAAACCCAAGATTCTGGAGCTTCTGTTTTAGGTTGTCCATACCGCTCCAGCTTACCATAACTTGGAGGCCAAATCATAAGCGTTATGTTACAATCAAAACAGATAACGACATGGCCTATAAAACAGAGAAATTATGAGCAAACACCGAGTTGTGATTGTAGGGGGCGGGTTTGGCGGCGTCAAAGCCGCTTTGGAGCTTGCCGATGACCGGCGCTTCCACGTCACGCTCATATCTGACCACACCGATTTTCGGTATTACCCGACCCTTTACCGTACCGCTACCGGCGGGCGCCGCATGATATCTTCTATACCTCTGGGTGAAATTTTTGACGGCAAGCGCGTGCACGTTCTGAACGACCGGGTTGTGAGCGTGAACCGCCAGGCTCACACCGTGAAAACCAAAGTTGGCCACGTAGTAGGCTATGAAGCGCTGGTATTGGCCATGGGAGTAAAAACCAATTATTTCAATATTGACGGTTTGAAAGAGTTGTCTTACGGCATCAAAACCAACGCCGACGCGGAGGAGCTGAAAGCTCATTTGCACGAGCAAATGATTGCCACCCAAAAACTAGACCTTAACTATGTAGTGGTCGGCGGCGGACCGACCGGGATTGAGCTGGCGGGCGTGTTGCCGTCTTACTTGCGGCAAATCGCCAAACAGCACGGTTTGGGCAAGCGAGCTATCCATGTGGATCTGGTAGAAGCCGCGCCGCGCCTGGTTCCGCGCATGCCAAAAGACGTCTCTAGGCGGATTGCCAGACAGCTCCGCAAAAAGGGAGTGAAATTGTACCTGGGCACCGCGGTTCAGGCCCAGACCGCCGATTCGCTGATGGTGGACAACAAACCTATCCGCAGCCACACGGTCATATGGACGGCTGGCGTGTCAAACCATCCATTTTTTGCCAAACAAGAGTTTCAGCTGGCCAAAAACGGCCGAGTCCGCGTGGATCAATTTCTACAAACCGAACCAGGAATATATATCATTGGAGACAACTCCGATACCCCGTACAGCGGCATGGCGCAAACGGCTTTATTTGATGGCAAATTCGTAAGCGCTAACTTAAAACGCCTGGCAAGCAAGCAAGAGCCCAAACCTTACCACGCCAAAAAACCAATTTATGTTTTCCCGGCTGGCCACCACTGGGCGGCCGTATTATGGGGCCAAATACGCCTGTATGGAAAAATCGGCTGGCTTTTGCGCTCTTTGGCTGACCTGATTGCTTATCACGATTACCAGCCATGGCAATTGGCCAGCAAGCGCTGGGTTGCCGAAGACGACCAGGAGGAATCTTGCCGAATTTGCAACTCAAAAATCATAAACCTCGACGCCTGAACTAGCTCCCTAGTTTGGTGCGCGGCCAGATAATTTTGGCTTTTACTACGGCTACTGGCAGCCAGCCAAAGTGCCGGCTATCGGTGCTGGTTTCCGGGTGATCGCCCAGCAGAAATATCTGATTGTCTTTGAGTTCGCTTATCCGTTTAATTTTTTCTTTGCCATTGTGGTTCACCACAACCACATTGCCTGGTTGGAGATTTCGGAAATGACGAAAACCAAACACTAATGTTTTTGGCGGTAAAACCGGCACCATGCTATGCCCAACGACACGTCTGATCAATATTGGCATCTTAAGCTTTCTTGGTGGCCCAGAAGATTTCTGATATTTCATCTATCATTGCCAGTAGTTTTTTGCCTTCGGCCGGTTCAGAGTGGTGCTTGCATTCGCCGGCCTGCTTGGTGGCCTGCCAGAATTTGTCATGCAAATCCGGGTATTTTTCTAGGTGTTCTGGTTTGAAATAATCCGTCCACAGTACCCACAGGTGGTGTTTTACCAGCTCTGCCCGCTGTTCTTTTATAAGTATGGCTCTGACGCGATTATCATTGTCAAAGTCTTTCATCTTTTCTTGAATCGCTAGCACGCTCTGAGCTTCAATCTTGGCCTGCGCCGGGTCATACACCCCGCAAGGCAAATCACAATGTGCGTAAACCGGTTTAATCTTGAACATGAAACCCTCCTTTTCAGATACTTACTAGTATATCTTACTACGTCAGCAGAGCTATTGCCTGTTCAAGTTCTTCTCGGCCCATTGGACACGCTCCGGCAATTTGTATATCGGCAATATACTCGGCAAACGTATCTTCTGCTCCTACATCGTCTACTTTGAAAATTTTGGTAGCAAATTGCACATACTGAGGCTTACTAGCCAAACGATTTGTTAGGCTATTTCGGAAAACAGCTTCTAGCCCTTTGGCATATTCGTCATCACCATGGGCTTCCTTCCATATGCCGAGCGATAATCTTAAACCATTTATCTGTGCTGCGGCATCTGCATCATTGATAAGCTTGCGTAGCACGCCTTCTCCGGGCTGAAGATCCAATGTTTCATAGAGCCTTCCCGCCAACTTATCTTCTTCTGACATAACTTTCATAAATTTTCCCAATTTGCGCCTAGGGGCCATTGCGGCACCTTGAGTTAAAAACAACATTCTGGCCAATCCGGCACCTATGTAGGCACGTTGAATCAAGTCTTCAACCCGATCATCACCTTCAGTATAATGAGTGACCAGACCGTCTACAGTAAGTGCATCATAAGTTATTTCGACATTTCCGTTGCCTGGAATATATCGCGAGTCAGCTGGAAAATTACCCAAAGCCGGAGTGGTTAGGGCACTCTGGCGCAAGATCAAGCGGCCAGCCCAGCATTCCTGTGGGCGCAGTGGCTGTAAAAGATCTGTTTTATCCAGTAATTCCCGCTCTTGTTGTGCAACTTCTTGCAATGCTTCTTCTGAAGAATACAAACTCACAGCTTTTTACCGTTTTCTTTGCGCCATTTGGCTATTTCGGCGTGGTGGCCGTTTAGCAGCACATCTGGCACTTTCATGCCGCGGAAATTTTCCGGGCGGGTGTATTGGGGGAATTCTACGGTTTTGTCATCTTGCTGGAAAGATTCAATTTCTGCCGACGCTTCTCCGCCCAAAACGCCCGGAAGCAAGCGCACCACGCTGTCTATAATGGCCATGGCGGGCAGTTCCCCGCCTGTCAGCACGTAGTTGCCAATGCAATACTGTTGGTCAACCCATTTTGTAACCCGCTCATCGTAGCCTTCGTAGCGGGCACAGACCAGAATAAGTCCTTTGCTGTCGGCCGCCAGCTGTTTGGCGTCAGACTGTTTGTACAATTTCCCGCGCGGCGTAGGAAGAATTACAATCGCTTCGGGGTCGTTAGCTTTGGCCAGTTCAATGGCAGCAACTAGCGGTTCCGGTTTGAGCAACATGCCGTCGCCGCCGCCATAAGGCGTGTCATCCACGGTTTTGCGCTTGCCCAGCCCAAAATCCCGCAGATTTATGTAGTGGTACTCTACAATTCCCTTGTCTTTGGCCTTCCACAGCATGCTGGTTTCCAGCACGGGCGGAAACATCTCTGGAAACAGTGAAATAATTTGAATTAACATGTATTGCCTAGTTTAGCATTTTGTGGTATTATGTACAAATTAATAGGAGTCTTTATGCCTTTTGATAAAGATATAGCTGCCCATGAACTACAAACTCGTGCTAACGAGGTTTTAGATGCACATGTTCCACTTGCGGAGCACAGTGACTTTATAAATACTGGCAGCCCTTTACGGGCGGACTTGGGGTGTCTGGCTATTGTCAAAGATCGAAAAGGACTTACTATAACGATAGAAGACAGAGAAAGTGGCGATGTTAGCCAAAGTAGAAACATTGTCTCAAGTATGGGGATGCAGGTTATATTCAACGCTGATGGAGAGCTTGAGTATACGGCTATTGACGTAATTGGGCCAAACGGCGGCGGATTTACTCGCGAAATAAAGGGTGCTCGCGTAGCAGGCTTTTTAGTAGCTGTGCTTGATGCAGTAGACGTAGAAGTAAGTTCCGTCGTTTAACTGCTCCGCTTTTTATATAGCTTAAATAAAACGAACCGATTGCTCGGTTCGTTTTATCACATAAAGCTCCCACCTTCGCCAAGGCTTCGGTGGGCAGGCCCACTTGATCTTAACGGAAATGTCTCGCAGAGCTTTTAAATTGTTTGTTTCTAACTCGCTAATTATATATCAAGGTCGTCCAGGTCCGCAAGCTCGGCGCGGGTTTTGCTAACCGCGTCGCTGTGGTCTGTTTCTTCTTGTGAAGCGTCCGCTACGGTTTCCACTGGCTGCTTAGAAGCATCCTGCTTTTCGTGCGTTTCTTCGGTTGTATCTTCTGAGGCAGTTGTGTCGTCTGAAGCAATACTCTGGTCGTCGTCTGAAGCGCTGCTGGCTACGGGGCGATTATCTTCGCGCTGTGGGCGCGGTTCGCCGTTGTCCACAATTTTCAGGTTGTAACGGGCGTCGTTTTTGGTACCAAGAGCTCGCAATAAAGTTCGCAAACTCTGGGCAGTGGCACCTCGTTTGCCAATGACACGTCCTAAATCTTCTGGGTTTACGGTTAGTTCTAGCAACACGCCCTTTTCGTCAATTGTACGGGCGATGCTGACATCATCTGGATTGTTGACGAGGGATTTGACAACGAATTCTATAAATTGCTGGTCAATACTGCTGTTCATGGATTTTCCTCCGGTTAATGTCTCTAGTCGTTTCTAATTATATCAAATTGCTCACGGTTGGTGGTAGAGAATTGCGTGGCGCTTAGGCTTTTTCTGTTTCAGCTTCGGGGGCGGGCTCTTCGGCAACTTTCTCAGCTGCAGGCTCTGCTGGTGCGTCTGCAACGACTTCTTCGGCAGGCGCTTCCGATTCGGTAGCAGGAGCTTCGGCGTCAGCAACAGTTGTTTCAGCTTCCGTATCAGCTACGTCTTCTGTTGAAGTTTCGGCTTCGGTTTCTGCAATTGGGGCTTCAGGGGCAGCCTCTACTGGCGCAGTAGCTTCTGCTGGGCGGGTGCTGCGGCGTTTTTCTGGATTGCGTACATCGCCCTTTTTCTTGTCTGGTACGGCTACCCATTTGGGCATTTTCACGCCTTCACTTTTAAGCAAACGAATAACTCGCTCAGATGGCTGGGCGCCATGTTCCAGAAAAAAGCTGGCCTTTTCTTTGTTTATAACTGTTTCCTTGGTGTGTGGATTGAAGTGGCCCAGTGCTGCCACAATCTTTCCACTGGTTGGGGTCCGGCGCGAGTCTTGGACTACGACGCGGAATTGAGCGTGGCCTTTGCGGCCGGTACGCTGCATACGAATTACAAGCATGATTGCTTAATCCCTTCTTAATGAATTAATGTACAGATGCTTATTCTACAGATAACCGCCCCTGTTGTCAACAGGGGCAAATATCTGTTTGCTCTACTGAATGAGTAGTAGGTTTGTACCTTAGGCTTCTTGAGTATAATCTACTTCGCCAACAAGAGAGTCGCGTGGAAGTTCAAAGAACGGATATTCGTTTGGCTGACGACTAACAGGTATACCGTCATCTAAGTTGCATACTCCATATGTTGCTAAAACAAACCGGTATACTAGCTCCCCGGCTTGAACATCTTCATGGAGCCATTCACATTCTTCTTGCGTAACCGTCCGTGCAACAACTAAAGCTCCTGCTTCACCACCAATCGAGATGATATTCCGATGCATATCTTTCTCGTCATCATATCCAAGGGCATTGGCAAGTGCGCCGGCTTCACTGCCAGGCTCTAATTCGTGTAGTTTAGGGTTGTTGTGCCCGCGGCCAAAAAATTTCCACATAAACCTTATTTTACTATACTAAGCCCATATTGTCAATGTCTATTAGCGCTCACTCTCTCTGCTTTCGTCGGATTGCTACTGATGACTTAATCCAGATTATTGGTAGGTTTTGAGGGTGGCTTCGGCGGCGGCTACCTGGGCGGCTTGTTTGCTGGGGCCGGTGCCCTGGCCTTTTAGTTGGCCGTCTATGTAGGCGCCGACGGTAAAGATTTTGTCGTGGTCGGGACCTATTTCACTAATAACTTTGTAGGCGGGAGTAAAGCCATCGCGGCTTTGGGCCAGTTCTTGCAGACTGCTTTTGGGATCTTGCCAGGAGCCTGTTTCCAAAATGGTTTTAAACGTAACCAGGAGCGTCCGATGGATAAATTCCTTGGCGGCTTCGTAGCCTTGGTCCAGATATATAGCGCCCACTACAGCTTCGTATGAATTGGCCAAAATCTGGGCGCGGGCGCGGTCTGAACCACGTTTTTCCCCCCGGCTCAAGCGCAAATACGGCTCAAACCCGCAGCGGGCGGCGGCGGCACCGATGCTTTCGGTGCGTACCAGCGCGCTGCGCCAGTTGGTCAGAATCCCTTCTGGTTCGCTGTGGTTGGCGTAGAGGTATTCGGTAGATACCAGCTCTAGCACGGCATCACCCAAAAATTCCAGGCGTTCGTTGTGCTCGTGGGTTGTTTTTTTGTGCTCATTTACGTACGAGCGGTGCGTGAAAGCCATCAGCAGCAGATTGATGTCTTTAAAAGCAACTCCTAGGGTTTCGGCGGCAAATTTTTGGTAGGAATTAAGGTCTTGCATGTTATTTGTGCTCTCGTATTTTTTTCATGGCCAGCAGTATGAGTTTGCCGATATCGTCGTATTCAATTTTGTCCAGCGCTTCGGCGGCGGTAAACCATTTGATACCGTTCATCCAGTCTTCGGGCTTGAGCTTGTCTGTGTTGCCCTGGGCTTTGACCAGAAATATTTCCGTGGTCATAAGCACCAGACTGGTAGCACGGCGGTAGCGGAAATGGATTTTGCCCAACCAGTTCAAAACTTTCATCTGTTGCAAGCCGGTTTCTTCGCGAATTTCGCGTTCGGCGGTTTCTTTGGCGGTTTCGCCTTCTTCTATGTGGCCCTTTGGTATGGTCCAGCGGTCTTTGGCGTCTTGAATCAGAAGAATTTCAATCTCTTTCCGCGCGTTGTGGCGAAAAATCACGCCGCCGGCGGTTGGTTCGCGCACGACTTCGTTGATAGCCGGTTTGCGGCTAGTGACAAATTTTTTAAATCCTTGGATTGGTTTGGGTCGTTGCATGATTATTTCTTACTGGCTTTCCTGGGTTTGGGCTTTGGAGGTTGCTTGGCTTCGATTTGTTTTAGGAGCGTACCGAGCACGCCGTTGATGAATTTGGAAGAATTGTCGCCGCCAAAGGCTTTGGCCAGCTCTACTGCTTCGTTTATTACTACTTTTGGCGGAATATCTTTGGCATAAACCAATTCGTAAGCGCCAATCCGGAGTACCATACGGTCCATGCGGGCAATCTGGGAAATAGGCCATTCTGGTGCCAGCGGCTGGAGACTATCGTCAATCTTACTGGCGTATTTGGTGACGCCTTGGACGAGCGCCGTTATGAAACTTCTGTCGTCTACCGTTTCGTGATAACGCTCAATGTTGCGTTCCAGCACTTCCAGAAGATCAAAGTTTGTATCGCCGCACTCAAGCCGAAAATCCTGCTCGTAAAGCGTCTGCAGTGCGATGATTCGGCCGAGGTGTCTATTGGCACTCATTTGTTAAATTCCGTTTATAGTCCTAGTATACGCCCTGCGGCGGTCAACTAAGAGACTTTTGCAGCTTTAGCTTGAACTTTTGGAGCGGTCTTTTTGGCTGGCTTAACGATGCTGCTCAATGCCTTGCCTGCCTCTTTGCGGGTTGTAAATACTTTGACCGGGCTTTTGCCGTTCACGGCCCTGGCCAGTTTGAGAACCAGATGGCTGCGGCGGCTGCCGGTACGGCGGGCAGATGTTCGTTTTTTGGGTTTACCCATAAAAAAAAGATCTCCTTGAATTATTACTGATGAATCTTGGATATATTCTAGCCGAAAACATCCCAAAACTCAAGCTTCCACTGCTACTCATTATAGCTGTTCTAAAATTCACGCTATAGCGTGAATTTTAGAAAGGTTCATATATTTTTATATACGTTGGGTGTTGTGGCAAGAGGCTAGACCACAAAGTTAACTAATCTGCCGGGGATGTAGATGGTTTTTTTGATTTTTTGCTCCGCCAGATGACTGGCAACTTTTTTGTCAGATTGAGCCGTTTTGCTAACCTCAGCCTCGCTGGCATTAGCCGCAACGGTTATATTTGCGCGGACTTTACCGTTTACCTGCACGACGATATTTATAGTGTCATTTACCAACAATGCCTCGTCCCACTTCGGCCAGTCACTAGTGTGCACTGAACCTTTTTGTCCGAGCTGCTGCCACAGCTCCTCGGCAATATGCGGAGCAAAAGGCGCTAAAAGCTGAACTAGAGTGGTCAAGGCCTTTTGCCAGTCAGATTTTTGGCACAGCACGTGTGAGGCTTTGAGTTTATACAGGTCATTTACGCACTCCATCAAAGCCGCAATGGCGGTGTTGAAACCAAGTTCATTTAAGTCTTCGGTCACCTTTTTGGCGGTGACCGCCATGATTTTTTCTAGTTCTTTTTCGGCACCGGCGTCACCTTTGCCTTCTTGCATGTCCAAAAATTCTTGGCAGATGGTCCAGACTCTTTGCAGAAATCTGAAAGAGCCGCCCATGCCTTCTACGCTCCAGTTGGCTGATTGGTTCCAGGGACCGATAAACAACTCCATAATCCGGATACTATCCGCCCCATAGCCTTGGTCAATTATGCTGTCTGGTTCTATGGTGTTGCCTTTGCTTTTGCTCATTTTCTGGCCGTCTGGCGCCAGTATCATGCCTTGGTTGCGCAAAGTTTTGAATGGTTCTTGAAAGGTTATCATGCCTTCGTCATACATGACTTTGGTCCAGAAACGGGCGTACAAGAGGTGCATGACGGCATGTTCGGCGCCGCCAATGTAGTCGTCAACTGGCAGCCACCGTTCGGCAAGCTCACGGTCAAATGGTTTTTGAGAATTATGGGGATCGGCAAATCGCAGGAAATACCAGCTGCTGCAGGCAAAGCCGTCCATGGTGTCAGTTTCGCGCTGGGCTTTGCCGCCGCACTTGGGGCAAGTGGTGTTTACAAACTCCGGCACGTTGGCCAGCGGGCTGCGGCCATCGCCGCTGGGTTCAAAACTTTTTAGTTCCGGCAATATCACTGGCAAATCTTTTTCGGGCACGGCCACTGCGCCGTCTTTTGGGCAGTGAATAATTGGAATTGGTGCTCCCCAATAACGCTGTCGGCTAATCAGCCAGTCACGGATTTTATAGTTCACTTTTTCTTCCGCCAAGTTCTTTTTGGCAAGGTCGGCGACAATCTGCTCGCGGGCATCGGATGTACTTTTTCCGTCATAGGCACCGGAATTTTTCATCACCCCTTCACCGGTGTAGACTTTGTCAGGGTCGGCACCCTGCTGGTCGAAAACGGGCACAATAGGCAGGTCAAATTTCTTGGCAAATTCCCAGTCACGCTCATCGTGCGCCGGTACGGCCATAATTGCGCCGGTGCCATAACCATAGAGAACGTAGTCTGCTATCCAGACCGGTATTTTCTCACCATTCACTGGGTTTAGGGCGTAGGCTCCAGTAAAAACACCGGTTTTTTCGCGGTCGGTTTCTTGGCGCTCAATATCGCTTTTTGCTTCAGCCGCTTTTACGTAATTTTCGACTTTTGACTTTTCACTCTCTACAGTCAACTTACTGACTAGCGGATGCTCTGGAGCCAGTACCATGAAAGTTGCCCCAAACAGCGTGTCCGGCCGGGTAGTAAAAACACGGATTTTATCCTTGTGCCCGTCTATTGCAAAATCTACCTCGGCGCCTTTGCTTTTGCCTATCCAGTTGCGCTGCATGGCTTTGATGCCTTCTGACCAGTCTAGGTCTTCCAAATCTTCAAGCAACCTATCGGCGTATTCGGTGATTTTGAAAAACCATTGCTTCAATGCCTTTTTCTCGACTTCGTTGCCGCAACGCCAGCATTTGCCGTTTTCTACCTGTTCGTTGGCTAGCACAGTTTTGTCTACTGGACACCACCACTGTAGGCTTTCTTGCTGATAGGCCAAGCCGCGTTTGAACAGCAGTAAGAAAAACCATTGCGTCCACTTATAATAATCTGGGTCGGTGCTGTCAATTTCCCGCGACCAATCATAACTAAAGCCCATCTGCATGAGCTGGCGTTTGAATTTGGCGGTGTTTTCATCTACCGCTTTGCGTGGAGTGACACCGGATTTGATAGCGTAGTTTTCCGCCGGCAAGCCAAAAGCGTCCCAGCCCATTGGGTGTAGCACGTTGTAACCTTGCATGCGCTTGAAGCGGCTTATAGCGTCGCCTATGGTGTAGTTGCGCACATGGCCAACGTGCATGGCGGCGCCGCTGGGATACGGGAAATACTCCAGGATATACTTCTTTGGCTTGGCGGAATCTTCCGAAGCCTTGTAGATTCCGGACTCTTCCCACAGCTTTTGCCATTTGGGCTCGATGTCTTTGGGATTATATCGCTGCATAACTGAGGTATTGTAGCGTATCAGAGGTGGAAAGGCTACTTCTTGGGGTACAACTCGTAGCGCCATTCACTGAAATTGCCGGTCTGCCCGCGCTGAACTTTCGCATATTCGCGTATTAACTTTTGAGTAACAATTCCTGTTTTACTATTGCCAATCGGCCGTTTGTCTACCGAAAACACCGGTATAATCCTGGCGCTACTGCCGCACAGGAACGCTTCGTCCGCCGTATATAATTCACTACGGTCAACGGCCCGCTCTTCGTGGTCAACCCCCAAACGAACGGCCAGTTTTTGGACGGTGTCGCGAGTGATGCCTTCTAAAATATCGGTGGCGGAATGCGGTGTGATAAGTTTGCCGCTTTTGACAATAAATAGGTTTGCTACTGTTCCTTCGCTAACGTGGCCGTGCTCGTCCAGGGCAATGGCGTCATCATAGCCGTTTAGGAGCGCTTCGTTTTTCATGAGTGATGAGTTGATGTAGCTGCCATTGACCTTGGCGCGGGACGGAATAGCATTGTCAGGTGTTCGTTGCCAGCTTGATATGCAAACGTTGATGCCGTCTGATTTATATAAAGAAGCCATGGGGTAGACAAATATGCTCAGACTGGTTGGCAACCCGTGCATTTTGGTTCCGCTCAACAGTTCGTCAATAAATAGGGTGGCCCTTATTAATACGTCTTGTTTCGCGGCGTTGCGCTCAAGCAACGCGCAAACAGTTTTTTCAAACTTTTTATAACTCCACGCTTCTGTAAAACCGCCGAAGTCAACAATTTTGGCTGAATTTACCAGGCGATCATAGTGGTCTCGTAAACGGAATATGTACAGTTGGTCATTTTGTGGATTATAGTTGGCATTTATAACCGTATAGACGCTGAGCCCATACAAAACCGGAGCGCTGGCAATGCTTAGGTTGGCAGTGGCAAAAGGAACAAATTTATCCCTAAAATATGCCGTACTGGTTTTTAGCTCCAAGCCCTTTGCTGTTTTCATGCCTGGAATTGCTGGAGATAATTGGTGCTGAAGACGGTGTTTTGCTGCTGTTGCTGTTGGAAGCGTTCTTCTGCCAGACGGATCAGGGTCTGGACTAAGTCCACGCTGCTAACGCCGGCGGCACGCCAGTTGTGTTCGTATAGGCCGCCATAGAGCGGATTTACTTCGTTGAAATAGACCGTGTCGGTTTGGCTGTCTATAAGCATGTCTACGCGGGCGGTACCACCGCAACCGAGCGCCCGATAAGCGGCCAGGCCGGTTTGTTCGGCTTTTTTATACAATGCCTCGTCCAGTTTGGCTGGCAGTTCACTGTAACCTTGCGCGCCTTTAACGCCTTTGCCACTGCCCTTTTTGCCGCCTTGGAGGTATTTGGTCTCAAAATCAAAGAAATCTTCTGGTTTGGTCAGCGGCTTTTCCAACAGTCCCGGTGTCAGCTGGTCGTTCCCTATAATTGGCAGGGTTACTTCAATCAAATTGGGTATTTCTTCTTCAATAACTACTTTGTTGTCGTAGTGGCAGGCAACCTCTATGGCATTTTGAAGCTCGGTTGTATTTGTAGCCCGCGAAATACCAATGCTAGAACCAAGGTGAGCGGGTTTTACAAACAAAGGATAGGCTAGGTTTTTTTCGATCTTGCGCAAAATATCCGCCGATTTACGGGCAAAGCCGTCGCGGTACAGGTGCTCATATTTGGCAACGGGAATGTTGTTTGATGCGGCCACCTGCTTGGCAAGCACCTTGTCCATGGCCAGAACTGACGAATCCATATCGCAGCCCACGAACGGCACGCTGGCCATCCTGAGCAGCCCCATCAGGCTGCCGTCTTCGCCGTAGGTGCCGTGCATGGCCGGAAAGACCACGTCAATTTTACGCAAGGTTTTGCGCCCAGCAATACCACTGGCTTTGACTAGGGTCATGCCGCTGTCAAACTGCACGCTAGCTGGCTGGTTTTTGTGCAAGAAGTCCTGAATTTTACCCGAACTAAATAGTTCTATATCTTTCAGCTTGTCATCCCAATGCCAGGCGCCGTTTTTGGCTATGTAAACGGCCTCCACTTTGTACTGTTTGGTTAGTTCCAAGGGCTTGATGACACTGGCAAGCGCCGTAATGATAGAAACATCATGCTCCGTACTACGCCCGCCGAATACAACTGCGACTGTTTTCATGGCTCTATTGTACCACACGTGTCAATAAGTGGGTACAATTAAGGTATACAATTAACAATTCTATGCGTAACTATCTGGCCAGTCGTTTTGGAGCATCACCACGTCGCCGGCAGCCAGGTAATGATCAAGGTTTGTATAGAATTCCAACGGATTAACCTCCACCTTAATCTCTCCCTTAAAGCCGCCTTTTTGTAAACCAGCCTGCATAAAGCTGGTGGCGGAGTTTTGCATCAAGACTACCTGGTCAGGCCTGGCCGCGGCAATCAATGCTCCGAGTTCGGCGTGAACCCGCTCCGTTTCGTTGCCTTGGTCCACCAAACCCGGCGTTACGTAGATTTTGCGTTTGCCTGGCAACGACTTTAGTAGTTCCAGCCCTGCCCGCATGCCTTCTATGTTGCCATTGTAGGTGTCGTCAATAATCCAGGCGCCATGCAGATGGCGCGGCTGCATGCGGTGTTCATATGGCTGAGTCGCCGCCACGCCTGCAGTGATTTGTTCGTTAGTTAATCCAAGCCTTAGGGCTATAACTACTGCCGCTGTAATGGGACCAATTTGGTGTTTGCCCAGCAGGCCGGTTTTGAGCTGAAGAGTTTTGTCGCCGTTGGTAAGCGTAAAACTTGTGCCAGAAAAATCCACATTAGCATTAGTTACTTCCCGGTCGCCCAGACCATTTTCGTCATAGTAATTGCCTTTTATTTTTTGACGCAACAGTTCGTTTCCCCCTGATACAAAGGTATTTTCGGGGCTGACGACACCCTGGATGGCCGCGAAGTCATCGGCCACGGCTTCTAGCGACGGATAAGCGTCCATATGCGCAGGCGCTAGACCGGTTACCACGGCCATGCTAGGCGCGCTAAAGCCAGCCAATTTGGCAATGTCGCCCGGACCGGCTTCGCCGTATTCAAATATCAAAATGTCTTCGTCGCCCTGGACGTTTTGGTTGACCCAGCGGGCTTGGCTAATCAAAACGTTTTTGTTGCCAGGAGTGGCGGCTACTTTTTTAGCCTCAGACAACACCGTTACCAGCAACTCTTTCATGGTAGTTTTGCCATAACTGCCCATGACAGCTATCCGTTGAGCGGAAGATTTGGCCAATTTGGCCTTGGCGGCGTGGATTTCCCTGTTTTGCCTGGGGTTAACTATTACCGCTTGGAGAACCAAAGTTATAAGCAACAAACTGAGCGCGCTAGCGGCTGGCGCTAATAAAATGAGCAAAAGCAAAGGCTTGGTTTGCAAATACGCGGCCATCACGCCCGCTATCAATACGAAACCCCAAGACAGATAAGCCGCCGCGACCATCAGTTTGGCTCGGCTGGTAAAATGCAATTTCCCACGTTTTTGGACTTTGAAAAGATTCGGATAACTAGCTATCCACTCCAAAAATTTGCCTGGGTTATATTCAAACTGCTGCAGCATGTAGGTTAGTACCAGCGGAGCTTTGGGCGACAGAAAGCTAATGGCGCGCTTCATTTTAGAAACTCCAATACTTCTTTGGCAACTTCATCGGCCGCTGACTGGTGCGCAAAGTGATCAGCCCCAGGAATAATTTTCAGACTAGAGCCGGCAATCCGCGTATTTAGACGCTTGCCAACTGTTTCCAGCGGCGTTGCCGTGTCTTGGTCTCCATAAATAAGCAAGGTTGGTATGGCGATCTTCGTGGCGTCTGGCTGGATGTCTTGGCGAACAGTCTGTTTAAATGTTTCCTGCAAATGCGGCGCGGCCAGCATGTCTGAGCCGATTGTCCCATACAGTTTTTTTTGCAATTTTTGTTTGGTAGCTTTAGGCAGCCAAAACACCGCGGTCTTGCCGGCTTTGGCAATGGCTTTGGTGGCGGCGCGCCGGAGTTTGCCGGTGTCGCGCACTCCAGAGGAAGACAACAGAATTAGTTTGTCGGCTTGAAGCTGTTTGAGCGATAACGCACGAATAGCTAATGCGCCGCCGTTAGAGTGGCCAATAATTGCGTATATGTTGGCGATTCCCAGCTTTTCCAGAAATGCCCGCAGGAATGCCGCGTAGTTGTCTAGCTTCCAAACGGCTGCTGGAGCTTGGGTTTGTCCAAAACCAGGCAAATCCAGGGCAATAAGTTCGTAGTTTTTCGCGAGCTCCGGAGTGATGGCGCGGAAGGTCTCGAGCCTATCCGCCCAGCCATGCAGCAGCAGTATGGTTTTGCCTGCACCTTGGCGCTGATAGTGCGTCATTAAGCCTTGGACAATAATTTGCATAAGAATAATTATAGATGACCGCTAGTGCGTTGCCTAACGCTATTGGATTTGTTGCAAGCGGGTTTGCAGCTCATCCACGCCGATGGACGTAGCTGGCAGATCAATCTGGCTGCGAGCACCGTAAGCACTGTATAGCTCTGTTCGTTCAGAACCTCCGTAGGCAACTTTTTTAAGCTGGCCGGACCAGACATCAACATCAAGAATAAATTTCAGGGGAGCGCTGTTTTCATACTGCGAGGGATCGACCTGTTCCAGCTGGGTAATCCCCAGGGCGCGAGCAAAGTTTTTAAGCATAGTTACGTAAGCCACGGGAACTATCGTAACGTCGTAGGTATAGACAGGGCGGCCGTTTACCAGCTGGCGCTTTACGGAACCAGTATCTATTTTATAGACGCTGTTTGTCTTAATTTCCTCAAGCAACGCCGCGCGCAGGGGCTGTCTTACGTTGGCAACAGGCACTACGCCCAACACTGTCTGGTTGAAAAGTTGCGCGTCGCTGCCATTAGGGTCGTTTTGGTCTGATTTGCCCCACAGGCCGATTACAGATGAAAAATCAAACGCTTTGCCGCTGGCGTTTTTTTGGCTTGTTTTTATGTCGGTGTAGCGGACAAAGTCCGTGGTAGGCGTGCCGATGCTTTCGGTTGTGACGGTGGTATCGGGGTCAAGTGTTTGCCCAAGTACGCTGCGGGCTAGAACAATTTGCTGAGGCTCTGTTACCAGCGCTGACGTTTGGTTGAGGTTTTGCGATTCATCGGCTTGGGTAACAACTTTTGTGACCGAAGGGCTAGAAAGGCTGTTGGCAAGCATGCGGTCAAACACGTTTGACGGGCTGCTGTAAACCAGCCGCCACCAGCCAATAGCGCTGGCAACTAGAACAACAACCCCAACCATTACAATAACTCTCACCACCGTGAACCAAGAAGCGATAGATTTTGACATTGTTTTATTGTATCAGATAAGTCAGCGGTTGGTGGAGTCGGGGAGAATATTTGCATACTGCAAATGCGCCTGCAGCCCATGCTCAGAGCGAGCTCCTGCGCGTGGGCTTTGTCTTCGAACTCGCGCTTGCGCGCTTATGAGTTCGCTCCTCGCCCGATCCAGCCAAGAAAAATACCCCAAGACTGGGGCACTTTTCTTGGTGGAGTCGGGGAGAATCGAACTCCCATTTCATCCATGCCATGGATGCATATTAGCCATTATACGACGACCCCAAATTGAACTCTAAAATTGTAGCATAACAGAGACTTACTAATAGCCGCGTTCTTTGTTGTAGTTATCGCGGTTCTTTTGCTCAATTTGCCGTTTTAGCCGCCAGCGATACAGTCGGGTTAAGCCTACCAATCCGGCGCCGGCTACCGCGGCGATTACAAATAACGTTATGAGAATTTTTTGCCAGAGCGGCGTCTTTTTGGTTTTCCCCATCAGTGCGAAGTCATTTGAGTTGCCCAGCACAAAGCTGTTGTCTGCCGACACTTCCCTGATTTCTGCCCAGTCGCTTTCCCGCGTGTAGAATTTATAGTCCGTGTACTGTTTTTTTTGCGAATCACTAAGTATAACTTGCACGGTAACTGGCTGGGCATAGGCCGTGACCCGGCTGCCGCTGGCAAGTTTGCAAAGCAGTTCATACGGCCCGCTGATAGAAGCGTAGCCTTTTGCGTTGGGGGACAGATATTTGCTACTGCGCAAATCACAAGATGCCGCTTCGTTTAGGGCGCCAGCCGGAACTGTAACTACTGCCACGCCGTCGTCGCTGGTCAAAACCAGCGCTTCTTCGCTCTTGGCGTTCGGCGCAAAACTGCCTGTGGCTACTTGGGCCTCGGCGTTAGCCGAAGCATTGCCGGACTCGTCAATCGCGCGCAGCCTGTAGTAGTAGGTTGTTTGAAAGTTTACGTCTTGGTCGGTGTAGGCCGTACCATTTATGGTTTCTCCGATTGTTTGCCACTGAGACTGATCCAGCGAGCGTTCTAGTTGATAGCCGCTAACACCACGGTCATCGGTTGCCGCGTCCCAGCGCAAATCAACTACGTTTTCGTTGTATGCGGCTTGAAAATTTCCCGGGGCGGACGGAGGCGTGGTGTCGGTGGTTACTACGGGCACGGGGTTATTGTTTGAAGCTGCGCCAGTGGTAGGTGAGGGTTTCGGTGAAGACGTGGAAGGCGCGGGCGAGGGTGTTGGCGAAGCTGGGGGCGGGGCGGCGTTTACTGTCACTGTCCTAGTTATGGAAGAACCGCTGCCTACTTGGTTAGCGCATTGCAAAGTATAGGTTTTCGTGCCCACAGTGGCGGTATCACCGCTACGGTTTTCGCTGCCAGACACCGCTCTGGCACCCGACCAGCTGCCGGACGCTGTGCAGCCGGTTGGGCCGTTGCTGGCCGACCAGCTGAGCGTTAAGCCAGCGCCTTGGGTAAGTGAAATGTTGCTGGCTTGGCTGTTGAGGTTCAAAGAAGCAGCTGGAGGGTTTTTCACTGTCAGTACTTTGCCGGTGCAGGGCTCGCGTAAAATGCCGTTGTAGATGATATACATGGCCCAGTTGAAGCCGTATGAGCCGACTTGGCTGGGTGCGGTTACGGTCAGATTGAAAGTAGCGGTGTTGCCCGGAGTTACGTCGCCAGCAAGCGTGCCGCCGCTGGCTTTCCAATAATTGGTCGCGGCGCCGTTATTGAATTCAACCAAGATAAAACCATAGTTGGGGCTGAAGTTTGAAGTACCATCATTTTTCATTTTGACTTGGGCGGTAAAACGCTGGCCGGGCCTTGCGTATGAATTATTGTACGGGGTAGTGGCTGTGTTTTGGGTACAAGCCGCGTGGTGGGGCGGATAGGTGGCGTAAGTAGTGGCGGCGCTGCTTTTGAGCAGCATAATACCGCCGCCTATTACTGAAAATACCACCAAAAACAGCCCCAGTTTGTGTAAACCTAGATGACGCCGCTGGTAGAGTGGTTTTTTTCTGCGTTTTGCTGGCATGGTTAGTATTTTATCCTTGAGTTTCAAATATACATAATCAACCGCTCGCCATGTTCAGGAATTCCGCTTCATCTATAGTCTTTGTCCCGTACTGCTTGGCTTTTTTCAGCTTGCTGGCGCCGACATTCTCGCCTACTACCAAAAAGTCGGTGTCTTTCCCTAGCGATGACTGAAACGTACCGCCTAGCATCCTGATTTTTTCGGCCGCTTGGTCCCGGCCTAGTGACTTTAGGGTTCCGGTCACCACGAACCGCTTGCCGGACAGTTTGCCGCCAACATGTTTGACTTCCTGCGGCCAAACGCCTTGGCTGCGAAATTTCGCCAGCAGACGCTGGTTGTCTTCGTCGCTAAACCAAGCTAGGACTGACTCCGCCACAATTTCCCCAATGCCTTCCACTTGCTTCAGCTCGCTGTATTGGGCCGTACCCAGGCTGTCAAACCGCCTAAAATGATTGGCCAGATCAATCGCCGTTTGTGCCCCCACATGGCGAATCCCCAGCGCATAAATAAAACGCGGCAGCGTGGGATTTTTGACTTTGGCTATCGCCTCAACCAGATTAGCCGCCGACAAATCTGCAAAACGCTCCAGGTCTATGATTTGGTTTTTGGTCAGGCTGTATATATCCGCCAAATCATTTACCAAGCCGGCATTTACCAGTGCGGCGACGTTTTTTTCACCCATGCCGTCTATATCAAGCGCCGCTTTGCTGGCAAAATGCTCCAGCGCTCGCTTGAGCAGCAGTGGTCCGGTGGCGCCTTTGACACGATAAACCGCTTCGCCGGCAGGGCGCTCAAATTCCAGTTCGGGGTATTGGCGGCGAAGTTCGGGCTCCATCATAAAAGTTTTGGCAGCGGGCGGGCGAAGTTCTGGCAGCACGCGCAGCACTTGCGGTATGATGTCGCCTGCTTTGAAAATAATCACCGTGTCGCCGACCCGAATATCTTTGCGCTTTATCTCGTCGGCATTGTGCAAACTGGCATGCCGCACGGTACTGCCGGCCACTACGACTGGATCAAAAACCGCTACCGGCGTGGCCGCGCCGGTACGGCCAATGCTAATCACGATGTCTTTGACTATGGTTGTGGCTTCTTCGGCGGCGTACTTATAAGCCACGGCCGCTCGCGGCGCTTTGCCGGCCACTCCCAGCCGCGCGTAGGTTGGCCGATCGTTGAGCTTGATTACCAAACCGTCGGTGTTGAACGGCAAACCGTGCCGTTTTTTTTCCCACCTGTCAGCAAACTCCATGATACCGTCTAGATTTTTGATAACCTGAGCCTGGGCGTTAACCGGCAGACCGAGTGCTCGGATGGCTTGATACGCGAAACTGTGGGTTGGAATGTCGTCTGCATCGTCGCGGATAATTTCCCAGGCGCGAAACCTGAGGGGGCGGGCGGCGGCGAGTTTGGGATCTAGCTGGCGGATAGTGCCGGCACTCAGGTTGCGCGGGTTAGCAAACAGCGGTTTGCCTTCTGCCGCACGGGCTTTGTTGAGCGCTTCAAAATCTGCTTTGTACATAACTATTTCGCCGCGAACCTCTGTGTTGCCGCGCAAAAACTGAGCGTAAGTTTTGGTTGTCCGCAAGCGGGATGGCACGCTGTCTATAGTCATGACGTTTTGTGACACGTCTTCTCCCACAAAACCATCCCCGCGCGTCACGGCTCGCACAAATGCTCCGTCTTGAAAATGAAGCGCGCAGGCCAAGCCATCCATTTTGAGGTCTACGAAAAACTCATGGTTTTGGCTTCCGGTCAGCTTTTCAATTCTTTTTTCCCAAGCCTCCAGTTCTTCACGGTTAAACACGTCATTTAGACTTAGCATGCGCGTGCTGTGCTGAACTTGGCTAAAACCGGGTAGCGGCTCGCCGGCCACCCGTTGAGACGGTGAGTCTGGAGTAATAAGTTCCGGGTATTGTGCTTCTAGTTCGGTTAGTTCGTGTTTGAGACTATCGGCCGCAGCTTCGCTCATGGTTGATTCGTCCAGCACGTGATAATGGTAACGGTAGTCGGCTATCAGCTGGCGCAGTTTGATAATCCGTTCTGTCGCTTGTTTTTTAGAGTTCACCCCAAAAGTTCCCGGTAGAGTTGGTAAAAATAGCTATGCACAATTGCCAGGCCCAGCATGCTGAGGATGAAAAAAACCCACTCAGCAATGGCGGGCGAAATTATGATGATGGGTATAACAATCGCCGCCGCCAGGATTAGGAGCGCCACCGGCAAAAACATAACTTTGCGCATAACCACCCAGCGGCGATAGCGGACTAGGTCTCGGGCCGACCGCAGGGCTTGAATGGGCCGAACGTCTGGCAAAGTTACAATATACAGGGCAAACACCGAAGAAGCTATCATATACAAGCTTAGTAAAGCTAACAGCCCCAGCAGTAGCCCCCAGAGCCATTGCTCGGGGGCTGTCACCGCCAAACCGCCGCCAAAGATTACGGTATAGAGAAAATTGGCAATTACCAGCGGCAGCAACTGCAACCCAATTACCAGCAGCACCAGCAAAAACGGTATGACCGGGTACAGACCTTTGTAGAATGCGTCGCGCACGCTTACGGCTGGCTTTTTTTCGGCCAGGCTTTGCCTGAGAGCCCAGATTAGAACCAAGCTAACGACGACCAGCAATATTGACTGATAGGCGCCGGCTATGTCGCTTGCCGTACTGTTGGCGTTTCCCAACAAAACGCCAAAAAGCGTCAGGCTCGTAACTAGCTGGGCGGTGCTGCCATTGAAAAGCTCCAGAACCGTGGCTTTGAGCTGGGCTATGTCGCTGTTAACCCCAAAACCTTTCACCAGCACCACTGTCAAAACTAGATATACGAAGACAATGCCTCCAAAAAGCCGCCAGTTTTTTAAGAGCACCCGAACCGCCGCGGCCAAAAGCCGGAACGAGCCTTTCAAAGGCTCCTGGGAAAGGCGGATTTTTTTGCTAATCCGGAACGATTTATAAACGGGTTTTTTAATCCGCCGCGATTTAACGACTTTTGACTTTATATCAGGCACGACGGCCCATTTCTTGTAGCTTGGCTATGCGATCTTCTACGGGCGGGTGGGTACTGAATAGGCTGGCGAAGCTTCGCACTTTTAGAGGATTGGCAAAAAATAAGTGCGCGGTGGAGGCATTTTGGCGTTTAAGGGTACTGCCGTAATGGCCGATTTTTTGCAGCGCGCTGGCTAGCCCTTCTGGATAGCGGGTTGCTAGCGCGCCAGTCGCGTCGGCTAAAAATTCGCGGCGGCGGGAGATAGATAGCTGAATCATCATGGCAATTAACGGAGCCACGATTGCCGCCACGATGCCGATGACAAAAAACAAACTACTGGAGCCATTGTCGTCATCATCGCCCCGGAACCATGTCATGCGTAACATGATGTCGGCAATAATACTGACCACCGCCACCAAAGCGAACGCTACCATAGACACGCGGATATCGTAATTCTTGACGTGTCCTAATTCGTGCGCCATGACACCTTCCAGCTCTTTGTCGTCCATAATCTCCAGCAAGCCGCTGGTTGTGGCAACGATTGCGTTCTGCGGGTTGCGTCCCGTGGCAAACGCGTTTGGCGCCGGATCTTCAATAACATAAACCTTCGGCATGGGCAGGCCTTCGGTAATTGCCAGATTTTCAACGATTCGCCACAGGCGCGGATTGTCGCGCTTCTTTATCTCATGAGCGCCGTTCATGGCCAGAGCCACTTTTGAACCGGCAAAATAACTGAGCAACGCGTAGACAGCCGCGCCAATCAAGACGTAAGGCGTAATAGCGGGCTGGCCGGAATATTGGCCAAACAGCCAGCCAAGCCCGGCTACCAGCGCCACAAACACGCCCATCATCAGGACAGTTTTGCGCTTGTTGGCTGCAATCGCGCTATACAAGGCTGTTCTCCCGAAATTCTAGAATTTTACTTCGGTTGGTTTAGCTGCGGCAGCTGCTTCGGCTTCTTCTACTTCAAAGAATTCTCGGGTTTTAAAACCAAGCATGCCGGCAAAGATATTGGTTGGGAAAGTTAGAACTTTTGTATTTAGGTCGCGGGCAGAGCCGTTATAAAAACGCCGGGCCGCTTGGATTTTGTCTTCGGTGTCAACCAACTCGCCCTGCAACTGCAAGAAGTTTTGGTTGGCTTTTAGGTCAGGGTTGCTTTCGGCAACGGCAAACACGCTTTTCAGCGCGCCAGTAAGCATGTTTTCGGTTTGAGCCGCCTCTTTGACAGAGCCGCCGCCAGCCATGCCGGCACGTTCTTTGGCAATGTTTTCCAGCACTTCCGCTTCGTGTTTGGCGTAGCCTTTTACGGTGCTTACTAGATTAGGAATCAGGTCCAAGCGTCGTTTGAGCTGAACCGTAATATCGCTCCATGCCTCTTCAACGCGAACATTAAGCCGTACCAAGCTGTTATACATGGCTACGCCGGCAACCAAAACCACCAAGATAATGGCGCCGATTACAATTAGTGGTGTCATACCGCAGTTACCCCTGTTTATTCAGTACTTATATTTTACCACACATTAGCTTTCCCATACACGGGTTTTGCCAACGAAGAGTCGAGTAAAAACAACTTGGATGTGCAGAGATATAAATAATATGGCGCTAGCTATGGTAAAGATTACCCAGTCGCCCGCCGCCCCTTGCCCAAATGCCACAAACCCCGTAACCGCGAAATAACTCAAAACAAACCGCAACCAGAGCACCAAAAAGCCCGCCCATAGCGCCGCGATACCAAGCCGGTAGACAACTGTGATCAGATCGTTGCGTAGTAGCGAATCTTTGTTTTGGTGAATATAACCCATTTCTCTGGTCTGCTCTTCTACGGTTCCCAAAATACCCATGATGGTGGTGATTAGTACGAATGTGCACAGCCCTACGAACGCCCATAGCCCAAACACCACCGCTCTCCCCAACAAATCGTTACTTAGCAACTGGTCTACCAGGGGCCCATAGTTTTCTTTGGATGAATTTATAAGCGACAGGTTGGCGTCTTTGCCAAATACCAGTCCCAAAAACGCGTCACCGCCAAGCCTAGGCAAAACTATAAAAAATAACGCCGTGGCTAAACCGAACGCACAAGCTCCCACGCTGGCCGCCGAAGGAGTCAGAACATCGCTTTTTCGAACATCTTCACTCATTGCTCTAAATTATAACGGTTTCATCGTTTATGGCTAGCCGGTTCTTGAAACAGGAAGGTGTGGTGCGCGAGGTGGGACTTGAACCCACAAGACTTATTCAGCCAACAGATTTTAAGTCTGTCGCGTATACCAATTCCGCCACTCGCGCTTGGAGGTGCGTACGGGTAATGCTCCCGTCTACTGGGTTTTGCAGACCCATGCCTAACTTCTCGGCCAACGCACCGTCTCCAGTAGTATACAAAAGTACACCCCAAACTACTACGCGGGCAGCAAGTATTCACCAACAGCTGAATTGCTGGCCGAATCCCCCGAAACCACTCCTAAACATGGTAGAAAAGTTTAGTACGGATAGGTTACTTTTAGAGTGAACGAATTGTTGCTCCACCACCGAGTTGTGACCTTAAACTTGTATGTACCGGTGCTGGTTATTGTAAAGCTGTCGTTAATCTGTAGCGTGGAATTAGAAATCGTGTGAACCGTCTTGCCGCTTGGGTCAATTATGGCTACGTCGAACCGTCCACTCGTTTTGGAGTTGTTAATGGAGTATTTTATGATTGCAGCTTTGGGCAACGATAAGCTGAAAGTTTTGCTGTTGTATTTGTTCAGGGTTGCACTGAAAGTCGACGTTTTGTAGCTGGTCGTTGCTACGGCATCTGATGTAGTTGTGGCTGAGGCGGTATTTGAAGCCGTACTGCTATTGCCCGCGGCATCACGCGCGATTACGTAGTAACTGTAGCTTGTAGCCGCTGCCAGCCCGGTGTCGCTAAAGCTAGCGGTGAGGCTACTGGAAATTTTACTGCCATTTCTATAGATATCGTAAGAGCTGACGGCTTTGTTATCAGTTGAAGCGTTCCAGGTTAAGTTAATCTGATTCTGGCTAATTGCATTTGCCGCAAGGTTTGTCGGTGCAGATGGCGCTGTTGTGTCCGTGGTACTGGTTGCAGGCAACACCCCGAATAATTTCTTGAACAACGCCGCACTGTTCGGGAATTGTCCGTTCATAAGAGCGTGCTGGCCATCGGCTGCATCGTCTTCAAAGTAGCTTTGGTATGCAAGCGCGCCCCCACCACTGGCTGGCAGCGCGTTCATCCAATCATACATCTTCTGTATATAGTATGGGTTGTCTCCGCCGCCTAGATTGTCTTTTGGCCGAACCGTCAATCCCCACTCTGGGTATGAAATTGATTTACCATGAGCGGTGGCAAAATCTTTCTGCCACTTCAGACCATAAGTGCGGTTTACTTGATTGTTCCATCTGTCTAGATCAGAAGTATGTACGGTGCTGGTGTCATAGGCGTCAAGGCCGATGTTGTCCACATATTGGTCGCCAGGATAGGCTGCTTCAACGTTGGCGTTGGTATTGCCCGCTAACGGACACCAGTCAAACCTAAATGATTGTCCTGGTACGGCACGCAGTGTTGTAACTATTTGGCGCCAATAGGCAGCATAATCAGCTTCTTTGCCTCCGGCTGCCCAATCATAGAATTTACCGTTAAACTCCCAGCCCAGACGGAGCGTGATATCGGCGCAGCCGTTGTCTACCAGTTTTTGGCCAAAATTTTTCCAGTGCGTATTGTAATCGCCTTTGGCGCCCGCGGCTAAGGTATACGATGATGATGGCAGAATAGCCGTTGATAATACAAGCGCGTACTTCGTAGGCGCCCAGGTGCGACATTTTGCCCCTGGGTCATCAATTTGGCTAAAACTGCCCGTTCCCCTGCCGTAAAAACCAAGCGAATAGGTAACCGGCCGGCCGGCCCAGGCTTCATAATCTGCTACCGCGCCAGGAGATTGTGCTCCCCTGAAAACTCCCATTTTTTCGGTCGCGTTCGGCGTAGCCGCAAAGCTCTGGTAGATAAAATAACTCCCTACCAGGGCAAATAAAACAATGAATGGCACTAATAGCCTGTTTTTGCTACCCCGCAGAGAGGGTTTGAATGACTTCTTTTTGGCTCGGGTTGAACGAGCCGGCTTGGCTTTGCTCACGCTTGTGTTCCTTTTGACTGTTTTAGCTTTATTTGCCATATTCGTTTTCCTATATGTTATTAACATAAGCGTAGTACTGAAACGATGAAAATGCAATGGATAAGTTATATTGGTGCGAGTGAGGGGACTTAACCTACATTCTGTAGGCTCGAAACTTCGCGGATGAAAACAAGTTTTCACCGGAAGGTTTCCTTGCGAACTGCCACAGGCAGTTCTCACCCTGGCCTTTGGGCAGAGCTTTGAGACCGCCTGCACCAATGAAAAAACCGGCTCAATGGCCGGATCTTTCATTGGTGCGAGTGAGGGGACTTAAACCCCTGGCCTCTTCCTTGGCAAGGAAGCGCTCTATCAACTGAGCTACACTCGCTTGGTGGCTCCTCCCAGACTCGAACTGGGGACACAAGGCTCTTCAAGCCTCTGCTCTACCAACTGAGCTAAAGAGCCACAGGTTTTTGCCAAGCAAAAACAAGTATCAAGTATCAATTCACAATTTTCAATGTTGGACAGCTCCGCTGATACGTTAAATTCAAAAGCCTAGCTTTTGTCCAAAAATGTAAAATGATAAATGTAAATTGTTAACTGCTTTGTGAAACAAAGCTTGGTGGGCGGTATAGGACTCGAACCTATGACCCCCTCGGTGTAAACGAGGTGCTCTAGCCAACTGAGCTAACCGCCCGATTTTGGTGCGCGAGAGAGGACTTGAACCTCCACGAGATTGCTCTCACTAACTCCTGAAGCTAGCGCGTCTACCAATTCCGCCACTCGCGCAGACGTATCTTAAAGAACAGAGGTTATCTTAGCATTTCTAGGCAATAATTCAAACCCGATTTCGCATCAACTACGAGGCATGTGGTCGTACAAGTGGGCTAGGTCGTATTCTTGGCGGAGCAACGGCTTTATATCTTCTAGAGTAACGCCCATTTTGACGCCGGGATTGAGCGTGCCGTAGGGATCAAAAATTTGCTTAACCTGAGTAAACAAGTCGTAAACTTCCGGGCCGTAAAGCTGCTTCAAAAACGGCGCGCGCAGTCGGCCGTCGCCATGCTCCCCAGTCGTACTGCCTTCTAGCCGCATGACAAGCGCGTAATAATCTTCTACGAGCTTAAAAAGTTTTTGCCTGTCCCCTACCTGGCTTAGGTTTAGCAGCGGCTGTACGTGCAAGTGAGCGTTGCCGGCATGGCCCCAGACCGAAACGGGCAAACGGTGCGCAGCGAACAAATCGTAAATGCCCTCTAGAAATTCCTGGAACTTTTCTACCGGCACAATACCGTCTTCGATGATTGGCACCGGCTTGGCTCCCGCATCGTTATGCGAAAGCACGGCAGAGGCGGCTTGGCGGATTTTCCAAAGCTGTTCCCTGGCTTCCGCGTCTGTCTCTTTTCTATACGCTACCTGAAAATGCTCTAAAAGTTTGATGGTTTTTTTGGCCAGATGTTTTTGGGCGCGATCGGCCAGGTTGTCATATTCTATAAACAACACTAGTTTCTGAAAAGGCGGCTCCAGCACGTCTTTGAGCAAAGTTGGATTCTGCGATTGTACAAACTCCAGCAAGTGGCTGTCTACCATTTCTATGCTAGCTGGCAAGTCTGAAAATTTGTGGAGTTCGGCAATTATTTCTTGGGCTATGCTTAAGTCGTCCAGAAAAGCCACGATAAGCGTGGCCTTGGGGTTATGCGGCTCGGTTGAAAGTGTGGCTTCGGTCATGATTCCGAGCGTTCCTTGCGAGCCCACAAACAACGGCGTAAGGTCAAACGAACCATCTTTGTTTCTAATTTCCGGCAGGGCGTAGCCGGCGGCGTTTTTTGTTACAGGCAGTACCGATTTTTTTATAACTGCCTGATTTTCTTCTAGCAATTTATCCAGCTGGCGGTAAACTTCGCCCTCCATGCTGTTTAAGCCCAGTTTTTTATTTAGTTCGCGCTTATTCAAGCGGCGCACTTCTATAATCTCGCCGTTGGCAAGTACCACTCTGAGCCGTTTCACGAACGGACGCGTTGATCCGTATTTGATGCTTCGCTCGCCGCCAGCATTATTGCCGATCGCGCCGCCAACGGTTGAATATTCAAGTGATGCTGGGTATGGCGGCAGGAAACGGCTGTGAGTGTGCAACGCCTGTTGAAGTTTGCCATACACAATACCAGGCTCTACGGTCACGTCTCCTGATTTGCCCTCAAACTCTAGAATCTGGTGCATGTGCGCCGGAAATACCAGCATGATGCCGCTACCGAGTGCCGCGCCGCTTTGGTCGGTCCCAAGACCGCGGGCGGTCATGGGAATAACTCGACCGCGTTCGGCAAGCTGCCAGGTAAACCGGGCTGTTTTGCGAATATCGTTTTCGTTGCGAGGATAGACAACAATAGCCGGCGGCAGGCTGAAAATGCTGGCGTCAGTAGCAAAATAACGCCGCGCGTCGGCATTGGTCATTACTTCACCAACTAAATGTTCTTGCAGATAATGCGCAACCTTACTCATAAAACCTTTTCCAACCCCGATCAAGCGTTAGCATGCTGGTTAGTATCATATCAAATAAGTAGTTGATAAGAGAAATTGGTGCGGATGAAAGGACTTGAACCTTCACGCCTTACGGCACTTGCCCCTCAGACAAGCGTGTCTACCATTCCACCACATCCGCATGATGTGTTTGCTTTGCGGCATCCGCCGCGGCGGACCTGTCTACCGATTCCAGCACTCGCGCGAACTCTGCTATCTTACGAATTTTAAGGGTAAAACTCAAGCTTGCACTAGAGTTTGGGGGCGTAGTCCTGGCGGATCATCCAATTTTCTACATTGTTCAAACGATCAGCGGCAGAATTGATGGCTCTGGGCTCAAAACCAAACAGCCGTCCACGGGTAATGTATAGAAAGCGCGGCTGATACAACATGAGAGCGGGCGCGTCATTTCGCCAGGCTTGCAAAAACGGCAGATACTTGGCTGATCGCAGACTGGGGTCAGACCGTGATCGACCGGCTTCTAGCGCCTTGTCAGCTGGTGTCGATTTGTAGTTTGAAAAATTTAGCCTGGATCTTGCCCTAGGGTCGGCTTGCGTACTGTGCCAATAAGCAAAGACATCGGGGTCAACGCCAACTGATACGCCATACAGCAGGGCATCGTATCCGCGGCTGTTCACCACGTTTTGCAAATCAGCGTCAGTCGGCAGGGTAGCCTGGGTTTCCACGCCTATAGCCCGCCAGGCTTCTTGTATCCGCTGAGCCAGGTTGCTGTAGTCGGCATTGTTTGCGGCAAAAAACTTCAGGCTTAATTTTACTTGCCCGTTGGTGCGCACTGTTTCGCCTGCCGGCAACTTCCAGCCAGCATCATCAAGCAGTTTGTTTGCCTGTTCAAGGTTCTTGGGCAGTTGGCGATAGGCGGCGTTGTAGCCAAGCTGGCCGCGGAGCAACGGCGAATCAGCCACAATAGCAGGATAGCCTAGCCCGCCCACAATTGCCGGTACGTCAACCGCCTGTACGAGCGCCTGCCTAACCCTAGCGTCTTTTAACAGCTCGCTATCGGTACGCAAAAACACGCCTGTTTCGGCAGTCAAAGGCGTAGAGTACTCTGTAACATCTTTGTTTTTGACTAGCCTATCTGGCAGGCTGTTCAACCCGACCAGACTATTTACTTCTTGGTTTTGGAAGCTCGCCACCAATTGTTCTTCGCTAGTGTAGGTTTTTATAATGAACTGTCCTAGCTTTGGAGCGCCACTGTGGTAGGCATCGAAGGCTTTTAGACCGATGTTTTGCAAATTGGGCTCGTTGCCGTTGGCTATAATTTCAATCGTGTCCCAGGCAAATGGTCCGGCTCCGATTGGACGGGCGGTGTTGAACGGCGAAGATCGCAGCTGGGCGGGGTCAATGCCTTCCAGGCTGTGCTTGGGCACGATACCAGTAGTGAGGCCGTATATAAAAGGCGCCAGCGAGCTTGGCAAAGTAAAAGTAATCGTCCTGGCGTCGTTAGCTTTGACATCTATCCCCCGCCAGGCATGAAACAGCGGCGATTTGGCGTCTGGGTTTTGAATGGTATGGAACGTAAACGCCACATCTTCGGCGGTTAGTTCTTTGCCGTCGTGCCATTTTAGCCCTGGCCGTAACACAACGGTATACACCTTGCCTTCTTCGTCTATTTTCCAGCTTTCAGCCAAATCGCCTACGAGCTGGTTGTTGGCGTCATATTTAAGCAGTCCAGCAAAAACTAGCCGCGAAACAGTGGCGTCCACCAAACCGGTAGCATAGATTGGGCTGGCATTTGTAAAACTGCCTATCATGCCTTCGGAATACGTGCCCCCAGCCACGGGTATTAAGTCTTGATAATAGCTCCCCAGCGCCCGAAGCTGCATGGTAACGCCGCTCGCTAGCAGTACCAAAAGCAACAGCCAGCCAATCACAAAACGGCGTACATCAAACAGCCGTGTCAGGCGTTTGAACAAATGGCGCTCCAGGTGCTCCTCTGCCTGCACGCTTATATCTTGAACCTGCCGGCGCCGGTGCTTGAATCTGCGACGTACTCGTAGCCGTGTGGTGCGGTCAATCATGGAGAACTTAAGATATAAGGCCCAATAAGAGTGATGACGAAAATACTATCGCAAGCACTATGGTAATCTGGTGCAGCGTCTTGTCTGAACCACGCCGTACGGTATTGACCTCGCCGCCGCCGCCCATGCCCGCCCCCAGGCTGGCGCCGCGGGTTTGCAGCAATATCAAAATTGTCAGTAAAGCCATTGAGCCAATGGTGACATAGTTGTATGCAGACATAGTTAGCTTTCCTCCAAGATAGTTGTCACTAAGTAGTTTACCAAGCCAATCACCATACCGGCAAGCATGGCGGCGCCAAAGTTGGTTACTTGCAGGCTGGTGTACAGTTTGCTAACTAGCAGCACCATGAAGCCGTTGATGACAATCATAAACAGCCCCAGGCTAAACAGAATGGCTGGCAAAGACAAAATAACCACTACTGGCTTGATGATTGCGTTGACAATACCTAGTATCAAACCGGCAACCACAATCACGCCGATCCGGCTGTCGTAATTGACGCGCTGGCCTAATGTACCCGCGGCAACCCAAAGCCCCAGGCCGCAAACAAACCATCTTACTAAAAATCTGGCGATTGGACCGCGTTTCATTGGTATCTATTGTAGCAGAAGCAGGTCATCGTGCTAGCGCCTTGCTTAGATTCTGACAACCAGCCGCAGTAATTAACACATCGTCCTCAATCCGCACGCCAATACCTTCTTCCGGTATGTATATGCCCGGCTCAACGGTCAATACTGTGCCCGCTTCTATTGGCCGGCCGTAGTCCCCCACGTCATGAACGTCTATGCCCAAAAAGTGCGAGGTGGCGTGCGGGAAAAACTTCCGTACGCTGTCGTGCTCAATAATCTTGATGAGTCCGAGCTCGCGCAACTTTTCACCCATGAAATCTTCTACTTGCTTCTCATAATCTTTCAAAATCGTGCCTGGTTTGAGCAAACCCACGGCAAAATCAGCTACTTCGCAGACCGCTTCGTGTACGGCCGCAAAACGTTTGGTTGGTTCGCGCATCCAAGTCCGCGATATGTCCGCCGCGTAGTGCCGGTACTGGGCGCCAACATCCAGCAACAGTTGTTTGTCCGGATCCAGCATTGCTTTGTCTGCCATGTGCAGCGTCAATCCTCTTTCACCGCCAGCAATAATCGGGTCAAAACTGTGGCCCATTGCTCCCTTTTTCCAAAATTGATTATCCAAATCCAGCTCTATGTCAAACTCATGGGCGTAGTGGCCTGCTCGAAATTTCTTTTCAACGTATTCCATACCGCCCTTGGTGGCTGAAATTGCTCCCAAAATCATCTCAATTTCAATCGGCTGCTTAACCATACGCAGGCGCTGCATGTGCTGGCTCAGATCCAGCAGTTCAAGGTTGCTGTTGGATTTTTTCAAGCTGTCTATCAAATCAGCTCGTGCCGGGTTGGTATACATGCCGTAGGTTTCCACAAAAACCGGCGGTGCCGCAATCGTTGCCGCGTGTTTTACCTTTTTTAGCCGGGTTTTTAGCTGCCTCCACCCCTCTTTGGCTGGCAAGATTGTTTCAATACCGGATATTTTAGCAAGCCCTTCTGGGCTTAAACTGCCGTCAAACACCTCTTGATAATGGGACAAATTTGGCACAATCAAGTATTCTTTGTTTTTATCCATTACCAGCACAACGCCCGGTTCATCAATCCCTGTTAGGTACCAAAAGTTACCGTCCTGCGTAAACGGATAGGCCATACTCGTAGAGCGCTGCAGTAGGCCGTTGGCGCTCAGTATTATAGGCGCCGTACCGGTAAACAACGTTCTCAACTTCTCTCGGTTGCCGCGAAAAAACTCGGCCGTAAACTCAGATTTCATGGTTGAACAGACAGTATACCAAATTTAGAGGCCTAAAGTTCATCTTGCCTAATTGCGTCCAAATACTTACCCAAAGACGCGGCTTTTGTTTTCCCAATAGTTTTTTCTATTTTGGACTCTTCGGCCTGCATAATTCCACGAAGACTGCCAAAAGTTTTGAGCAGCCTTTTCCGGGTGGCGGGCCCAATCGTAGGGATTTCGTCTAGCGTACTGGCGGTTTGGCGTTTTACTTTGAGAACCGAGTGATAGCTGACCGCGAAACGGTGGGATTCGTCACGGATTCTTTGGAGTAGCTTGACGAGGTTAGTGCTGGCGGGAAGATTAATCAAGATGTAGTCGCTACTTTCAGTCATAAAACCTCCAAGTTTGTGTAAAATTTCTTGGTTTAGCACGACATCGGACAGTTGTTTGTGAACGACGATTTGCTCTTCGCGTTTGGCCAAGCCGATAAATGGGATGTTTAGCTGCCCGGATTCGTCGCGAGCCCGAATGGCCGCGTCCAGCTGGCCTTTGCCGCCATCAATCAACACCAAGCTGGGCAGGCCCCAGGCTTTGCGGTTTTTTTCGCTCAGCCGGCGGGTGATGGTTTCGTGCATATTATAAAAATCGTTGTTGTGATCTATTTTGGTTTTGAACTTGCGGTATTCACTCTTGTTGCTGGCGCCGTTGGTAAAAACAACCATGCTGGCTACCACGTCAGTTCCGCTCATGTGGCTTATGTCATAGCCTTCGATACGCCGGGGGAAGGACGATAATCCCAGCAAATCAACCAGTTCTCCGAGCGCATGGTCTTTGCTAATGTCCAAAAATTCTTTGTCGCTAAAGATAACTTGCTGGTTTAGGCGCCTAAGCGAAAATAGCTGGTTTCTGGCCGCAGCTGCTTTTTCAAACTCCGAAGTTTTTGCGAAGGAGTTCATATCTTTTTCTAGCTGTTTTTCAATTGTTTTGCGTTTGCCTTCTATAACCGCCATCAGTTTGCGAAGATTAGCCCGGTAATCCTCTAGGCTGGTCTTGCCTTCCTCCAAACCTGGGTCAAGCCCTAGGTGGTAGTGTAGTGTGGCTCTTTTTTGGCCGCCTATTTGCCTGGTGGCAAACGGAAATATCCGACGCAAAAGTTTGAGTGCTTGGCGAACGCTTTGCGTGCTGAGATAAGGGCCAAAATACCGCGCGCCGTCGTCAAGCGGCCTTCGAGTCGTACCGACAGTAGGAAAGTCGCTGTCGTAATCTACCCTTATGTAAACCATGGACTTATCGTCGCGCAGTAAGATGTTGTAGCGTGGCATGTAGCGCCGCACCATTTCGGCCTCTAGAAACAATGCCTCCAATTCACTCTCCACTTCCATCCAGTCGGTGTCGGCAATTTCTGCCACCAGGGCTTCAGTTTTGGCGTCACGGTTTCGCGATTTTTGAAAATATTGAGCCACTCTGTTTTTTAAAACTGCTGCTTTGCCCACATAAATAATTTCGCCCTTGGTATTTTTGTGGAAATAGACACCAGGTGTCTTTGGTAAATCCTTGAGCTTCTGCTCCAACCGTTTATTCACAGTTGTAATTATACAGCCAGGCTAGCGTGGAGTTCGCAGTGGGTGGTCTTGTTACCGCAGTCGTTGCAAACCAAAATGAGGCGGTTGCAGCTTACGTCTTCGCAGTTGATGTGCCGACTACTTAAAGCGTCGCAGTGTACGCAATGGCCTATGTCTTTGGATTTGTCAGAAAAAGCCAGTTTCATGCGTTTGTCAAAGACGTATAGCTTGCCCTCCCAATGCCCTCCGTCGCCAAATTGCTGGCCGTATTTGGCCACGCCGCCGTCCAGGTGATAGACCTCAGGAAAGCCTTTGTGTTTCATGTAAGCACTCAAGTATTCACAGCGTATGTCGCCCGTGCAATACGTCAGAATAGGCTGGTCTTTGGGCAGTTTGTCCAGTTCTGGTTTGATGTCACGGAAGTTTTTTATCTTGGGCTTTACCACGTTTTGGCCTTTGAAGGCGCCAATGTCAGATTCGTAATCGTTACGCGCGTCTAAGACGATAGCATCCGGGTGCTTATCTAGGTAATCGTGCCAAGCCTTTGGCTTGAGACCTTTGGTGCTGTTAAAAACGTCAAACTTCTCGCCGGGCGCCAGCGTCACCAGTTCGTCCCGGACTTTGACACTTAGACGAGGGAAATCACTGGCCGAACCATCACTCCATTTATATTGCATACCCTTGAACTGGCTTGTTAAGTTCATGGCTCTTACGTAGGCTTTGACGTTTTTCAGCTCGCCGCCCACAGTGCCGTTAATACCATGTGCGGAAATGATGATTCGGCCTTTCAGCTCCAAGCGTTCGCATAGCTCGCGCTGCCAGCGCATAGTCATGTCTGGATCGGCCAGCGCCACAAATTGGTAATAAAGAATTATCTTGCCCATATCAGATTGACATTATACCTCAGTTAGCGGGCGACAATAAAAATCAGCAACAGCACGGCGAGGATGATGCCCGCGACAATGATGCCCTTTTGGGGCACGTTTGTTTTTTGGTCAGGCACGATTTGATTTGGTGCCTGCCAAGGATTGGCTGGTGGCGGTGTAGCACCGAACTGACCTGGAGGATTGCTGGGATCGACCGTATTCGTCTGGCCAGGCAGGCTGCTGCCGACTTGCATAGCGCCTGTATTGATAGTTTGCAGCATTTCTGGATAGGCGTATTTTTCGGGAGATAGCAGGTTATCACGAACCAGCTGATCGTAACGCTCGCCGCGCAAATAGGCGCGGATGATACGCCGCAAGCCTTCGTAGTTTAGGCGCTTGGCTTCGTACAATTTCCTAACTGTTGATTGTTCTATTTCAATCCTTTCGGCCAGAACCAAAAGTTCCGGCACGGTCATGAGGTCTATCGGCTTGAGCTGTTCGGGCGTGCGGTTGGCCTCTGGCTGGCTGGGCCGTTCTGTTACCATGGCAAATTTGCCGAGCCGTTCGGAATGGTTCTGGGAAGTTGTGCTTTCGGCTTCATGTTCCGCTTTGGCGTCTTTGTGCTCTTTGGCTGTTTTCAGATGTTCGGTTTTTTGCTCAGCTGGTTCGGGCGTTTTGGACACTTGCTCATGCACCAGCGAGCGGACACTGGCTTCGTGCCAGGCAATTTTGTCCTGCAAATCGGCCAGCTCTTTTTCCAGTTTATGCTGGATGGGCAGTAGTTTTTTTTCAGTTTTAATCCGCCCGCGCCGCCGGCCAATCATATAGCCCACTAAACCGCCGGCTAGTACAGCCCCGCCGGTATTAACACGGCGCCCGGATTGATCTTCTGTATCTGGCAATAGATTCGGAGTGGGTGGTAACACATTGCCGCCAGAGCCACCTCCGCCTAGAGGCATGTGCGGTAAGCCGCCAGCCGGTACTATCGGCGGAGGGGGAGGCGTTGTGCCGCCACCAACAGCCGTAGGTATCGGCGCTACTGGAGTCGCTTCAGGTTCTTCCGGTTCTATTGGTTCCGGTATTTCAACGGTCTCCGGCGCCGCCGGAGTTATCTCTACTTCCGGTTCTTCGTCAGCTTCGGGCTGTTCAATGCCAAGGCTTTCTAGAGCTTTGGCCTTGGCGTTGTCCAGCGCCACTGCAACAGGTTGGCCGTCTTCTACTTCTTCTTTGGCTTTATCCAAAAACACGCCAGCGGCCAGCGCTTCTTTTTCTGCTTCAGCGGTTTTGGCTTCGTCCACTTCTGCCCGAACCGCTTCTTCCCGTTCTTTTATGATTTGGGCGGCGGCTAGTTGTTCTTCTTCGCCGGTCATTTCTTGGGAATCAGATACTTCTTCGGCGTCTTCCGCGGGGTCAGTTTCTATTTCCGGTTCTTCGTCTTCGGCTTTTTCATCCGACTCCTCTGTTTCTTTGGTCTTTTCGTCTGATTCTTCGGGTTTTTCTTCTTTGGATTCTTCTGGATCTTTTTTGAGAAAATCCATGAGTGTTTTTGGCTTTGGATCCTCTTCTAAATCATCATCGTCATCGTCCGGCTTTTTCTCCGGCGATGGCGGCGGCACTTCAGCCAGAGAGCTAAAGTCTGGCCCGCCAAGGAATGAATTTCCTTCATACATAATTTATACATTGTAGCTGATTAGGCTATCTGTTGCACCCCCTTTGACATAAGTGTTACAATGTAGCCTGTATTTATCAAATTTAAGGGAAAGGGCCGGCAAAACCATGTTGATATTCACTTTTTTCACAAGTGGCCAAGCTGCCCCCGTGGTGTGCTAACCACCCCTTACAAAAACGTTCTAATTACAAATAATTTTCTATCACAAACTAATAACCGCAAGCAAGGAGGCTTGTGGATATGAATACTATTAAATCGCCAGAAGTAAATAATGAAGTTTCGCTCAAACGGCGTTTTCTATTAAGTGTGCGGCTTCTACAAACCGTTTGGTCAGTTCGTGCTGGAGCAGTGGCAATATTTTTTACCGGGGCATTTTTTGAAATAGGCTCATTTATAGTCGGTATCTACGCTACCGCTCGGCTAGGAGCACTTTTAGCAACTTTTGTAAGCAGCGGTCAAACAACGGGCATATGGTTTTGGTTGTGGATTGACATCTTTGCAGGCCTTGGAATCGCCATAGGATTTTTGCTGATGGCTTTGGCAAAACGCCTAACCTATTTTGCACTGGCTCGCTGGTCTACCAATCAGTTTTTACGAACTTTGAGCACCATGGATTTACAAGATTATTATGATGAAACCACCCGAAATCAACTAAACAAAGTTGGAAACAGTTACACCTGGCAAATCCCAAATTTGTCAGACGCAAATCTTGATTTAATTTATGGTATTTTGCGATTTATTGCTATCACCGTGGTGGTAGCCCAAATTACTTGGTGGCTGGTTCCGTTAATTACTTTGTTTTTGATTCCAACTCTTATAACTGAAGGAAAACTTGCCAAACTCCAATGGTTTGTATGGGATCAAAAGGGCGATCAAAGGCATATTTATTGGGGATTGGACTGGATACTTCGACAGGCTAAAGGCCAAATGGAGTTACGGAGTACCCAAGCTTCGGAATATATTCTAAACAAAATTGACCGCATGAATGTAGACTTTTACCATGAACAAGAAAGCAAACTGCGTCGTGCCAACAAGTCGCTTGTACCCACCAAAATTATGGAAACTACTGGGACGGCCATTGGTGCTGTATATTTGTTAAAACAATTTTTAAATCGTAGCATGTCACTTGAGAAATACTTTTTTCTGTCTGGTGCACTGCTACGCGTGGGAGCAGCCCTCAACACCATATTTGGCACACTTTCGCGAATGCAAGAAGGGCTGTTGTTTGCCGATAGTTATTTCACGATGCTTGATTCTAAACCAACTATAATTGACTCGCCTAGTGCAACAGCGGCAGGTAAAAATGCCCCAGAAATTATTATAGAAAACCTGTCATTTGGCTATCCCAACAAAGAGTCACACGTGTTTGAAAACCTAAATCTACGGATTAAACAAGGTGAGCATGTAGCTTTGGTTGGCGAAAATGGCGCGGGTAAAAGTACCTTGATAAAACTTTTGCTTAGGTTTTACAGGCCAACGTCTGGAAAAATTTTAATTGATGGAGTTGATTTACAAGATTTATCAATTGAGTCGTGGTATGAGCAAATTGCCACGCTGTTTCAAGATTTTAACCAATATCCCCTCCCAATTGATGAAAACATTGAAATTGGTCGTTCCAACGCTGAGCCAGATAAAAACTTACTACGACAAGCCGCAAAATTTGGTGGCGTCTCTGAATTCGTCGAAAATTACAAACACGGCTGGGACACCGTGCTAGATAGCAGTTTCAAAAAAGGCGTGGAGCCTAGCGGCGGCCAATGGCAACGAGTTGCATTGGCCAGGGCATTTTATCGCCAGGCAAACTTACTTATTCTTGATGAACCAACTTCAGCAATTGATGCCAAGGCGGAATATGAAATTTTCAACAACATTTTTGAACATTATCAAAATAAATCCGCCATAATAGTCAGTCACCGTTTTAGCACAGTGAGGCGCGCTGATAGAATTGTGGTACTTGACGCAGGAAAAATAATAGAAGAAGGTTCTCACATAGAGCTCATGAAAAACAAGGGCCTGTACCATGAATTATTCAGCAAGCAAGCCGAAGGCTACAAATAATGACAATGGATGGCTTATTAGTAAAATGGAAACAGCGTGTTAGATACTTTTAAGCCAATACTGCTTTTCATTTCTTATTGGCAGCGCCGGCCATGGTCGTTTGCGGGGATGTTTTTGCTCGGACCGGCCGTGGTACTGCAAAATATCGTGAGTCCTTTGTTCGTAGCGAAAGCCTTGGGCCAGCTTATAGCCACCGGGCACGCCGACATAAGCAACGTCCTGTACGCGGGTTTGACGTTTGCTGGCGGCGCGCTTTTGTGGTTTACGGTTGACTACTTTATTGGCATACGTCTCCATTCCAGAACTATGGAAGATATATACAATGATTGTTTTGAGCAACTGCTCCAGCAGGATTATGCGTTTTTTGCCGACAATTTTAGCGGTTCGCTGGTTACTCAAGCAAACCGATTTGCCAAGGCGTTTGACCAGTTTCACGTTACATGGTTTTTGGATTTTTGGGGTCAAATATGCACAGTGCTGACGGCAATTATCATCACAACATATATAAACACAGCTATCGGTCTGAGCGTTGGCGTTACGTGGCTACTGTCTTTTGTAGTTATCGCGTATCTAACCAACAAACGCATGCCGATTCGACGAAAGGCAGTAGCCCGCGAAAGCGTACAAACCGGCGAACTAGCCGACGCGCTAACAAACGCTGTGACAGTAGATACTTTTGCAGCCATGCCCCTGGAATCAAAACGATACGGCAAAACTAATTCCTCACGTAAATTGGCTTTTATAAGCAGCTGGCGTATTGGCGTACGCAACAACCTGTACATCGCGTTATTTGGAGCGCTGCTGCAGGTGGTTGTATTAATAGGCGGAATTAGGGCAGTAGAAACCGACGCGATTACGTTTGCCACGTTTTTGTTGTTTCAGGTTTATATAATTAGGATTATCGACAGCTTGCACAAGTCAGCGCTTTCTATTCGCTTTTTTGAAGGCATACTCGGTGACGCGCATGAAATGACTGAATTGTTTGCGCGCAAGTCGGCCGTACAAGATCCTGCGGAGCCGGAAACCTCGCGCATTGATCAAGGCCGTGTAACGTTTGAAAGAATCCAGTTTAACTACGAACTCGCCGAGTCCGCCGGTCTTTTTGATGGTTTTGAGCTAGACATCCAACCAGGCGAACGCGTTGGGTTGGTGGGTCCAAGCGGCGGAGGTAAAACTACCATCACTAAACTTTTGCTTAGGTATATGGATATCCAAGCGGGCGCTATAAAAATTGATGGTCAGGACATCCGATCCATAACTAGAGATGATGTCCACAAAGCAATTTCATATGTACCGCAGGAACCACTGCTGTTTCATCGTTCGCTTGGTGAAAACATTGGCTACGGAAAACCCGGTGCCAGCTTTTCAGAAATCCAAACTGCGGCCAAGCGGGCTCATGCTGATGAATTCATCAGCAAGCTGCCGCAGGGCTACGACACCTTAGTTGGCGAGCGCGGGGTCAAACTATCTGGCGGTCAACGCCAGCGCGTAGCGATTGCCCGGGCAATGTTAAAAAACGCGCCGATTTTGTTACTAGACGAAGCCACTAGCGCGCTTGATTCAGAGTCAGAAAAACTGATTCAAGACGCGTTATGGAAACTCATGGAAGGCCGAACGGCAGTCGTGATTGCCCACCGGCTTAGCACGGTTCAACGGATGGATAAAATTGTAGTGCTAGACCACGGCAAAATTGTTGAACAAGGCAGCCACCAGAAGTTACTAAAACAAAAGGGCCTGTACGCAAAACTCTGGTCTCACCAATCCGGCGGATTTTTGGATGAGTAAACCTATCAATGCGCCCATAAGCTTGCCAGAACTCGCCGTTCTGTATTTCAAAACAGGAGCCAGCGCGTTCGGGGGCTGGCCAACCACGTCTTTGCTTTTAGAACGCGCTTTGGTAGATGAAAGAAAAATACTAACTAAGCGCCAGCTACATAGCGCGTCCGCGGCGGGCCAGCTTCTACCTGGGGCAGCCCAAGTTATTTTAGCAGTTCAAGTGGTCTATTTTATGCGCGGCGTACGCGGTGCGATTATTGGAGCAGTTGTTTATTTGGCCCCGTCAATTACGATTACATTACTGTTTAGTTTTTTGTATTTTGCATATTTTAAGGGCAGTGATTTCACCAATTATACGCTTGGTTTGCAGGCTGCAGTAGGCGGGATTATTATCGGTAACGCCTACCGTATTGGCAATAGTCATTTACAAAACAAATGGTTATTGGCGATTGTTGCCTTGGCTTTTGGCGCAAAGTTTGGGCTTGGCGTGCCGGTGATTGTTATTTTATTGGCGGCCGCGCTTTTTGGTATCTTTATATTTCCACTAATTAGGATAAAAACCCGTGCTTGAGCAGCTTTTAATTATTTTTGGTTATATGTTTTTTATAAGCCTTGTGGGTTTTGCCGGCAGTAGCCAGCCGCTTTTTTACGAAGTTGCCGTGGAACGTACGCATTGGCTTACGCCGCATGATTTCACTACGTTTCTTGGATTTGGCTTTGCTTCGCCCGGGCCGCAACTTTTTAGCATTGCCACTTTTATTGGATATAGCGCGCATGGTTTTTCTGGGGCGCTAGTGGCGACGATTGCTATCTACGGGACGCCTTGTGTTTTGGCTGTTTTGACAGGACGTTATTTGAGTCGATACATCCATCACGAACGGGCTGATTATTTTTTGAAGTCGGTTGGCTTGGCGGCGGCCGGCGTACTCATAGCAATCGGCGTAAATTTACTACAAGCCAACCCCCTGTCGGTAACATACTTGTTAATCGCTGTTGGTGCATTTATGGCCATAGCCAAGTGGAAAGTTAACCCGCTTTTTATTATCGTCGCTGGCGGTATGCTTGGTGGAGTTTTATTAAGATAGGGTCTGTTACTCTTCTTCGGTTGCTTCTTTTGAGTCGTCTGAGCCTTCAGCAGGTGTTTCTTCGGTGGTTTCTTCGGCAGCATCAGGTGCACCGGCATCGTCGGCCAGCGCGGCCGCGGCGGCGTCGGCTTCGGCAGCTTGGTCTTTGGGCATTTCTACGATGGCGATTTGCAAAATTGGGTCGGTCAGGACAGTGACACCTTCTGGTACTTCAAGGTCGGCAACTGTCAGGTGGTCGCCAACTTCAGCTAATTTACCAGGGTCTACTACCAGTTCGTCGGGCAAATCTTTTGGCAAGGCTTTAACTTGCACGCGGTCAAGCTGTTTGAGCACCAGCAAGCTAGCTTTTTCGGCTGGAATTTCGATTTCCTTGTAGGCAATTGGGACTTCGGCCTCAGTTTCTTCGTCCTGTTTGATAGCCTGGAAGACTATGTGCCGCATACGGTGTTTGGCGGGTTCGAAATCAACGTCTTTTATAAGTGCTAAATGCTGCTGTTTGCCTACCGTCAGCTGCACGGGGTGGTGTTTGCCGGCTGCGCTGTAAACTTTGTGCATTTGCACAAAATCACCCATGACATGTATTGATGCCTTGCCGTGGTCATGAATAACAGCCGGAATCAGGCCAGAAGCTCGCAAACCACGCAAACCCTTGCGCATCACTGTACGCTCCTGTAATTCCACTGCTATCGTGTCGTTGCTCATCGTTCCTCCGAATATACTGAATATTGAGTACAGTATAACAGATGACGGGCATATTTTCATGTATGGACTATGGACGGGTGAATCTGTACGCTTAGTAGGATGTTTGATATCAATCAATTACTGAGTGCTGGCGGAATGATTGGCGTACTGATTGTGGCGCTGGTTGTGTTTGCCGAATCGGGGCTTTTGGTGGGTTTCTTTTTACCTGGCGACACACTGCTGTTTGGCGCTGGCTTGCTGGCCTCTCAGGGCGAATTACCGATTCTGCCGCTGATAGTTGCGACGGTGCTGGCGGCAATCGTGGGCGATAACGTCGGCTACAGCATTGGCAGGCGCAGCGGCCACAGACTGTTTAAAAAGAAAGACGGTCTACTATTCCGGCAAGGATACATAACCCGTGCTGAAGTGTTCTACGAAAAACACGGTGGCAAAACAATTATTTTGGCTCGCTTTACGCCCGTTGTACGAACGTTTGCGCCGGTCGTTGCTGGTGTTGGTAAGATGCCCAGAAAACGCTTCATGGCTTTCAATGTTATTGGCGGCACGCTGTGGGGCGCTGGCATGACGTTGCTTGGCTATCACGTAGGCGGCCGCATCCCAGGACTTGATAAATACATAGAGTTGGTGCTACTTGGTGTAGTTGTACTGAGCATTGGGCTGTCGCTACTGCATCTGCTTAAAGAAAAAGAAACCCGAGCCATAATATGGCAAAAGGTCAAACGTAATATCTTTCTCAACAAAAAATAGTTAGCGCACTCTGGGGCGACGAATCGCCGTAACAACATTACGCATGCCTTCAAGTTTTCTGATATCGTCATATAATTCCGGCTGTTCTTCGCGAAGCCGCTGTTCGTAGATCTGTCTGCTCTCCGCAGTTTCAAATGCATCAGGCATACCAACCGCCATGGCACCTAAGTCGTTCGCCATTCTTGCTCTGTGATTCAATTCCCGAATCACACTCCAATCTGGTTGATTATCTGCATCTAGAGAGGTCATGAGGCTTATTATAACATATGTGTCAAGTATTTGCCAGTGTAGGAGGCTTTGTTTTTAGACACCTGTTCCGGCGTACCTTGGGCAACTATTTGGCCTCCGGCGTCCCCGCCTTCGGGACCCATATCTATCAGCCAGTCCCCGTTTTTTATAACGTCCAGGTTGTGCTCAATAATTATCATGCTGTTGCCGGTGTCTACCAGCGCGTGCAATACGCCCAGCAGTTTATCAACGTCTGCAAAATGTAATCCGGTGGTTGGTTCGTCCAGAATATACAGCGTACGGCCGGTGGGGCGTCGAGAAAGTTCGGTTGCCAGTTTGACGCGCTGTGCTTCGCCGCCGGACAGTGTGGTTGCCGGTTGTCCCAGCGCAATATAGCCCAGTCCAACGTCCACCATAGTTTGCAATTTACGTGCAATGGCGGGGATGTTTTCAAAAAATTCCAACGCTTGGTCGGAGGTCATTTGCAGGACATCGCTGATGGTTTTGCCTTTGTAGTGAATTTCCAAAGCCTCGCGGTTATAGCGTTTGCCCTGGCAGACTTCGCAGGACACGTAGACATCCGGCAAAAAGTGCATTTCTATTTTGATAATACCGTCGCCAGAGCAGTTTTCACAGCGGCCGCCTTTGACGTTAAAGCTGAACCGACCTGGGCTATAACCGCGTAGTTTTGCTTCCGGTACGCTGGCAAAAAGTTCGCGGATGGGCGTGAATAGGCCGGTGTAAGTGGCGGGATTGGAACGGGGCGTCCGGCCAATTGGCGACTGGTCAATCACGATTGCTTTGTCCAATTCTTTTATTCCCCCTATGTCATCATGAGCCCCGGGCACTTCGCTGCTGCGCATCAACCGGGCGGATAATTCTTTGGCCAATATGTCATTTATGAGCGACGACTTGCCAGAACCAGACACGCCGCTCACCACAACTAGTTTGCCAAGCGGAATTTCCACGGTGATATTTTTGAGGTTGTTTTCACGGGCGCCTTTGATGACCAGCGACTTGCCGTTGCCGGTCCGGCGTTTTTTGGGCATGGCGATTTCTTTTTTGCCCAGCAAGTACTGGCCGGTGATGCTTTTTGGATTTTTGGCCACGAAGTCAGGCGTCCCGGCGGCAATAATTTCGCCGCCATGTATACCGGCACCCGGACCAATATCCAGTAAAAAGTCCGCGGTACGGATTGTTTCTTCGTCATGCTCTACGACTAGTACGGTGTTGCCTAGGTCGCGCAAGTGTTTGAGCGTAGTAATAAGCCGGGCGTTGTCCCGCTGATGCAGTCCAATGCTCGGTTCGTCCAGAACGTACAAGACGCCCTGCAATCCGGAGCCAATCTGGGTGGCTAGCCGGATACGCTGGGCTTCGCCCCCCGACAGCGTAACAGCGCTGCGCAACAGGTTAAGATAATTGAGCCCCACGTCCTGCATGAACTTTAGGCGGGCGCCTATTTCTTTTATAACCTGGTGGGCAATTTGAAGTTCTTTAGTGTCTAGTTTCAATTTATTAAAAAACTCTGCCGCTTCATCTATGGATAGCTGGCATATATCCATGATTGAACTGCCGGCCACGGTCACCGCCAGCACTTCTGGTTTGAGGCGGCGGCCCTGGCAGACATGGCAGGGGCGTTCGCGCATGAAGCGTTCTATGTCGCGGCGCATAAAATCGCTATCGGTTTCTTTGTGCCGGCGTTCCAGGTTGGGCACAACGCCTTCGTAGGTTGTTTCAAAGGTCCGGCCGCTGCCCAGTGCCACGCGATACGTTTCATTGCCCGTGCCGTATAGAAGCCTGTTCAGATTTTCTGACTTAAGCTCCCCTGTCGGCTCATGAAGCGAAAATTTGTACCGCTCGGCCACGGCCTGCATTTTTTTCATATACCAGGCGTCGGCCGCGACTCTGTTGAACGGGCGAATAGCGCCCTCGGCTATCGTCAAGCGGCCGTTGGGTATGACCAGTTCGGGGTCAACTTCCAGGCGCGAGCCCAAGCCGGTACAAACCGGGCAGGCGCCATGCGGGCTGTTGAAACTGAACGTGCGAGGCTCAAGTTCCGGTATGGCTACATCCGGATGGTCAATACAGGCATACATGAGCGAATAACTGTGTTCTTGCTTGCTGTCAACGTCTACCACAATCAGCTTGCCTTCAGCCAGTTCTAGCGCTTGCTCCACGGTCTGCGTCAACCGGCCCAGGCTGGCCCGGTCATTTACCACGCGGTCGGCGATTATTTCTATGGCGTGCTTGTAGTTTTTGTCTAGTTCCGGAAATTCATCTAGCGCGTAAATAACGCCGTCTACCCGGGCGCGAGCAAATCCAGCCCTCATATATTGTTCCGGGATGTGTTCAAACGCGCCTTTTTTGTCTGCTATAACCGGCGCCAGAACCATTAATTTCGCGCCCATTGGCAAAGCCGCGACCTGGTCTACGATTGCATTCGTTGTTTGGCGGGCAACTTCATTGCCGCAAATAGGACAATGCGGAGTCCCAATGCGGGCAAACAACAGGCGCAAATAATCGTAGATTTCCGTAACGGTTGCCACCGTACTGCGCGGGTTTCGGCTGGTGGATTTCTGGTCTATGGAAATTGCCGGGCTAAGACCGTCTATCTGATCCACGTCTGGCTTTTCCATCAGGCCCAAAAATTGCCGCGCATAAGCGCTAAGGCTTTCCACGTAACGGCGCTGCCCTTCGGCATAAATAGTATCAAAGGCCAGCGACGACTTGCCGGAACCGCTCAGGCCGGTGATAACCACCAGCTTATTACGAGGAATTTCAACATCCACGTTTTTGAGATTATGTTCCCTTGCCCCTTTTACTCTTATAACGTCGCTCACAGTTGGAAGATTGTACCAAATAACAGAGAAAAAGTCCATATGCTAGCTATCCGCATATGACGTATACTAGGGCTTATGAAAAGGGTTATTGGGTTTTGGAAAATAATCGTACTGGACGTGCTGGGTCTAGTATTTATGATTGCCGCTCTGCTGACCGGCTGGCTGCCCGGGCCGGGTGGTGTCCCGCTTTTTATAATCGGGCTGAGTTTATTGGCCATAAATCATACCTGGGCCGAACGTTACATTGACCTGCTCAAAAAGTACGCCGACAAACTCGGCGACGTTATATTCGTCAAAAACCCGGCAATACAGCTTCTTTATGACGCCACGGCGCCAATAGTACTGGCCGTGGGCGTCTTTTTTCTTGCCAGGCATAGTGCTTGGTGGCTAGTTTCATTGGGAATATTTTTAACATTCGCGGGCATTACTTTTTTGCTTGGAAACCGAGGACGCTGGCAAAAGCTTAAGCGTATCAATAAACAATCTAATTGACATAGTTACAATTAAGTGTAAAATAATCGCCAACAAGGGGCGACTATGATAGATTTTATCGTGCTGGGCTTAATCCCAGGTACCAGTTTTCGGCTCACCTTTGGCAGCGTACTTTGTCTTGAGGTGATATGTGCTGCGCTGGTTATTATTTGGCGTAAGCTGCGTTATCATGATCTGCAAAGATCTTTGTGGCTTTTACTAATCTCGAACAAATCACTCCGTAATTGGTAGTACGCTTTGGCCGTACAGCTGAAGCTCTTCTAGTAAAAAACGCTTTTTGGCTGTTAAGTCTTTTTGCTCGGCCAGCTGGCCCAGCCGTTCAAAAAAACGCGCCGCGCGGCTGGCTTGCTTGCCGCCCAGAAGGCGCCTTTCGCAAAATCTCTGCCAGGTTTCCCGTTCTTCGCTGGTCATGGTTTTTGGAAAATTTCTGGCTTTATAAAGCGGCAGAAGCTGTGCCAGCCGGTCGTCTGCAAAATTTGCTTGCAAGTCTTGCAGTTCGTTCGGCCCGCTTGAACGGACTTTGCCCATCACAGACTTGTCGCTGTCACTCACGAAATTTTCGTACAGCCGCGCGTCGGCGTCAATCTGGTCTGTCAAAAGCTGGGCCTGGAATTTTTTATCCATAATTTCTACGGCCTCAGCTAGTTCTGCGGCAAATCCGGGGTGTTGACTCAAAACTGTTAGATGATTTTTGACAGTCTTCATGGGCAGCTCCAGTCGTTTTTGACAGTCGTTATTAAATACCCCGAGCGGGGCCACGGCTGGACAACGGTTATATTGCAATGTTTTGACGGGCAGACGGGGGTGCGGACAGGGCCGCTCTTTGCAGAAGTGCCGCCACATTTCGGCCAGTTCGGCGGCTTTCATGGTTAAAAACGGCGCGGGGTCGTGGCGCAAATCATACACAACCACGCCGTTTTTCTTGGGATTCTCAAACAGCGCCGTAACCACGGTGGTTTTTTCGTGTTGGCTGTCGTATTTGCCGCTAGTGTATACAAATGGCCCGGCTTGGACGGACGCAATTTTGGCTACTTCTTTTTTATCGCGATGATTTATCAAAAAAGTGAATAAGTTGGGTTGTTTGGCACGGAGTAGCCGAGCCAGGTCTATGGTTGCCAGGACATCGCTCAGGGCGTCGTGGGCGTTGGCATGGTCAAGCCCGTTTAGGCTGGTAAGCAAACCTAGCTGATTGGCCGGCTGGCCTTCGCTGTTGAACGGCCATTTTATACCCACTGGCCTCAGAGCGCGCGTCATCCGTACTACGTCCAACAAATCCCAGCGGCTGCGGCCGTCCGCCCAGTGCCATTCATAGGCGTCATAGAAATTCCGGTAGTGCAAAAACCGCATGAACTCATCGTCAAAACGGATGCTGTTAAAGCCCGTAAAAATTGTGCCCGGCGTGGATATTTCCGTGCTAAAAATTTTTAAAAATTCTGCTTCTGTTACGCCGTCAGCTATGGTCATCTGCGGAGTGATCCCGGTTAGAAGCACGGCGTCCGGATCCGGCAGGATGTCTTCGGTTATTTTAATCAGATAATTGTGGGGTTCGCCAATCGGCTTCAACTGCAGGTCTGTACGCTGCCCGGCGAACTGCATAATCCGCTGATCCCGCGGACTAAACCCGGAGGTTTCCAGGTCATAAAAAAGCAGACTGCTATTCATACTGCTAATACTCTAAAGTGCCGATGCTCGGTTTGCCAATGATAATTTTGGCATCTGCTTCAATGCCTTGGCGCCTAAGTTCATGCATGATGCCCATTTTTTTCATAATGTCGCGCAGGCGCTGCTGGCCGTGGAAGCTGGTAAATTCAGTCCTGGAAGCAAAGCGCTCAATCTTTTTACCCGTCACCACAAAACCGCTGTCTGTTTTAGTAACTTTCCAAGCGTCTACGTTACTCAGCGTCAGAACAGGTATGTCTTCTGCGAGGTCATCGGCCTTAGCCAATTTAGCCCGTTCTTTTGCGGCCATCTTTTTGACTGCAAAAAGCAGTTCTTTGAGCCCCGTTTTGCTCTGGGCAGAAATCGCATAGAGCGGCGTGCTTTTGGGAACGAGCTTTTTGAGTTCGCTCAGCCGATCGGCCACGATTTCCGCGTCCAAGCCGTCTATCTTGGTGAGCACGACCAGCTGGGGTTTATCCGACAAGTTAACTTTGTAGGCAGCCAGCTCCGCCTGAATAGTTTTGTAAGCGCCGCTTATGTCGTCGTGATACGCGTCTATCAGGTGCAGCAGCACGCGGGTACGCTCCACGTGGCGCAAAAACTCATCACCCAGGCCTTTGCCTTCGCTGGCGCCCTCTATAAGGCCTGGTATATCGGCAAATAACAGAGAGGTTTTGTTGTCAATATCTGCCACGCCCAGGTTGGGCGTAAGGGTAGTAAACGGATAGTTAGCAATTTCTGGGCGGGCATTACTGATTACGCTCAGCAGCGTGGACTTGCCGGCGTTTGGCAAACCAATCAGCCCAACATCCGCAATCATTTTGAGCTCCAAGGTTACGGTCAGCTCATCACCCTTTTCGCCTTTTTCGGCCACGCGCGGCGCCTGGCGGGTACTGCTCACAAAGTGCGCGTTGCCAAACCCGCCCTGGCCGCCGCGGGCAATGATGAGTTGCTGTCCGTCTTCGGTTAAATCGGCCAAGGCTGTACCGTCTTCTGCCAGCACACTGGTGCCGACGGGGACGGCAACCACTAAATCCGCGCCGTTTCGGCCATGCTTCCGGCGCTTAGACCCGGCATTGCCGCTATCTGCTTTGAGTTCTTTTTGGAAACGAAAACTGGCCAGGGTGTTTTGGTTACGACTAGCGGCCAGCACCACGTCGCCGCCTTTGCCGCCGTCGCCGCCATCCGGCCCGCCGCGGTCAATGAACTTTTCATGCCGAAAACTAACCACGCCGTTCCCGCCGTCGCCTGCCTTCAATTTAACCTGCGCTAAGTCTACAAACATCTTCTAAGAGTACAGAGTCCGGAGTCCGGAGTCCAGGAATTGTTTTAGTGAATAAAAAGATATTGTCCGAATTGGTCTGGCGCAACAAGATGGTAGCTGGTTCTACCCCAACCGCCAGCGGACGTACTGCCGCCAATTTGGTTGACGCCAAAATAGTTCATGTCGGATATCCATATACTACCGTCCGGGTTAACCTGTTCTACAAACCCCACGTGGCCAAGCCCGGGTACGAAAGAATAGTATGCAACCGCGCCCGCTTCGGGGCTGTGGTCAACGCGCAAACCTGCTCCTGCGGCATTTCCCCGCCACCAACTGGCATTGCCCAGGTTGCTTGGCAGTGGCCGCCCGGTATCAGCCCGCCTCTTAGCGGCCCACCATGTACACCAGCCGTAATCATACCCATTGCTGCCATAAATAGCTGAGAAATAGTTATAGGAAGGCGCCGCGACAGCGCGAATAACGCCGTTGGGGATCAAAATTTGTTCGCCGGCTACCAGCCCGGTGACTTCGGCATCGTTAAAAGAAATCAGCGACTCTTTGTCCGTGCCGTATTTTCTAGCCAGTGTATCGGCCGTGTCGCCCGGTTTAACAACATATACAATACCGTTGACGCCGGCGGGGGGCAATACAAGCTGTCTGCCGGCACCAATCGTATTGCCGGACAGGCCGTTGCTCCACCTGATACTTTCCGAAGAAACGCCGAATTTAGCCGCTATTGAACCGATGGTATCGCCTGCCACAGTGGTATAGGTGTGTATGTCTTTACGAGAAGGCAAGGCGGTTGATATCACTTGCGGCTTTGCTACCACGCTCGTGTCCGCGGGCGCCGTTGCTTCTATGGCACTGACTGAATCGGCATGGTTCACTACAGAGACCGCTTCTGGCAAACTTGCAACGCGAGCAACGTGTACGGCAATGTCGGCTGATGAAACTTGGTCAAGCGGGCCGGCAACAACGTCTGCCGAGTTAGTACTAGCGGTTGCGTTCTGGCGAACCGCTTGGCTGTCGGGGGGAGTTTTGGCGACAAAAAACACAACCATGGCCAGCATGGCCAAGTTTGCCGTAAGCAGGCTGTAACGAATCACACGCCGTCGTGAACGTACAAAAAGGCGCCGCAACTTGCGCTGCGTGCTGGGTTTTGTCTTGCGACGAGCAATAAGTTTACGGCCTAATGCATGCGACTGGCTACGAATAAACAACTCCATCCCCGCCGCGGCGGGGAAACCTATTATTGGATCTTAGTTAATTTTGTAAGGAGTTCGACCACCTTACTACATACGCTTAGGGCAATAACAGATATAACCCCTCTGTCTGCTCTTTGGGCCACCCCTGTTTACAGATGAGCGAGTTACGGATAAAAGTATAGCAAAAATGCGTGCAAAGGCAAGCTTTTCCAAGCATTTTCTACCCCTGTTAGACAGAGAGAAAAAAATTACACCAACAGAGGTGGCTCTATTGGCAGAGTTTTTTGCAATGTTCTTTAGTCAAAGCCTCGTGTTCGGCGAGCGTGTGGGAAAAGTATGTTTTGCCCTCGTCTTCACCGTCGCCGGCCACAAAATATAAGAAGTCTGTCTCGGCGGGGTGCGCTACGGCCTGCAAAGAAACTTCTGAAACATTACTGATGGGTCCTGGCGGCAATCCGTTATGAATCCGGGTGTTGTACGGTGAATCAAAGCCCACGCTGGCCGCCTGGCCGCTGGTGATGGCGCCATAAAACGCCGTGACGTCCGAACCCAGCTGCATGCCTATGCGAAAGCGGCGCAAAAACACCTGAGCCACAATGGGTTTGTCGGCAGGGTTATTTACTTCTTGTTCTACAATAGATGCCAAAATAACCCCTTGGTGAACCGTTATTCCCTGTTTGACAAAGGCCGCTCTCAAATCCGGAGTAAGACGTTTTTGCATCTCATCAAGCGACTGGCGTATCAGCGTTTCTGGTTTGGTATTGGCTGTTCTTTGGAATGATTCGGGGTACAAATAGCCTTCTAGCGTGGTACCTGCGGGTTTGTCGGCCAGCGCCGGATGATCAGTATATAGGGCTGAGTTCAAGGCGGCATCTACCTTTTCCGGCGAAAAACCGCTGCTAATCAAATCACTTCTAATCTGGTCCAGCCTGAGCCCGGGTGAAATTCGAAACAAATCAGTAAACACTTTCCCGTGAGTAAGCGCCGAAACAATTTCTGGAACCGTCTGGCTCGGCCTGAGGGAATACGTGCCAGCCTGTAAACTATCACGCACGTCATGGTTTCGGACATACCATTCAAAAGCCCACGAAGCCCGAATCAAACCCTGCTCCTCCAGTTTTTGGCCTATTTCTTGAGCCGAGGCGCCGCTTGGAACTGTCAAGAGCACGGTCTTTTGAGAGGTACTGACTGGCTCAAGATGCTGGTAGTATGACCGGCGGACCAAAAAAGCTCCAGTAGCAAAAGTAAGCAAAATTATAATACCGGCTGTCAGCCAGATCCTGTTCCAGTTTTTTGGCTTGTTGTTTTTGGCGAAGTCTTTCATGGCGTTGCCTTTGCAGTTTCCAGATAGTCCGCCAAAATCAGGCTGGCGGCCAGGGCGTCAATATCGGCTTTTTTATACGGTTTGCCGCTGCCGTTTAGAATAGTTTCCGCCTGCACGGAAGTCAGTGCTTCGTCCTGCCAATGAACCGGCAATGAAAAATGGCTGGCAAGTTCCCCGGCAAACTCCCGAACATGTTTAGTCTGAGCCGTTTCTTGCCCCGCAAGCCCGCGCGGGAGGCCTATTATAATTTGGCCAATTTCATTTTGTTTTATGACTTCTGACAGTTTTTCCCAAAATTCGGGAGCCTGGCGGTCCAGAGTTTCCAGCGTAACCGGAACGCGTACCTCGGCGCGAACCATGGCTACGCCTACCCGCTTTTCGCCAACATCTAACGCCAAAATGTTATTGTCCGGCATTGTTTTGGTCAAACGTTATGGTGATGTGCTTGGTGTTTTTGGGTGTACTGAAAACCCAGAAAGGACTGTAGCTAATGGTGACATCTTTGATGCCCGGGCGCGATTGAATTATGGACTGGGTTTCGTTCTTTTTCTTGCCGGCGACTTGCTTTTTGATACCATCGGCGTCTAGCTGCGGGCCAGCGATTGCCAGGGTTTTTATGTTGAATTTAACTTCGCCTGCTGATTTTTTTTCGATAGTCAAGATGGTCGCTTTGCTGATACCGTTGTCTTGTATGGTTTGTTTGCTGTTGTCTATGTGTTTTTTAACCTCCGCTTCCACCAATTGCTTTAGGTCGTCTTGCTTAACGCCCAGTTCGGTATAGGTGATTGTGACGGACACGTTGACCTCGGCGCCGGGCTCATTGACGTTTGGCGTACTCAACACCGTTGGCGCGCCGCCGGCAAAAGTGTCGGTGATTGCCACAAAGTTTTCAGTCGTAAATTGGGCGTTGAGTTCAGTAGCGGCTGCTGTATTCAGACGATCAGTCACCTTTTGCTTGGCGTTATCAATGTCTGACTGACTGGCTACCTGTACGAGCTTACTGGTACCGCCGCTCATTGCCGACCCTTTGCCGGTGAGCGTTGAACCAATGTTTGATGTATAGTCTCTGCCTGCGCTTAGGTTTGATTCGCCGCCTGCTTTAGTTGCGGTCACGGCAACGTCTTCGCTGCTATTTTTTTTGCATGTGCCATTACTAAAAAAGTCGCTTGGCGGTATGGTTGCTGCCGCATCGGCGGTAAATGAAAAGCCCGTGTTTGTAAATGTCGTCCCGGCAGGAATGGTTATCGCGGCATCGGTACAGTTGTAAACGGTCATTGTTCCTTTAGCCCTATTCCCGTCGTCGCGCTGGCCGGTGGCCGCGACTTTTTCGGTGTCGGTTTTTTTGAGGGTTTTAGTAGTGGCTGGCACTATCATGGCCGCCCCGTCCACCTCTTTGGCATCCGTTTTAGCGATGATGAGCAAGTCGGTGTTTACACTCGTGGTGTCGGTTTTAATGACGATTTTGGCTTTGGGCAGGATTACAAACGCAAAAACGCCGCCCACAATCAGCAAAACAAACAGTGCGATGCCGCCAAACAGCATCAGCCGGAAACGGTCAAAATTGGGAATTTTGAATTTTTTGGTTAGTGTTTTTTTGGCGTTTTTGGCTTTTGCGCCAGCGGTGTCGTCGTTGTCTAGTTCAATTGTTTCTTCGGTGGCAACGTGGCCGGCCAGCTGGCCAATAGAAGCATGCGGGTCAAGTGCCGCTTCGCCAGCCTCCGAAGCTGCGCTTTCCACCGTGATGGCTTCGTCGCTGGTTTTTGGAGACGCCGGAACCGCCGGCTTGCTCTGCAGGGTCTTGGCCACATGCAAACCAACCGCCCCCGCAATCGGCAATAGTCCTGCTTCGGAAGTTATGAGCACCAAGCTTTTTTTGGCCTCTTTGGCCGTGCGTTTCAAAAGTTTCAGGTTTACAATCGACTGCAAAGTCGCAGCCCGTTTGGGCAAGACCAACGCCACAATTTTGGCGTCAGAAGCCCGCACCTTTTCAATAATAACGGTGATTTCGTCTTCCGCGTCAATATAAATAGTATCTTTGGTTGGTTGTACGCTCATATTTGCAACATCCTATCCAGCCGCTGTTTCACGCTGCCGGTTGATTTTGGATTTTCCTGCATTTGTATTGTATCAAGTCCGACTCTGAGCAGCCCCATGGCGGTTATAAGCGTATGGTCGTTTACGTCGCCGGTTTTATCGGTGATACCCGCTACCTCGTCAGGCTGTATGTGCTGCACCACCGGGCGCTTGGTAAAAGGTAGCTCCCGATACCAGCTGGACTGTTCCAATTTTTCCATCAGCATCTCCAAGCTTGAACCGCCGCCGCACAGCAAAACTTGGCTGGGCAAGTGGTCGGTCGTGGTAAATTCGCCGAGCGCCAGTTCTATGCCGCTGGTCCAAACGTCCAGCGTTTTTTCCAGCGCGTGCTTTATGGCAGTGCCTTTAGCCGCTGTGACATGGTGGGCGCCATACGCCAGTTTATAGTCTTCTGCCTGGCTAAAATTTACAGCCAGCTCCCGCTCAACCGAACGAGTAAAGGCTCGGCCGCCAATGCCAAACATTTTGGTTCCTTGCACGCCGCCGTCATGCAGCACTGCTATGTCGGTAGTGCCGCCGCCCACGTCCATGAGAATGGCGTTCATACTGGTGTCAGGGTCATTGCCAATCACCGACCTCGCCACCGCGAACGGTTCGGCGGCAACAGCTATAAGATCCAGGTCCAGTTCCTGCGCCGTGCGCTCTAGCGCGCCAATGTGTATCAGCGGAGCGAAGGCCGTGTATAACTGCACCATTACTTCTTTGCCCTGAAAACCAATTGGGTTGGTTACGGCATAGCCGTCAATGTCTATGCGTACCAGCGCGCTATTTACCAGTCGAATTTCTACGTCTTTGCCGCCAAGTTCCCAGGCCAGCTGCTGTTTGGCCTTGGCCTGGGCTCTTTCCTGTACCAGCCCAATTATTTGTTCTGTTTCTTCCATATCCAGCTGTTTGTCAGGGTTTTTGCGCCTAACCCGCACAGTGGTGGTGGTGCCTTTTACGAGCTCTCCGGCAATCCCAATCACGGCCGAACGAACGCTCACGCCGGCTTGCTGCTCGGCTTGGCTAAGCGCGGCGTCGCAGTTGCGGACTACGCCGGCTATGTCGGCTATAGCGCCGGCTTGCATGTCTGTCAGGCTTTGGTGCTCGCGGCCAACGCCAATAATTTGAAGCTCGTCGCCCTCAACTTGGGCAATCAGCGCTTTTACAAACTCGGTTCCAATGTCTAGCCCAACGATATATTTGCCAGCGGCAGCTTTGTTTTTGCCTCTGGGGAGGCGCGCTAACGCGGTTGCTTTTAACCCTTTAATTTTGTTGAGCATAATCGGCATCATTGTAGCATAAACAGAGGTCGTTCGACTACTTCAGAACGGCTTTGATGCGGCGTATGCCGGCGCTTGATGATTCTTCTTTGATAATTTTGAATTGCTTGCCGCCTTCGGCCAGCTGCAAAGTATGGTCCACGTGTGGGCCGCCGCAGATTTCGAAGCTGAACGGTTTGTCAGCACCATCCTCTATCATTTTATATACTTTTACGGTTTCACCGTAGCGGTCGCCAAACTGCCCAAGCGCGCCCTTTTCTTCTACCGCGACTTTAGTTGGAAACTCCTCGTAACTAACTTGCAGGTCTTTTTGAATTTGTTCATTTACAATATTTTCAACTTGCTTGATTTGCTCTGGGGTAACCTTTTCCGGGTGAGAAAAGTCAAACCGCAGGCGTTCTTCGGTGATGTTGCTGCCGTTTTGGATAACGTGGTCGCCCAGCACGTCCCGCAGTGCCTGGTACATCAGATGAGTAGCGGTATGATATTTTTTGTGCTGCGCGGAGGTACCGCCCAGCCCGCCCTTGAACGTGCCTTTGCTGGCCGTCTGGCTACGCTGCCGCTGTTTTGTCATGAGTTTGTCGAACTCCCCGCGCCACGACTTGGAAATCTTTATGTCTTGTTTAAATGCTTCTTCAACGCTTAATTCCACTGGGAAACCGTAGGTATCATACAGTTTAAACACTTCTTCACCGGTCAAACCGTCTTTGCCAAGTTTGCCTAATTCCCGCACCCCTGCACGGAGGGTCTGGCGAAAGATTTTTTCTTCTTTTACTAACGTATCAATTACTTGCTGGCGCTTTTCTGCTACCTCCGGGAAATCTTGGTGATACATATCGGCAATCACCGGCACGACGTGCTCGAGGAAGTTTTGCTCCACTCCTAGTTCGAACGCATAGCGAATGGCTCGGCGTACAAAACGGCGCATCACGTAACCTTGCTCCTTGTTGCTTGGCACCACGCCGTCAACCGCCAGAAACGTAGCGCTGCGCAGATGGTCGGCAATTACCCGCATGCTGGCAGTGTGTGATTCATAAGTTTTGCCGCTTAGTTTTTGAAGTTCTTCTATAATCGGCCAAATTACACTGATTTTGAACATGTCCGGGTTGTTAATTTTGGCAGCCGCGATCCGCTCCAGCCCGCCGCCAAAGTCCACGTTTTGCTTGGGCAGTTTTTCGAAGCCTTTACTGGTTCGGATATATTCCATGAAAACGGAGTTGCCAATTTCCATATAGCGCCCGCAGTCACAGTTTGGATGGCACTTGGCGCCAAAGCTAGGGTCGTGCTCGATGCTTTCATATAGATAAAACACTTCGCTGTCTGGCCCGCAAGGTTCGCCTGGCTTAACGTCCTTTGGTGCGCCATTGCGACTCCACCAGTTTTTTTCGTCGTAGAAAAATATGCGGCCGCCTTGCTCGCCTTTTTCGTAACCCAGCTCTTCACTGCCGATGTCGATTTGCTTGTTATCTATACCTTTGCTTTTGAATAAATTCGCCCAGATGTCGGCGCTTTCTTGATCCTTAGGAACATCAAATTCCGGAAATCCACTGCAACAGGTTACGTACAGCCGCTTCGGATCAAGCCCGACTACGTCCGTCAGAAACTCAAAGAACCAGGGAAGCTGCTCGGCTTTGAAGTAATCGCCAAGGCTCCAGTTACCGAGCATCTCAAAAAACGTTGTGTGGCGATTGTCGCCGACTTCGTCCATATCGTCAGCGCGCAGACAGGTTTGGCTGTCTACCAAGCGTACGCCGTCCTGGTGCGGTTCTCCCAGCAAGTACGGGATAAGCGGCTGCATGCCGGAACCGGTAAACAGCGTAGTCGGGTCGTTGTACGGCACCAGAAGCGCCCGCGGGATTACTTTGTGCCCCTGTTTGGTAAAAAAATCTAAGTAAGCTTTTCGTATCTGCTGCGCGTTCATTTGTTATAGTCTAACAGATTAGCAGCTAACCGTCATGAGGGCGCTTGCCGCCATCCATGTCTTTGATAATCTCAACGAGCTTGTGCGGGGTGATGTTTACCTTTGTGTAGTAGCCCTGGGCAAGTTCAGAAATTTTCTTTTTGGTTACGTCGTCCTCGTCCAGGTTGGTAAGTACAACGACGTGATGATCGGGCGTGAATTTGGGCGAAAGTTTTTTGTTGCGCAGCCGTTGCAGAACCTCCAGACCGGTCATGCCGGGAAGCATGAGATCAAGCAACACCAAATCGTACTCTCCGCTGCTTGCCAGCTCATAGCCCTTTTGGCCGTTGCCCTCTATCAGCACCTTTAAGCCTGATTGGCGCAAAATATCGGCGTACATCTCGGCGATGAACTGTTCATCCTCAACAAACAGGATGTTTTTATACATGCTTGCATTTTAGTCCACAACCCAGCAAATTGGAACTAGCTGTCTCGTGGCTGGGAGCTAGAGGAAAAAATCGGCAGGTTGATTGTAAAGGTACTACCCCTGCCCTCTTCACTGTTAACCGTTATGGTGCCCCCGTGTTTTTCAACCATAACTTTGGAAGCATAGAGGCCTATACCCGTACCCTCAAAATCGTAGGTTAGCGTGGAAGTGCCGCGGTGGAATTTGGTAAACAGTTTTGGCAGCTCGGCAGCGGTTATGCCGATACCATTGTCGCTGATTATAATCTGGAGACTGTCGCCGTTTCGCTTCGTGGCGAGAGTTATTTTGCCGCCTTCTTTGGTAAACTTAGCGGCGTTGTCCAAAATGTTCCAGATAGCGCTGTGTATAAAAGGCGCGCTGATTCGCAGCTGCGTGCCGCCGTCCTGGATTTCGGCAACGAACGAGATTTTTTTGAGTTCGGCCGTCGGGCTAAATTCGCTGACTATTCGCCCCATGAACTCATCCAGCCTCACTTCGCTTGATTGCAGCTGCGTGTCGCCCAGTTCAAAGCGGGAAATAGTCAAAATATCTTCGGCAAATGTTTCCAAACGCTTTACGCTTGAGCCTATCCTAGCCAGCGCGGACTCGAGCTTTTCGGTGTCGCCCGCAATCAATTTCATATTATCCAGATAGCCGCTAATGATAGTCAGCGGCGTGCGCAGGTTGTGAGACGTTATCATCATAAACTCGCTTTTTACTTTGTCTACTTCTTTGAGCTTGGAGATGTTGGCTTTCAGAGAGTCGGCCATGCGGTTGACTGACTCTCCTAACGACGCGATTTCATCGTGACCATGGACAGCTATTTCCTGCTCCAGATTGCCTGCACTAATGAGGCTGGCTTGTGAACTAACTTGCCTAACCGGCTTAATGATCAAACGGTTAATCAACAAATAGGTTAAGGCCATCGTGGCTAACAGTGATGCTAACCCGAAATACAGTAATGACATAGCTTCGTCGCGTACTGCCTTTTCAATTTCACTATCCGAAACTGTATAGACTACGCTGAAACGGTGGGCGCCAGAGGCTTCAAAATACGGGTAAATTATCATCCCTAAGGCTCCGCCAGAGTTGTTGCGAAAAATCGGGTCAAACGAACTTGCCTCACTAGAATTGACGATTGGTGCGTTTTTCGTACTCTGGGAGTAAACTAATTTTCCATCTACGTTAACCACCGCGATGTTTGTAATGTTTTTGTTTAGCTCTACAAATTGCTTTATTTGCTCATCTATTTTTGAGGTCCCCGAGTCCATATAAATAGCAACTGTGTTGCCGATTGGCTGGGTTGCCAGACTGGCGAAGGCTTTTGACTCCTCGTGCAAATCCTGGCGCAAAGCCTTAGTCCCACTTTGAATTAAAGATAAAGTAATAGCACCAAAAATAACGAACATAAGCAAACCTACCAGAAGCAAGAATTTGGTACGAATACTCAGCCACATGGGTTCTGGAAACTCCTTGTTAAGTGCTTGCTAGGCACTGATTTAGCCAAAGTTAGTTGGTAGTTTTTTGACCGACTTTCCAGAAATAGACTCCCGGACTCCCGCCACCGTTGTAGGACATGGTTATATCCAGTTCAGGCTTGAAGTATGACACGTAAGCAGTGTTACGAATAGGAATCCAAAGCAAGTTGTCTGCAACATACTTATTGGCTTGTTGCAACAAAACAATCCGTTTAGTTGGGTCAAGTTCTTTGTCACTATCTGCTAGTAGTTTGTCAAACTCCGCATCATTAAGTACTGAGTAAGACTGTTCGGTTGAATGAAGCAACGCACCGAGTAAATCGCGGGAATCAGAAAGGTCACTTGTCCAAGCGGCAGAAAACAGATCAAAATCCCCAGAGTAAACTGAATCAATAGTTGGGTCATCCACAGCGTTAATTTTAAAACCAGCAGCTTCAAGTTGTTTTATTAAAATAGGTGGATCGGGTTGAACATCCTTCGCATAAACGTATTTGAGAGTTACGCCATTTGGATAACCAGCTTTGGTAAGAGTTTCTTTGGCTATCGCGGCATTAAATTCAGGAAACGTAATGCTCGCATCATAACCTGGCAGTGACTTTGGTACTACTTGGGTACGCGGCTCATTGTTGCTCTTTAGCTCGTTAATTAGTGCTTGGCGGTTAACAGCCTGGGCTAACGCTTTGCGAACTTCCTTATTCTTGAGCGGGCTATTAGCACGCAACATGTTCATATAAATACCGAAGGTACCTGGTGATTCAAATTCTAGTTTTGCAAAGCCTGCATCACTTAGCCCAGCTATAGCATCTGCATTAGAAATAGTATCCATCATATCAATCTTGTTTTCTTTTATTGCGGCATTCATCTTTAGGTCGGTTTCATAAATTGTATATATTAATTTGCGTGTTTTGGGGCGACCTTGATGATAGGAGTCGAACGGAACAAGTGTTGCAGTAGTTTCGTTGTAAGTAGCTGTCTTGTCGAGCATGTAGGGGCCGGTGCCGTTATTACCGACTGAATCTTTTGCTTCGCTATCGGATATATACGCGATCGCCAAACGGTTAAGAAGCAACGCGTCTGGCTCTGAGGTGGTAATTTTTACTTCTAAATCGCTTACCACTTCAATTTTATCAATTGTAGATGTCACATAACCCAAAAAATCCAATTGCTTCAAGCCTTCAATACTCGCTTTAACATCGGCTGCCGTAAAGGCTTTTCCGCTTTGGAATTTTACACCTGGCTTAAGTTTGAAGACCCAAGTTTTTTCGTTTGGATTGGTCCAACTGGCAGCAAGCAATGGCAAGTATTTACCATTTTTGCTGGCTACTAGGCCTTCGTAAATCTGTCTATTCATTGTGTAACTTATGCCTATACCCTCTTTGGGGAAAATATTATTTGCTGGACCATCTATACTACCAATACGAATCTGCTCAACTTCTTTAGTCTCAACTACCTTGGAGGTTTCCTCTGTACTATTCCGGTATACGTACTGGTATGCAACTCCGCCAGCGACTAGAAGCAACAAAAACAAAAGTATAAGCAACAAGCCTTTTTTTGACTTCTTTTTTAGGGGGCGGGGCGGGACAGACAGAAGTTCTGGTTTTGCGTCTGGAGCGTTGAATCCGCTCGGTTCAGAGGCCGGCGGCTCCGCCATTGGCACAGTTTCGGGCTGGCTGGCTGTTTCCGGGTGAAAGGTCTCGCCGGCTACTGGCGGTGTATTGTCTGGAACGATTTCGGAACCTGGTCCGTTTTGGTTGTTTTCGTCCGACGAGTTGTTTTCTTCCATGCCGCTTGTCCCCACTGCTTGATTAGCACGCTTAAACTTATAATTACCTTAAGTTATACCATGAGCGGTTTGCTCTGGTAAAGCTTTGGCTGGCTGTCCTAACTACAAACAAGAGTAAACCGGCTGACTTTAGGCGCTGTTGACGCGAGCTAGACAACGATGCCGCCGCCAACAACCCGCTCGCCATCGTAAATAACGGTTGACTGGCCGGGGGTTATAGCGCGGACTTTTCCCGATAACGCTACATGTAGCGTGTTTTTGGGCTGTTTTACACCCAGCGGCGCTAGCTGTAGCGTAGCCTCCACGAGCGGCGCGCGGTAGCGGCTGCGGACTTGGTAGCTTTTGTTCATATCTGGCTGGCCGTTTATCCAGTGTACATCGGCCAGCGTCAGTTCACTGCTCCACAATTTTTCATCGTCAAGGTCGGTTGTCACATAGACTTCGTTTTTTTTCATATTTTTGCCAGTTACGTAATACGGCAGCCCGCCGCCAACGTCCAAACCGTGGCGCTGGCCAATGGTGTAGAAAATAGCGCCGTCGTGCTGGCCGATGGTTTTCCCGGCTTGATTTATAAGCGCGCCTGGTTTGGCCGCCACGTATTGCTCTAAAAAATCGCGTATGCCGACTTTGCCCACAAAACAAATGCCCTGGCTGTCTTTTTTGCCTGCCGTGGCCAGGCCGAGTTTTTTGGCCACGCCTCGTACTTCGGCTTTGGTTTTGAAGTCGCCAATCGGGAACAGCGACCTAGCTAATGCTTGTTCCGTAACCCGGTACAAAAAATACGTCTGATCTTTTTCTTTGTTTTTTGCAGTTAATAACTCTGCTCTCTGCCCTATGCGCTTTGCCCGGCCTATCCGCGCGTAATGCCCGGTCGCTATCATGTCCGCGCCGTCTTCAAGCGCGGTGTTTAGAAATAATTTAAACTTGATTTCTTGGTTGCACATAATGTCCGGGTTTGGTGTACGGCCAGCTTTGTACTCATCAATCATGTAATCCACTACTTTTTGATGATACTGTTTTTGGAAGTCGTACACCTTAAAATCAATGCCTAGCTGTACGGCTACGCGCTTGGCATCCTGGTAGTCGTCCTTCCAAGGGCAGGGCATGCCGGGCAGGTCTTTGGTCCAGTTTTTCATATACACGCCCACCACGTTATAACCCTGCTGTTTCAGCAAAGCCGCCGTGACCGACGAATCAACACCACCACTCATCCCAACATACACAGTTTTCATGACTCAACCATTCTAACAGATTGTCACAGATGAAAAGAGCACTGGCGGATTATACGTCGAGGAATACTACCACTTCATCTTTTTTGACGTGCATAATGCCGCGCTGGGTGGTGACTTTTTCCTCTTTGCCGTCGTTGCGGACAATGATTTCGCATGGGCTGAGCAAGGTCATAAAATTGTGATGCTGGGGCAGTATGTCGAAAGGGCCGGTGATGTTTTCCGCCGAAATACTTTCTGCCAAGCCATCGTAATACACTTTGTATGGGGCATAGACTTTGACGTGCATGTGAGTGGCGTCACCCGTGCGATTTGATGCGCCCCCCGCCAAGGCTGCTGGTTTGGCTGCTGGTTTCACGCAATTATTTCCTCGATTGATTGCAAGGTCTGCTCCCGGCTGAAAAAATCCCCAGCCACGCCGTTGTGCTTAGTCATTACGTTCATATTTTGGGTAAAGTTGGCAATTAGTTTTTTGGCTTTGGCGTAGTCGGCGCGGTCGGCTGCCGACAGCTCGTTTTCGCCAATAATAGCAATAATGCTTCTGAGCGATTCGTGTTTTTGCAGTAAAGCCATGGCCTGGACGCTCAATAGATAGTGCCGGTCGCCTACGATCTCTGGCGTCAACAGCGATGAGGTGGATTTGTTCAAATCAACCGCCGGGCGGATGCCTTGTTCGGCAACTTTGCGGGACAACACGATAATCCCGTCCATTTCATGTTGAATAAACTGTACGGCCGGATCGGAAAGGTCGTCGGCCGGCACGTAAATTGTCTGTACCGAAGTTATGGAGCCGTTTTCATTGGAGCTTAGGCGATCTTGCATGGTTTTTACGTCAGAAAAGATGGTAGCCTCATAGCCGCCTTCGTTGGGCGTTTGGTCTAAAATGGTTGAAAGTTCGTTTTTAGCCTGAACATAGCGGTACATGTTGTCTGCGAAAAACAAAATATCTTTGTGTTTTTCGTCTCGGAAATACTCGGCACCAGCCGTAGCCGCGGCGCCAATCAGCGAACGCTGGATTGGGTTTTCGTTCATCTGCCCGAAGAACATGCAGGTGTTTTTGAGAAGATTTTCGGTTTTTAGCATATCCCACAATTCGTGGCCTTCGCGAATGCGTTCGCCTACGCCGGCAAAAAAAGACAAGCCGCCGCTGTTTTTGGCGATGTTGTTGATTAGTTCCATGGTGAGTACCGTTTTGCCCACGCCGGCGCCGCCTATAATACCGATTTTTCTACCTTTCACGAAAGGGGTAAAGAAATCTATAACCTTGATCCCGGTCTCTAAGATTTCCGGCTTAGCGATTTTGAAAGCTGATGCTTTGATTTCAATTTTCATAATGTCTTTGCGCATCACCCCCTCGCCAGTTATGGCCGGCAGCCCGTCCAGCGGGTCGCCTGTAGCATCCAGTATTCGGCCAATAGTGGCTTCGCCGACCGGGATTTCAACGCCTTTATTGGTGCGCTGGACTTTCATGCCGCGCTGGATGCGGCGATCAGAATGGATATTCAAACACGCGGCAATGCCGCCTGGATCCAGATGGTCAACCAGTAATTTAGTTTGCTGCCCATTGTCCACGATTAGCAGTTCGCCAATTGCTGGTACGCCGTCGTCAAATTGCGCCCGTACAACGACGTCCTTGATGGTTACCACGGTTCCAGTGCTCATGGACGACCTCCGGTCTCAAGTTTCAAGGCGCAAGTTTCAAGGCGCGAGAAAAACCGCGATTCTGGTACTTGATACTTGGCACTTGCAACTTGATACTTGCTACTTGATACTTGAAATGGCGAAGTCATGACAGCGCTCCCGCTTTTATTTTTTTCATGCTGTTAATGGTTTCTTTTAGACGTTCGTCTTTGATAGCGCGCTTAGCGCTGTTGTAGTTGGCATGCAGTTCCCTTTTGACTTCGTTGGCACGCGTATTGGAAACGCTCATAGCCCTAAACCGCGAAGCGTATTGCGCCAGTTTAGACTCAAGTATGACCTGGCTTACGGCAATGTTCATCATAGATCGCTCTAGGTGGTCAACCACGTCAAAACTACTTGGTTCGAATATGTAGTTGGCCTCGCTAATTATCTCTTCAGGATTTTCAGACCGCCGGCCCTTCTGCTGGACGGCGCTGCTGAGTTCGATTCTTTTCACGTCTTGCACCATGAGTGACACGTACTCTTGATAAAACACGCTGGTATTGCTATAAAGCTGCACTTCTTTGATAATTGGCGCCACGTTTATATTTTGGTCTTTGACTGGCAGTTTAAAGTATTTTTTGTACGAAATGCCGCGCTGCGCCAACTGGATAGCGCCGTGGTGGCCAATCACAATAATATCATTTCTAGATGGGTCGTATGATTTAATCATTAGCTGGATGAGCTTTTGGTCAATGTCGCCGCTAAAGCCGCCTTCGGCCGTGATAATGATGAATAATTCTTTTGGTATTACTTGCAGCTCTGTATTTGTACGGCCGAAACCAAAAACCGTACTCACGCGCAATTGCGAATAAATGCCCCAAAGTTCGTCGAAAAATTGGGTAGCTTGCAGAACCTGGTTCTTGATCTCAGCAATACGCATGCTGGCTATGCCTTGGAACACATTGGTCAGCTCCACCAGAGTGCCCATGGCCATTTCTTCGCGTTCTATTTCAACCGGGCGCTTGCTCATGTTTTGGCCTCAGTTTTTTCTGGAGCTGGTTGCGCGTCTTCGCTCGTCACTGCCGCTGGCGCTTTTGGCGCGGGACTTGGTACTCCTTTCAGCTCAACGTTGCATTTTGTCTTTAACTCATCGCGGGTTTTTTCATACAGTTCGTCGCTGGTAATTTTGGCGGCGAAATCAGCAACGTGTAATTTTAGAGCTGACAAGTCCAGCGTCTCTGACGCGCCAGCATGCAAAATAATATCCAGCATGAGCTGTTGAGACATTAGTGAATACGTGTCGGCTGGGTTTTGGGTCAACATTTCAAAGACGTATCCGCCGATTCGCAACGCGTTTTTGGCTTCCAGCGCGAGCTCGGAACCGAAGTGGGAGAACTCTTCGGCTTGCCTATAATCCGCCAAAAGCTTAAAAGTCTGGGCGGCCAGTTGCTTTTGGCGCTTGTTGTGGCCCAAACCGCCAACGCGAGTCACACTCAGTCCAATATTGACAGCCGGACGAATGCCGTTCCTAAAAATGTCCATATCCAAAATCCACTGCCCGTCGGTTATAGACATTACGTTGGTTGGCAAATAGGCGGTAACATCACCGCCAGCAACATTTATAACCGGCAAACTGGTCAAATGCGCGCCGTTGCTTTCTAGCCGGCCGGCCCGCTCCAGAAGCGAAGCATGCGCGTAAAACATGTCGCCTGGGTAGGAATCGCGGCCCGGGCTGACGCCGCTCAAAAGCGCGACTTCCCGGTAGGCGTGGGCGTGGGCAGTCAGGTCATCGTAAATAATTATCGTGTCTTGCGCTTGTTGCTGCCATAAGTATTCTGCCATGGCCACCCCGACGTAGGGCGCTAGGTAGCTCATAATCAACGACTCAAACATGGTGCTGACAATCACTACGGCTTTTTCTAAACCGCCGTTTTCTTGCAGCTGGGTCAGTAGCGCGTCTACGTCGCTGCGGCGTTTGGCAATCAATACGTAAACTACAATTTGATCGGTGTTTTTCTGGTTTATAGTTAGCTGCGTTGCCAGCGTGCTTTTGCCTGATTTGCCGTCTCCAAGCAGCGCCATGCGCTGCCCGCGCAGCAGCGGAAACAAAGAATCAATAACCGTAACGCCGCTTTCTAGCTGCGTGTCCAGCAACTTGCGGGCATGTAGCGGAGGCGCGGTATTAAAAACCGGCCAGACGGCATCGGCCGCTATCGGGCCTTTGCCATCGAGCGGCTCGCCCATAACGGTTACTACCCGGCCCACAAAATCTTTGCCTACTTTGCAGACTAGTTCTTGGTGTTGAATAACAGCTACCATGCCGACCCGCAGGGTGGTACTGCCCAGATGCAGTATTACCACGTAGTCGGCCAGCACCTGGTGCACAAAGCCTTTGCTGCCGTCTTCAAACATCACCAGCGCGTGCACGCTGCACGGCTGCAGTCCTGTGGCTTTTACCAAAAATTTATCTACGGCAATAACTTCACCGACTGGTTTGCCGCCAGCAACAAGCTTATCAAAATGCTGGTTGCCTGAATTCATACGGCTAAATCCTGCCCGGCGGGCGGTGCGGGGGGCTGAGGCGATAGGTTTGTTTCACGCAGCATATTGATTAATAAATTTCGCTGGTCGCTAAACCGCTGCCGCAAACTGAAGTCAAAATATTTGTTAGTAGAGCGTATCACGCAGCCGGCTCCAAGGCTCGGCTGCAAGCCTATCTGCAGCAGCACATTAGGGTGTATGTTTTGGCGAAGCCATTCCATAAGTTTTTGTAGAAAAAGCGGAGAAGGTTCGGTAGCGAAACTCATGTGGAGCAAAGGAGCTGAGGAGTAAATTTTTCGTAAGTCTTTTGTAGCCCGTTCCCGATCGGCGGATTGCAGCAGATTGAGTTTGTTGGCGTCTAATAACTCGTCAAGCAATTGGCTTGATTTAGGCAGCTTGAGCGAGGTGCCTGGTTTACGTATAGCGGCTTGGCGCAAAAAATCACCAATCGCTTCAGCTTCCCGCAAAAGCCGCCCCGCGTCCGCCCGCGTGGCCACGCCAATTGGCAGCCGCAGCAGGGCTGGCTCATCCGCCATTGGTAATATCCTCCGTGATGTTTTTTTTGTTTTCGTTCAGTTCGGCCAGTATGTATTCCAGCTGGTCGTTCAGGTCAATCTGGTTGCCTATGGCCGCCATGACGTAGTGATTGACAATGTCGGCCATGTTGTCTTCGAAACGCTTGACCAAACGAGCCTTTTCGCTGGCAACTTCCTGCGTAAGCTGCTGGCCCATAGCTTGCCGCTGCTGATCGATCGCCTCCTGCGTCTTGGTTATCGACTCTGTGGCCATGTCTTTGATGTCAGAAATGGATTCTTCGTACTTGGAAAATTCTTCTTGGAGCTTTTTGGTAATTTCGCCCTTCATGTACTCATTGAGCTGTGAAGTAGTCAGGCGCAGGTCGTGCTGCAAGAACATGGCGTTTTCGCCAATTATTTTTTCAAAATGCAGCCGGCCGCGGTTGCGAAGCTCTTCGCGGAATTCATCGTTGAATATGTGTTCTACGTCTTTTTCGGCTAGTTCAGAGTAGGCGTCGGTTGCTTTGGCTTTTTTGGCGCCCCCCGGGCGAAGCTGCAATGCCAGGTACACGAAAGCCAGTGCCGCCGCTGTCAAGCTGCCCAGAATCAAGACTAATTCCCATAATTCCACTTCTTATCCCACCCCTCTCATAATCTTAGTATCAAATATACTCCAAAAACATCGGTAATGGAAACCATGATTAGCAATAAGCCTGTCAGCCTGCGGCGGCGAACCAAATAGCGGCTACAAACTTATGGCAATCAGCAAGCAGAGGCCAGCCGACGCGAGCACGCGCTGCCAAGTGAGGTGTTTTAGGATATTTGTCTTAAACATATCTGTTTTATTATGAACATAAGCAGTATAAACCCACTCGCGCCGTCAAGCAACTATTTTAACCAGTTCGGAAACTGCCGCGCGAATGTCTTTTTCGGTTGTACCAAACCCAAGCGTAAAGCGCAACGAGGCGCGGGCTTTGTCTTCGCTCAGGCCGAGCGCTTTCAAGACGTGCGAAGCATCTGCTTTGCTGGCACTGCAGGCTGATCCGGCCGCGCATTGTATGCCGGCCGCATCCAGCGCGAACACTAGCCGCTCATTGTCCGTATTGGGTATGGTTACATGCACGTTATTGGGCAAGCGCCTGTGGAGAGATCCGTTAATTATGACCGACGGTATTTGGGCCGTCAGTTCTTTCATGAATATATCTTGCAGTTCCGTCAGCCGTGTCCGCTCTGTTTGCCGCCGGTTTTGAACAAGATCCAAGGCTTTGGCTACCCCAATGGCGCCGGCCACGTTTTCGGTGCCGCTTCTGAGCCCCAGCTCTTGCCCGCCGCCAAAAATAATCGGCCGCAGGCCAACCCGGCTGTTGGCATATAGTACCCCGGACTGTTTGGGCCCGTAAATTTTGCCGCCGTTAATCGTCATTAGATCCACGCCCAGCCTCGCCACGTGGAGGTCAAGATAGGCGGCTGCCTGGCAGGCATCGGTGTGCATAAACAGCGGTAGCAGGTTGCCAGTTTTTTGCCGCTTTTTTCGCTCGGTTGCTACTAGAGCCGCGATGTCTTTGAGTGGCTGGACAGTACCGATTTCGTTGTTGGCATACATAATGCTTACCAGCACGGTCCGATTGGTTATGGCTCGAGAGACAGCGGCTGGGTCGATAACCCCGTCGGACTTGGGTGCTACTAGCGTGTACTTGTGTCCGTCCTGCTTGAGGCGTTCCAGCGGTTTTAGAATTGATTCGTGTTCGAGCGCGGAACTGACAATATGGCTGCCGCGGTATTTGCCAGCCACGCCAAACAAGGCCAGATTGTTAGCTTCCGTGCCGCCAGCGGTAAAAGTAAGCGTAGCGGGGCGCGTGCCGAGCCAGTGGGCAATGGTTTCTCTAGCCTTTTCAATATCGGCTTTTACTGAAGCGGCCGCCAGATACGTAGCCGACGGATTATAAAACTTTTCAGCAAAATACGGCCTCATAGCCGCCGCGACTTGTTCGTCCATCGGTGTTGCCGCCGCATGGTCAAGATAGATTGCTGTTTTCATCCTTTATTATTATAAGCACTATTGTGGTTTTAGGGGAGAGCAGCCCACGCTCGGATTCATTCCGAGCATGGCGCGATGAGAGGGGATATTCCCCTCTCATAAGGCGAAGCCGCTAAACAATCAGGCCGTTGTACATTTCGCGGTTCACCCGGTCAATATACAGACGAGCGGCTTGTTTGAAGCGTTTCGTTTCTTGGTTACTCACTCGCTGGTAGTGGCCGTTCTGTGACTTCAAAAGACCGTCTGGGCGAACGTCGTAGCGTGTGGTGCGCACATGCTGTTGCCCCGACTGATCTTGCCATTCCTCATGCCACACCCACGTGTGTCGATCCAGACAGAAAAACTCGCGGCGATGTCCGGCCGGAACGGGCCCAAATACATCTCCGCCAATCTTGGCTTCGTGACGAATCAAGTTGCGGTATAAATCAGCTTGCCGATCTTCGGCTCGCTGGCCAATAACAGTTTGTATAAGCTTCTGGAGCATTAGTTTTGACTCCCAAATATATCGCCCAGTTTGGCACGTGACTCATTTATGAGAGCTTGCCTTTTTGAACCTGCGGGTGCAATGATTGGTTCAGCCGGTTGACCAACTGATTCAATTTCATAAAATTCAGGTACCTTGGCTGGTCGAACGTAGGCAGCTTCTGTGCTTGCAGCTGGGGCATCTTCTTCGTTTACTACCAGAGCTTCAAAGCCGTATACAGCCGCCCTCAACTCAAAAGCACGTTTGTGATAAGGGTCAGTCAAACTTTCAAAAAGCTGTCGCTCCTGTTCGGGTGTTGGTGATAGTAATGGTGATTGTGATTGTGGCATAAACTATTTGATTGAAAATAAATCGCAGGCGTTCTGGGTGGTAGCGCTGGCTATTTCTGCCGTTGTTTCGTCCCGTAGGCCTGCTAAAAACTCCGCCGTACGCACAATGTGCTTAGGCTGACAGATTGTACCACGCTCTGGTGCTGGTGTCAAGAAGGGAGCGTCTGTTTCAAGAAGTAATTTGTCTAGCGGTATGGCTTTGGCGGCCTCCAGCTGTTCGGCACTTTTTGTAAATGTCATTATGCCGTTCAGGCCGACGTAGAGGCCTCTGGACAAGATTTGTTCCAGGTCTCGCCTATCAGAGCTAAAGCTATGAACAACCCCTATTAAGCCCCTGTATTGGTCAAAAACGGGCCAAAAATCCCTAAACGCTTCTCGAATATGAAAAATCAACGGCAAATTGCGTTTTTGAGCTAATTCCAGCTGAAACTCCAGTAATTTAATCTGGTCCGGTTTATCCGAGTGATTATAGTAATAATCAAGCCCGCACTCGCCGATTGCCACCACTTTTGGCTTTTTAACGAGTTCGGCGAAAGCCCGTTGCACCACTAGCTCCAGATGATCCTTGGCTTCATGCGGATGGATGCCAATGCTCGCCCAGCAAGTAGGTTGTTTTGAAGCTAAATCTATCGCTAGTTCGCTGTCTCGCAAGGTACAGCCCACGCATATCAACCGCGTTACGCCAGCTTCTGCTGCCTCCCGAATCAGCGGCGCCGAATCAGTTATGCCGCTTTTTGCCCATTTGTCGCGGACAAATTGGTCGCCAGCAGTGTTTGTACCAGCCTCATGAATGTGGCAATGCGTATCAACAAAGTTCACATCAGGCTTTCTTTGGCGCATCTTTTCTGGGAAAGAGCGTAGTTTTGGTGGGGCGGATTATGCCTTCTTCGAACACGTAGCGGATTTTTTGGGCGGTTTCGGGCATAAACGGGCTCAGCATTTCGGCAACTTCCAGCAAACAGCCGACTTGGTATGCCAATACTTCAGTCAAGTGGTCTTTGTCGCCGGTTTTTTGAATGGCCCAGGGTTTTTGTTCGTCTATGTACTGGTTGAGGCCGCGGACTTGTTCCCATACTTCGTCAAGGGCGCGGTCAAAATGGCAGTTTTCTATAGCCTCCCAGTACTGGGCTTGATCGTGTTCGGCTTCTGGCGATTTGCCAATTATGCCGTCTTGGTACTGCGTAATCATAGCGGCGGTGCGCTGGACGGCGTTGCCGAGTTCATTGCCGAGTTCATTGTTGTAGGCCGCTAGCAGCCGGTCATGGCTAAAATCGCCGTCTTCGTAGGAAGGAATGTGGCGCAGCAAGTAGTAGCGGAAAGCATCGGCGCCGTATTCTTTTATGATCGCGTCCGGCGAAACAGAGTTGCCCAAGCTTTTGCTCATTTTGACGCCGCCTTCGGCATTGATAAATCCATGCACATAGAGAGTTTTGGGCAGCGGCAAGCCGAGCGCCAGAAGCATGCCGGGCCAAATGGCCGCGTGAAAGCGCAATATGTCTTTGCCGATCACTTGCACGTTGGCCGGCCAGAATTTTTTGAAGTCGGCGTGCTCGGGATAGCCCAGCACGGTAATATAGTTCATCAGCGCTTCAAACCAAACGTACATGACCTGCGTGTCGTCGCCGGGAACCGGCACGCCCCAAGCCAATTTGTCTTTTGGCCGGGAAATACTGATGTCTTCCAGGCCGTCTTTGAAAACTTGCAAGATTTCATGCTTTTTGGCGGCCGGGACAATCCTAAAGGCACCCGAATCTATGGCCGCCTGGACTTTTGGACCGTAAGCGCTCAGTTTGAAAAAATAGTTCTCCTCTTCAATCTTTTCATATTTGCGGTTATGGTTGGGGCAGACGCCGTTGTTGGCTTTTACCACGGCTTCGGCAAAAAACGCTTCGTCGCCAGTGCAGTACCAGCCGGTGTATTTGGCTTTGTAAATGTCTTTTTCCAGCGCCTGCCAGATCAGCTGGGCGCGCTGTTCGTGGCCGGCGTCGGTGGTACGGATAAAACGGTCGTTGCTGATGTTTAGCGCTTTGGCTAAGTCTCTGAATTTTTGGCTCATTTGGTCGGAAAATTCTTTGGGCGAAATTTTTAACTCTTCGGCTTTTTCGGCAATTTTGCCACCGTGTTCGTCCGTCCCCGTGCTGAAAAGCACTGTGTTATTTTTCGCCCGGGCCGCTCTCGCCAGCGCGTCTGCCATGACAAATTCCAGCGCGTGGCCAAGGTGCGGCTCGCCGTTCACGTAAGGGATAGACGTGGTAATAAAATAATTCATGACCGGTCTATTGTATAGCCTAGAAGTCTCCCCTGTCTAATTACCCGTGGATTAGTGCCTGGCTTATTTGTCTATGAACTCCTTGCAGAAATATTCGAAAACAGAATTAGTCCAGCCAAAGCCGGTCTGCGAGGGGTATAGCCCTTTGGCGGGCGGATCGGCCGGATTGACCACATTGTATTTTTCCAAAAACACGCCGTGTTTGTTAAACCAGTCCAGGTTGGTTTTGAGCCATTTCATGGCAATGCGCTTGGCGTCTTCTTGGTAGCCGTAGCGCTGCAAGCCTTTGACAATTATAAAGTGCAACGGCGCCCAGCCGTTTGGATAAGCCCATTGGGTCGGGACGGCTCCCGGGACGAACTGGCTGAGCTGCTGCACGTCGGTGGTTGCCAGCCCGCCGCGGTTTTCAAACCGGCGCAGAGCTTTTACCATTTGCTCGGCCTGTTTTTTGGTAACCATGCCGGCCCAGAGCGGGTAAAATCCGGCTAGCGAGCCCACGGTGCCGCGTTTTTCGCGGGCGTAGTTATAGTCGTAATACAGCCCGCGCAGATTGCTCCACATCAGCTCGTCCATGGTTTCTTTGCGGCGCTGGGCAGCCGCTTCCCATTTGGCGGCGGAGCGGACATCACCCACGTGCCGGTAAAATTTGGCCAGGTCGGCTTCGTATTTATACAGCAGCGCGTTCAAGTCTGCCGACACATAGCTGAGCGCCCGCCGGTTAAAGCGCGGCGTCATGTCCCAGCCGCTTTCCGCTTCGGCCAAATCATTGAGCATATTGACGTCATAGTAGCGCGACAAGCCGCGGTACACCCGGCGGGCATTCGGCTTGACCGTGCCCATCCATACCGTCTGGTACTCTTCTTCGGCGACGGCCATATGGGCCCGCAGCCATTTTTCACTTAGGTCGTATGTATTGAAAACGTCCCAGATAAAGCTCGTTAGAAAAGGCGGCTGTGAGCGGCCGGTTAGATAAGTCCGCGAAGCGTTAGGAATGGTCTTAAATCGTTTGAACAGCACCGTGAGGTCTTCCAAAATGCCTACGACCAGCTCTTTGTGTTTATGATCCAGGAGTCCCTGAACCATGAAATAGCTGTCCCAATAATACAGCTCGTTGAAATCAAACTCGTGGCCTTCTTCATAGGCAGGTACAAGGTATGGCTTGGGCAAACCCAGCAGGCTTTCATCGTCTTTTGGATGGAAACGCTCCAGCTTATGCCAATGCGCGCCAATGTAGTCTCGCGCGGCGGCCACGTCCGCAGCCTTCAAATTCACGCTGCCGGGCCAAAGTTTCCGAGCAAAATCTTTTGTTTGTTCAAACATACTACCAGGGTAGTTTAAGCACGATAACGCGTCAACTAAATGAGTAGGACTTTCCAAAAGTAGTGCAGTCTGCCAGCTGGCGGATGTGCCAAGTACGCTCGCCCTACTGGACAAAAGTCAGAGCGTGGCCAATTCTGCCCGCCCGACCGGTGCGGCCAATTCGGTGTACATAGTCTTCGTATGACTGTGGCAGGGAAAAGTTTACTACGTGCGTGATGTCCACCACGTCAATGCCACGGGCGGCTACGTCTGTAGCCACCAAGATGTTGACATCGTTGGTCTTGAAACGCTTGAGAGCGCGCTGGCGCTGGCTTTGCGATTTGCCGCCATGAATAGCGTCGGCCGAGAAGCCGCGAGTGATAAGCTCCTGGCTGAGTTTTTCAACTTTGCGCTGGGTTTCATCAAATACGATTACTTTGCCGGCTTTCAGCAAAACATCATGCAGCTTATCCATTTTGTCATACGGAGAAATGTATTTTATAACGTCTTGGTGGACGTTTTCGGCGGTGTCGCCCGTTTTCACGGAAACTACTACCGGGTCATTTGAAAATGTCTGTATCAAACTGTTTACCTTGCCGTCCAGCGTGGCAGAAAAGAAGAAAGATTGGCGGTCGGTTTTGAGCTGGCTCAGAATATAGCGAACATCCTGAATGAAGCCCATATCTAGCATGCGGTCTACTTCGTCGAGCACTATCAGGTTGAAGCCGTTCAAACGCAGAGTGCCGCGTTCCATGTGGTCTTTGATGCGGCCGGGCGTGCCAATTACAATCCGCGGATTGTCACGCAAGTCGCGCAGTTGCGCGCCCATGCTTGAACCGCCAATCAAAAGCGTGCCAAATAGTCCGCTGCCTTTACCGATAGTCCGGCATTCGTCTTGAATTTGTTCAGCTAATTCGCGGGTTGGAGCAATTATCAGTGCTTTGGCTGATTTGTCTAGTATAAGTTTGTTCAGAATAGGCACTGCAAAAGCAGCGGTTTTGCCGGTACCGGTGTTGGCAACACCTATGATATCTTTGCCCAGCAGCCCTTGCGGTATGGTCTGGTCCTGGATAGGCGAAGGCGTTACGTAGCCTTTGGCGGTTAAATTGGCCATAAGTACCGGCTGGATATCAAAATCCTTGAACTGGTGAGTGGTAATGTACTCTTCCGCTTCGGCACCTGTTGCAACCCGCACAAATTTGGCAGGATCAATGTATTGGCCGCGGCGGCCGTTGCTACGAGGCGCGCTGCGCCTTTGGTTGTGACCCGGGCCAGGTCGGCGACTGCCCTTAAAAGCGTATGACATAAAAAAGAATCCTTTTGTTTAGTTAGTGTTTACGTCGATTGCTGTAAATGAAATCGAGTAACTTACTAACAAACCCGGATTCATATGAAACAATTACGTTTATATTAGCATAATAAATTTCCCCCGTCAAACATAACCAAAAAACTAAAGTTTTTTCTTCCAGCGTACTTTTACTAACACAATCAAATCTTTCGCAATATACAAACCTCCAATTAACGCCACCCACTCCCCAAGGTAAGTATATGGTGTTTTACGGATGTTTGTTTGGATGGTTACGTCTTTGGTGCCCGTAGGTTGGACGCTAGCCAGGGTATTGCCGTTCTGATCAAGCGCGAAAGCCTTCCAGTTATTTGCGGACTGCAGAAATGGTCGGGCATTTGAGGTGGCCATAAACTTAGCAAACCCGTCATGATAGATCCCAAATAAACGCGAACCGCGGAATATCTCTAGCGAGGCAGAGTTCGCCAGCACGGTGGCTCCATCGCGCGTAAGTTTACGGTAATCTCCTGGGTTCATGATGCTTGAACAGGCAGCATTGCCAACTACTATACCGCTAGGCAGCGCGAAAGTTTGCAGCTGCCCACTGCCTTTATTAACCACTCGCCTGAGCTTAAACTGATCGTAAGTAACAGGGGCTATGTGCTTCAAGGTCTGTTCCATGAGATAGGGCATAAATTCACCGCCTACAATTAGCCTGGGTTTAGTTTGCTCTTCTGTGTAGCCCTGTTTATTTGAGCCGTACACCAGTACATTACTTGACCCGTTATTGTCAGTTATTAGCCGTGTACCGCTAAAAAACACTGTGCCGTTAGTTGGCTCAAATCTTTGATAGACAGCTGTGCTTTCATAATTATCCAGGCCGTATTCTGGTAACAGTACAAATTCGCTGCTGCCAGTGTTTATTTGACGTGGTTCGGCCAGCTTTTCGGACACAATTGTAGTATTTATCAAAGGACCGGTAGGAGTTTGGAAGAGTAAATACGACCCTGTACTTAGCCCGAATACTATCAGCCAGTACGCCAGCGCCCTTTTACGCCAATGAATACCTTGGAACGCCAGCAAAATGCCAGTTCCTACGATAGCCGAGGTGCCAAAATAGCCAAAAAAGCGCGTAAGGAATTTTAGAGGCGTAAACATTACCAAAGGCGTAAGCGAGCCAAAAGGCAACACGTCATCCACAGAACTTCCAGAACCCCAAAATATCGCTACCAAAAACCAGGCTATAAATAGTTCGATTGCCGCCCAGCAAAAGACAATTTTGAGCGCTGAGTACCAAGACTTATTTTTCAGCGAAAAAATGCCCGATTTGCTTGCCTTGGTCGCAATGTACGTACTCAAAGCTACAAGAAACACGTAAACGATCAGCAGAGCGCCGTAGCCCACCACCACGGAATCAGCCATTCTGCCAACGTCTACAAGAAGAAGCCATGACCAAGCAATTGCGAACAATAAAATAACGCCGTTTCTGGGGGCTAATAGTTTTGCTGCCGAGCGTAATTTTAGTCTCATGGGTTTTACATTTCAGCTGTGGCAAATATATCATCTGCCGCCAGTTTGTTTACCATATCAAACCAAAGTGTGCGCGCCGTATAGCTGGCAAAATTTTTCGTAACCGGCGCATCCAGCCGCACGAACACCACGTATAGCTTCGACCCTTTGTGTATAAATCCTATATATGTGCCGCTGTCATTTCCCCTTCGGTAAAAGCCTCTGCCGTCGGGCAATGGCGCAGTGCCAGTTTTGCCGCCGAACTCATATGCATTCGGCAGTTTTTTACCATCAAAGCCTTTAGCTGCAGCCGTTTCTAGAACTTTTGTCATGGTCACACTGGTACTTTCTGACACTATGCGCTCTGAAGTAACTTTGTCCGAACTTGATATACGTGGCTCATGATATGTGCCGCCATTTATCAGCGCCGCATATGCCGCCGTTAGCCGGGTTGGCGTCACCGTGATTCCTACGCCAAAGCTCGAACCAGCGTATCTGAAATTTAAGTCAGTGCCTCCGGATGATGGCCGTACATATCCAGGTTCTTCCATATTGCCGGCTAAATCTTTTGCCTGGCTAAATTTATACTTGTCCACTAGGTACTTGTGCCACGTATCACGTGCTATTTTATCTATCTGGCCATTGCCGAGCTGGGTAAGCAAATAGACCGCTCCTGTATTTATAGACGTATTAATAACTTCTTGCATGTCTACGTTTCCGTACGACCTATAAGTGGCGTTCTGGATAATCCGGTCTCCAATTTTTACAGTGCCGGTGTTGTAAAAGGTCGATTTTGGCGAAACCTTGCCTTCGTTAATCGCGGCAGCCAGAATCAGCGGCTTCATGACCGAGCCCGGCTGCCAATCTTTGAAGACTAAGTTTTCTGCGTCTTTGCAAAGTGACCGGGTTTTACAAATTTCAGGGTTGGCAGCGCTGGCGGCGGCTCTAATTGAGCCGTCGCCGGCATCCATAATTATTATTGACCCTTGCTCTGCAGAATTTTCTTTTAGACCTTTGGTTAGGCCTTGTTCTGAGGTTTTCTGCAAACCCTTGTTTATGGTGGAGTTAGGTTGAGTTTTGTAGGCCGCATTAGATTTATATGAAGGCATAGCAGGAACTGCCAGCAATAGAAATAATGAAACCGCTAATGAAACCGTCATAGCCAGTGCCCACATATGTTACCTCCCATGCTTCTTTGCTATGAACCGGGGGCCAGGCAGTAGCAATGCAAAAAGCGTTATGAAATACAGCGGTGTAAATTCTATGCTCGGCACATTAAAAAGCGCGTTGAGTATCATGACGCCGAATATTACCAAAAGGAAGCCGTTCACTCTGCCGCGAATATTTTTAATGTACGCAAATAGCGTAAGCGTCACAAGTCCCAAACTTGCGAGCACGCCAAACTGATAAGCGAAATCAAAATACATATCATGGGTTGAAGCAAATAAGTTATCTTGTTCAAGGGTTCTAGCTATTTCGTCAGGAACGGTATCTTTATTATTAATCGCTGTCGGCAAGGCTCCTGGCCCGTTTCCAATTAGTATATTGTGCTTTGGGAGATCTTTGGCTGATATTTCGTACAAATCCATGCGGTAGGAAATACTTCTTTCTATATTCGTAGAGCGAAAGCGAGCAAAATAGCTGCCAAATAAATACGGAAGGCTGCTCAAAACCAGCATAACGGCAATTACGGCCAGTGTCCCAAGCCCCTTATATTTGAGACGATGCATCCCCCACATGAATACAACCAAGACAAACGCCACATAGCCAATTCTCGATTGCGTAAATACTAGCGTTAAGGTCGACAGTACAATGCAGGCTATGGACAGGATGCGGCTTGCTTTGTCGCGTTTGGCCCCGCTCTTCAGACTATATAAGCCCAGAGCCAAGGACATCACTGCGTACATGCCCATAGTAGTTGACTGAAATAGCAGGCCAGAAACGCGTAAGCCGTAGTAGATGTAGAATTTGTTATAGATGAGCCCTGTTGCCAGAATGGCTACAGTCAGCACTAAAGTTGCCCTGGAAAGCATATATTTCACAAGCTTGTCAGCAAGCGTCGCTCCAATCAACAAAAACACCATCCAGGTAACCAGGCCTATATATTCGGGTGCAAACCCAAACAGCCTCAAGCCGACCTGTTCTGCGGAGAAAACCGTGCTTATGACCATGAGCAGAAGTATGCCAGCCAGAATTACCTTTAGACGCTGGCTCAGTTTCCCCAAGTTTTGCATAAAACGTCCTCTGAGTTGGTCTGTGGCAATAACCCAGCCGCCCAGCAGCAATAGGATAAGCAGGCGCAAAATACGCGTATGTGCGGTGTTGTCGTTTATGAAAAACAGCGGTGTAGACCAAAACGCTAAAAAAAGCAGCAGCCCCTGATTAGCCGCCGCTTTTTGAAAAAGCCGTTTAATGTTTTTGATTTTATCCACTTAACTTTTTTAGCGTGCGTTATATATGCTAGGTCCCGCACAAATAGCCGGGTTTTGTGTAGTAGGAAGTTCCGTTTTTACTATCATAGTGCCAGCCAACAAGTGCCGGATCGGAGAATACCATACAATCATTCAAGAATCTGTCCCACGTTGCCGGGCCGACGATTCCGTCAACGGCAAGTTTTTTGCCTACACTACTCCATTCTGTTTGGAAACGCTTGACCGCATTATAAGTATTGGTGCCGTATTTGCCATCTATTACCAGGGGTGTCCACGCCGTGCCGTTCATAAGTTTCAGGTTGCCGTTCCTGTTATTCAGGCCTTTTTGGACAGCTTTTACACAATCCCCCGTGCTGCCGTTTTTTAGCGTGGGAAGTGTAGGGCATGAGTATCCAAGACTACTCACATAATACTTGGTAGCGGCGCTACTGACACCTATAATGTACGTTCCTATACCGGCAAATGCCACGATTACGGCCAGAGCAATCCAATGCCTTTTGAGCCATGAGTTTTTTGAATTAAATTTTGCGCTTTTTGACTTTGTACTTTTTTTGACAGCCATTTTGATTTCCTTTTAAGATGTTAACTTGCTTATGACTATACGCTGAGAAAATGTTTTGTCAAATATATAAACTAAGGAGTTGTACGTGATATTGATTAGGGTTTTTACCTCTTTAGGCGCATACTGGTAGGCAAAGGGAGACATGTAATGTCTAAAGATCGTGGGCGCAAAGAAGTCAAAAAACCTAAAAAGCCTAAAGCGTAAGGAGCGGATTTATTATGGAAGAGACAGATATAACTACTGCTTTGCAGGCTATGGAAACAGACAAGAGCCTGGTAACCAATTCAGCCTACCGCGCCAACGGCGAGCTATGGCCCGGCAACCGCATATCTTTTGTGCAATCGCACCTGGTGTATTTGAAAAGCCACCCCGCAGTAAACCCCAACCACTACCTCTCCAACCTAAAGCTAATGCTCCGCAAAAAACCCTAAACTCAGACTCAATTCAAACATAAAAGCACTAATTTGTATCGATGCATTTTTGGTGGAGCTGGCGGATGTTACCAACTTTAGGTATAATTTTTAATATGCTTAAGGTTTGTGATGCGTGCCAAAATGAATTTAAACCAAGCAGTAAACATAGAAACTGTCCCAGCTGCAGATACCACATGGCAGATTTTGTTTTATGCCACGTCTGTAAAGCACGTAGGCACTCTCCTAAATATAATAACTGCATACACTGCACTAATTTAATTAAGCCAAATTATGGCAAGGGTCGCTACAAGAAAAATGGTTATATCATGGTGTTTCAAAAAGGGCATCCACGTGCACAAGGTAACGGTGGTAACTATGTATTTGAACATATCCTTGTAATGGAAAAACTTTTAGGGCGACATTTGATTACTGGCGAAAATGTTCATCATAAAAATGGCGTCAGAGATGATAACTCCGTAGACAATCTAGAACTCTGGGTAAAACCACAGCCCTCTGGTGTGAGAGCAAAAGACGCGTTGGTATGGGCCAAACAAATACTGGCTCTCTATGAGCCAGTAAAAGAGAAATTATAATGGTGGAGCTGCCGAAGAACCGCCCTTCGGGTCCGCTAGTTTAGCTAGTTAGTCTATCCTACAGGCGTAGGTCATTTGGATTTATCAAGGATTTACCGATAAATGACCAAAAAGTAGTCCCTGATTACCCTAATCTTAGCAAATGTTATGGGTCACAACATTTGAGCATCCAGAAAATATATCATGCACTGATACTAACTGGCGTCGTTTCAGGCATGGCTTTCGACAATTAAGCGAAAGCAAATGCTCGCTGTGGCATAAATGCCGCAGCTAAGCGATCGAGTAATTTTGCAATTATTCGGTTTTGCCTATAACGCTGACAAGCGGCCTGCTGATCTAACTGTTAAAGTCCAACGTCGAGCATAATTTCAGCCCCGTAAACCTCTGTTGAGGTAGAAACATTATACCACTTATGTCAATGGTTTGCCAATTTTTTTGAGCCTCTCAAACAATCTAGATTTTCTAAAAATCATAACCCCAACGGCAACCAAGCCGAGGTAGGCTGGCCATTCGCCGAGTAAGGTATACGGAGTACGCTTGGTGTTTGAGACAACCGTTACCTCCTGTGTATTGATGGGAGATATTTTTGCTACCATATTCCCGTCGTGATCTATGGAAAAAGCGTCAGCATCGTTGGATGACTGCAAAAACGGCCTGGCGTTGGCGGTAGCCATAAATTTAGCTAGTCCTTGGTGCTGAAACGTGAAAAGACTACTGTTAAATATGCCCAGCGAAGCGGAATTGGTCAAAACAGTCGCGCCGTTGGCCGTGAAACGGCGGTAATCTTCTGTGGCAATTATGCTGGAACACACCGAACTTCCCAGATAAAATTTGTTGCCAGCGTTTAGGGGCAAATAATTGCTTGTGCCTTTCTCTACCGCGTTGAGAGTTTCAAAATACCCTAGGGTGTGCTCAGCACGTGTTATTTTCAAAACGGCTTGCGCGAAATATGGCAAATATTCACCGCCTGGTATCAGACGCGATTTGGCGCGCTGTTCAACGTCTCCATACTGTGCAGAGCCAAACACCAAGATGTTTTTGTGGCCTTTTTTGGCTGGAACTTGTTTTGAGCCCACATAAAAAACATTGTTCTTTTTCTCTAAGCTAATCCTATCTCTGCCGCTGCCGGAACCATCCAGGCCATATTCTGGGAAAACTACTAGGTCATGGCTGTCGCTAACCATACCGGTTCTTTCATAAAGTTTTTCGGCAACTATTAAACTATTTATTGCTGGTCCGTTAGGAGTTCGAAAAACAGCCCATGAGCAAGTAGTGGCTATTACTACAATGGCAAAAGTTACAAATGCGTATTTACGCAATTTTTTGACACCAAACACATATATAAAAACTACAACTACTGAAGAAAGTCCGTGAAACCCGACTAATCTTGATAAAAACCGTAGTGGAGTGTGCGACACAATTGGCGCAAAAGATGCGAACGGCACCACAGTATCCAAACTGCCGTCACGGCCAATCCATATTAAAGCCGACAAAAGCGCAACTAGATATTCCGCCCCTGCCCAGACCACAAACAACAGTGGAATAACCCAGAAAGACACCTTATTTTTTGACAGAAACTTTCTGTTGAAAAAAAAGATAGTTTTGACAAATACATACGAACTTAGACTGACGATTATTAGAAACGCCGTGAGCGCCAACGCATACCCAACTAATGCAGAATCTGCAAGCTCTGTAACCCTGCTCGTAAACAGCCACGACCACGAAAACCCAACCAAAAACACAACTACCGAAATCATCAATCCATCGTTTCCGATGACTTTTTTAATTCGTTCTAGGCGGTTCATTTGATTGTCCGACAGTACTTTCTGGCATAACTACCGCTTTGTTAGCCGGTAACGGCTGTTCGGGCACAGTAGGCGTTACTGGAACAGTCGGACGTATTACTACAGGATCAATAACAGATTGGATTGGCTGCTGCGTAGAAGAAGCTGGCTGTGGAATCGTATGCTGAACGCCATTGGCAGACGAGGACATATTCACTATTGGTTGCTTAGTGTTTATTTGGGGAGTAGCTGAAGAACTTTTGGCTTCTGATGTGTCTGAAAATAACGTGGTATGCATGTCTGGAAAATGCTTGGCGTATTGTGCCCGTCCACGTGCACGTAATCCCAGCCAGGTACCCATAACTAAGATAAGCAAGCCACTAACTACTGCGAGTGAAATAAATTTGTTGTCCGTGCCTATGGTCGTAACTTTACCAACTATGCTTGTAGCTTGACCAAGAGCAGATTTCGTTTGACCGCTGGTTGAGCTGTCCTCAACTACACCGATTGAATCAGGAATTTCAGTGGTTGATCCTGTGCTGTTTTCTGGCTGGCCATTTTGATTGGTAGTATTTTGCTGGCTTGACGGTGCTTGCGACGAAGGGGTTGTTGAACCACTGCTAGTAGAAGTAGGAGAAGTAGAAGCAGACGGAGCTGGTGTGAAATTCATACTAAGCACCCCCTTAGAAAGCGCAAGTTCCGAGTTGTTAGCATTTGCTTTACCCGTAACTTCAATGGTAGAGGTTCCACTGGTTATAGACTTAAATGTATACGTAACTACAACCTTGTTACCAGATACAGATCCTCCGCTCGTCGATCTTACCTCAGAGATAGATCCCGCCTCGGGTGTTTGTATCCAAATTTCAGGGAAGGATGTTGCGTAATCAGAGAAAGATACAAATTGCAGTTGGTTTGGGTTATAAGTTAAGTCGGTGATCAAACCGCTTATGGAGGTTCCCGGATCAACTCGTACAGTTACATTAAATTCTGAACCAGTTGTTATGTTTGTGGTACTACTATTCAGCTGAAGTTTCCCGGCTGCACCATAGACGGTACCACTAATGATAAGTGGTATAAAAAAGGTAAAAACAACTGTGGCTAAACGCTTTATCTTAGCACCTTGTTTATTTAGTTACGCTTAAAGGCCACACTCAGATTTAACCGCAGGATAGTAGTATCCTAGTGTTGTACAATCGGAATAAAGCGCCCCCCATGTTTTTGGGCCAACTGTTCCACTAGCTTCTATAGCCTTAAGCTGTTGGTAAGTAATTGTTTGATATTTATTTACAGAACTAAAGTAATCATCCACGCTTAGCTCATAGTCACGAATTTTGTGACCGTTATATTTGTTTATGGCACTCAGTGCCTTCTCGTATGTACGTACACACCCGTATCTTGAACCTTCTCGTATATATGTCTTGGATCCTCCCTGAACAGTTAATACATAACAATCTGTCACATTTGTTGTATTTTTACCGGAGCCTTCAGTAGATAAGGCGCTCGATTGGTAGACTTTATATCCTCCAACCACCGCAAAACCTAGTACAAATACTGCAATTATTACATTTCTGGGATTGCCAAAGAAGCGTGCTAGTTTGCCCTTTTTGGCGGACTGCGTTGTTTTTTTATTTACGGCCATGTTTTTTCCTTTTTTAGTCACTTTAGTGTTGAAAATAGATTACAGGTGGATTATACAATAAAGCATAAGAATTGTACAAAGCCGCGTGTGGATAACTTTTTTGTGTTTTGTTTTATACGTTATAGGGGTGGTGGCAGGCGCCGATTTTGCCGGGCTGGCAGGCGGTGTGATGCATATGTGTCAAAATTTCTAGCAACTGTTTTTGCTGTTTGTCGCCCATATCGCTAAACATTGTGGAATGCGTAGAGTTTAGGACGTTTATGGATTCTTCCGTCATGCGTATGCCTTTGGTGGTTGGTGTGGTTATGTGTTCACGACGGTTTTTGGGGCTCACCGCAGTAACTAGCAGGCCTTTTTGTATCATGAGTTTTATCTGCCGGCTTATGCTGGCTTCTGTTTGACCCAACCACTGGGCGATTTGACGCTGTTGAGTACGGGGGCTATGCTGCAAAACACGTAGTATTTTGAACTGCGAAAACCCTATCCCTAAGCGTTCTTGCAATGCTTGGTCGGATTGTTTGGCCAAAACGCCAGACAAATGTTGGAGCAGGTAGCCGATGTTGTTGGTGGGACCCATGGTTTAAATCCTTTTACATCCTAAGTGTAGCCCAGCAATACTTAACACGTCAAGTAATAAAGTTTGGCGGGGAAGGGGACTAAATAATTTTCAACTTTGTGAACGATTGACAAATCGTATGCCAATTTTCTAGCGACAAAGCTTGGGCTCGCAAGCCGGGCGAAATCTGAACTGAATCTAGAGCTTTCGCAATGGTTTCTTTCTCTGTTCTCAGCCCCCCTGCTAAAGAGTTGAGGAGGGTTTTGCGCCTAGAGGCAAAGCCGGCTTTGACCAGCCGAAAAAACTGCTTTTCATCTGTTTCAGGAAAAAGTGGTTCGGTGCGTCTGTCTAGCGTAATCACCTGCGAATCAACTTTTGGCGGCGGCGTAAAAAACTTTGCGGGTACTATGTCTCCCAAACCTACGTGCCAATAAAATTGTGCGCTCACCGACATTAGAGACATCTTGCCCGGTATAGCTGCTATTCTTTGGGCTACTTCTTTTTGAATAAGCAGAACGACACTAAGTGGCGGATTGGCGGATTCTGAAAGGATCCGTATGAGATTGCTGGTCAAATAGTAGGGTATGTTGGCGACGACTTTATAATTTACCGTCAGTGAATTCAGGTCAAATTTTAATATGTCCTGGCTAACTATTTCCAGGTTTGAAGCTCCCACGCGTTCTGCTAGTTGCTCGGCAAGAACAGCGTCGAATTCTACTGCAACCACTTTTTTGGCAGATTTTACTAGGATCTTGGTGAGGTTACCAGTACCGGGGCCAATTTCCAGAACCGTATCAATTGTACTTATTTTGGCTTCGTCTACTATATATTCCAGAGTTTTTGAGTCATTCAACCAATGCTGGCCGAGTGATTTCTTTGGTTTTTGAGATTCCGATGACATCTGCCCAAGTATAACAGAGCTTACCAGTGGTGGTTATCAACCCAGTACTGGTAGGCTGCGTACCAGCCCCTGCCGTACGGGGAAAAATTTCTGCCCTTTGCGTATGCGTCGGCCCACCTGAGCTGTGTCACAACGTTTGTTTTCCAGTCAGCGCCGAAAGGCGCCATTTTAGTTCCAGGCGTTGCCTGACCTATACCATAGCCGATTCCCAAAGGTATGGCGTCTGGAGCGAAAGGCGGGCAATGGCCGTATTGACCCTGGAGTTTGGTCGGACACCACCCAGACTCTCGACTCATTATGTAATCAACATAGCCGTGGTCACTAGCCGGTATACCTGCTGCGTTCATAACGGCAACCTTATCTGCAGGCACTGAAACAGCTTTGCCACGGGCAATTATTTCTTTGACAGGTTCAATGATTCGTACTTCCTGAATCACTCGCCTACCAACTTCTTGGCCGTTCTGCAAATCAAGTTGGTAAGTCACGAGTTTTTTGCCGACGCTGCCTTTTTGGCGCAGGGTTTTGGTGCCGAGACTCAAGCTGGGGTCTTCGATAATTTCAACTTGCATAGGAATTGGTTCTTCCACGGTGGTTATCTGGGTACCAGAACGAGTGATAAATATTTGCATATTGGCCGAGATGGGCGTTTCAGCCACTGGCTGCAGGTTGTCGCCAGGGGCTAGGCTTATGTTTTTTTCTTTTAGCAACTCGGCAATGGTCTTGGCGTGGATTCGAACAACCACTTGTGTGCCGTACAGGTTGAGATTGACCGGAATAGCCCGCTCAATAGTGATTTTGTCTCCAATTACTTGGTCGCGCAAGACGTCGCTAGAGGTTTCCTGCTTGAGGTTGTCTTCGGGATATACCTCCACGCCAACCTGAGAGGCTATACTGCGGGGGGTTGTAGCGGCGCTGAGCGCCTGGATGCGTTTTTCGCCGTCAAAGATAGTAACCGGCCGGGCACGGTACACGTTGATACGGAAGTTGTCGTCATCAATCGGCGTGTCCGCCGCCGGTTCTACGACGTCGCCGTCTTGAAGTGACACGTCGGCACGGGTTAGAAAATCTTGCACCGTACTCGCGCGGGTGGGCACAGTTTGTTTTTTGCCGTCTACTGAAAGCTGAACCACGTGCGCGTCATCGGGGCCAATAGTCCGGCTGCCCAGCACAACCCAGCCAAACATAGTCAAAAAACTCAGCAAGATAAACGTAACCACGGGCACCACAAACGGATGCTTGTGCAATTGGCGAGCTTTTACTCCGCGGTGAAACGATTTTTTCTTAAACATAATTTGGCGCTGCCGGCGAGCTGGATAAACAACAAAAACTCACGCCAGCCACCTAGCAGTTTAACAAATCACCTTTCACTTAGCCACTTCTCAAGCGCGGCGCGGGCGTCTTGCGCGAGCTTGAGCCGGGGATTTATAACTGGCTGCCAAGCATGGTCGGCAATCTCCCACCGCTGCTTTTTGATTTCGGGCTTTTGGGGCAATTCCAAGACGTAGCAATCATATGTAAACCTAAAGCCGTATTCGTGATACAAACCCTTCAACAGAGGCTTAATTTGCTCTTTGGCAAACGCCAGCCCGGTTTCTTCTTGCACTTCACGCAACAGGCCTGTTAGCAGCTCTTCGCCTTTGTGCAGGCCGCCGCCCGGCAGGTTCCAGTTGCCGGCGCCAAGCCAGCCGCGCAAAACCAAAAACTCGCCGCCAGACACAATCAGTAAACGAGTGCGTTTGGTGCGGTACAAATAAACCCACAGCGCCGGCCAGCTTAACCAAAACACCAGCACGCCAAGTTTGAGCCAAAGCCGATTCACAATTTCTCCAGCGGCGCGAAGGCAATGTTCAGTTTCTTGGTGCCTTTGCCTTTGAAGTAAATGGTGGCGTTGTCGCCTTCCACCTCTAAGACCGTGCCCACGCCAAACACTTGGTGCTTCACGCCGTCGCCCTCGTTCAGATCCGGTACATAGTGCGCCCCAGAAGCATCTGCTATAGGGTGCGACCCAGTAGCAGTATCTTTATTCTGATAGGAGTCCTCAAATCCGGAGGCTAGTTGTACTTCTCCGTCAATTTCACTTAAGAATCGTGATGGCGGATTGTGCTGCACGCCGCCGTAGAGCATACGGCTGCTGGCGTACAGCAGGTACAGTTCTTCTTTGGCGCGGGTCATGCCAACGTAGCATAGCCGTCGCTCTTCTTCCATTTCGGATTGGTCATAGAGGGCTCTACTGTGCGGGAATATGGTTTCTTCCATGCCTATCATAAAAACTACCGGGAACTCCAATCCCTTGGCAGCGTGAAGTGTCATAAGCGTTACAGCATTGTTACCAAAATCGGCACTGTCTATGTCGCTTATCAGGGCAACTTCTTCTAAAAACCAGTCCAGGCCGACGTCTTGATAACTTTTGGCTACGCTCAGAAGTTCTTTTACATTTTCTTGGCGTGAATCGCCCTGGGGAGTTTTGTCGTCTAAATAATTCATGTAGTCCAACCGGCGAATCAAACTGTCCAGAAGCACCGGCAAAGGCGTTTTGTCCATAATTTCCCTGAAACTATTCACAATATCTCCAACTTCCGCAAAGCCTTTTTTGGCCTTTGAAGGTATATCAGGACAGTCCTGATAATCTGTTAAAGCTACTTGTAAAGATAGATCTTTCGAAGACTGCCATGCAAAGAAATTTTGCAAAGACTTGGTCCCTATCCCGCGTGTGGGCACATTTACTATTCGCTCAAAGCTGACTCTGTCTGAGGGCTGGTAAATTAGACGCAAATACGCCATGATGTCTTTTATCTCTTTGCGGTCATAGAACCGCTGACCGCCAACTATCCGGTACGGCACGCCGTAGCGTATGAATGATTCTTCTATGGCCCGGCTCTGGGCGTTGGTTCTGTATAACACTGCAAAATCAGCAAACTTGCGGGTTTTTATATCTGTCGCTGTTTTGACTCGGCGGATTATGGCTTCGCCCTCTGCCCTCTCACTATTGACCTGGGTTATCTGGATTGGCTTGCCTGCCGCTGAACTTGTCCAAAGTTTTTTATCTGATCTTTGATCGTTTTTGGTTATCACGGCGTGTGCGCCGTCCAAGATGGATTTGGTACTGCGATAGTTCTGTTCCAGTTTAATGATGGTTGCTTTGGGGTAATCTTTTTCAAAGTTCAAAATATTGCGAAAATCAGCGCCTCGCCAGCTGTATATGCTCTGCCAGTCATCGCCCACGACGGCAATATTGTGTTTGTCGTTAGTCAGCAGCTTGATTAGCTTGTACTGAGCAGCGTTGGTGTCTTGGTATTCGTCTATCATTATGTAGGCGAACTGGCGGCGCCATTTGTCTCGAATTTCCTGATTGGTTTGCAGCAGCTGCACTACGCGGCCAATTAAATCATCAAAATCCAGTGCTTGGTTGTCTTTTAAGATTTTCTGATAGATTGGATAAACTTGAGCGGCTGCTTTATGCAACGGGCCACTACCCATCCCGAGATATTCATTTGGGCTGATAAGCTCGTTCTTGGCACTACTTATCAATGACGAAATTGCACGCGGGGGAAATGCTTTTTCGTCAATCATTAGTTGTTTGCTGGCTTGTTTTACGGCACTTACTCTGTCGCCTTCATCAAAAATCACAAAATTTTTTGGAACATGCACGTGGTCGCCATCTTGTCTGAGTATACGAACGCAGATTCCGTGAAAGGTACCCATATACGGCATGAATGAGCGGTTCTGGGCATTTTCTTCAGTTAATTCGGCTACGCGCTGGCGCATTTCTTTGGCAGCTTTGTTGGTAAAAGTTACGGCCAAGATGTTATACGGTGTTGCTTTATGGCTTGCTATGATGTGAGCAATTCTGTGAGTCAGCGTTTTGGTTTTGCCACTGCCAGCGCCGGCAAGAATCAATAGCGGTCCTTCAGTCTGCTCCACCGCCCGCTGTTGTTCAGGATTTAGTCCCTTTAATAAGTCGTCTAACACCAAGCTATTTTAACAGACTAACTTTTTACTAAGTCGAATGGGAGACTTATAGATGATTTAATAATTTCAGCGTCGAGGGCTAAATATCCCCCGATAATGAGGATCAACAATATTACAAACACTAAGACCGCTCGGCGGTTGCGGCGGCGGGATACTTGACCTATGGGGACAAAGTATTTTTTGTCCGCGACAAGTTTTTCTAAGGCCTTTTTACGGGCAATTTCGGCGTCGCTGTCTTTGTTTTGTTTTTTCTTGTCTTCGGTGGCTTGGTCGGCTACGGCATCGACAACAGCCGCTTCTTTGGCTCGTTCTTTTGCGATATCGAATTTTTCAGATGCCGCAGCCGGTGGCGCGGGGGTTTCTGCTGGCTTGGTTTCGTCTGTAGTCGAATCCTGGGGGGTTATTTTGCTCACCGGGGTGATTGTTTTTTCTCCCCGTGCGAATGTTTTATCCGCTTGTTTTGAATCGTCTTTGGAGTCATCTTTTAGCGTTGGGTCTTGAACTATAGACCGGTTAGTGACTATAACTGGCCTAGCCGATGTATCAGGCGTCGATCTGCCGGGCTTTGACACGTCCATGGTTTTTGAAATGTCTTTTTTGGGTGCCATTTTACGTTTCTTCTGTTTCATGATTTACCCTATAAGCTGCTTCTACTATGCCGCTAAACTCATGATAGTTCAAACTTGCTCCTCCTACTAACAGTCCATCGACACCATTTGCTGAAAGCAGACCATGTGCTGTGGATGAGCTCGAACTACCACCGTAAAGAACTCGCATATTTTCGGCTACTTTTTTGCCGTACAAATGCCGTACGTTGTTGCGGATAGAGCTGACTGCTTTGGTAATAATGTCTGGAGTCGGGATCTCGTGATGCGTAAAATCTTTGCCGTTGCTCAGGGCCCAGACTGGCTCATAGGCAATCACAATGTTTTCGACTTCGTCATCTGTGAGATTGCTGAGCGCGGTAGTGACTTGGTCGTGCAAAACTTGCATGGTTTCGCCCTCTAGCCGCTCATTCTTTGTTTCTCCCACGCACAAAATGGGTACGATTTTGTTTCGCACGCAGCCAGCTACTTTGTCTCGGATAGTTTCTAGAGATTCTCCAAACTTGTAGCGCCTATCAGAATGACCAACTATCACGTAATCTACAAGCCCTCTTAGCATGCTAAAACTAACCTCTCCCGTATATTGACCTTCGTCTACGTGGTAAGCGTTCTGCGCCGCCAGACCAAACTTACGATGATCAAGCTGCATGTACATTGGCTGCAAGCTAACTAAGCTCGGTGCGATTACAATCTCAATGTCTCGATGAATTCGTATCCGTTCAGTCAATCGGTGTACCAATATACTGGCCTCGTGTACAGTGAGATGCATTTTCCAGTTTCCGACTATTAGTATTCTTTTCATAACGGTTATGTTTATTGTATCACTTACTTTGCTTTATTTTGGAGCACTTCGACTCCGGGTAATTTTTTGCCGCTCATTAGTTCCATACTTGCTCCGCCGCCAGTTGAAACGTGACTAAACATATCTGTCAGTTTGAGTTGCTCAATATACCCGACGGTGTCGCCGCCGCCCAAAACCGAGAAGGGTTTTTGCCCGTATTCACCCAGCATAGAGTCCACGATTAAATCCGTACCATGAGCAAATGGACCAACTGGCCCGCTCAGAGCCGGTACTTCAGTAACGCCCATGGCGCCGTTCCAGATTACGGTATTGCACTGTTGCATGGCCCCAGCTATGAACGCGCCGGTGAATGGCCCAATGTCCAGAATCATTTCATCGGCTAGGACATATGCCGACTGCCTGGGAGGTTGTTTTGGATAATTTTGTTCTTGGGCTATCACGTGAGCATCCCAGTCTACAATCCGGGTTTTGGCTGTTTTAGAAATTTCAGACGCAACAACCCCATCTTGCGGGAGATAAAATGTAAATCGCTGTTTTTTGGCCTTTTCTCCCGCTTTGGCAATAATTTTTTTCGCTAGCGGAACTGCTTCCGGCTCTACCACGCTCTTCCCGACTTTTATACCTTCGGCGAGTAGAAACGTATTTGCCATGGCGCCGCCTATTGCTACAAAATCGGCAACATCGATAAATCTGTTGATGATGTCCAGTTTATCGCTAATCTTGGCTCCGCCAATTATAGCCATGAGCGGTCTTTTGGGATTGTTCATGACTTCGGTTATGGTACTGACTTCTTTTTCCAGTAACAACCCGGCAACTGCCGGAAGATGTTTGGGTAGCTCTGTCACTGACACGGCCGGATGGTGAACGACTCCAAATGCATCTTGAACAAAGACGTCCGCGTAGGTCGATAGTTTCTTAGCAAAACTTTCGTCGTTTTGCTCTTCTTCCGGGTGAAATCGTACGTTTTCTAGGAGAGTTATACTGCCGTTTTGAGCATCTTTTATGCTCTGTTCAGTTGTGGCTCCTATGCAGTCTTCTAGAAACTCAACTGGTTTGTCTAGAAGTTTGCTCAGCCGTTCGGCGCATGGCTTGAGCGTGTATTTTTTGTCGACTTTGCCGTTTGGACGTCCCATGTGAGAAATTATCACTATTTTGGCGCTGCGAACTAGTAAATATTGAATGGTTGGCAGGGATTTTTTGATTCTGTAGTCATCGGTAATCCTACCTTCGCTGTCTTTAGGCACGTTATAGTCCACGCGCAGTAAAACACGCTTGCCAGAAAAATCTATGTCGTTGATTGTTTTTTTGTCAAAACTCACCACTTACTCCCTATGGGAGTAAGATTTACCAGTTTCCATTTACCATTTACCAGAAACTTGCCATTTGACATTTGACAGACAAAAAAATTGTCGAGTTCTAATTTGAAAAATGAAAATTGGGAAATAAATGGGAAATGGGAAATGGGAAATGGGAAATGTGGGTTTCTTTTCATTTAAGTATCCTGACTTTTATGGTGTCTGTGGTGCCAACTACCCCTGGGTACTGCCCCGAAGCCGTAACTACCATATCTGCTTTTTTGAGTACTTTGTTTTGCTGCAGCCAATTAGTTAATTTGGTAGCAGCTAGTTTGTCGTCCGGCCTGACGTAGCTTTTCACTCCGTATACGATTGCCAGTTGTTGAGCGACTCTGGCAACAGACGTCACGGCGACAATTGGCTGGTTGGGCCTTCTCGACACAAGCTGCAATGCCGTTTCGCCGGACTTCGTTTCGGCCACGATTGCTTTGGCCTCTACGTTGTTTGCTAGATTTATAACTGCTTCCGCGATTGCGGCTTGTTTGGTTTTTGCCACCTTGTCGTCATCATTGTAGATCGCTCTTAACGGCGAGTTTGCTTGAGTGTATAAAATAACTTTTTTCATGGTTTCGACCGATTTTATGGGGTATTTACCATTGGCTGTTTCGTCACTCAACATCACGCAGTCGGCACCGATTATAACAGCGGTAGCAATGTCAGAAACCTCCGCTCGAGTAGGTTCGGAGCTTTCGGTCATGCTAAATAACATTTGGGTCGCGACAATGGTTGGTTTGGAATATTTTATACCAAGACCTACTAATTGACGCTGGATGATTGGCACAGACTCCGCCGGAGCTTCTACTGCTAAATCACCACGAGCAATCATGACAACGTCTGATTCTTTGACGATATCCGTCATGTTTTCTACTGCTGAGCGAGTTTCGAATTTGACTATTAGTTTGGCGGTCATTCCCAGGTTGTTCATGATTCGTCGCATGGCTCGTATATCTCTGGCAGATTGCACAAAACTCTGCGCCACATAGTCAATGTCATGTTCTGAACCAAATGCTAGGTCTTCCTTGTCTTTTTTGGTTATAACGTCGCCGTCAAAGTTCGTGTCAGGCAAATTTATACCTTTTCTTTTGATGATTATGCCTTCGTTTTCGGCTGTGGCGTGAACTATGCCGTCTTTGACGTTGGTTATAACTGTTTTTACTTGGCCGTCGTATAGGTATAGGCGCTCTCCGCGCTTAACTTTTTTGCTCAAATCATATTGCGTAGGCAGAACACCGTCGTCGGCAAATTTTGCTTTGTAGCCGAAGCGCAGTGTTTGGCCTTTTTGCACGTTTATAATGCTGTCAAAGTCTCCGAGGCGGATTTTGGGCCCTTGCAAGTCTTGGATGATAGCTATTGGCTTGCCGTATTCAGCGGCTGCTTGGCGAATCCATTTTATCTGTCTTGTGCGGTCTTCTGGGGCGCCATGACCAAAGTTTAGCCGTATGCCATTGGCACCGGCTTTGATAAGTTTTAATACCGAATCATAGCTATCTGTGGCTGGCCCAAGTGTAGCAATTATCTTGGTACGTTTAAATTTAGCAACCGGTACGTTTGGTACCCCGTAAGTAGTTTCCACCATTTAGATACATTCTAACCTGTTATGGTTATTGGTTACAAGTAGTATTGAGTTGTATATTCTATTTTAGAGTTCGACCACCGAATTGAGAATGATTTCCATGGTGTCAAACTGGGCTTCGGTCACAAGACTGCTGGGGCTGTCGGTACTTGGGTCAAAACTGCCGCTGGACGGTACGTTCAATTGGAACGACATGCCGGCATAGTTTGGCGTTTCCGTAAAGCGGCGTTGGGATTTTACAATAGCGCCTTCTATATCAAGCATAGAGTTGGTAGCTACCAGTACTTTATCGGCATTGTTAATTATAATCGTGCTTGGAGTGGATTCGTGGGGCGTAAACATTTCGTAGACCGTAAATCCGGTAGCATTTATTGGGCCGCCGCGGCCTGGTCCGCTGTACGTCCAATCTGTCCTGACGTGCCCAAAGCTTGCGTTGGCATTGGCGCTAAAACTTCCCCAGTAAGCACCCGCGGGCTCATAGGCGGGGTTAATGACTCCGTCATGGAGCGTTACAGTGCCCCAAACAGTTGGATAAACAAAACAATATCCTATTTCTTCGTTGGTATAAACGGTATATTCAGCCGGTGCCGTACAGCTTGCAGTTCCTTGGCTAGTGGCCGCCGAACTTTCATCTTTCTTTGAATTTTGCTGCGCCGTTTCTTTGGGCGTTTTTATTAAATCTTTTTGTTTATATACGTACCAGCCAACAAAACCCAGAACGGCTATAATTACAATTATTAATATTGCTTCAACAGCTCCAAAACCTGATTCATTATGCTTAAGTTTATTCATACTGTTAAGCATAAGCTTGCCAGTCATTATTTGCAATAAAATAGTGGCAAATGGCCTCTGTAAATGGGCGTGAGTGGTTTGGTGGCTCTAGGGTGTATAGAGATAAGCTTCTAGATGGTGACCCCTACGAGAGTCGAACTCGTGTTACCGGGATGAAAACCCGGCGTCTTAACCGCTGGACGAAGGGGCCACGGTTGTAACTGCTATAAGACCACGTGAGTGTACCATAACAGAGGCCAAAATGAAATCCCCCGCTAATTTGATGAAGGATTTTCGGGGTCCCCACGACGAGAGGATTCGTCGTGGGGTAGGCGCAGAAAATTGTTGTAGACTGAAAGTAAAACGACTCCCGTCGCTTTACGGAAGTCGCAATACAATTTTTAAGCTGGAGCGGTCAGTCACGACTTTGCTACTAGTACCCTAACACAATTCTCTTGATTATGCTAGTGGTTTATCCACAGGTAGGGGTTTACCCTCTTGTGAAGCGTCGGTGCAAAAATGCACCTAGAATGCTAACACCGGAGAATATTCCAAACACATCGCCAGGACCGGTAGAAGGCAGTGTCGTGGGCGGCGTGCTAACAACAAATGAAACCGTTTTTGAACAGTTCGTGCTTGTTGCGGTCTGATCCTTGCCATTTACACTAAAGCGGGCTGTAGCAGTGATAGTAAACGGTCCGTCAGTTTGGTAGCTGTGGGTTTTGCCAACGACAGGGTTCAGTATTTGAGCACTGGTTGCGTCGCCCCACGTTATGGTTGCATCCTTAAAGGTTGCTCCATTTGACTGAGATGTCTTGAACGTACTGAGTGTTACTAGTCGATTATCACCCTTTGTAACATCCAATAGATCACAACTAAATTGTGCTACCTTTGGATTACAATTCGCAATTGTAATTATAGCTGTATCTCCAACCTCGGGGACGCCAGTCGCACGACCAAAGGCATTGTTTACAATTTCACATACGCTCGGGTCAGCGGTAACCTTTGTTCGGAAACGGATAACGCCATTGCCACTAGGGGCATAACTGCCGACGTTGCCACCGCCACCGCTCAGTGCGTTATCTGGCTGGACTTCAAGATTGTGGGCGTTGTCTGACCAAGTGATTGAACCAGGCACCAGAGTCAAGCCAGCAGGAATTTGGTCACGAATGGTAATCTCGTCTAAAACTGCCGCGCTGTTGTTTTTGTAGTCAATTCTCCAACTAACGGTATCTCCACGATTTACGGTAATATTTTCGCTTAGGTCAGCTTTTGTAGGAACTTCAACTTTTGACACACCCTTCTGAACATCTAATTTTGGTGTCTGAACTTTTATGCGGAAAACCACATATCCCGCAAAATCAAAACAGCCGGGCCATACGCCGTCTAATGTCTTTGCGCCAATAAGTGCCCCGGTGGGGCTTACTATGTCGTCGCCAACAGGAATGAAGTTGTTGAAGTTATCGCCGTTAGCGGCAAGTGCGGCATTATACATGCGAGCAGAACCAGGCACGAAAGCTACTGAGAAAGCTTGTGAATCGTTCTTTAAGTCAACGGTATCGTACACTTCTTTTGGAATCGCGTTAGATGCATTTATCCGGGCTTGCATAGTAAAACCGTTGGCTACGCCACCAGGAATTTCAACTCGCACACGGGTGTCTTTGGCCACGCCAACACCGTTGTTGTTTGTGCCGTTGGCAGATGGGTTGGCGTCGTTATGCACATAGGCACGAACCAAGTACTCAGTGCCATCAGCTGTTGGCGTTACGGTCATTTTATCGTGATATGCCAATGCGTTTGGATTGCCGTCTACGGGACCGGTCGTATAACATGCGTCACCAGCGGCTAAACAAGCCTTGGTATCAAAGAAAGCTCGTTCGTCGCCGTATACGTCGGTGTTTATGTAACTGTTGAAGTGCGGGCCGTCGGTAGGACCGTTGTGAATTGCGGGGTCGCTACTTAGCCAGTCATACGTTGGGCGTTCAGCGCCATTAGGACCATACCCTGCCATTACAGCTATTGGAGCGGCTATCAAAATACCGCCAGCAACACCTAAAATCAAAGCTTTAGTTTTTAGATCAAGTCGGTTGAAAAGTTTTCGTAATTTCATATTATATACTCCTTAATTCCTTATTGGCAGGCTGGCGTTGTGCACTCGGTTTGTGGTGCTGTTGTTGTAGTAGATGGATCGCCGAGACGTATGGTTGTGTTAGTCGTGCTTGAACTTGGAGCAATTGAAGTTGTGGTATTGTTGTCAGGATCATTGTCTGGATCTGGGTCGCCACCAGCTCCAGGCTGTTCAATTACAGTATTTCCAGTTACGGTGTTAGATGTTCTCCATGAAGTAGTAGTAGAACCGTTGGGTCGGGTTGTAGTTGTTGATCCCCGACCACGACGAGTTGTTGTAGTTTCGCCGCCAGTAGTAGGCGTTGTGTCGCATTCTTCTACTGGTTTGAAAGTTTCAGGGCGTTTGTCGCTTCCTGCAACATTATTTCCAATTCCGGCGTTAAATCCGAATATATATTGCACACATTTTTGGCCCTTTTCCGTGGCTGCAAATGTCAAAGCGCGTGCATTTGGAAATTGGTCTTCAGACTTCACGATTTCTGGCACACCAAATACCGTAGCTTCAGCAGATTTTGTGCCATATGAATAGTCAATCTCGGTTGCACCTACGCCAATACCCAAATTTGTAGTGTTGTCTAAAATTGCGGCTAAGTTCTCGGCTAAATCTTGATGTTCTTGGTATCTTGAGGCATGTTCCAGTACATCACTGGTTTTCAGATCTAAGCCTAGTAATCGATTTGCTTTGTCATTTAATTGTTCAGGGGTCATGTCGGCCCATTTTTTAAGCCATTCGCCACCTTCTACCTCTGCAATTCGTTGACCGGTTCCATTTGTCATATTGCCAACCATATTTGCAAATGCAACAGCAAAATCAGCGGATTCACATATAGTTGCTTTTGCTTCTGTTTCCATTTTTTCAGGTTCAGTATTTATAAAAGGGCTAGAGAATGAGTTGGTGTTATATCTTTGATTTGCATCTGGCGTGGCACCTTGTGGAACTACATCCATATCAGCACCAATTTGAGGTACGATAAATGTAACTTTTTTGCCATCAACCACAATTTCTTTAGTCAAGGCCGTGCCAGCTTGGTCTACAATTTCCAAACAGTCAGGTCGCGCTAGTCCACGGATATCAAACCATTCTTGAGTTTGTTCTTTCTGTTCTTTATCTGCTCCGGTAGGCTCTGGGGAACCATCTGCACCTAAGATATTAAATGCGGCTACGGCTATTCCAAGGGTAGCAGCAGCTGCTCCCACGCCAACGGCAGCTCTTGTTTTTGAAATGCCTGCTTCACCTTGTAATAGTTCTCCGTGCATAGTATTTCATTCCTCCTAGGAATTAATTACTCCGTCTCGCCGTGCCCACCTCTGCTAAACAGAAGTTTTCACGTATGCTCAACATTGTACAACAAGCACAAGCAATTGTCAATACATTTTGCAATGTTTATGAATATCGTGCAAACCGCTTACGTTTGGGGTGGCGTATCTGTTGGAGTTTTGGCTAATAATTTTGCTTTTTCAAACGTGAAGCCAAAGGTACTGCCTTTGCCTTCGGCGCTTGTAAATATCAAACTGCCCCCCTGGGCTACTATGACTTTTTTGGCCATAAACAGGCCCAGGCCGGTGCCGTCCGGACGGGCTTTTTTGGCATTGCCGGCGCGGTAGAATTTGGTAAACAAATGGTGTTGTTCGTGCTTTGGCACGCCTATGCCGTCGTCGTGCACGGTGTATTCAACCGTTTTATCGGTGTCTTTCAGCTCCACCGTGATGTGGCCGCCGGACGGGGTGTAGTAGATGGCGTTGTCCATGAAATTCATGATAACTTGGCGGATTTTGGTTTCGTCTAGCATAAGCGAGGGGAATTTTTCTGGTTTTTTGTAGGTAAGCGTCAGGCCTCTTGAAGCTGCCGTGTCGTGCAGCTGGCTGGATTCGCCTTCAATCACATCCGCCAGATTGGTGGCAACTGATTCTATGACAAATTTGCCGGTACGCAGACGAGACACATTAAGCAAGTCGGCTATCAGGTACACCATACGCTGACTGCTCACAAAAGCCTGGTCCAGCAGTTTGCGCTGCATCTGGCTGACGTCGCCCGCGTCGCCCTCCAGCACCATGCTCAAATAACCCTTCACGCTCGTCAGCGGCGTCCGCAGCTGGTGCGAAGCCATGCTGATGAATTCGTCTTTGGTTTCATCCAGAGCCTTCAGTTTTTCGTTGGTTTTCTGCAGCCGTTTGGTTGCGTCGTCAATCTTGTCCTGCAAGGTAGCGTTAAATTTCTCAATCTCTTCAAACCGCAGCGCGTTCTGGATGGCTATAACCAGTTCGTTGGCAATAATTTCTAGCGTTTGGATGTCTTGCTTATTATACGGGTTGCCGCTCTTTTTGGCACCGAACATCACGTAACCCACACCTTCAACTTCGTAGTCTAGCGTCGCCACCAGCCGGATCAAAATTGCTATATCGTTTTTTTCCAGCGTCCTTTTTAGACCCTGATAGCCTTCTTCCAGGTAGTCGGTGACAATAACTTTTTCATGTATGGACGTCACGCTGGCATTGATGTCCTGTATGTCGCTGTCATCAAAATGCTTTTCCGTGTCGCCAATAACGCGCCGTTCAAAGTAAGACGTCTCCCGGATAGAAAACACCGTAAAATCAGCTTTTATATTACTTTCCACCACGCTTATGGTCTCGGTAAGCAGCTTGTCTAGTTCAATGTTTGCAACCAGCACGTTGTTCAAATCATCTAAGAACTTCTGCGGCTCGTAAGCATCCCGATAAAAAATCTGGCTGGTAATTTTATCGAAAAACCGTTTGAGTGGCTGAAAAGCAAAAGCAAGCAAAACCGCTATAACTGTAAAACTTATCGCCTGGCTTCGTGTGATTCCACTTCCCTCAGCCAAAAATCTGTTAATCAGCAGGAAAGAAAGTAAGCTATAAAGCGCTCCTAGACTAACAACGGAAAGTATATATCCTACCGATCGGGCAAGAACGAGTCTAATGTCAAACAGCCTGTGCTTAACAATTGCGTATGTCACAAGCAGTGCAAAAACTAGAATTGAGGGGCCGCCAAGCAGCAAACCAATCCCAGCTAATCCCAAGATCACAAAAATAAAATTGAAAACTAGGTTGACACTCACTCCGAACACTGTTCCAGCCAACACAAAGGCAATCTGGGAGCGCTGTAGTTTTTGTGTTTTTCTATATTTTCTTATGAGTATTACAAATGCTGACAAGAAATAAAGCACAAAATAGATAAGGAACAGTGTGTAGACAGGACCGACGACTGTAGGCTCAGCAACGTATTCCTTGAGAGTAACTTCCTGTACCATTAAGTTTGAAAACGACAAGCTCATAAGCGCAACTGAAGGAACTGCCAAAAGTAGTGACTTTTTGAGTCTTTTTTTATTGTCTGCAGGGAAAATCATGCTAAACCATAAGAAAAACAGCGGAATAAGACATGCGAACATTACCGCTACTCGCGTGGCAGTTAAGGCACGTGAAGTTACGGACGATGTATCAGCAAAATACAGCCCTGTCAGCCATAAAAACAAACTAGACGTAAAGAGACCAAAGAACCGGTTTATTCGGTTGCGTAAACCCCGGCTTATAATAAAAAGCGTGATGCCTAATAGGCTTATGAGAACGGGTAAATAGAAAAAATGCTGAACTATCACAAAAGCGGTTTATTCGTTACTCCTACGTAAGATAATAAACCGCTTATGTATCAGATACAATGGCTAATTGAGCTTGAGCTGCCCGGCAAAGTAGTGTTGGGTGCCGATTTCACCAAGCTTAAGCGTCCCCATTTCCGTTTTTTCGACTACGAATTCGATCATATTTGCTAAACCAGGTGAATTATCATCGCAACAATCAAAGGTAATGATTGCTTCTTTTTCATCCAACGCAAAGAGTTCGGTAATAAATTTGACCACTCTGCTACCGTAAAGCATGCCTCGCTTATCATTACGTGCCAAAAGAGACACGAAGTAGTAGACATCGCCCTGGTCGAATTTTTCAGGATATTGGTCACGATAAAAGTCTTTACTCATCCATGGAAAATGATCAAAGTCATTACTGAGCAGGCACATGGCCATGATTTCGCCGTTTTCAATATAAGCAAGCTTGGTCATTGTCGGACTATGCATCGCTTCTTCGAACTCTTCTCGGTTAAAGTTCTGGCGGCAAGGGTTCGTACGGTTTAACTCAACGAAAGGCTCATTGTAAATAGGCCACCATTCCTCAACCTCAGCCGACGTAAGAGCATCTATAATCACCTTACCCTCGGGTCGCGGTAACGTCAATTCATGTGGGATGGTTTCGAATGGGTTAGTAGGTAAAGTATTGGTCATTTTAGGCCTTTCCTGCTTTCCGTTTCTGGGCGACTTTCACGCCTATGGCTGCACCTGCAGTCACGGCTGAAGCTGCGGCAATATTCACTGGAGTGGGGTTGTCAATTCCGTTTGCGGTAAGACCCCATTGAACTGCTAGCACACCAGATAACCAAGCTGCAGTGAATCTACCGTGTCTTCGTGTTTGCTCCTTGGTTCGTGTCGGATCTTCTATTTGCTTAGCGGCCATAACAACTGCCGAGCCACCGAAATATGCTACACCCGCTTCTACCGGCATGGACATTCTGCGCCCTTTTACCACTTTGTTTGTCTTGTCGTTTAACCATTCGAATACTTTTTTACCGTGATTAGTATCCATTAGATCAGCCGTTGCTTCTGCGGCCAGCCCTTCAATAGCTAGCGTACTAGCTCCGAATACTGCCGCCGCAAAAAGTGAGTTTCCGGTCGCAGCCTGAGCCGCACCCGCAGCGCCGTAGCGCATGACTTCATTTACCGGCAATACCTCGGCACCGATGATCGCTATTTCCCCAGCACGCTTGATACTGGAGGTGGTTGACTTAATGCCTTCAATTATTCGCGTAAATCGAGATGATTCGGTATATGATACTTCTAGCGGCAGAACTTCGGGCGGCAACACAGGGTTACTGTTCGCTATTTCAACATGTGCTTCGGTCATGATTTTTCTCCATTTATATGAGCGACATTTTGCCAGTCGCTAGCCTGATATACGGCAACGACCATGGCACAAACTGGCAGATGTTTGCAGACACTGCCTGCGACCTTCATGTGTATGGGACCGAAATCTACGTTTCTTGTAGCCATCAGTGCCTCCAGACTCTGCTCTATATCTTTGCGTACCGTCTGCTCGCTACCGCCTTCGTGTTCTACAAAAAGTCCCTTTTTCGTCTTCTTATCTATAACCCAGCCAATCCCGGCCCAGGCTTCCGCGTTTGGACGTTCTTCGCGTTGTTCAGCCATGACGACATAAAGCCTATCACCCCACGTACCGGGCATTAGTTTTTGACGAATTGGACCTTCCGCATGCTCAACAATGGTTGTATCCGGAGGAATAACCGAACTTAAACGGATGATATTATAGTTTGCAATCCCAGCGTGATTGAGTGCTGAGTCAAATGCCGACAACTTAGTTGGTCCGGAGCCAATACCTGATGTAAGGTGTATGTTCATTAAAATCCTTATGTTTTTATAATACGCTATTTTTTACTTTTTGTCAATACACATCAGTGGTAAATAAAAACACGATGCCTTGCCGCCTTTTTTGACGTTTGGACATCGTGTTTATGCTACTAATGTACGGTTTCATGCTATCACTTGGTTGTTGTTCTGTCAATTTTTGAATAATCATTACGAATTTCAATTTGCTACGTTGCTCAGGCGTGGTTGACAGTCTGGTGCTGTTGGATGATAATAAAAGTAGTTCATTTTTAGATTAAAGCAGCCATAGCCCCCCCCCCAAGGGGCTTGGCTGTTTTTTTAAGGAAAAATTATGAAGAAGATCGCAATCATAGAAGATGATGCATCGTTATCTGAGATGTATCAGATGAAATTTGAGACAGCTGGGTTTGAGGTTCGCGTTGCCAAAGATGGCAAACTCGGCATTGAGCTATGTAGGACATATAAACCAGATATTATCTTGCTGGACTTGATGATGCCGGAAATGACCGGCGACGAAATGCTCCGCGAACTCCGAGAGACTGATTGGGGCAAAGATATCAAGGTGCTTATCATGACTAACGTCAGCCGCGACGAAGTAAAGACCGATTTGAGCCATCTTAAAATTGACGGTTACATTATTAAGGCCCACTATACACCGCACCAAGTGATTGACTTGGTAAAAGTTACTCTTGCAAAGAAAGCCTCGTAGACTTTGACATTGATTAGCGGTACATTGTGCAAGTAGTGAGCAAGCACAGAATAGTTGTAGTTGAAGACGATTTGCCAATTTGCGAGATGTACCGCATCAAGCTAGAGTTTGCAGGCTTTGACGTAGAGGTAGCTCACAACGGTCGCGAGGGTTACGAAGCCATTAAATCTTATGTACCCGACTTAATCTTGCTGGATTTGAAGATGCCTGTGATGACTGGCGATGAGATGCTGGAAAAGATGCGCGCAACTGATTGGGGCAGCAAACCTAGGGTGGTAATCCTCACCAACATAAGTAAAGATGAAGCGCCAACTAAACTACGTCTGCTAAATGTGGACCGCTACATCGTGAAAGCGCATTACACCCCCAGCCAAGTGGTAGAAGTAGTGCGCGAGGTATTAGATGAAAAACACCCTGCCCAGCCAAAAAAGTTGGCTTCCTAGCCACACTTCCCGTAAGATAGAATTATGACAAAAATTGTTCTGGTTGAAGACGATGCCATGCTGGCTGAGGTATATCAGACCAGGTTGAAACTGGCTGGCTACGATTGCCTGGTGGCCAACGACGGCGTGAGCGGACTGGCGCTCATAGAAAAAGAGCTGCCAGAACTTGTCCTTCTAGACCTGATGCTACCGCAAATGTCTGGAGACGATATCTTGAGGCAAATGCGCAAAACAGACTGGGGCAAGCGCATAAAAGCCATATTCTTGACCAATATCAGTGAATCCGAGGCGCCAGAAGGGTTGAAACAACTGGGGTTTGAAAGATATATAGTAAAAGCCAATTTGATGAACGACCAGCTGGTGGAAATAGTCGGGCAAGAGCTGGCTTCCCAGCCGCAAAAGTAATAAGATACCCCTATGCCCAAAGTAGCAATCGTAGAAGACGACCAAGCAATTTCGCAGATGTACCGTATCAAGTTTGAAGCCGAAGGCTTTGAAGTTGAAACCGCCGAAAACGGCAAACTGGGCCTGGAATTAGCGGAAAAAATGAAACCGGACATAATTTTGCTAGACCTCATGATGCCGGAAATGACCGGTGACGAAATGCTCCAGCAAATGCGTAAAACAGATTGGGGCAAAGACATCCGCGTGATAATACTGACAAATATGGGCGAACAAGAAGCGCCGCCAATCCTCAAAGAACTGGGCGTGAAGCGCTTTATCCTAAAAGCCGAAATGACTCCCCGCCAAGTAGCCGAAATGGTCAAAACCGAGTTAGCAAGCTAACCAAGTTACAAGTCACAAGGGACAAGTTGCAAGAAAAACTCTTCGGCACTTTATTTTTGGCACTCTGGGGCATAATCTAAGACGGCAGAAGCCCATCCAAACCAGTAATAGCGGCTACATCTGCTAGAGCTCTTTCAACTCCTTGGGCGTAATTTGTTATACCTTGCGGATCCACGCTAACAAAGTTCTTCAGTCTTAGTTCAGCCGGCATTAAGCCTAGGTTAAAACCATGACTGTCTGTAGTTAATCGGCTTGAGCTGGGAATGTCTTTTGAAGGCATTATTAAGCAATAACGATTAAAAAGTTTATAACCTGCCCCATCCGTGAAAAACCTTGTTACCGTTAAGCCGCCTTTTTGCTTGGCACAGAGAGACACGGCTTCACGGGGATGATCGGGCAATACATCGCTTAACACAGCCAGTTTATCGTGGCAAGAGATAGTGCCGAGGCTAAATGCAATTTCTTGAAGTTTTTCGTAAATCCCATCTGTAGAATAAATTTCATCCAAAAGTAAATGAAGTTTTTTACGGCTCCCTGGCTCTACTTCTGATATATTTGATCCATACATATGTGCTCCTGGTGTTACTTTACAAATCAACCAATAATAGTTATTATATAATAAATCTTGTGAATTTACACAACTTTTATGTGTCTATTCCAGTAATATCGAAGGCTCGCTCACAGCAGGTTTTGCCTATACATAGGGCTTCTTCGTGTCTCGGGCATATGTAGCACAGCTTCCAAACTTCGGGAGGAAGAGTATTAGCATTTTCAATCACTTTCCCCCCAAGCTTTTCAAACAAAAGGGCGCTTCTCTCACTACTGAATGCAAGTATGAGTTCCGGGTCTAGTTCTTCCCGAGCTTGTTTGACGACATGTTTGGCAATAGTACTCCCTAGGTGGTGACGTCTCATGTTTGGGTCAACTACCAACCCCCCAAACTCTATAATGTCGCCTGAATATAAAACGGTAACTGCTCCATAGCCAGCTAGTTCACCGCCAACATACACTCCAGTCGACAAATGATGGCGGGCAATACCCTCCAGGCCCAGTGGGATCATGTCTCCAGAGCCCGACCAGCTGGTAAGTTTTTTTATGTCGGCCGTAATAGATAGATCAAACGGGCGACATTCCATTTGGTTCTCATGTGCATTACTAGAGGGCATACTCAGGCTTTCTACTTAGTGACTATGGTTTTATTTTGTTTAAGTACTTTGATAGTTCCAGCGTAATATTTGTCCGCTAAATTTTTGGCCAAGACATGGTTGCAATCGATTATGTTGAAGTTTTGTGCATCGTCACAGCGGTCTATGGCTAAGGGAAACTCCGTGCAGCCTGCGATAATATCAGTAACGCCTCTCCGCTTTGCTAGCGCAAATACTTTTTTTATTGTCTGCCCTGCCTGAACTAGTTTATAGGCCATCACCTGGCTGATAACTTCATCTAAAAGATTCTGTTCCCCATCGCTAGTTTCAGTGAACGAAACGTCATATTTCTTAAGGTACTTGTGAAACAACTTTTCGTCTCTTGATGCCTTAGATGTCATAAGCAGGTATTGTGCTGGTTTCTGTGCTGCCTCAGCAGAAATAGCATCAATTAGGTTGACTAGTGTTGTTTGGGGTTTAAGCTTTATTTCACCTAAATGAATGTGAGCAGTGTTGCAAGCAACACCGATTACCGTAGCACCTTGTTTCTCCAAATATTTGATGGCACTCAAGGTTTCTCTTTCAAATGCACCGTTTAAGGTGCCCAGGTTATCTACACCTTCAGTGCCATGGTTAACAAGCAACACGTCGGGATATGCATCATCCTGTACAGCACCATATTCATTCGCTGCATACTTAAAAACTTTCTCTAAGACATTCGCGCCTGCCAAGGGTCCCGTACCAGAAACAATCCCAATGAATGAGTTAATGCCCAGCTGATTCATAGATTACATTCCTTATATGTTATTAGACATCTGAAAATATACATTGTCATCCTTTTTATTTAAAAAGCCCCCTAGGTAATAGGGGCTGCTAAGGCTTTGTTACTATAGAAAACTTCAGGAGCAACCCCCGATAATACGAGTTCCTCGTCGACGAAAATTAAAACCGATGGTTGCGAACTGTAGCATAGTTGAGATTGTAGTATATTATCAGTTGTTTGGCAAATACTTATATACATATGGTACTACTACTGCCGTTTTTTGCTGGATTTACGAAAGGCATTATGCGCACCGACGGCTGTGTCGCCGCCCACAAATAAGTTGAAAAAGGGCGGTATACGTACATTCAAATGTTCGCGGATTATTTCACGCACTTTTTGCTGTTGGCCTTTATAACTAAAATCTTGACTGCCGGGATAACGAGGCAAAATATTCATAACCCCCTGGCCAAGATATCTAAATTTGACTATGGTTAAGGCAGCATCAAGCATGGCACAACTTACCATGTCCTCATCAATTCTGTGAAGCTCAATCTTCTTTCTTATAAGCAACGCTTTGCTACCAGACGCTCCTTCGGATACATCTACTGATGTATCCGCTTCTGGATTTTCAATTGTCACAATGTGTTGTCGGTCTTTCATGATATCAATCATGGCTTTTGCCAATGCAACCATTCCGGCTTCTTTGATAACCATTTCTGGGTTATACCCACCGGAACGTGTCAGCTCCACAAACTTCTCAATGTCAAGCCGTTCATGCATCTGACCATCCTCGGGATCGGGGTTATAGTCATCCACAAAAAGAATGCTTCTCACTACCAAACCGCTCTCTTCTAATCGCTTAGTTAACGCACTCGCTTTGCGTGTTTGCGCCAATATGCTCTCTTGTAATTGAGGGTCGTCAATATCTTCATAAACATACGCATGAGCCGCCTCAATTACAACAGAAGTAATGCCGGCATTTTTGATTTTTCTAACTGCGTCTCTGATTGTTCGTTCTTCTTGACCATTAAGATGAGTTTCGATTGGCGACGATATCTGTGTAAGGTCGAGACGACCTTGTTCGGCCTCCTCCCATGCTGCAGGCAAGGTACCGCCATATTCATGTGTATTAACAACCATGTGATCCAATCGATCAAAGAATAGTTTCGTACTACGCTCCCTGATAACTTTTGGAACAAGCAGACCATTATGGTTAGCGTAATCGATGACATTATCAGCAACAGGCATTGCCTCGTCGTTTGGAATAATTGTTTCTGGATTTGGCAGATTCATAATTGAAGTATTTATTACAGCCCTACATTTTAGATTAGTTTGACAGCATTACGAAATATCTGGCCGTAGATATCTGCAGCCCTGAGTACAGATTGAACTTCGATCTCTTCGTTGGGCATATGCGCAAAGCCGAGTTGACCCGGACCAATGGTAACGCCTTCTTTACCACACGACCTTAATATCTCACCCTCATCACCTCCATTAAAACCTTTAGCTGATTTGCCTGTTGCCATTTCTGCCAATTTTACTATTGGTGAATTGGGTTCTGTTGTGGTACCTCTGAACTCGTCAACTATTTCTAAGTTAAGCCTCACGCCTGACTCCATAAGGTCAGTATTAATAATCCGCCTGAGTTCATCAACACGCTTATCGTGCTCATCAGGTAAAATTCTGAGGTCAACAGTGAAACTAGCAGTATCAGGCGTTGTCGAGTAGTCACCATTTTTAACTTTTGCAGCCGTTACTTGCGCTGTAGAATAATTCGGTTCAAATATACTTTCTTCGGAACTTTCATGCGCATCAAAGCGCAGCCTACGCCCGTATTGATTAATTAAGTACACGATGTCCGAGCCAAGAGCAAAAGCGTTCTGAACGTCGTCAGCAGCATGGCCTGAGTGTTCTACTGACAAAGCAAAATGAGCGAGCCAGCGTCCCTTATGACTACGCATCGCTGTTATGCCACCATCAACTTCCGTAGGTTCACCAGCGATAAAATATTGTGCAGTTATAACAGGGTCATGTCCTAAAAGCCCGGCGGCCAATTTTGCCCCACGATACGATAGCGCTGTTTCGGGAGCTTCTTCATCAGAAGTAAAAATAATACTGACTTTTTTATGAGCTGCGACAAGCGCACTAATAACTTCTGGTCGAGCTCCGGCCAACAACATGGCAACCCCACTACCGTGCGTGTCGCAAACACCCCGTCCGAACCATTGGTCTTGCTCTTCGCTCAGCTCCCACGGGTTGCGAATCCAATCTTGGCCCTCAATTCCGACAACATCTGAGTGACTGAGTGCAGCCAGAACTTGGTCACCGTCAGGATCGCCAATGTCTACGACCAGTAGCGCTCTGTCTGCATAGTCTTGGTCTGGCACGCTGTACACTTGAAAATTATTCTCCGCCAGAAACATTCCCATAGTATCGACAAATTTCAGGTTGCCTTCGCCAGGACGTTGGCTACTCGCAACCATTCGCTCCATCAGCTCACGAGCTGGTAGATATTCTGGATTAGACTGCACGATCTCGGTCACAACTACATTCTTCCCGGAAGCTCAATATGAAGTAAATTGCTTGCATTCTCTATGACTTGTTTTGCAGCTTTGACAAGATGTAAGCGAAAGTTTCGTTCTTGCTCAGTATCAGCGTTTGCGATTGAGTGATCATGATAAAAGACGTTCACGGTTCGACAGAAGGCAGTCAAGTAAGTCGCCACTCTGTGCGGGGCGTTGAATTCGGCTGCCTGTTTGATGACAACTGGCAGGAGAGCAATTTTCATCAAGACCTCTCGTTCCGCGGTCGATAAAGATGGCAGCGGAGTTAATACACTGGGTTCGCCGAGTTTTTTAAGAATACTACCGAGACGTGAATCGGTATATTGGATGTATGACGCACCACCAGCCTCTAAAGTCTTTGCCATATTGGGTGAAAATTCTATATCTTTTTGACGATCCTGTCGAAGGTCGTTGAAGATAAGAGCACTGGTTCCAATTTTGCGGGCTATTTCTAATTCTTCGTCATCAAGCTCGTATGCTTCTCCTCGTAATATTTTGCGTTCACTTAACATACCCGAGGCGGCGGCAACTGCTTCGTCAACTATTTCACTGAGCAATGCCACTTTGCCCTCACGACTTTTCATTTTGCGTCCGTCAACATTTAAGTGTCCGAAAGAAATGTGTTCGGCGCCACCTAAGGCTACGTAACCAAGTTGATGAGCCATTGCGAATAACTCCATACAATGTGTTTGCTGCTCTTTACCTATGACATAAAGAATTTTATCGGCTCCTAGTTCTTCTGCTCGATAACGTATGGCAGCTAAATCGCGAGTCAAGTAAACAGTACCTCCAGACGGCTTGATGATAATTTCGTCACGGGGCTTTCCGCCTTGATCCAACATTACACGATCGTTAATTGAGCCCGTAGAAGGATTAGTGAGGGGCTGAGACGGAAAAACAATCGCACCGTCTTCATTTGTTTTTAAGACGTGCTTAGCCAGTGCATCCTCGACGACCGGCGTCATTCTATCTTCATAAAAACTCTCGCCCTGAATAGCATCAAAAGAAACCCGAAGTTGCTCATAAGACGGACCAAAGGCACTCAAACTCCAGGTTCGGAATTGATCCCATAGTTCCACCAGTTCTGGATCACCCTGTTCTAGTTTCAAGAAAATTTCGCGTGCTGCATCGGCTGATTCTGGATTATCTTTTTGCAGTTCGTTAAATTTTCGGTAGGCGTGCATTAATGTCGCCGTAGGATCAGCGACAAGCTCTGTTAAAAATTCCTCTCCCCGTTCAGCCAATTCTTTCTTATATTGGTAAATTATGCTTCCGAATTGAGTTCCCCAGTCACCAATGTGATTGACCCCAAATGGGACATTGCCAACAGCTTGCTGAATTTTCGTAAGCGTATGACCAATTATGGTTGAGCGCAGATGAGCTAAAGTCATGTTTTTTGCCACGTTTGGAGACGAGTAGTCAACGATAACAAGTTGAGGTTCTCCATCCCTAAAATAGCCATAGCGGTGTTTAAATTTGGCGACTTCTGCCAAAATTTCAGGGCCTGCAACTGAGTAATCAATCGAGGCATTCACAAACGGACCAGCACTGACAGCTTGTTCAATCCCCGTCTGTTTTGTCAGATTTGTCGCTATTCTAGAAGCAACTTCTAGAGGATTTTGTTGAGCCTGCTTTGCTATTTTTACTGCATTGAGAGCTAGGTCAACATTTTTTGTAATATCGCTGTTTTGAGTAGGCGGAGCAATGACAGCCAGCTCTGTGTCATAGCCAATAGCACCGATAGAATCCAGTATGGATTGGTCTAAGCGAGCCAAAAAGTAATCCGAAGTGGCCGGTAATCGCTCTGCCCCTACAGCAAGTATTTTATCGGCTACTGCGGCTTTGACAGCATCATCAAGTATATGGTTTCTCTCGGCTAGAAGGTTATGTGAGAATTCTTGTTCGGACGCTGGTGGCCCAAAAAGATCCCGTGGCACTTCATGACCACCACTTTCATGGCGTATACCAGGGCTAGAAAATGTATCGTCAGCTGCCATAGTAATCCTTTAATTACACCTGTAGTAGACATACGGTATCATCACTATTATATATCGTCAAGTTAATCTTAGCTGAATCTTGAAACTTACCATTCCATCTGCAATAACTGGTAGCTGAACAGTATTTTTGGGTAATGCGGGGTACAGACCAGCATGCCACTCGGGAAACTAATATGCCAAAGATACCTTAGCATAAGACAACCAAGCTATCTCTCATATGTACCAGTTCAAGTAATAAGTTGCAAGAAAAATCCTTTAGTACTTGCTACCTGCTACTTGATACTTGATACTTATTGCTATGAATCCCGTTAGAGCCAGTATGTACTACGTATACGTATTGCGCAGCACGAAAAGTGAAGCATTTTACACAGGCTATACGTCAGATCTTCGAAAACGCTTGTCTGAGCATCGGGAAGGAAAGTCTATGTACACAAAACATCGTGGACCGTATGATTTGATATATTATGAAGCATGTATGGATGCGAATGATGCTCTCGCTAGAGAGAAATATCTTAAAACAGGAATGGGAAAGCGCTACCTGAAAAACAGGCTTAAGCGTTTTCTGGCTCTAACGGGATGAAAATTGCTATTTTGGGGTTTGGAGCTGAGGGACGCGCCGCCTATGAATATTGGGGTCGTGATGACAACGAAATAACTATTTGCGACCAAAGTACCGACGTAGAGACCCCAAAGGACACACAGACGCAATTAGGAACTGATTACTTGAAAAATCTGGACGGATTTGACGTTTTGGTACGCACCCCCGCTTTGCATCCGGACGATATATTAAAAGCCAATCCGCAGAACAGTGACATTTTGGACAAAGTTACCAGTGTCACCAATGAGTTTTTCCGGACAGTACCAACCAAAAATCTGATCAGCGTAACTGGTACCAAGGGCAAAGGCACTACCTGCACGCTCGTTTCCAAAATGCTAGAAGCCGCCGGCAAACGCGTGCATTTGGGAGGAAACATTGGCATACCACCGCTCGCGCTGTTGAAAAACAACATTGTAGCCGATGACTGGGTAGTTTTGGAGCTCTCCAGCTTTCAGCTTATTGACCTAAAATACTCTCCGCACATTGCTGTCTGCCTGATGGTTGAGCACGAACATCTGGATTGGCACGAAGACCACGACGAATACATTTCTGCCAAACAGCAGCTGTTCATGAACCAAACCGAACAAGACATTGCCATATACTTTGCCGGAAATGAAAATTCAGAGGCGATTGCCGACGCTTCAGCCGGACGGCAGATTCCTTACATGCAAAAGCCTGGCGCAGAAGTTGTCCAGAACGAGATTGTTATTGATGGACGGATGATTTGTGCCGTCAGCGAGCTAAAGCTGCTCGGCAAGCACAACTGGCAAAATGTTTGTGCTGCCGTCACGGCAGTGTGGCAAATCACACAAGATACCACAGCAATCCGAAGCGTACTGACCAGTTTTACGGGTCTGGAACACCGACTGGAATTGGTGCGTGAGCTTAACGGCGTCAAGTATTACGACGACTCTTTTGGTACGACCACGGAAACGGCCATTGTTGCTATCGAAGCCTTCGCTGAGCCAAAAGTGGTTATACTGGGCGGTTCTGAAAAACACGCCACGTTTGAGACACTTGCGAAGACGGTTGCCGCCAGCACTATTCGGCGCATTATACTTATTGGCAACGCAACGCATCCGACTTACAAAACAGCCACTCCAGCAATCGAGGCGGCCCTGCGAGCTGGCGGAGTTGAAAATGTCATTTCTCTTGTGAAGCCTGGCGGAGTTACCATGAAAGAAATCGTCCAGACTGCTCACGCTGCCGCCCAACCGGGCGACGTAGTCCTGCTGTCCGCGGCCTGTGCCAGTTTTGATATGTTTGAAAACTACAAAGACCGTGGCGAGCAGTTCAAGCAGGCAGTTTTAGAACTCGCTTGAGTTGTTCGATAACTGGCTGTTCGGGCTGGATGATGACCGCGCGGCCTTTGGCTTCCCGCGTAATGATGTCTTCAATCCAGTGGTAGTGCGTGCAGCCTAGGACGATTACGTCGGCGCCTTGGTCGCAAGCCGAGTCAATTTGGTCATGAACATGCTGGCGCTCCAAGGCGCCTGATTCAATCAGCGATGTCCAGTCGCTGCAATCTGGTTCTATGACTTTCAAGCCTGAGGCATAAGTCTTTTTTAACCATTGGTAGCGAGCACTTGCCAGTGTGGTGGGCGTGGCGCAAACCGCTATAATTCCAGATTTAGTCTGTTTGGCGGCGGGCTTAACCATCGGTTCCATGCCAATAAGCGGGACCGCCAGTTGCGCCCGCAAATCCTCAATTATGGTGGTGGTCACGGTGTTGCAGGCAACCACGATGACTGCACAACCTTTGCCTACCAGGCCTTCTAGGATGGGCAGCACAAAAGATAGAAGTTCTTGCGGTTCACGATTCCCATATGGTATGTGTTCGCGATCGTCGGCATACAGCACTTCAGCCTGCGGCAACGCTTCTTGGATTGCCTGAGCTACCGACAGCCCCCCCACTCCCGAATCAAAAACACCTATTTTCATACTTTAATTGTAGCTCTTGCGGCTCTAATTACGTTTTCAAATAGGGCGCAGACGGTCAGCGGGCCTACGCCGCGATCTACAATCACGGCGTTTGGTTTGACCGTTTCTTTTGATATCAGCCCCTCTGTTACACTGGCGCAGATTAATACGTCCGCTTCCTTGATAACCGCGGCTAAGTTTTCGGCGCGGCTTTCTATCACCACCGCGTCAAACCCAGAAGTTTGCCATCTTTTGGCGAGCAGCTCGCCAGCCAGTTCGTTTTGCTCAACTATAACTATATGTTTGCCCCGCAAATCCACGTTATAGCCAGCCAGCAGCCAGTCAATCGCTAGTGGAGCCGAGGCCTCTAGTACCGCGTGTTGGCTGAGCCCTTCCACGTCTTTTTCTGCGGCCACTGTATTTATAATTTCGGCGGCCGGCGGCTGGACAATTATGCCGTGCACGGCTGGGTCCGAATTTAATTGCCGGATGATTTCTGCGGCTTGGGTTTGGTCAACCGAATGAACGTCTACGTCTATCAATATATCCGCGCCATAACTTTGTTTGAGTTTAAAATTTCTGTCCGCGGCCACGCTCTCGCCAGTTAGAACAACAGCCAGTTTGGGCGCAATTCCATGCGCCTGCCGGAGCGCCCGCACCTGCTTGGCCTGCCGCTCTTTGATAAATTCGGCCAGTTCCGCGCCATTTAATAATTTCACCTAGCTATTGTAACAGAGGTGCGGGCTTTACCTGTATGCCGGTCACCATTAAGGATACTAAAGTAGCCTGTGACACATTTATTTGACAAGCATAAGAATTACTCCTATTGTAAAAACAACATTTTATATGAGGATGCTCCTAATGGTAAAAAATACTAAGCAATTGTTAAAGGGAAAATATAAATTCGGCAGGGTTACACTTTTGCTGTTTGTCGCGGCTTTTGCAGCGATTGGTTTTCTGACGTTAAATCTTACTTTTGCAGCTGGCAAGGGCGGAAAACCACAAGCCAGCATTCTTTTTAGCCCAAATCCGGCGACAGTAGGCACGGACTATACTGTTAGCGGCACTGGTTTCGGAGCTAACAAATGGGTTACGGTTGGCGCGACGTACGGCGAGTGGCCATACTGGGTTTCTGTCATAACTGACGGTAACGGCAACTTTATTGTTACTCATCAAGCAAGAAGTGCCGGCCAGATCTATCATGAAGTCAAAGAACAGAGAAATAACGGTTCGCTAGTTTTGAAAGCAACCGGCACGCTAACTGTAAATTAATAGTAAAAATTAAGTTATTTAAAAAGATTTACTTTTCGTAAGTCTTTTTAAATGGAAAGCAAAAGTGAATGCGGCTCCTACTAATATATAGTCTAGAACTCGTCCAGCCGCACTCTTCGCAGCAGCTGGGCGTTGAACGCTACGACTATGGTTGATACCGACATTAGAATCGCGCCGAGGGCTGGGGCAAGCACAATTCCTTCCCCGTAAAGCACGCCGGCGGCAAGCGGTATAGCCGCAACATTGTAACCGGTAGCCCACACTAGGTTTTGGGTCATTTTACGGTAGGTTGCTTTGGACAATTTGATAACTTTTACCACGTCCCCGGGATCGCTTTTGACCAAGATAATGTCTGCTGACTTGATGGCTACGTCGGTGCCTCCGCCGATAGCTATGCCAATATCGGCTTGGGTCAGCGCGGGCGCGTCGTTGATGCCGTCGCCCATCATGGCAACACTCAGCCCCTGCTCTTGGAGCTCTTTGACCTTGTGGGCTTTGTCTTCGGGCCGTACTTCGGCAAAATATTGCGACAGTCCTAACTGCTTGGCTACATAGGCGGCTACGTCTTGGCTGTCGCCGGTTATCATGGCGGTTTTAATTCCCAGTTGCTTTAGGCTGGCAATTGTCGCCTTTGCCTCGTTTCGGATAACGTCGGCCAAAGCTAACGCGCCAATGACTTTGTTGGCAAATATCAGGTAAACCTCTGTTTTGCCTTCTTTGGCAGCCTGTTTAACGGCGCTTACGATGTCATCTGGCACTTTTAGGTTATTCTCTTGCAGGTAGCGGTAGCTAACCGCTATATACGTTTCATGTCCGTGCAGAGTGCCTTTAACGCCCAAACCAGGCAAAGCTGAAAAGTTGTCTACTTTATCTAAGTGGATGTGCTGTTGTTGCGCTTTTCTAACTATGCCTTTGCCGACAATATGTTCGCTGTTTTGCTCCAGACTGGCGGCCAGGTGTAATATGTCTTTTTGGCTATAGCCTTTGGTGGCCCAGATGTCGGTTACGCCGTGTTCGCCCTTTGTCAGCGTACCCGTTTTGTCAAATAGCACTACATCTAATTTGCGAGCCGCCTCTAAAGCCAGCCGTTTACGAACCAGTAAGCCGTTTTTGGCTGATAGGGCGGTTGAAATAGCAACCACTAAAGGAATCGCCAAACCCAGAGCGTGCGGACAGGCTATTATAAGCACCGTTACCGATCGTTCTAGGGCAAAGCCAGCATCTTTTGCAATAACCCATACCACGAACGTTATTACGGCCGTCACAATCGCAACGATAGTTAGCAGAAAAGCTGCTTTGTCTGCCAATACCTGCACATTAGACTTTGAAGCCTGCGCCTCTGCTACCAGCCGCATTATGCCCGCAAGGGCTGTGTCATCGCCAAGTTTGGCAACTTTTACGGTTAAAGCGCCGTCTTGATTAACGGTGCCGGCAATAACTTCATCGCCAGGTTTTTTGCTGGCCGGTTTGCTTTCACCCGTGATAGCCGCTTCGTTGACCGATGAACTGCCTTCAACTATAACGCCATCAACAGGTACAGCGGTGCCCGGTCTAACCAATATCAAATCGCCAACTTTAAGTTCACTAACCAAAATCTTCTGCGGCTTGCCATTTACCAGCTTTTCTGCCTTGTCGGGCAACAATTGTTTGATAGCGTCTAGGGCGCTTTCGGCCTTCATTACCGAGGCCATTTCCAGCCAATGCCCCAGCAGCATAATTGTTACCAGCGTTGCCAGTTCCCAAAAAAAGCCATTGCCGGAAATCAAAAACTGCGTGGCTACGCTATACGTATACGCTGTGATGATGGCCAAACTGATCAGCGTCATCATGCCTGGCAATTTGGCTTTTAGTTCGCCTAGAGCGCTTTTTATAAACACCAAACCGCCGTAGAAAAAAATTACGCTGCTCAGGATAAACGGGATGTACTGAGCGCCGGCGAATTCAGGCGGCGTAAAGTTTAGCCAGTGCTGGATGGTTTCGGAATAGGCAAGCACCGGAATTGTGAGTAGCAAAGACAGCCGAAACTTGTCGCGAAACATCGCCACCGAATGCCCGGCGTGCTTATCATGCCCGTCCTCCATAGCTTTAGCCAAGGAGGATTCCTGATTCTTGGAGTTATACTCATGATGCGAGTGATTCATGCGCTCAGTATACCAAGCAACAAGTACTAGACAGCGCTACTCGTAAGCCAATTTACGAATCTTGGAGGGCCAGGAGGGACTTGGTCACCTCTGGCGACCCCAGAAAAACATCTTTGAAAACCAGTTTTCAAGAGTTTATTCCCGTCCAAACTGCCATCTGGCAGTTCTCCCCCCAGACACCCTTTTGGCGTGTCCAGGCTTCAATCCACAAACAGTCCAATTCAAAAAGTCCCAAAAGGGACTGCATGAATTGGAGGGCCAGCGGGGACTTGAACCCCGGACACCCTGCTTAAGAGGCAGGTGCTCTAACCAGCTGAGCTACTGGCCCTCGACCTCATTTGAGAGCTGAGCAATTATATCACGATACTGTTGTCTGAAAAGTCGTTTCCCCTCTGTTGTCTTCATAAAACCTTCCCGTCTGGTTGCGTCGGTCTTATCTAAATATGCCTCATAGCCCAATAGTATTACTGGCAGATATTTTGCCGTGGTTTTTGCAAGTCTTGCGGTACAATGCTGGCTATGAAGTTATCTAAGACAGAGCTTAGGGCAAAGCTAAAGTCACAACGGCAAAATCTTGCAGAGGCAGACGTCAAAGCCTGGAGCGAGAAAATCATTGGCAGATGCATAAAATTAATCCCTTGGACAGAGATTAAAACCCTCCATACCTATGTGCCGGTACTCAAAGAAAACGAAGTTGATAGTTGGCATTTGCTGGAATACGCGTGGCAGATGCATCCAAAAATTAAAACGGCAGTTCCAGTTTTGAGCAGTAGCGGGAAGTATGATTCCGTGCTTGTCGCACCAAGTACAAAGTGGCAGCGTCAAGGCCTCCGTATTCCCGAGCCGATAGATGGTGAGGTTTTGCCGGATGGCGAGCAGTTTGACGTAGTCATCGTGCCGATGCTTGGGTTTGATAAGGCAGGCCACAGGCTTGGCCACGGCAAAGGCTGGTATGACAGATTCCTTGCCACGCAACCGCGGGCTTTGACAATAGGTTTGTGCTATGAATTCGGGCTAATCAAACAAGGCCTGCCCCACGAACCGCACGACGTAGCGGTTCGGCACATTGTGACAGAAAAAATCGCCAGGAAAACAGCGACTGCCTAGAATTCGTCTTTGCTAGGACTTTTGGATTTTCTGCCGTCCAGCCAGAGCGCTATCAGAAGTACGGTGGCTATCCCAGCTACAAGCAGCCAAAAACTTGGTCCTTCGTGTGGAACATGCGGGGTTTCGGTAGCGTGTGCGAAATAAATTAGCATTCTGCTAGATATTTTAACACGCTGCGCAAGACTTAGTTTTGGCGCTTGGTGTAGACGGCAAATTTATAAATAAAGCCGTTTTGTTCTTGCAGAGAGTCTTCGCCAAAAGGCATAAATGACGCCGTGAAATCGGGGAAAAACTGGTCGCAGCCAAAGTCTGCCTGGATTTCTGTCAGGTACAGTTCGTCGGCATACGGCAAAGCTTGTTCAAAAACTGACGCCCCGCCTATAACCCACAGATCGCGCTCAAACGATTTTAAAAACCCGTCTAGGTCACTTACAATTTCTGCCCCGTTTACCGTAACCGCATCGCGGCTGACCACATAGTTTTTGCGGTTTGCCAACGGGTGGCCAATAACTTCGTAGGTTTTGCTGCCCATCAGTACTTCGCCGCCCCATTTGCTGGTTTGTTCTAAAAAGTATTTTTCGTCGTTGGGTATGTACCACGGCTGAAGCCTGCCTTTGGCTATGCCCCGCTTGGTATCAATCGCCGCTATGAGTCGTATCATGTGTTCTTAAGTATGTAGGGTCTCAGGCTGCTTAGCAAATAAAAAGAACCGGTTATGATAGTGATATTTTTTGGAGATTCTAGCAGTAGCTGGAACGCTTTCACGTAATCCGGCTCGGTCTGAACAATTCCAAAGCCAAGCTTTTTTGCTGCAGCTGCTAGGACTTTTGGATTGATTGAAATTATTGGCAGATCCTGGGCCGTTTTGAAAGACGTCACAATCAGCCGGTTGCAGATTGGACGAATCAACGGCAAAACCGTTTTGTATTCTTTGCCTTCTTTCAGCGCCAGCAAAACGTTCGCCTTTTTGCCGGGGTACAGCGCTTTGAAACTGTTTACAAAAGCTTCCATCTTCTGTTCGTTGTGGGCGCCATCCATGACAATGGTCTTGCCGGCTAAAGCCCGAACCTCCATGCGCCCAGGCACTTGTATGGCCATGCCCTGGGCCAACTGCACAGTATTTAGCGAGGGCAGGGAATTTTGTTCGGCAATATAGTCATAGGACGCTTTGGCCAGCAACCAGTTGCGCTGCTGATATTGCGGTAGTTTTGCGAATTCCGGCACAAATAGTCCCCTGCTGAGGTTTTCAAAATCACTTAACACGTTAAGTATTGCGTTTCGTTCTTTTGTTACCTTTTCAAAAACGCCCATGACAGCAGGGGACTGCTGGTGCATAAATACTTGATTGCCGTTATGGATTATGCCGGCCTTCTGCCCTGCTATCTCTGTTAAGGTGTCTCCAAGCACATGCGTGTGGTCTAGCCCTATATCTGTAATAACGCAAATTTTACTGCTGTTCCCTGCTACGTTTGTGGCATCAAAGCTCCCCCCCAGACCCGTTTCTATAACCGCGTAGTCCACGCCAATTTTGGCAAAGTACCAGTACACGAACGCAATTAACAGCTCAAAGTAGGTTGGCTTCGGCTCAACCTCGGCAATCAGATCTAAAAACTCTCCCAGCGCCTGGCAAAATACGGCTTCGGGCAATGGCTCCAGGTCTATCTGTACCCGCTCCCTCACCGAATCCAAATGCGGCGATACCGTCAAGCCAACCCTCTTCCCCGCTACCTTCAGCAGCGAAGCAATATAGTAAGCCGTAGAGGTTTTGCCAGACGTGCCAGCCACGTGGATGATTTTGAGCCCGCGCTCAGGATTTCCCAGGCGCGCCAGCAACGGTTCCATGCGTGCCAATGTAAGATCTTTACCTAGCAATTCCCTAACCTGCGGCACGTATGCCGCCAGCAACTGATTGGCCTCCTCAATACTACGAATCTGTGTCATAACTACGTATTCTACAGATAAAATGCTAAACTTGTAGGTGTTTTGTGCCCTTGTAGTGAAATGGATATCACATCAGTCTTCGGAACTGAAATTGGGAGTTCGAGTCTCTCCAGGGGCACCAAGCACCCGTAGCTCAGCTGGATAGAGCGTTGGTTTCCGGTACCAAAGGTCGTGCGTTCAAATCGCGCCGGGTGTACCATTTCTATGTTAAGAAAAACTCGTCTGTAATCTGTTGAATCTTGGTTCTGATTTTAACTTAGTACTGTCGAGATTCGAACCAGTTTTTCCTGATTTGCTAAGATAAAGGTATTATGCCTTCCCAAAAAACCGATATTGCTACTATCGAAAACGAAAAACAACTCATTAAAGACATAGCTGGGCTTTCTGGAACAGACGAAATCGTTTTAAATAACCGTGGGTGGGATAGCCGGGTCTATTCATTTAATAATGGTCGGTACTTCTTTAAGTTTCCTCGGTCTGAAAAAATACAAAACCTATATAAATATGAAATAGCCGCGATTAAATATGTGGCCGATTTAGATACAGATGTGGTGGTTCAAAAGATACTGTGGGAACATTCTTATGGCGCTTATTTCGGCTATGAAGGCGTGCAAGGCTCACCCGTTAGTGAGATTTTTGAGACGCTGAGCACAACTCAAAAACAATTGATAGGCAAAATCCTGGGTAACTTTTTAAAAAAGTTCCATGAACTTCAGCTTCCAGACGTAAGGACAATGACCGTGAGAGATGAAGCAAAACAAATACAGCGTTGGTATGAAAGCAGTAAGGCTACAATAGTCCAATACTTTTCTGACAACGAACAGCAACGACTACATCAGCTTGTTTATGGGGCTTGGCCTGCTAAGTTACTAGAACTAGGCAGTGAGCCGGTGCTTAGCCACGGTGATTTACATTTTGAAAATATACTTTATGGACAGAACGGTTCGGTCGGCATTATTGATTTTGGTGATGTTGCCTATTATGACCGCTCTAAAGATTTTCTAGAGCTTAAAGATGATAAAGCTGTTTTTGAAGCGGTGCTTAAGGAATATGACCACAATAGTCCACACCTTATGGAAAAAATTGCTGTGCGGCAAGCTATGATACAAATAATAAATCTAGGATTTCATGCCGGTAAAGAAGATGAGGAAAATATTAAAAAAACGGTTGCTAAAATCAAACAGCGCTTATACTAAGACCAGCTACCAGCATGGTTCTAACTTCATAAACTAAGCGGTACCAACTTTGCTTTTATAATTCGCGGCGTGATATTATGCGGGAAACAACTGTAGTATAGGCGGACATTATGACTCAACAAGATACAGATACAGCAAAAAATAACGAAGCCGTTTTGGCCGGCGTGCCAACGGAATGGCCGGGGGCTTTTGGCATTTATAAGTATTCCAAGCAGGCCGTGAAATTCAACCTAGGCACGATTTTGCTTCTAGGGCTGGGCAGTATTGTCTTTTCCTCAGCCACGGAGTGGAAGCTCGGTTTTGCGGGACAGATTATTAGCCTGGTTGCAGGTGCTTTGTTTACGGCTAGCCTGACCCTGGCGTACCTTGCCGGCAGCCGCAAGCAAAAACTGCCGCTTGAGGCATCAATCAAAAAGGGCTGGCCCTATCTACTCAATATGGTGCTGTACACAATTTTGGTCACGCTGATAGCTTTTGGTAGTTTGCTGCTGCTCATCGTGCCGTTTTTCATTGTCTTGCCGCGACTCGTTCTGGCCAATTATTTTCTGATAGACAAAAAACTGGGTCCGTGGGAGTCAATCAAGGCAAGCTGGACCGCCAGCCAAGGACACGCAAGCAAAGTTTGGGGTATTTTCGGCGTCAATTTGTTGATGATTTTACTTATCTTTACGATTATTGGGATACCAGTGGCTATTTATTTGCTGATTATGTACAGCGGGGCGCTGGCGGTTCTGTACGAATCTCTCCACAAGCATGGTGCGGCTACTCCTAAAGAATAAGCGTGTTGTGGTGTTCAAATTTGGCCGATAAATGTTACCAGCGTGTTTTTAGACTCGTTGCTAATTGGCAGTTTATTTACCGCTTGAGCGGCTTGTTCAACATACTGTTTTATGGACTTCTCAACTTCTGCTTTCGCACCGCAAGCTACCATGATTTCTCGAGCTTGCCGCATCATGGTCTTATCGGCTGCCGGGTTGCCAATTATAGTTTTTAGCTGTTTTTTTTGCGCGACGGATGCCAATTGAAGCGTTCGCTGTAATAAATACGTGCGCTTGCCCTCGCGTAAATCACCCACTGTGGCTTTGCCGGTTTGTTTTGGATTGCCAAAAACGCCCGCTATGTCGTCAACCAGCTGAAAAGCGATGCCAAAATTAGTCCCAACGTCTTTCAGGAGAGCCAATGTGGCATCATCCGTTTCTGCCAATACACCACCCATAACTAGCGGTGTTACGCATGAGTAAAAGGCAGTTTTTAGCTCCGCAATCTGCAAGCTATTCGCGGCATCAGGCGGGTATAGCACCGCCTCGGTGTCAAGCAGTTCGCCGCCAGCTACCACATAGGTCGTTTCACCAAGCAGCTGGGCTGCTTTAATCTTTTGGACAGCTGGCAAATGACTCGCAAAAATTAACTGGTACGCTTCAGAGATCATGAGGTCGCCGGCTAAAATTGCGGCACTATTGGAAAAATGCTGTTTATCAACGTCGCTAGCTTTCAGGCCTGCGTAACGCTGCTGGTATGTGCCCGCTACATTGCTGGCGCCGCGGCGCACATAATCCCGATCAATAACGTCATCATGGATAAGTAAAGCCGTGTGCAACAGTTCAAGGGCAGCGCCGATTGGCAGGACGCCTTTATAGTCCGAACCGCCTAGAGCCTCGTAAGCCGCAATGAACAGATACGGCCGCATTCGCTTGCCGCCGGCTTCGTGCAAATCCAGCAATGACTGCCATAAAAAGCCGTAGTCCGTGTGCAATTCATCTGCTCTGGCTTGCTGCGAAAGCAGATGTTTGGCCAAGAGCGTATCTACGTCGTCGCGGACGTCGTGAAGGCTGCGCGTTATCATGTCTTTCACTATAACAAACACTGCTACGGTAGCTTGTTTTTAGGCGTCGGGGTTTTTGTTTGGGTGGGTGGGATTTTTGGCGGGAAGCGATTTGGGTTTATGCAATCCTAATGTTTTTTGCAGAATTTCCAAAACGCTCCGGGCGTGTTTTTTGCTCATGCCGACCCGTGAAACTGCCAAAGGCTGGTTACCGGGTCCGGCGGTTTGCATAAAATCCATGACAACGCCGTAGTTATTGACCATGACATGAATCATGTCGGTGTACACAATCCGCGTATCACCCTGCGCCAACACGCCGTTTTGGGCGTACGCGTGAGGGCTGTTTGCCATGTTTTTTACCGGCAGTTCGTCCTCATCATAGCCAGCCAGTTCCCAGAGTTTGGTTGCCAAATCTTCTTTGGTGGCAAAGTGACTGATAAGAAGAAGCAAAATGTCTTCACCGGGGCGTTCGGCGCCTTTTTCGATGGCGCTCAGAGCATCCGGCTCAATCTCCACCGCGCCCGATACCTCGGCTAGTGTTTCTTGGCGCTTTTCTCTTATGCGCCTGAGGTGAGTCCCTAATGATTGAAATGGAAGTTGTTTGTTTGCCTCGTTCATGTCTTTCCATGGTACGCCTTGCCAGAATTCCTTGCAAGCACAAGGAATTCTAGAAATTCCAAGTATCAATTTCCAGATGGGCATCAAATTGACCCCCTGGACTACGAACTCTGGACTCTGTACTCTTAGTGTATGTTTATTCAGGACGATGTGCCTTTGAAAACCTATTCCACTATGAGGCTCGGCGGCAAAGCGGCGCACTTGAGCGAAGTGAAAGAGCGCGGTGATATTCTTGAGCTGGTTGCTTGGGCCAAAGAACACGAACTGCCCACGCTGATGATAGGGGACGGCAGCAACATTGTCTGGCGCGACGAGGGTTTCCCTGGCTTGGTGCTAGTAAATCGTCTTATGGGTTTTGAAACGAATAGCGCGCAGGCAGATTCTTTGTATTTCAAAATTGGCGCGGGTGAAAATTGGGATACGGTGGTAGAACGCAGCGTGGCCATGGGCTATAACGGCATAGCGGAATTATCTATGATCCCTGGTACCGCTGGCGCCACGCCGGTCCAAAACGTTGGTGCTTACGGCAAAGAAATTAGCGACGTGCTCGTGACCGTGGAGGGCTATGACCTGTTGACTGGACAATCCGTGACAATACCCGCGTCAGAGTGCGGTTTTGGCTACCGTACCAGCCGCTTCAAAACAACAGATAAAGGGCGTTTTTTCATAACAGCCGTCACGCTGCTGCTATCAAAACATCAACCGCACCCGCCGTACTATGAGTCGGTTCAGAAATATTTTGAGCAGTATCGGATTACTTCTCCGACCGTTGCCGACGTGCGCCAAGCCGTGATGGCGATTCGCACTGCCAAATTGCCGGACGTTAAAACTGTGGCCAACACCGGCTCTTTTTTTGGCAACCCCATAATTAGACGGGAACAGTTTTCGCAATTGCAAGCGGGCAACCCGCAAATAAAATACTGGCAGACTGACGACGGCCAAATCAAACTTTCGGCCGCCTGGTTGATTGAGCAGGCTGGGTTCAAAGAAGCTCACGACCCAGAAACGGGCATGGCAACCTGGCCCGGACAATCGCTGGTGCTTATAAATGAATACGCCAAAAGCACGGCTGATTTATTGCGCTTCAAGCAAAAAATAGTGAATGCCGTACAAGCAAAATTTGGCATAACGCTGGAACAAGAGCCGGAATTGCTACCCTAATAACTTAGCTAGGTAGCGGGAAATCCATAGTAAATTTGGTGATGGTTTTGTGCAAGGCTTTGAGATACGGTTCGTTGTCGTGATGAGCGATTGCGTCTTGTATCCAGCTGGCAATTTGTTTCATTTCTGGTTCTTTCATGCCCCGGGTTGTCAGTGCTGGCGTGCCAAGACGAATACCGCTCGGGTCATATGGCGAACGAGGATCAAACGGCACCGTGTTTTTGTTGACGGTAATGCCGGCTATGCCCAGGGCTTTTTCGCCTTCTTTGCCGCTAACGTCTTTGTTGTTCAGGTCAACGACCATGAGGTGGGTGTCTGTACCGCCGGTGACAAGATTAAACCCGCTGTTTGTGAGTTCTTTGGCAAGCACCCGCGCGTTTAGGGCAATTTGCTTCCCGTACAATTTAAACTGCGGCGTTAGAGCTTCGCGAAGCGCCACGGCAATTGCCGCGGTTTGATGGTTGTGAGGGCCGCCCTGTAATCCCGGTATTACTGCCCGGTCAATCAGCGATGGCAAATTCTCACGAGTTCTTTCCGGCTTTTTCAGCGGGTTTGAGGGATTGCCGTTACACAAAATCAGTGCGCCGCGCGGCCCGCGCAGTGTTTTGTGAGTCGTGGTCATTACAACGTCCGCGATACCTACGGGAGAAGGATGTACGCCGGCAATGATTAGGCCGCTGATGTGCGAAACATCCGCCACTAGCCACGCGCCTACATTGTCCGCAATTTCACGGAATTTTTGCCAATCTATAGTACGCGGGTAAGCGGTAGTCCCGCACATGATAAATTTTGGTTTTTCGGCTTTAGCAAGTTTGGCAATCGCCTGGTAGTCCAAAAAGCCGTCTTTGTCGGTTGTGTACTGTACGGAATTATAGTACGTGCCGGAAAAATTGACCTTTAGCCCGTGCGTCATGTGGCCGCCAAAAAAAAGGCTCATGCCCATGACTTTGTCCCCCGGATCCAAAAGCGCGTAGTAGATGGCTTGGTTAGCCGGCGAGCCGGAATGTGCCTGTACGTTGGCGTGGGACACGCCAAACAGTTTCTTGGCGCGGTCGCGAGCTAAGTTTTCAACTTTGTCAACTACTTCGCAGCCGCCGTAGTAACGCATGCCGGGGTAGCCTTCGGAATATTTATCGGTCAGGCGGGAGCCCAGCGCCGTTAGCACGTCAGCCGAGGTGTGGTTTTCGCTAGGAATCATCTCTAGCCCCCCGGCTTGGCGCTTTTCTTCTGCTTTAATCAAATCCCAAATTGCTGTGTCTTGCATATCAAACTCCCATAAATACTCACGTTTATAAATTCTGAAGTGGGTATTGTCGTCAAATCATATACCTATTGTAGCAAGTCTTGTTTTTTATACCTCGGGTGGTATTATATTTGAGCCCATGAAGACGACTAACGAGAAAATTGGCCAACTTATTTACCAGATACGGCAAGAGCGAGGCCTGACGCAGGCGGCTTTTGCGCGCAAGCTCGGCACTAGCCAGAGCGCCGTTAACCGGATTGAACATGGCCATCAGAACTTGAGCCTTGAAACCCTGGGGCGAATCAGCGATGTACTCAACAAACCCATCATTAGCCTCAGCAGCGGTGCCGTAAATCTGCGCGTAGAAGGCGGCCATGAACTGCACGGGACTATAGAGACCAAAACTTCTAAAAACGCCGCTGTTTGTCTGCTTATGGCGTCTCTGCTCAACAAAGGCACTACACGGCTCAAGCACATGCCGCGCATTGAAGAAGTAAACCGTTTGATCGAAGTATTGGTGAGTATAGGCGTGCATGTCCGCTGGCTAGCTGGAAATGATTTGGAAATTAAACCGCCGGCAGTTCTGGATTTGGACAAAATAGACGCGGCGGCAGCGCGAAAAACCCGCAGCGTGCTCATGTTGCTTGGCCCGCTTATGCATATGTTCAAAGAATTTAAAATTCCCTATGCTGGGGGCTGCAAACTTGGCACCAGGACGGTTCAGCCGCATTTGTTCGCGCTCGAGGAACTGGGCGTTGATATTGTAGCCAAGGCCGGCTACTACAACGTGATGGTTAAAAAACATCCAGCCAAACAGATTGTGCTATATGAATCCGGCGACACCACGACAGAAAACGTGCTGATGGCGGCAGCCAAGTTTGAAGAAGAGATCGTGATTAAAATGGCCAGCGCTAACTACATGGTTCAGGATTTGTGCTGTTTTCTCAAAAAACTCGGCGTTAAAATAGAGGGAGTCGGCACTAGCACCCTGACCGTAAAGGGCGTGAAAGATATAAAGAAAAACGTGACTTATCACCCAAGCGAAGACCCCATAGAGGCTATGACGTTTATCGCGGCGGCCGTTACTACCAACTCAAAAATCTCCATAACGCGCGCGCCAATTGAATTTTTGGAACTAGAACTGCTGAAATTAAAAAAAATGAATCTGAAATTTGACGTAACACCTTACTATAAAGCGGAAAACGGTTTTACAAATTTGGCGGACATAACCATCCATAAGCACGACGGTGAACTGGTAGCGCTGGAAGAAAAAATCTATGCCCGCCCCTTCCCTGGCCTCAATATTGATAACTTGCCTTATTTTGTGCCTATCTGCGCCGTTGCCAAAGGCCGCACGCTGATACATGACTGGGTTTATGAAGAACGGGCTTTGTATTATACGGAGCTACGCAAACTCAACGCCAACGTCACCCTGGCCGACCCGCACCGGGCATACGTGGACGGCCCAACCAAATTCAGCGCCGCGGACATTGTCTGCCCGCCTGCCCTGCGCCCAGCCGTGCTACTGCTAATTGGCATGCTGGCCGCGCCAGGCATTTCTATTCTGAGAAACGTCTACTCTATCAATCGCGGCTATGAAGATTTAGCCGACCGCCTAAACAGCCTTGGCGCCCAGATTACAATCATGCACGATCTCTAGCGGCTACGCCTCATGAGACAAACCTACGGTTTTTCTCATCGCTCAGGCAAAATGGAATACATGTTTGCCAACGCTACTCTTTTACCTTTTTAGCTACAGTTTCTATTACTTGGCGGTTGAGCTAAATAAAAACTTCCCCTAATTAAAGGGGAAGTTTTTATTTAGTGCACTGATTTACTATTTACGCTTCGGTGACCAGCGTTCCACCACGCCCATTGCTACGTTGCCTACGCCCATGTAGGCGACTGCTGCGAACAGAGTTGCGAATTCAAACGCATTCTTGCTCCTGACAGCCGTTTCGGGAAACACGCCGCGAACCGGTTGTAAAAGCACATTGCTGGTGTCGTATAGCCAAGCTACGAAACCGTCGCCACTGCCTTCCGCGCCAAAAAGGCGAAAAACAAAGCGCAAGCCCAGCACAAGCAATGCCGCTACGACGAACCACTCAATACTAGTGATTGCCATTTCTTTAGGTGATTTTAGTTGTACGTTCATGTGGTTTAACCTCCCACTTAACTGTTTTGTAAGCTCAGCATAGTACTAGCTTGCGAAAATTGCAAATAGCTTGTGGATAAGTCATTGTGCTTATGCTTGCACTCCTCTTTGGGGTGTCTTTAGCAAATCGAGATACAACTGTTATAATTGCCCCTGTTGCGGGATTCGTATAGCGGTTAATATAAAAGTTTTCCAAACTTTGGACGGGAGTTCGACTCTCCCATCCCGCACCAAGCATTGCAAAGCAATGCATTTACCATTTCTCATTTACCATTTACCAGTGCTGGGCAAAAACTGAAAGTTTTTGTATCAAATTTCCATCATTGAAAATTGATAATTGATAATTGATAATTGCTTTTGCGAGCAAGCAAAAGTGCGCCCCCGTAGCTCAGCTGGATAGAGCAGAGGACTTCTAAGCCTAAGGTCGCTTGTTCGAATCAAGCCGGGGGCACCAATAACTTATAGATATTGTATTGTTATGCAAATAAACGTTGGTTCTATGAACCCTACCAAACTCCAGGCCGTTTGCAATATTCTAACGGACCATCCTCTGTTCAAGGACGCGCTGATCAGTGCTGTTGATGCAAACGTAGCAGAGTTTGACCATCCAAAAACTCTAGGAGACACCATAGCCGGTGCCAAGCAAAGGGCCAAAACAGTTTTTGGAGGCTGTAAATACAGCTTTGGCCTAGAAAGCGGCATTATGCCTGCGCCTGATACTAAAAGTGGTTATTTGGAAACTACCGTTTGTGCAATTTATGACGGCAAAAATTATCATTTGGGTTTGTCGCCTTCGTTTGAGTGGCCCAAAAAAATGATTGATTTAATCATAGATGGCAAAGACGGTAGCCAGGCGTTTAAAGAACTCGGCTTGACTACCCATGAAAAGATTGGCGTGGCAGAAGGAGCTATATTTATTCTTACCCATGGCAAGATTGATCGTACAAAGGTGAACGAACTAGCCGTTATGATGGCTCTCATCCATCTAGAAAATCCAGATCACTACTAAAGTCTATTGTCGTTGTTAATATGCGCTCAATAAAGTATAATCACCTCTGTTCTGGCGGGAGTAGCTCAGTTGGTTAGAGCGTCGGGTTGTGGTTCCGAAGGCCGTGGGTTCGATTCCCATCTCTCGCCCCAGAATTGACAATTATACTGATACCTCTTATGATTCCATTAACAACTAAACAAGGCTCGTTTCATGGCCGCAACAAAAACCAAAAAATCAAAATCAAATTCAAGACTTAAAAGACTAATTCATAGCTTTGACCCGACGTCGAAAAAAGGCATGCTGGCTTTGTTCCTTGTCTCCTTTGTAGTTGTCGGTGGTGGTTACGCCGCATATAAAACCTTCGCAGCCACCTATCCCCCGGACAAATTCACCGATTTCGTGTCAATTGATCAGCAGATCAAAGCAAGCGACGGGGTGTCAGGTCCAGTGCAGTGTCGAAGCGTGGCCGCAAAGACAGGATATGGCAGTTTAGCAAATTGTATGCAATTCAAAGATAGTCAGGGTCGAACAGGGCTTTATAGTCTAGACCTTAGAACATTCAGTCCCTCTGGGAGTTGGCAAAAAATTGCTGAATTAAAAAATACTTGGGCACACGTGCCAAAATGTAAGAATATGGACAATTATTTCGGGGGCTCTATAAATGCATACTCAACTGCATACGGACCAACTTTGTACGGTCAAATATACCGTCTTTTTAGTTACAAAGACGGTACTAAGATTACTTCGGTTTGGCAGGTTAAGTGGGCAAACTTGAATTTGATTAACGGCAACTGCTATCCAAGCGGTAGTTGGTACAATGCCTTATCTTGGGATAACATTCAGACCAACTAAGTGATAAGTCGTTCCAGGACATCGCCCAGTACATAGGCAAAGGAAGCTGCCAGCACGCCGAGAATTAATGTTTCTGCAACTGAGCGTAGCAAAGGCGCGTGCGTAACTTTGCTTTTCAGAAAACCAATGACCGCAAAGGCGATAGCTGTGAGTACGCTTGCGATGAAAAATAGGTTGGTGGCCTTCAGATCAAATACAGTATCTACCACGTAAGCCAGTAGCGGCACCAAGCCTAGCAAAATAAAGGCCGAAAAAGTGGAGACGCCATTTATAACAGGCGAGGCTTCGTCTGCAATAGATTGGCCTTTTTTGACCATCAGTTCTTGGGTAGACTTGGTAGACAAATACGATCCGACACTCATGGAAAAACCATCGGCAATAAGATTTGCAAAGCCGAGTACCAGCAAAACTTTAACATTAAAACTTGCACCAGTTGCTCCTGCAACAACTGCAAATGTAGTAACAGATCCGTCTATTCCGCCATAGACAAACTCGCTCAAATAATCCTCAAAGTGTTGTTTGACTCTATTCATCACCTAAACTATAACGCACTTTCCAACAATGGTCTAAAACAGCGCCAGCAAACCATACGCCGCCAGCGGCACCGTGAAGTTGTCGCTGCCCCACGGCGATATGTTTTCTATAATTGCCGTGATGGTGGAAATTGTGATAACAACAGGCCAAAACTGCGGGTCGAGTCCGCTTTGACCGTACAAAAACCAGCTCACAATTGCCAGCGACACCAGCCAAAAAACCATGGTACCTACTACGGATTTACGGTGGCCAAAAATTATGTAATGGCCTTTTTTCACGCGGGAACCAATAATTGCCGCTAGCCCGTCCGCCAGGCCAAAGTGTAGTACGGCCGCCAAAAACAGCCATTGTGACGGTTCTAATAGCGCCATAATTATCACTGCCAGCGGGAAAAAGAACTCGCCCCAAGACAAGCGCTTTACTTCTCGTAGTGGCCCAAAGAGCTTAAAAACTCGAGCCAGCAGAACCATCCCAAAAGAAAATACCTCGGCGGCGATGACAATTTTGTAATTGGTAAAAAATGGCCAGCTGCCGATAATGAGCGCGTGCGTGATATGAATGCTTTTTCTGGCTAGTTCGTTGCCAATCACGTGGCGGTGGCGCAGCGCGTCCGCCAACAAAATCGCAAGCACGCCAATAGCAGCCGTAAGTCCTAGTAGCCAAATCATTAGAGGTATTGTAGCAAATCAATCAAAAAGAGCCTCATAAGAAACGCTCTTTGATTGGTCGGGGTGAAAGAACAGCGAATTGCACGCATGGTAGTGCACATTCTTTGGTCGGGGATAGAGGACTCGAACCTCCGACCTCGCGGTCCCAAACCGCGCGCGCTAGCCAACTGCGCCAATCCCCGTCCAAAGAACATGCACCACTACTCAACAGATGTTATTTTACCATTTTATTGGTAAATTTGTATCTGTTTAATTGATTTTGCTAAGCCGTTTGCTTCATCGGTTTCTACCAGCACGGCATTGAACTGCATGGGTCCTTTGGTTTCCAGTTCGTTTTTGTTGACCTGGCCATCTCGCCAGCGAGACACAATGACGCTGGTTTTAACGCCTAGGCTGGAGTGCAAACTGCCGCACATACCCACATCGGTAATATGAGCTGTCCCATTTGGCAAGACTGAAGCATCGGCTGTTGGCACGTGCCAGTGATCACCAATCACTGCGCTGACACGCCCATCAAGATACATACCAATCACCCGCTTTTCGCTCGAATAATCACCATGAAAGTTCACTACGGTTGCTACTCGCTTAGTAGAGTCTTCACGCTCGAGAATCTCATCGACAACTTTTAGCGGATTATCCATCGGCTTATCGGCATCTTTACCAACAATACTGCCCAACAAACTGATCACTAAGATTTTGCCCTTTTTGGTTTGAAGATATTTATATCCTAGCCCTGGCGTGCCGGCTGGATAGTTGGCGGGTCTTGTAACCGGTACGTTGGGGTCATTTAAGTCGCCGTGTGCTTCGTCGCGGAATAAACTCCAGTTTCCTCCAGTAAAGAAATCAATGCCGAGTGACTGTAGTAGCATTCTGTCTTTTGGCAATAAACTTCGTCCTTCGCTGACATTTTCACTCTGAGCGATAACAACGTCTATTTTCTGTGCCTTTTTAAGTTCTGGCAGAACTTTTCGAACGACTTCGACGCCCGGTTCTCCGTAAATATCCCCAATGTAAAGTAACCGCATGAACTACTTGGCGAATTCTATGGCGCGGGTTTCGCGGATGACATTGACTTTTATAGTCCCCGGATATTGCATGCTGGCTTCAATCTTAGTCGCGATGTCGCGAGCCAGCTTGATGGCCGAAAGATCATCTATCTGACCGGGTTTTACAAACACGCGGACTTCGCGGCCAGCGCTGATAGCGTAGGATTTGTCGATGCCGCTGAAACTGTTGGCAATGTTTTCCAGGTCTTTCATGCGCTCGGCGAAGTTTTCGGCGCTGATGTTGCGAGCGCCAGGACGCGAAGCGCTGATGGCGTCTACCACGCGAACAATCAAAGCCTCGGTACTGGTGGCTTCTACGTCATCATGGTGCTGTTCGGCAGCCAGGGCGACTTCTTCTGGCGCGCCGTATTTACGCAGGACTTCACCGCTGATGTGGTGGTGCTTGCCTTCTACTTTGTGGGTCAGGGCTTTGCCGATGTCATGTACCAGCGCGGCGTATTTGGCAATCTTTACATCCGCCCCGACCTCCTCAGCAATGATGCCGGCAATATGTGCCATTTCGGTACTGTGTTTCAACACGTTTTGGCCGTAGCTGGTACGGTATTTGAGCTCGCCAAGTAACTCCAGAACTTCTTTGGGAATACCGATGATGCCGACTTCACGGGCGGCGTCTTCGCCAGCGCGAATGACGGCTTTTTGAACTTCTTTCTGAGCTTTTTCAACGATTTCTTCAATCCGCCCCGGATGTACGCGGCCGTCTTTTAGCAGCATTTCCAGCGCCTGGCGGGCAACTTCGCGGCGCACAGGATCAAAGCTACTGAGCACAATGTAGCCGGGCGTATCATCCACCATGATGTCCACGCCGGTAGCCCGTTGCAGAGCCTGAATGTTGCGGCCTTCTTTGCCGATAATCCGGCCTTTCATTTCTTCGTCTTCCAGCTTGACGGACGTGATGGTACGTTCGGCGGTCACTTCGCTGGCCATGCGCTCCATGGCCCCAACCAAAATAGCGCCGGCTTTTTCTTCGGCCTGTTCTTTGGCTTCAGTTTGCAGTTTGGTAATCAAACCTGTTAGATCGCCGCGGATGTCGCGTTCGGTCATTTGTATTAGCTTTTCAGCGGCATCGGCTTTGGTCAGTTTGGCAATTTTTTCCAGTTTTTCCTGCTGTTTGCCGCGGATTTCGCGGATTTCGTTTTTGAGTGCTTCTACTTCGTCTTCGCCTTTGCGCAGGCCTTCACTTCGCTTGTCTAGATCATCCAGCTTTTTATCCAGTGATTCTTCGCGCGACAGCAGACGCTGTTCTATATCTTTTATTTCACGGCGGCGCGATTGGTCTTCTTTTTTAGATTCCTCGGCCGCACGCAAGGCTTCTTCCCGAGCTTCATCAATTAGTTTGCTTGCTTCTTTTTTGGCTTTGGCCAGATCCTTTTTGGCGTTTTCTTCGGCACTACCTAGTTTTTGCTTGGTCATGACGGTGTTTGCGCCAAAGCCAACACCTATACCAACTAATGCCAGTACAATAGTCACTGGATCCATATGGAAACCTCTTCTTTCTATCGGTCCAAAGCATGTTTCCCGGACATCACTATCACTTCATTAGCCCGCTACAATACTTTAGAAATTCAATTTATACAATTTGGACTCTGCTCCCAAAAGAACAGTGGTAATCCTAACTTCAATAATACCCCGTTCAGCCGCAACTGACAACTAATCCTGGGTGGTACGTTATTTTTATTTTCTGGGAGTTGTGGTGTGAACAGGGGAGCCGTATTCCGGCAGGGCAACTTTGTCTGACTTGCCAGCCAGCAGCTGTTTTATTCCGGATTCTATCCAATCACCTTCTGCTGCCACAATCGGGATGTTCAAACTATACGCCAGCGCGTTTGCGACTGAAAGCCCAATCCGAAGCCCCGTAAAGCTACCAGGGCCTTTAAAAATCACGATGCCCTGTATGGAGTCCAAATTTTTCCCGTTTGATTTTAGTAGCTTATCGATTTTCTGGTGAATGGTTTCTGCCAGCTTTCTGTGTGCCTGCCATGTTTCATATGCTATTTGCTTGTTATCTTCGTATAAACCGATTTCTGCTTCTGGACTATCCGTTTTGAGCGCAAGTATGATCATGAGGCTTTGCCTCCTAGTAGCATGTATATGGTAAGCATAGGAAAAATCATGCCTGCTCCAGTAGATAAGCGAGCTCTTTTGGATAAGAGCATATAAGCTTTCGCGAATCGTCTGTTGTTTTGCTGATACGTATGGTGAGCCGTTCGCTGGGTAAAACGTGCTGCACCACCCCGCCCCATTCCACAATCACAACTGCTCGCGGGTCTGCCAGCGCGTCGTGCAGTTCGTGTTCCATGAGTCCAGCTTCTGTAAGTCGGTAGAAATCAAAGTGATATATATCACACTTTGCTGCTTTGTATACTTTGCTCAACATGAAAGTCGGACTGCCCACCGCGTCGACACTGCCTGCTCCACGAGCAATGCCGCGGGTCAGCGTGGTTTTACCGCCGCCCAGGTCGCTGATAAGTTCTATGACTTCGCTACCCTTTAGACAACGGCCTAGTTGCTCGCCGAACTTCTCGGTAGCGTCGGAGCTGTTGCAAGCGATTGAAAACGTCATAGCGGTACTCATATGCTGCATATACTAGCGTGACAACACCTACGCCGGCAAGTATACCCGGGTGAACTGGCGCAATAGTTTCCGCGGGGTCCTCGTAGACCTGGCGCTCGGCGGCTGCGGCGGCTGGTTTTTTGGTCTTGGCGCTAGCGACTTTGGCCGTAGTTTTGGCTTTAGGTTTTTTAGCGGCTGTAGTTTGTTTTTTAGCCGTAGTGGTTTTGGCGGCCGCAATCTTTAAAACAGGCGCTGCCAGCACGTTTGGGGCATTCGGGGTTGGCGTAGTTGTCCATTGCCAGGCTCCATTTATTAGAGCCCAAGCGTCGCCGTCATCCGCCGAATCATAGGCATTGGTTTGAGCCACGACCGCGCCGGAAGGATCGAGCAAACGGGCTTGCCCGCTGGTATTAGACAAAATATTGCCTGTTTCAGTAATCAGAAAAGCTTTGTACTCATGCGCGCCAAGACTCACCCCGGCAAAGCTATGGCTGTAGCTAAACGTATTGCCGGATTGCAGTTTATAGCCAGCTAGATCCACGGATTGGTCATTTGGGTTATAAAGTTCAATAAACTCATCGCTACTATCGCTGGCTGGAGCAGCAGGGTTGGGTAAGAGTTCAGTAATTTGCAAAGGCTGTAAAGGCGCCGTAGTGGCTGTGTCTTCCGAGGTCTGCGCAACCTGGTCTGGTAGAGGTTCAGTTGTGTCATCTGTGGGGGCTGGGTCTGGCGTTGGTTCCGGGTCGGGTTCGGGAACCGGGTCTGGAACTGGTAATGGCAGTAAGTCAACGCTCAGCGGCGACGGCGCCACAAGCTGCCACGAAGGGTTTGCCAATAAATAGTTATCTTGGTCGTCTTTTCCCCGGGTGAAACTTTGGGATTTATTTGCGTTGCAGGTAGTGTTGCTGGTTGTGCACAAAAATTGCACAGGCGCGATAGCCAGGCTAGCAGTAGCAGTCCAAGCAAACTGGTCTATGATCTCGTCCTGGGCATCTGTAATGCGCAAAGTCCCGCCGCTGTCTGACAAACTGGCAAACGGCGACTTTTTGGACTTTGGCAGATTTAGGTCTAGTTCGTTTTTAGCCAGAACAAAACTTTCCCCGGCAGGCAGTAGGCCCTCGCCAATCACGAATTCGGCGAACAATTGATCGGCGGACGGAGCAGGCGAATTAACAAAGCCTATAAAATAATCATTTAGTGAAACTGGCTCGACCCCGGGATTGTACAACTCTATAAATTCATCAAATCCCGCGGTGTCGTTGCGGATTTTGACTTCAGAAATAATCAGCGCCGGCGTGTCTGCATGGACAATTTCGCCAAGCCACAATGGCAACAGTAGAGGGGAAATGGCGATTACCCCAAGGAGCTTTTTTGCCCGTTTCATGTTCAGAGTTTACTAAGTTAATTATCAGTTGAAAAGTATTTATACGAGGAGTATGTAGCCAAGACAACCTAACAGGCTAGTACTTTCACATATTTACTACACATATCCACAGAAATTTGCTGTTGTTCGTTATACATGCTCTAGTACTTGATAGTATCTGTTAGTTTACGCTTGACGCCAACCTTTATTGGCATATAATATATAGCATGAGATACACCATTAAGGACTTGAGGGCAGACTTTCCTGATGATGAGTCGTGCCTGCAACTCGTCTTTGACTATCGTTATGGCGACCTAAAGACTTGCCCTAAGTGCGGTGTTATTGGTACGAAGTTCTGGCGTGTTAAAAACCGTATGTCCTTCAAGTGTGCCACCTGCAGGCAACAGATCTATCCGCTAGTTGGCACAATCTTTGAAAAGTCTACGACACCACTGTCGTTATGGTTTCACGCGTTATATCTATTCTCCGTGTCTAAGAACGGTGTCGCAGCTCTAGAAATACAAAGACAAGTCGGTGTTTCTTATAAAACAGCACATAGAATGGCCAAGATGATACGGGTTCTTATGCATGAAAGCGGTAAACTTGGTTTTTTAGGCACACCGATTGAAGTAGATGAAGCCTATATAGGCGGTAAACGCAGGCAAGCCTATAAAGACCATAAAACACCCGTTATGGCGGCTCTGGAAGTAGGTGGAGAGATTAGGACTCAGGTTGTACCTAGAGCCAACTCACAACACGCTCTTCCATTTCTACGTGAGAATGTAGATGATGGTTCAATGCTACATACTGACGAAAGCAAGATTTATAAACATCTACAGGTCAAACAATTTTATAATCACAAATCAGTTAGGCATATTGCTAAGGAGTTTGTAAAAGACGGTGTTACGACGAACCACGTGGAGGGCTTTTTCGGCCAGTTGAAACGTTCTTTGGATGGGACTTACCACGCAGTTTCTCCTTATTATCTTGGTTCATACGTCGCAGAATTTGCCTTTCGTTATAATCACCGTCATCAAACGATTTTTCCGCTCCTTTTGGCAAAGGCTGGGAAGCGAGCTTAATTATTTCTAGAAACTTCTTTTTACCCATAAGCACCATTATACAGACTTGTCCTAACAGTTCCTGCCGAGAGGAACTGTTGCCGGTATCATTTAATCTGTAATCTACTTACTTTTACTTCCTCTCCTTTATATATACATATAGAGGAAGTACCCAATTTTCAGGTAGAGATAATAGAGAACCGCGGTTCCATACTATCTTTTTGATTTTCATCTGTTTTTTTCATAAGTTTTTAGCTCCTTTTATATATACTTCGTATATAAGGTAGATATATATTAATACGAATTAGTTATGAACGCTTTATTTAGCCAATTTGCTTATGCTTGCTTTGCTTATCTGTTAATTATATAGTCTAGGTAATCATTTAAGGAGTTAGCGTGTCAGCAGAAATACTAAGCCAATATAGCGACTCGCCAGAAGCATACAACCCTCTAGCGAACCACCCAGACCCAGAACAACTAGTTCTAGATAGCTTGAATCAAGGAACAGTCCTCGCAGGACGTGAGAAGCCTTTTACTTGGGAGCTAGATAATATAACTTCCGAGGGTGCGTTGCACCGTTATCGTGCCGAAGTAGAGGTAGAAGCTCTTATTAACCTCGCTGAACGTGGTCCAGTGGATATTGAGATGACTAGCGCAGACAAACTTTTGCTTCGCAGCTTATATGACGAAGACCATTTTGATCCAAGCGTAGTAATTCGCCTTGACCATTTGGGCTACAAGGGTCAGCCACCATTGGAACACGACGTAAAGGCAGTTGAAGTTTATCTTGCAGAACAATTAAACGCATATAGTCTTGGACATCTCAAAGAGTGGGTTCACTTCGGTATGACTTCGGAAGACACCAATAACCTTGCTTATAACCTCATGCTTCGTGACGCTACGAATAAAGTTATTGTCCCTTCGGTTGCACGTGTAGCTGACCGTTTAGCACATTTAGCGACTGTATACGCAGATACTCCTACACTTGGCGTTACGCACGCTCAAAAAGCTTCTCCAACCACTGTTGGTAAGCAGTTCGGTTACTTGCTTTCAGATATTACAAAAGTAGCCGAAGAACTAGACGGAAAGCGTTTGAGTGGTAAGTTTAGTGGTGCAGTCGGTAACCATAATCCGATGTCTGTACTATTTCCAGACTTTGACTATGACGCGTATTCAAAAGACTTCGTTGAGAGTATGGGCTTTACCTACGCACCAGTAGAAAACCAACGTAACGACCACCTAGCAGTAACTGATTTACTATCAACCGTTTCTAGGCTTGCACTGGTCGGCAAAGACGCCACTGACAATGTTTGGTTGCAGATACTAGGCAACAAGCTAACGCAACGACTTGTAGCTGGCGAAAAAGGCTCTTCCACGATGTCTCACAAGATTAACCCTTGGAGATTAGAGAACGCCGAATCCCTGTTTGAACAAGCGATTGCTTTGATGAGCCGTGCGCCAGAGGGTCTTGTAGCAAGCCGCCACGAAAGAGATTTATCAGACCATGGCTGGCAGCGTGCCTACGGCGATATGATCGGACGAGTTGTTGCTGGTTATAATTATTTTGCAGTTCAGCTTGACCGACTAGCTGTTGATGAAGACGGTGCTAGAGAAACACTCAATCAGTCCGCCGAAGTGTTGAGCGAATTAGTTCAGACTGCTGGGCGTGTATCAGGCGATCCAGACGCTTACGACAAAGTGGTTGCTCTAACACAAGGTAAGAAACTTGACCTAGCAGATATTCGTGAAGTTATTGACGAAGCCTTGCCTGACGGCGAATTAAAAGACCGTGTTGCTGCGGTTACACCAGATATGTATGTTGGTGTTGCTGGCGAGAAAGCTCGTCAAGCGGTACTTGGCTGGCACGCAGCGAAGCTGATTCTAAGACGAGGTGTACTTGATGAATCGACAAGCATTGACGCAGTATTGTTTGACCTTGACGACACACTTCACTTCGGAGTTAAAGACGAGGTTATTGCAAAGCTCACACATATTTTTGGAGAGTTTGAATCTGGTTTTTCGGAAGAAGAAATCAAAGAATACTCTAAGATACACGACTTCAATAAAATGGTTGAAGCAATGGTTGCCGAGCATAATGTTCGTAGCTCAAACAAGCTAACAGTTGAAGACTTCATGACGGCTAACGGCAAAGTAACTGGCAGCTTTGACCATATGTTCTACGCACCACCAGAATCTAAAGAAGTTATTCAGACTGTGCGTGATAGTGGCAAAGTAACTGGACTAGTTACAACAAGAGGTCCAATATCTCTAGGTCGTGTGCTTGATTTGCACGGCTTTAGTGATTCATTTGATGTCATTATCGGTGGTGGCGATGTAAAACGGCGCAAACCACACCCAGAACCACTTGCAATCGCACTTGGCAAGCTTGGAATCAACCCAGAACGCAGTATATATGTAGGCGATGACCAAGACGCTGATGTTGGTGCTGCTATGGCTCTAGGAATGAAAACCGCCTTAGTTGGCGAAACCGCACCAGACCCATACGGTCCAAAACCAACATACCACTGGGAAAATCTGCAACCACTCGCAAGGCTATACGCCCGATGATACACAAAATACCTATTTCTGGCGGACCTTGTACTGGCAAAACCACACTTGTTGAAGCCTTGCACGAGCGTTTTCCCGACGCCTACTTTGTTGATGAGCCAGCTACACGAGTAATAGACCGTGAGCTAGATTTTGCAGCAAGGCACGAAGATTACGAACCGAAAGTGCCTTGGCTTGACTACCCTAACTTTGCACCGTTAGCCATTGTTGAGTCAGAGGCTCTTGAAGACGTAATTCCTTATGAAGCTGGTGTAACTTTTCTAGACCGTAGCCTAGTTGATAACATTGCCTATGGACGGATCAACGGCTTTGAGGACTTGATACCTGATGTTGAGCGTAAGATATGGTTTGCACGCTATAGCTTTGCACTTATCTGCCAACCACTTGAACAGTATATGGCAACAGAAGTAAGACGTGAGACTGCGGAAGAAGCGTTGTTCACGCACGCTGCCATTGAAGAAGCATATAGAGAATCCGGACTTGAAGTTGTTGCTCTGCCACCAGTGAGTATTGCTGACAGAGTATCGCTGGTTGAATTGGCACTACGAGACCATGGTCTCGTTATGAGCTAGTTCTGACCGTCCTCTTCGTTTTCTGTCTCACTAACACCGTCATCCAGAAACTTGGTGTCCATTCCGTAGAAGTTATTTTGCTGTAAGATAAATATTGCACGATTTCTTGAGTCAATCTCTTTTTTCTTCTCGTATGCCTTTAGACTTTCTTTATAAGCCTTCTTCTCGGCAGGTTTTGCTTCAGATGCAGGCTCTTCAGGTTCTTCTGTTTTTGGAGTATGAACCTCAGCACCAACACCGGCTTCAATATGCTTTAGGAATTGTTTAAACAATATCCTAACAGCAGTTTTATCAGCCTCTTCTTTTATGCCTAGAGCCTGGATTAGCTCATCAACTAGTTTCTCAACTTGCTCTTTCTTTTCGTCATCTGCCAGTTTTTCAGCTTTCTTTCTGCGTGCTATAGAGTATTTTTTATACTGCCTCTTTATGCCCTTAAACATTTCTATTGAACCATACACCTTAAGTGCATAGTCAATAACAACATCAAAGTTCTGAGCAAGCTCTACTGCTACATCTAGAAAAATTTCTATTGAACCGTTACTGACATATTTGATTTTTAATGGCTGTTGCACGTCCACAGCGTCTGATAATGCGTTAAGTAGCTGCCCCAAATCTTTGATAGCCTTTTCTGTCTTAGCAAGATCCGAGTAACTTGCTGGTAGCACGAAGCCTATTTCATAATGGCTGTCATCTAAAGCCCTAGACTCAAATTCAAACTTACTTAAGGCCACATTTACTTCTGTCAATGACGCAAGTGCAGTCTCACGTTCAGTAACTAATTGCTGTAGTTTTACTTTCACCTCATGAGCCTGAGCACTAAGAACGTCATCTAGGTGCTGGTATAGCCCAGGTCCAAATAGTCTTTCAACGTTCAGGCGCACTAGAACCTGAAAATCGCTCAAGGCATACTCACTAATTCTTGAGTTAGTTACGGCTACGTAAATCTGCTCTTTTGTCGTGTTCAGTGAGGCAGGGTCGCTTGCGTCATAGTAGCTAACAATGTTTTGAAGTAATGACTGTATCTTCGCCGACGTTTCTTCGGTTAGGATGTCCTCGATGACTTTTAGAAGCTTTCCGGTGTCCATATGAAACATTATACATCTACGCCATTGACAGGAACAGCTTTTTATTATGCTTATGGTTACAAAAATATAAACTATACTATTATCAAATCAATGACAAAATCATATTAGTCACTGAATGTCACATGATTTAGTTTGGTTGTCTTGGCTACATACTCGTCATTTATACACAGCAATGCTACGCTATACTTATTAAAGTATGCTGCAACTTAGTTCAACACTTTTAAACCAATCAGTTCTGTCTCTGCGGACTGGCGGGCAGGTGGCTACTGCCACCGAACCAATCATTAATCCCAACAATCTAAAGGTTGAGGGATTTTACTGCGACGACCGATTTGAAAAAAAACAGTTGATTCTGCTGACGCAGGACATTCGCGACCGCGTGGAGCGTGGATTTGTGGTAAACGACCACGAAGTTTTGGTTGATCCCGAGGAACTGATACGGTTGGAAAAAGTGTTGAAGCTCCAATTCACGCTGATTGGCAAGCCTGTGGTAACTGTCAACAAACAGCGGCTGGGCAAAGTAAATGATTACGCGGTAGATGACGCTGCAATGTACGTGCAGAAAATTTACGTGGGCCAAAGTATTTTAAAAAGCTTGACTGGTGGCAACCTGAGCATTGACCGCAGCCAGATTGTAGAGATTACCGACCGCAAAATAGTTGTTCAAGAGCCACTCAAAGAAGTTAAAAACGCCGTACCGGCTGGCGCCGTATCACCAGCCGCCTAGCGGCTTCGCCGAACGCTCGGGGAACATCCCCTCTCACCTTACCCCATGAAACTGGTTTCATGGGAACCCCTATAGCGCCAAGCTCGGAATGAATCCGAGCGTGGGCTGCTCTACCCTAGCTCAAATCTTCGTTGAGTACTGCTTTAATATCACCGTAGTTATAGCCTTGGCGCACAAGGTACTGCATGAGTTTTAAGTCATCTTGATACTTGGTTTGTTTGCGTTTGCGTTCTATGAGTTCACGTAAAACGTCTTGTTCGTCTGTTTCGTCGGATTCTAAAACCGACTGGATAATTTCATCTGCCACGCGCTTCTGGCGTAATTCCTGGACAAGACGGCGTTTGCTGGTGGCTTTGAGCAACCGGCGGCTTTCTACCCAGCGGCGTGCAAAGTCCGCGTCATTTACATATCCCTTTTTACTTAACATGTTAAGTATTTGTTCTGTGGCCTCTGGGGTGTATTCTTTCCGCTTCAAATAATCCCGCAGCTCCCACGCGGATCTAGGGCGGCGCATGATGAGATTCAGCGCTCTGTCACAACCTTTGTCTATAACTGCTCTGTCTTTCAACTCATCCAGCTCTGCCTCTGTAAATTCCTGTCCAATCCGCAATCTGGCGTTCAGCAGCTCGGTTTCGCCCAGCGGAAACGAATACTTGCCATCCACATAAATCGAATACCTATCGACCCGTTTAACCTGTTGCTTAATATCCGTAATTTTCATTTAGCCGACTTTAGTAAAAGTTTCGCGCAGGGTTTTTACAATTTCCGTAATGTCGCCCTCCGCCTTAAAAAACGTCAGGGATGGTTCACTAAACGGATTGGCGTGAACGTGCCATTGGCTCTTATTCATGCGCAAAGTGTCTGAAGGCCCTAAAACAACCTCTCGTTCTGGCTCTCCGTCCTCCGTCAGAAGACTCATTTTGCACTTACCAGAGAGTTGTAAAAGATTTTCATAGGCAAGCGGCCGATTGTGTTTTGGTAATTCAGCTCCCGGCTGAATAATCATAACGCCCGTGGTAAAGTCTTTGTCTGAATGAGAGAAGCAAAACCTCACTTTGCCCGTGGGGTCATCCCATATTTCAAAAGCAGTTTTCATATTTCAAGCCTCTTTGGCGGCGGCTTCTTTTACCTTTTTGGCAATTTCGGCTAGAACTTTGGGGTTCTCTTCCAGATAGGTTTTGGCGGCTTCGCGGCCTTGGCTGATTTTTTCACCGTTGTAGGCAAACCAGGCGCCGGATTTTTCCACAATTCCCTTTTCTGTGGCCAAGTCTAGGATGTCGCCGCTAGCGCTGATGCCTTGGTTATACATGATGTCAAATTCGGCTTGGCGGAAAGGCGGTGCAATTTTGTTTTTCACTACTTTCACCCGCGTCCTGTTGCCGATGATTTCCTCGCCCTGCTTTATCTGGGCAATGCGCCGGATGTCCATGCGGACAGAGGCGTAAAACTTCAATGCATTTCCGCCGGTAGTGGTTTCCGGATTGCCAAACATAACGCCAATCTTCATGCGAATCTGGTTGATAAATATAACCGTGGTGTTGCTGCGGCTGATGATGCCCGTGAGCTTGCGTAGAGCCTGGCTCATTAGCCGAGCTTGCAAGCCCATGTGGCTGTCGCCCATGTCGCCTTCAATTTCCGCGCGTGGAACCAAGGCAGCAACGGAATCAACTACCACTAGATCGACGGCATTGCTGCGAACCAGGGTTTCCACAATTTCCAGTGCTTGTTCGCCGTTGTCCGGCTGCGAAAGCAGCAAGTTGCCCGTGTCCACGCCAATCCGCTTGGCGTAGCCAGGATCTAGGGCGTGTTCGGCGTCAATAAACGCCGCTGTACCACCAGATTTCTGAATTTCGGCAATAATATGCAGTGTCAGCGTGGTTTTGCCAGAGCTTTCCGGACCATAAATTTCTACCACTCGGCCTTTTGGGACGCCGCCGCCCAAGGCAATGTCCAGGCTAAGGCTGCCGGTGGAAATGCATTCCACGTCAGCATTCGTGCGTTCGCCCAGTTTCATGATTGAGCCTTTGCCAAACTGTTTTTCAATAGTCTCCAGCGCCAAACCCAAAGCTTTGGCTTTGCCGTTTGATTCGCCCGCGTCTGCTTGCTTCTTGTCTTTGTCTGCCGCCATGGTCGCCCTCCTGTTTAGCCGTCTCTTGTGTGATTTAAGTATAACAAAACGATTGATATCAAAAATTGCTTACGCTTAATCATAATTAAGCGTAATTGGCCATCTGGCGGATGCGCCAAGCAAGGAAGCCCTAGCGTGACGCTTGTGGTTACACTATAATAAGCAACAATGCGTATTTCTGACGCCCTGGTAGAGAAACTTTTAACCGATGCCGGCAAAGTAACCGCCGAGCAGCTGAAGAGTTTGCGCGAACAAAAAACGGCAGAAAAAAAACCGCTGCAAGATTTAGTTATCCAGGGCAGTATTGCGACCGAAAAAGATCTGACAAAATTGTACGCCAAAGAAATTGACCTGCCTTTTATTGAACTCAACCCCAAAGAAATAAAGCACGAGGTGCTGAGTCTCATCCCAGAACGAATCGCGCGGCAGTACAACGTGGTACTTTTTGGCGTGGAAAAGGACGGCAACAAGCAGTTGGCTATGGCCGACCCAGACGATATTCAGGCCATTAGTTTTCTGCAAAAACAGCTTGGCGACAAGATAAAAGTATCGGTTGCCACTAATTCGAACATCCAGACGGCGCTTGACCAATACCGCGGCACGATTGGCAATGAACTGACCAAAGTCATTTCGCCCGAGGACGCCAAGGAAGAGGAAGAAGACGAAGAAATAGATGAAGCCGATTTGGCGGAAGACTCGCCAATTGCCCAGACGGTAAATTTGCTGATTGAGTACGCTATTCGCTCTGGCGCGAGTGATATCCACGTTGAACCGCGCGAAAACTACGTGAGCGTACGCTACAGAGTAGACGGTATTCTGCGCGAAGCCAATAAACTGCCAAAAAAAGTCCATGGGGCGCTAGTGTCGCGTATTAAAATTTTGTCTAATTTGAAAATAGATGAACGCCGGGCTCCGCAAGACGGCCGATTTAAAATAGAGCTGGGCGGCGAAATGTATGCTTTGCGTGTTTCTACCCTGCCGATTACCGAAGGCGAAAAGGTAGTGATGCGTATTTTGAACGAATCATCCACTGCCGCAACTCTGGAGGAACTCGGTTACTGGGGAATCAGTTTGGAAAACATAAATAAAGCAATCCGGCAGCCGCACGGCATGATACTAGTGACCGGCCCTACTGGGTCTGGCAAATCTACCAGTTTATTCAGCACGCTCAGTTTGTTAAACAAGCCAACTATCAACATTTCAACTGTTGAAGATCCGGTGGAGTATCGTATACCTGGAGCCAATCAGGTTCAGCTGAACCCATTGGCTGGCATGACGTTCGCGACTGGTTTGCGGGCTTTAATGCGCCAAGACCCCAATGTCATAATGGTTGGCGAGATACGAGACAGCGAAACCGCGGATATTGCCGTTCAAGCCGCCTTGACCGGCCACTTGGTTTTTGCCACGCTGCACACCAACAATGCCGCTACTTGTTTGCCTCGTTTGCTGGATATGGGCATTGAACCGTTTTTGATCGCCAGCACGGTTCGCGCGGTCGTGGGGCAGCGGCTTGTACGACGTTTATGCGTGGACTGCCGCGAACAAATCACACCTGACGCGCCAATTCTAAAACAAATTGCTGAGATATTTGGCACTGACGACGCGGCTGTTATGAAGCACGTCCATCAGCTCGAGCAGCAAGCTTTGGACGGCGGCATTGGCAAAGCAAGCAGCGGCAAGAGCCAAGTTGATACCTCACAGCTAGCCACCACAGACACCAAGATAACCAGGCTCTACAAGGCCCACGAAGACGGTTGTGAGACCTGCGGCCACAGCGGCTATAAAGGGCGAGTGGGAATTTATGAGGTGTTGAGTAACTCACCAACGGTTCAAAAGTTGATTGTTATGAATAGCACCAGTGATGAGATTCAGGACCAGTCAGTAAAAGACGGCATGATAACCATGCAGGTTGACGGGCTTGTCAAGGCGTTGCGCGGACAAACCACAATTGAAGAAATACTCCGCGTAACGAGCGAGAAATAACTATGCGTTTTAACTACACCGCTACCAACAAAGAAGGCAAAACCATTCAAGGAGCCGCCGATGCGACCGACCGCAGCAGCCTGGTAGAAATGCTTAACAAACAGGATCTGCACCCCATTGTGGTTAAGCTAGCGGGTAGCGGGAGCGTCAAAAAAGGACGTGCTAAAAAAGTCAAACTCAAGGAACTGGTTATTTTTACGCGTCAGCTTTCAACTATGGTTTCGGCTGGCGTGCCGCTTACGCGGGCATTGTCTACCATGCAAAGCCAATCCGAAAGTAAATACTTTAAAGGGGTTGTCGGCGCCGTTACCAAAGATATCGAAAGCGGTATGGCTTTAGGCGACGCCTTGCAAAAATACCCTAGCGTTTTTTCGGATATATACGTAAACATGGTCAGGGCGGGCGAGGCGGGCGGTATTTTGGATGAGATTTTGAAGCGTCTTGCCAGCCAGGTGGAGCAAGATGCCAGCATGCGCAAAAAAATCAAAAGCGCCATGATGTACCCGATGGTGATTTTGAGCATTACTGTGATCGCGTTTTTTGGCATTATGATTTTAGTAATTCCGAAGATTGGGAAAATTTTGCTTGACCTTGGCGGCCCTGATGCTAAATTACCGGTTTATACGCAAGCCATGCTGAACATGAGCTCTTTTATGCAGCACAACGTTGTTCTGGTGGTTGGGATTACTTTTGGTTCAGTTTACTTAGTGAGGCGTTATATCAAAACTCCGAAAGGAAAATTTAAATTTCACAGCCTGCTCTTGCGAATACCGGTTATAAAGGGCCTGGTGACCAAAATTGCCATTGCCCGTTTTTCTCGTACTTTTGCGTCGCTGATGTCGGCCGGTGTAAGCGTGCTTGATGCGCTGGAAGTTACTGGCGGGGCAATTGGAAACAAGGTCATTGAAGCCGAGCTGAAAGAAGCTGCCAAAGCCGTGAAAAACGGCAAACAACTGAGTGAACCTTTGAGCGCCAGTCCGCATTTCCCGCCTATTGTCAGCCAGATGCTGGCGGTTGGCGAGGAAACCGGACAGATTGACACAATTCTGGTCAAAGTGGCTGATTTTTATGAAGAAGAGGTGGAAACGATGATTGATGGCCTGAGCGCCTTGATTGAACCGCTCATGATTATAGTTCTGGGCAGCATTGTCGGCGTGATTGCAGCCAGTGTGATGGGCCCGATTGCCAGCCTGAGTAAAAATATCGGCAACTAATAGCGCGGTAGACGTTATAATAAAGCATAAGTATGTACAAGCGTGAGGGCAACGAATCTGATCTCGGTTTCACCATTGTTGAGCTGTTGATTACCCTTTTTGTCGGAGCTATTTTGGTGACTGGTTTAAATTCCATAGTTATTTCACAGTCTTATTTAGGCCAACGCAGCCGAGATCTTATTTTGGCCAATTCTTACGTTGAGGCAAAGATTGAAGCTCTGCGCAGCCTTGGTTTTAGCGGCCTCAGCGACGGCACCGCTGACATTACCAGCGAGTTGCCAAGCGAGCTTGTGGCCCCGCGCAGCGCGAGTTTGGTTATTTCTTCGCAGACATCTGCGATTAAACGGGTGGTGGTGATTGTAACGTATAACGAGCAAGGGGTCGCCCGCACATATACATATACGACGCTTATAGGAGAACTCGGTGTCGGACAATACTAAAAACAACGCTGGCTTTACTATCGTAGAGCTGCTTATTAGCATTGCGCTGATTGGCATCATAGCGGTCAGCTTGCTGGCTATTATCACTAATTACCTGGTGTTGATTACCCGCAACAATATATTGGTTGACATGACGGTTGATTCGCAAAACCTGCTGAGGGTTACCGTGGAAGAGCTTCGTTACGGCGCTGGCGTTCGGCAAACTAACGCCATTGCCGACCCAAGCGCTCCCAGCGGTTGGAACACTAGTAATACTAATTTTGTGATTATCATCGCTGTACCGGCGCTGGACAGTGCGCGCAACTACATTATCGACACCGCCACCGGCAACCCCTACAACAATGAGCTAGTTTATTTCAAGCAAGGCAGTGTTTTGTACAAGCGCACACTTGCCCATCCCGACGCTGCGGGCAACATACTCAAAACTTCATGCCCGGCCGCCAGTGCTTCACCAAGCTGTCCGGCAGACCGCGTACTAAATGAAGCAACCAAAGACATGGCGTTTACGCTATACGATCAAGACGACGCGGTAACCACCGACGCGCTGCTGGCGAGATCCATAAAAATTGACCTGGTGCTGGAACGAGATACGTTCGGGGATCCGCTAGTACTAAATAACAGTATACGAACAACTTTAAGGAATCAGTTCTGATGCGAAATAATATATCCCAAAAAGGGTCGGCACTTGTATCGCTCATAATCATCTTGCCGTATCTCATGCTAATCACGGCGCTTTACATGGAGCTTACAGTATCTAGTTTCAAAGTCGCTAGGACTGACCAGTTTCGTTCCCACGCCCAGTTTGCAACCGACGGCGGCATAGATCTGGCACTACAAGAAATCAACCTAGACAGTAATTGGTCGGGAACGGCGGGAGAGGTTGAGCTGCATAATGACAGCAAGGTTAGAACTACTTACGAAGTGGCCGTGACCGCCGTGGATGCCGACAACAAAACCGTAGTCTCAACCGGCCGTACTTACACGCCCGTCACTAGTACCGTGCCGTCGGCAACCATAGAGGTGAATGTCGACCTTCGCCCGGTTAGTTCGGGTGAATACAGCGTCGTGGGCGGCGTGGGCGGACTGATAATGAGCAACAGCTCCAAAATTTTAGGCGGTGACGTGTTCATAAACGGCAAAGTTACCCTCAGCAATTCGGCGCAAATCGGCCTAAGCACTAACCCGGTAAATTTAAGCGTCGCCCATCAATCTTGCCCGACCCCTCCAACCGCCGCATACCCCGTTGTTTGTAACAGCGGCGAAAATGGCCAGCCCATCATCCTTAACAATACCGCCAAAATTTACGGTACTGTCAAAGCCAATAATCAGACGACTGGCACTGGCATGAGCACTCCTGGACTTCAGACGCCCCACTGCCTTGTGCCAGCTCCGGGCGTAAACTGCGTGACGCCGCAAGCTCTGCCGACACATGACCGTGATGCCCAAAAAGCAGCCGTCGCCACAACAATTACCGGCGCCGCAGCCAGTTGTTCCAGCGGCACTAAGACCTATGCGGCTAATACAAAAATTACTGGCGATGTGAGCATTACTAACAGCTGCAAAGTGACGGTAAGCGGCAACGTCTGGATCACAGGCAAGCTCGAACTTAAAAATTCTACTGAAATGATTGTAGCTAATTCGCTGGGCACCACCAGGCCGGTTATTATGGTTGACGGTGTTGAAGCTGAGTTTAGCAATAGCTCTTTGCTGCGCAGTAACGCGAGCGGCACTGGGTTTCAGATTATCACCTACAAAAGTGACGCTAGCTGTTCGCCAGATTGCGCTAATGTGACCGGTAACGACCTATTCAATTCACAAAATGATACGACTATTGAACTAGACAATTCAGCCTCCGGCCCAAATACTATATTTTACTCAAGATGGACCAAAGTACACGTCAAAAACAGCGGTCAAATTGGTGCTTTGGTTGGCCAGACAGTCGAGCTTTCCAATAGCGGCACGATTACTTTTGGCACTTCCACTGGAACTGGTACAACTTTTTGGGTTATTGACGGCTACCGCCGCCAGTTTAACTAGCCTTTTCTAAAGTTTTATATTATCACCGTGATTGCTGTGTCTCCTGGCTGGCATCTGTGCTATAGTTGATGAAGATCTTATGCTTATAGATGGGCAGCATAACAGACAATGAATAACGCAGTTTTTTATCAAGACAAACCAGTTTTTGGCCTCGACATTGGATTTTCGAGCCTTAAAGTCATGCAAACAAGCATGCAAAACAAGCGCCAATTGGTGATGGGTTATGGCGTAGCCGGTTTTGACCCAACGGCCCTCAAAGACGGCGTAATCGTTAATCCGGAGATCATTGCTAAAGTTGCCGATGATTTGTTTGGCAAACATCTTATCGGCGAAATAACTACCCGCCGCGTAGCCGTAGCGGTACCGGCAGCCCGTACTTTCACGCGCACTATTACTCTTCCAAAACTGAGCACAAAAGATTTGGCTGAAGCAATTCGGCTAGAAACGGAACAGTATGTACCCGTCCCTATCGAGGAGCTGTATATAGATTATGCAATTGTTAATAAAATGGAAAAAGAGCAAGAAATTCTAGCAGTAGCAGTTCCAAAAAAGATGGTTGATTCATATCTACAGCTCACAGCTTTAATGGGGCTTGAAGTTGTGGCTGTTGAAACCACCATTGATTCCGCGAGCCGCCTTTTTGTGCAAGCAGAGCGAAGCGATGTTCCGACCGTGCTGATCGATTTTGGTTCGCTGTCTTCAGACATTACCATTTATGACAAAGCCATAGTTGTCACTGGCACGGTACCTGGCGGCGGCGATAGTTTTACTTCCGCGATAGCTAACAAATTAGGCGTCACCAAAGAGGAAGCGCATGTTATAAAAACTAAATACGGGCTGGGGGTCAGTAAAAAACAAAGGGAGATTACCGACAGTTTAGATGCGATTTTAGCGCAGATGCTCAAAGAAATCCGCCGGATGATTCGTTATTATGAAGAGCGCTCCAGTACCCAGCGAAAAATCGGACAGGTCGTAACTATGGGAGGCGGCGCCAACATGCCCGGTCTGTCGGAGCACATGACCAACTTGCTACGTCTGCCGGTACGCATGTGCGACCCTTGGCAGCATATTGAGTTTGGCGGACTCCAGCCACCGCACACTATTGAGAGATCCATGTATGTGACTGTTTCTGGACTGTCTTTGGTTAATTCAAGGGAGATTTACCAATGATAAATCTTCTCCCCCCTGACGTGAAAAAAAGTACAGTATACGCCCGGCGCAACACTAGGCTGCGCAAATGGTCAATTGCCCTGCTGATAAGTATTTTCGGTATAGTCGGTACCGTAGCCGTGGGCCAGATGTACTTGCATCAATCAATTAACTCTTTGGCGGCCCAAGTCCAGCAAGGCAATGAAAACCTCAAAGAACAAAACTTGGACGAAACTCAAAAAAAGGTTCAAGAGCTCACGGATAGCTTAAAATTGGTAACACAAGTTTTGCAGCGTGAAATTTTGTTTTCCAAATTAATTGTCCAGATTGGGGGCGCTTTGCCTAGCGGTTCAATTCTAAACAGCCTCAGCATTAACAAGGTGCAGGGCGGCCTGGATTTGCAGGCGGCCGCGGCAGATTATCAGACCGCCACACAAGTACAGTTAAACCTCCAGGATCCTAACAATAAAATTTTTGAGAAAGCTGACATCTTAAACATCCAGTGCGCTGAAGCCACCGCCAACACCACAGACCCCCTGCGATCACAGTACCCGTGCGCCGTTCAAATTAGAGCCTTGTTTGCGAAAAATAATACATTTTCGTTCATTAGCAACGGAGGTACAACACAATGATTACCAGCAAGCGAGTTTTTTTTGTTATGCTTGGAGTTTTGGGCCTGATGAGCGTGTTGGTAATTGCCACGGTAGTTTTGGGAGATACGTTTTTAAGCAAGCAATCTCGTAAACTGGTTGAACTAAAGCTTGAGAACCAGGTGATTGAAGCCCAGGAAGCGTCCTTGGCACAGGCCAAAAAAGATATAGAAAAATACAGTGAACTTGAATCTATCGCCAAGCAGATTGTACCGCAGGACAAAGACCAAGCCAGAGCAACCCGCGAAATTGTAAATCTGGCCAAACTGTCTGGCGTCAAAATCGCCACCATTGGCTTTCCGGCGTCCACGCTTGGACAGGCAGCACCGAAAGCCGCAGCGCCGGCGGGCGGAACCACCACAACTACGCCTACCGCGCCGGCAACAACTTCGGAAACGCAAGTCAAAAAAGTTGATGGTATTCAGAATTTATTTCAGCTGGATATTACGGTGACTTCAGACATCACGAGCCCTGCCAGCTATAGCCGGCTGATTGACTTCCTGAGCCGGCTCGAGCAAAATCGCCGAACCGCTCAAGTATCGCAGATTTCTATACAACCGGATGTCGCAAATCGGGCGGCGCTGAATTTTTCTCTAACTTTAACGCTATATATAAAACCATGAAATTAGATTTTAAAGATTTACCAGCTAAAATTCGACCTGTTCTGGAGTTTATAAAACGCTACGTGGTGTTTATTTTCGCAATGGTCATTCTTCTAATTTTTGGATTTTTTGTTTTTCGCATCAATCAATTTAGCCGAATAGAGCCCGGCGAAACGGCAGTAGAGGAAAAACTTCAAACCGTACAGCGCCCAAAAATCGACCAGGCAGTAATAGATAAAATCCAGCAGCTACAGGACCAAAACATCCAGATCCAGTCTCTTTTTGATCAAGCCAGAAACAATCCTTTTTCGGAATAGCGGTTAGTTGCCGTATTTTTTAAGGTTTTCTTCGTGCGATCCAACTATTAACTTTCCAGTTTCGTGAGGATTTGGCGTAAAGGTAAAGGTGTAATTTTGCTGCTCGCCAGCCGTTTCAATAATAAGAGTGCCGTAGTTAAAAATACGGGCAAAAATACCCGTTTGGTTGATGGTCACGTCCTGGATATCACCAATGCTGAGCTGCGATATTTTACGGTCAAAAATTGTTTTATAAAGTAGCTGGGTAATCTTTTCTGAAGTTACAATCACGACATTACTCTGATACAAATAGGCAGCTATGGCAGTCATGATAAGTGCCAACACAGTTAGTAAAAAACCAACCCCAACCAGGGCTGAACGAATGGAAACAATATTGATACCCAACCCTATCGGGTCTTCGGTAACAAGCAGCGGCAAAATCATCAGGCTCAGCATCAACGCCAATGCTACCAAACCGCCGGTCAGAAAAATCACGAACAACCCGAACGGGTGTTTCCGAATTTCACCCAAGAGGTTTTCATCAGGATCAAATTCTATCATTTTGAACAAATTGCGGCCGCGGGCGGATAGTAATTTTGGTTCCATGTGAGTCATTTTATAACAATTCCTTTTGCTCTGCCGACTGGTTTTTGCCCAGGTGTTTGTAGGCTTTCGGGGTTACTTTGCGGCCGCGCGGCGTGCGCTCCAGCAGGCCGATTTGCATCATGTACGGTTCATAAAAATCCTCAATTGTAGTACGTTCGTCCCCCGTTAATGCCGCAATAGTATCTAGCCCCACTGGGCCGCCTTTGTAGTGTTCTATGACTGCTTCCAAAACACGTCTGTCTGCCGGGTCCAACCCCAGGGAATCTATTTCCAGCAAGGCCAGAGCTTTATTAGCAATGGTTTGGTCAATTATGCCGTCGCCATTTACGTCGGCGTAATCGCGTACTCTGTTGAGCAAACGGTTGGCAATTCGCGGCGTCAGTCTGGCGCGCTGGGCTAAGTGGGCTGCGGCTTCGGGACTGATTTTGACTTTTAGGATTCCGGCAGCCCGTAGAATAATCTGAGCAATCTCGTCCTTGCTATAAAACTCTAGCCGGTGTTGCAGACCAAAACGGTCTCGCAGCGGCGCGGCCAGAGCGCCGGTACGAGTTGTGGCCCCAATCAGTGTAAATTTAGGTAAATCCAGCCGCAAACTTCGGGCGCTGGGGCCTTTGCCAAGCATAATATCCAGTTTGAAATCTTCCATAGCGCTATACAGCACTTCCTCCACGGAGCGATGCAAACGGTGAATTTCATCTATAAAAAGTATGTCGCCGTCCTGTAGGTTGGTAAGCAGGCTGGCCAAATCCCCGGCTCGTTCAATTGCCGGTCCGCTAGTTATTCGGATATTAGCGCCCATTTCGTGGGCAATTACGCTAGCCGTAGTGGTTTTGCCCAGTCCGGGCGGTCCGTACAGCAGAACATGGTCCACTGGCTCACCGCGTTTTTTGGCAGCCGCAATTGCCAGTTTTAGATTTTTTACCAGCCGCTCTTGCCCAATGTAGTTAGCAAAATCCCAAGGCCGAAGCGTAACTTCCAGCTCCTGCTCTTTAGAGTCGTCGTCCCCCGCAACCGGCTGCACAATTCGCTCAATCGCCATTATTTGACACCCTTTAGCGCTTGTTTAACCCGGTCTTCTGTAGGCAGTTTGTCGTCGACTTTTTGAAGTGCAATGGCAGCATCTTGGGCGGTAAAGCCGAGGGCTACCAGTGCTTGCATGGCTTCGTCTTGCATGGCGGGACCTTGCAAGAAATCAGTTGCGCCCTCAGAGCTAACTAGCCCCACTTTGTCTTTAAGCTCTACAATTACGCGTTCGGCAACTCGTTTGCCTACGCCGCTGGCGGCTTGCATGAATTTAGTGTCGCCGGCGGCAATTGCCGCTCGTACTGCATTGGCACTGCCGACACCCAGTATATTTAGCGCCATCCTAGGCCCAACGCCGTTCACTTCCAGTAGCTGTTCAAACAAACGCTTGCTGTCCAGACTGCAAAACCCGTATAAATCATAGACATTTTCCCTGACGTTCTCATAAACATATATTTTTGCCTGCTCGCCTACAGCTAGCCGGCCAAAGTCTTCGCCTGTTACCAGCAGACCATAACCCACGCCAGCAACATCTAGAACCAAGAGCTCAGACAGTTTTTCGGCAACTGTGCCAGTTAGTGTCGCAATCATCCGCTCAATTATCTCACACTTTGGGCGCAACAGAGGGCGGCGGCTAGGGCGTCGGCGCAATCGTCTGGTTTTGGCACTTCTTTTAGCCCGAGGATTACCCGCACCATTTCCTGCATCTGTTTTTTATCAGCCCGACCGTAACCAGTGATAGCTTGTTTGATTTGCAGAGGCGTATATTCATATAATTCAAGACCATTTTGCTGACCAGCCAAAAGAACCACACCACGAGCTTGCGCCACGGTCATAGCGGTGGTAACGTTTTGCGCAAAAAATAGTTTTTCGACCGACATGATCCCGGGCTTTGTGCTGGTAATTATATCTACTAGTTCTTCATAAATGGTATGTAAACGTACCGCATCGTCTTCTTTTACCGGCGTACGAATAACTCCCGCGTCTACCAAACGAGCTTTGTTTTTATCATCAATCTCAATCACCCCAAATCCCAAAATCCCCGTCCCCGGGTCAATGCCTAGGATCCGTTTAGCTGGCAAGGAGTTCCTCCGGGATGTCGAAGTTTACATGTGTGGTCGTTACGTCGTCGTGATCTTCCAGCGCATCCATCAGACGCATGATTTTTCCTGCGGTCGCAGCATCGTCTATAACCACACTGTTATTTGGCACGTAGGTAAGTTCCGCTTCCAAAACCTCTATATCTGCACTGCGAAGATTGTCGCGGACTTTGGCAAGTTGCTTTGGGTCTGTGTAAATGACAGATTCCTCGCCCTCTTCTTGCACGTCTTCGGCGCCGGCGTCTAGCGCTGCCAGCAGCAAATCATCACCGCCGCCGTGTACGCGTATCATGCCTTTGTGGTCAAACTGGAAAGCCACGGCGCCTTTTTCGGCAATGTTGCCACCATGTTTGCTAAACGCCAGTCGGACTTCTGGATAGGTTCGATTGATGTTATCCGTGGCACACTCTACTAGTATTGCCACTCCTCCTGGGCCGTAGCCTTCATAAATTACTTCTTGTACTTGAGCGGCGCTTTTGTCACTGACGCGGTCTATAGCCCGCTGGATGTTGCTCAAAGGCATGTTGGCTGATTTAGCTTTGTCTATAGCCAGCCGCAGCGAAAAGTTTGTGTCCGCGTCTGCTCCGCCGCGAGCCGCCAGCGCTATGGCGTTGCCGAGTTTGGTAAATATAGCGCCGCGGGCGGCGTCTTTGGCGCCCTTTTGCCGCTTGATGGTAGACCATTTACTGTGTCCGGACATACTAATCTCCGCTTGCTTGTGCGCCCAGTATAGCACGTCTCTTCTCTGTTGCGCGCCACAAAACTACCACAAACAAACTAATGCAGCCATACAAAAACAACATTGCCCCGAGCGGCAGCTGCCGCTGTACCAAAGCGTGGGGTATCCGGGACATCAGCTGTGCCAGATCCAACATGTAAGTCAGTAGTATTCGTGCCGGCAGAGCAATTATGCCGCTCAGCACCGGCACCAGCATGCCTGCCAGGCCGGCCGTAAGCGCAAATAACATGCCTATGGGCACAAGCGGCACGATTAGCAAATTTGCCACCAGGGCTACCAAAGAAATTTGTTGAAAAATATACAAAACAAATGGGATGGTCATGAGCAGCGCGCAAAAACTTTCCGTCAGTAGCGCGGTCAGAGCTTTTGGTTCTTCGGTGCCAAACAGGCGCCTGTCAATAAGTGGCGCCACTATCAGCACGCCAAAAAACGCCAGAAATGACAAATACCAGCCCACGTCACTCCAAAGATAAAACGGATTCCACCCAGCCGTTATGACGGCAGCCAATGCCAATAGCAGCAGCGGCCTTAAGTTCCTGCCGTAGTACCATGCAAGCAGGCTCAAACTACTTACAATAGCGGCACGGACAATACTGGCGCTAAATCCGGTCATGAGCAGAAACAGGCCCATGAGCAAAAGCGATATGACCATAGTTTGGTATTTGGAGCGTTTGTGCAGCAGGCGTCTGACCGCCCGCATAATTATGGTCAGGTTATAGCCAGACACGGCGATGATGTGCGTTAGCCCGGCCGCGGATAGCGCGGCGGCGACCGAATCTGGCAGAGTGCTCCGCTGGCCTATCAACAGCCCCAAGCCAAACGAAGCCAGTGGTTCCGGCAGAGCGGATTCCATACCTGCGGCGAACTGCCTGCGGATGTTGTCTATTGGCGAGCCGCTGCGGCCCAAAACCTCTAGTTCGGCAAAACTCACGCGCAGCTGCCGGCTGCCGCGCGAGGCAAAAATTTTACCCTCGATTTGCACAATGTCGCCTTTGTACACGGCCGGTTCGCCAAAACCGGCTATCAACAGCCGTCCTGGCAGCACTGTGTCTTCCGGATCGCTCACGTGCAAATGGCTGGCGTCAAAAGACAATTCCTTGCGGTCGTTATAAACCGCGTCGCTATCGGCCTGAACCGTTGCCACAATGTGCTGGCCAGTTAATGATTCCAGCGGTTGCAGCCGCTGTAAAAACACTTGCCCGCGCCACCAGCCAAGCACAAACCCAAAAAGCAAAACGCTTAGTACTGCCGGTACTCTCAGCCTGAGAAAAGTCACCATAAAAAGCAGCCAGGCGGTGACTAAAAGTTCGTTTGAAAGCGGCAGCTTCAACCGCGCAAACCCCAGCCCGCCCAAAAACATCAGAAGTCCCAATGTAATTACGGTTGTCCGCCTAAACCTGAGACTCCGTTGAAACATAGTCTTAATAAAACAAGAAAGCCTTGGTTTGCACAAGACTTTTTTGGAGGGCCCTGCGGGGCTCGAACCCGCGACACGAGGCTTAAAAGGCCTCTGCTCTACCAGCTGAGCTAAGGGCCCGCATTTGCGGACTTAAAATTAACTCCTTACATTATCCGTATATCGGCCAAAATGTCAATCTGTAGAATTGCTTGCAAACATCGATGATTAAGCTTATTCTTAGGGCAATAACCAAGGAGCTCTTTTGTGAAAAACCGCAATCCCATAGCCGTAGTCCTTCTATCATTTGTAACATTTGGGATTTATGCCATTTATTGGGAAGTTAAAACCAAAGGCGAAATGAACGCTCTGGGAGCAGACATTCCAACTGCCTGGCTGATTATTGTCCCTTTGGTGAACATTTGGTGGCTTTGGAAATACAGCGAGGGCGTAGAAAAAGTCACCGGCGGCAAATTGTCTGGCGTTTTGGCGTTTATTTTGCTGTGGGTGCTTGGGCCAATCGGCGGTGCTATAGTACAAGATTCATTCAACAACAATGTCGCTGCCAGCCCAGCAACTGAAACACCCATGCAAGCCGCGCCAACCGAAACTACTCCGCCATCAGCTAGCCAGCCGCCAATTAGCCCTGCTCAGTAAACGGTTCTACTTGCGATGCTTGCCATGAGGTTTTGGGCGCATCAGAAACATGACCAGCAGATGCAAGCCGGCGACTCCAGCGATTGAAACATCGTGAGCTTGCCTAACTATGCTGCCGGTGTGCGTCTGGTAGATTGCGCCCTGTGTACCTGCGGAAAGCAGCGGGATTAAAAACGTGGCTAGCAATAAGCTGTTGGCAACCAGCAAAATAAACTGGAACGGCAGCGCGGAAGCCGATAATGTTTTGCGCATGAGCATGAACGTAAATACAACTGGCAGCAGCAGCAATCCCAACCGAACCGCGATATCCGGGTGAGAAATTTGTACCATGGATCGCACTATCAGTTCAGCGGTTTCACCCAAAAACTGCACCCAAAAATAGCCGGTAACTATACTGACAAACAAATACAACGGTTTAACTCTAAGCAAAACCGCCAGCGCAAGCGGCAACCCGGTAATTATGGCAAGGAGGATGATTGGCGGCATGACATAATCATAACCGGCTCACACGCAAAAAGCTACTGCTTTACTTCTTATCCAAACCTAGCAAGTCGGCAATTGCGGTGAGAGCCCCTAGGCACCGACTCGGTCGCGGCGGCGTTTACGATTGGCGTTTTGTTCTATGTAGTCAATTATCGGCCCGGCTACATTGCGGCCAGTGACTTTTTCAATACCAAAGCCGGGGCTGGCGTTTACCTCCAGGACTAGCGGCCCTTTGTCGGAACGCATCATATCCACGCCGCAGATGGAGAGACCCATGGCACGGGCGGCTTTTTGGGCAGTTTTGCGTTCTTCTTCTGTGAGCTTGACAGCTTTACCTTCGCCGCCTTGATGCAGGTTGGAACGAAAATCGTCGTCTAAGCTCTGGCGCTTCATACTAGCCACAACCTTACCATTCACAATAAACGCCCTCATGTCTTCGCCGGCGGATTCCTTTATAAATTCTTGGAGCATGATGTTAGTACCGTCGTCATCCATGACGTAAAATGCCTGGAGTACAGATTTGGCCGCTTTCTTCGTTTCGGCCAAAACTACGCCGTTGCCGTGGGTGCCTCGCGCCAGCTTGATGATTACTGGCGAACCGCCAAGACCTTCAATCAAATCATCTAAATCGGTCGTTACGCCGCGCGAAAAAACGGTTTTTGGTATGCCCACGCCAGCTCGCGCCAGCAGCTGCATACTTCGCAGTTTATCGCGTGAACGCACCAGCGCGATTGAGCTAGTGGTGGTAAACACGCCCTGCATTTCAAATTGGCGCACAATAGCCGAACCGTAGCGTGTCATATAGCTTGCAATCCGAGGGATTACCACGTCAAACCCCTCCAACTTTTCACCTTTGTAGTGAACGACTGGGTTGCTTTGCTCAATACCGGCGTAGCAATCTTTGTACTTGATAATTTCAACTTCGTGGCCGCGAGCCAAGGCCTCTTCTTTGAGGCGCTTGGTGGAGTAATTGCCTGGTCCGTTGGATAAAATAGCTATTTTCATGATTGAATCCTTGCCTGCGGTTTCTTGCTTACGTCGACTAGGAAGTTGTTTTTTCGCAAGAACTTGCGACCGATTAACACCGGCCATTTCATTTCTGACCGGTCCGCTAAGCTTAGCACAATCGGGTATGTTTCTCCCTGAATTTTTACAACGGTGTCTATAAAATAACGGTTTTGATCGCCCCCGTTGCTGCTGCGGACGTGGCGTACGGCGAAGTCTGTCAAACTTACCTCTGTTTCGGGGTGGTCAAATGGGGAAAAACGCAGTACTTTGCCTTCGGGTGTAGTTTCTTCCCTGATCTTGGTACAGTGAAAAGCGCCGGTGTAGGCGCCGGTGTCAATTTTGGCCATAATCCGGCCAATATTAGCAAAATCCGGGAACATAACCGGTTCAAATGATGCGAGTGTTTTGGGCGTAGTTGTATGTTTCATTGTATTAACCAATAAACAATGTATATTATATCAAAATTAGCCTACTCTGTCAATGCTACTGGCTGGCGTGGCTGACGCGAAGATACACGAATAACACGCCGAGTATGAGTAGTAGTATAAGTCCTAATAGCAACGGTATAAAACCTTCTTGTTCAGGCTTAAGCTTTTTCATCTTAAGCTCATTATTGACCAAAACGATCAATTTGTATAGTTGCAGCTATAGACGGCTGTCCACAAAAGTAATGCCCATTTCATCAAGGTTTATGTATTCTTGTTTTTGCAGTGCTCGCAGTGCTTTATCGGCCTTGTCAAACATTGAAAGGTGCGTATCGTGATCAGTTTCGTTTATTATCGCAACATCTAGACCTACATGCAGTTCGTCCGGAATTCCATGTTTTTGGGCTTGAGTGACAAAACTCCCACTCAATCGCTCCGCGGTTTCCTGGTTCAATTCTGCTTGAGATTGGCCGGGTTTTGGCGAATAACCCACCAGAATTGCTGCGAATTCATCGCCACCTATTCTTGCCACAATGTCGCCTTCGCGTACGATTTGCTGAAACGATTTGGCGGCCGACCTAAGCAAGTCATCACCCTTTGGATACCCCGACTTTTTATTGGTTCGCTTTAGTCCCCGCACATCCGCAAAAGCTAGCGCTAGTGTTATGCCATTGTTTCGAGCAAAATCAAAGTGTTGCGGAAAGGACTCTTCGAACAATCGGCGATTACCTAAACCTGTCAATTCGTCGGTGTAGGCTTTTTCATGAAGCGCTTTGAACCGCAGGGCTATTTCGCCCATCTGGCGGGCATTCCGACGACGTTCTTCAAGTACTGCGTCTCGATGTTCTAGAGACGGCGTAGGCAACAGTTCTACTGGTTCTGGGTGGCCCAATTTCGGCCTTTTTGCAGGCATAGCTACATTATATCATAAAGCTTGCGTTTATGCAATTACTCCTGGTTTAACTAAAGAGGCCGCGTTTGGTGTTGTTTTTGAACTCTTCTAGAAGTTCTTGCTGTCGCTTGCCGAGTTTAGTAGGTGTGTCTACCAGGATGGTTACGATGTGGGCGCCGCGGGTTTCGCTCTTCAAATGCGGCACGCCGTGGCCGGACAGCTTGAAGTCGCTGCCAGACTGGGTGCCAGCGGGGACTTTCATCTTGATAGGTCCGTCTACCGTTTCTACCGCTATTTCCGTGCCTAAAGCCGCGTCTACCATGTCTATGTGCGCTTCGCTGAGAATTAAGTCGCCTTCGCGAGTGAAGCGTTTGTGCGGTTTTACGCGCACGTGGACATACAAATCGCCTTTGGGGCCGTTAGCTATAGCTTCGCCGTGTTCACGCAAGCGGATGGTGGCGCCGTCTTCGTCTATGCCGGCGGGAACTTTGAGCCGGATTTCTTGGCTTTTCTGCTTTGTGCCTTTGCCGTGGCAAACGCTGCAGGTTTTTTCTGGTACTTTGCCGGTACCACGGCATTTAGGACAAGTTTGGGCCTGTTGGATGTTGCCAAATATGGTACGCGTGGCGGTGACAACTTGGCCGGAGCCTTTGCACTGCTCGCAAGTTATAAGTTCGTGGCCAGGTTCGGCTGTAGTACCTTTGCAGTGCTCACAGGTGTCTTCCAGGCTGATTTTCAGGTCTACTTCCGTGCCAAAGACCGCTTGTTCAAAGGTAATGTCTATGCTGGTTTCTACGTCTCGGCCGCGGTTGCTTCGCTGGCTTTGCCGGCCGCCGGTGTTACCGCCGAAGAAACTGCCAAATATGTCTCCCAGCCCCAAGTCTCCGAAATCAAAGTGCATCTCCTGGCCCTGGCCGCCGAATCCGCTAAAACCTTCATACGGATTGCCGCCGCCAGACGCGCCGCCCACGCCGGCATGGCCGAACTGGTCGTAGCGCTGACGCTTAGAGGCGTCTTTGAGAACTTCGTAGGCTTCATTTATTTCTTTGAATTTAGTTTCATCACCGCCCTCTTTGTCCGGGTGGTGCTGTACGGCAGCTTTACGAAAAGCCTTTTTAATCTCGTCAGCAGAAGCGTTCTTGCCAACTCCTAAAACTTCGTAATAATCACGCTTGGTCATTACTGTCGCCTTCCCCAGTTCCCAAGTCATTGAAAAATGCCTCTCGGCTTTGGCGCCAAAAAAGAGCAACTTCTTCATTTATCTCTTCTTTGGTCTTTCCAAATAGCTCAGCCAATGCAGTTTTTGCTACCTCTGCAGCCTCTTTTTCGCTTAGAGCATATGTTTCTCTAACCATTGCTAGCCCACGAACCATGGATGGCTCAAACGAAACACCAGCAGCAAGTTCAGCTCTAGATTGTATTACGGCGCCCGAGGTTGCTTCGGCAATTATCTCAGCCCGTGTTGATGGCGCTTCCCCAAATAGTTCTGCGGCTGGGAAAATGTTCATTATTTCACTCTACTAAATAACCTAGTTAAGATACTCGGTTCTTGAATTGTATGGCAGTCATGTTTGGTCATTGTCAACTTTCTCAACGTTGGGTCTTACGAATTCTTTTTCATATTTATCACCGATCGCAGTAATCTCTTCCCGTTCTTCTCTGCTTAATGGTTCGACAAAAACATCCGGCGCTGCTTTCAAAGGGCTCGGGCGAGCTGTTTCGTCATCGTCGGGCAACGGCAAATCATCTCTTTTGTAGTACGCTGCAATTTCCTCGCCAAGTTTTCGCCTCTCGGCTTTTTCGTTTGACATTATTTTTCCTTTTTATCGTCTTTTTCGTCTACGACTTCGCCCTCTACCGGTTGGTCTTTATCAGTCTTTTTAGTTTCTTCACCTTCGGCTGGAGCTTCGTCCTTACTTGTCTGCTCGTACATTTTAGCGCCTATGGGCATGATCTTGTCAGACAATTCTTTGCCGGCTGCTTCTAGGGCTTCTTTGTCTGACTTTTCATCTGCCACTACTTTTTTGGCTGCTTCTACTGCTTCGTCGATGACTTTCACATCTTCTTCGGAAATCTTGTCTTTATTATCAGACTTCATTTTTTCTGCCTGGTACACAGCCGCGTCGAGCTGGTTGCGGGCATCTATGCTCTCGCGCTTGGCTTTGTCTTCGTCGGCGTGAGCTTCGGCTTCTTTGGCCATTTTTTCCACTTCTGTCTTGTCCAGGTTGCCGCTACCGCTGATGGTTATGGACTGCTCTTTGCCAGAACCTTTGTCCTTGGCGCTGACATTAAGGATGCCATTGGCATCTATGTTAAACGTCACTTCAATCTGCGGTACGCCTCTGGGTGCTGATGGGATGCCGTCTAATACGAAACGACCTAGTGATTTGTTGTCTGCGACCATTTCGCGTTCGCCCTGGACCACATGGATTTCTACCTGCGGCTGGTTGTCCGCGGCTGTGCTAAAGGTTTCTGATTTGCTGGTTGGGATGGTGGTGTTTCGTTCAATCAGCTTGGTAGCTACGCTTCCGAGTGTTTCGATTCCAAGACTTAGAGGCGTTACGTCCAGTAGCAGCACGTCTTTCACATCTCCCTGCAATACTCCACCCTGAATGGCCGCGCCGATGGCGACAACTTCATCTGGGTTTACGCCCTTCATAGGGTCTTTGCCAAAAATCTTTTTGACCTTTTCTTGGACTGCGGGCATGCGGGTCATGCCGCCCACTAGTACCACGGCGTCGATTTCGTTGGCTTTTAGGCCGGCGTCTTTGAGTGCCTTTTCGCACGGAGCGGCAGTTTTGTCTATCAGCTCGCCGACTAGGCTTTCCAGCTTGGCTCGGGTCAGTTTGGTTTCAAAGTGCTTGGGGCCGTCGGCGTCGGCAGTCAGGAATGGCAGGTTTATGGCGACTTCGTTGGTGGTGCTGAGTTCAATCTTGGCTTTTTCGGCTTCGTCGCGCAGGCGCTGCATGGCAGCATTGTCGTCGGTTACATCCACACCGCTTTCTTTTTTGAATTCGTCGCGTAGGTAGTTTACCAGCACGCGGTCGAAGTCGGCACCGCCCAGGTGTGTGTCGCCGTTGGTTGATTTCACCTCAAACACGCCGTCGCCCAGTTCTAGGATGGAGACGTCAAATGTACCGCCACCAAGGTCGTAGACAGCAATCTTTTCGTCTTTCTTCTCAGCCTTGTCCAAACCATATGCCAGTGCGGCGGCGGTTGGTTCGTTGATGATGCGCTTTACTTCCAGACCGGCTATCTTGCCAGCGTCTTTAGTAGCCTGGCGCTGAGAGTCGTCAAAGTAAGCCGGCACTGTTATAACCGCTTCTGTGACTGGTTCGCCCAGGAAAGCTTCGGCATCGGCTTTGAGCTTGCCAAGCACCATGGCGCTGACTTCTTCAGAGCTGTACTCTTTATCGCCCATTTTTACTTTGACACCGGTGCCGGATTTGACCATCTCATAACCCATGAGTTTGATGTCGCGCTGGACTTCTTTGTCTTCCCACTTGCGGCCAATCAGGCGCTTCACTTCATAAATGGTGTTTTTAGGGTTGGTAACCTGCTGGCGGCGAGCCACTTGGCCCACCAAACGTTCACCGTTTTTATTAACAGCAACGACTGACGGTGTAGTACGGCCGCCTTCGCTGTTGGCCACAATCTCCGCCTTACCGGCCTGCATAACCGCCATGGCGCTGTTGGTTGTTCCTAGATCTATCCCGATAATTTTACCCATATAATTTCCTCCTATTCTTCAATTAAAGTATCGAGCGGTATAGATTGTCCGCCTATTGGTTTATGCTCGCCGGTATCAGGGTCTATACTCACTGCGTCTGGCCCATAAACCGCTTTGTCAACTTCCTGACCCGTAGGATTAACAATTCCTACAAAATCGCCGTAGGGTTCATCTTCTGGGAAGTAGCCGTTTGCTCTCCAGTCTGCGATTATCTCGGCGTCTGTCCCTTCGTAGGGTGGTCGCAAGTTTCTTTGTTCTCCTCCTGGCATATTTATTCCTCCTTATTTACTTTCCATCTTTACTTTGACCATAGCATGTCGGATAACTTCGTCACCCAGCTTATACCCAGACTGCAATTCTTCACTGACCACTTCATGTTCACCGTCGCCACCGTCATGACTGACAGCTTCGTGCAGGTGCGGGTCAAAGGCCTGTCCCACAGTTTTGATGCGCTCGACACCCATGCCTTTGAGTGTGTTTTCAAACTGCGCTACAACCGCGTTTACGCCTTTGACATAGTCGTTCTTTGCCAGATCTGATGGCACGTGTTTCAGCGCCCGTTCGAAGTTGTCTATAACTGGCAGTAGCTCACGAACCACGCTGGCTTTGACCAAATCTTTTAGCCCGCCTAGCTGTTCTTCGTGGCGGCGGCGAATGTTTATGACATCTGCTCGCTCGCGCTGCAGCGCTTCGGTCAGTTCGCCAATTTGCTGTTCCAAATCTTTGCGGGTTGGTTTCTTACTCATACAAAGCTCCTTCCAGGGTGCGGCCGGCGTGCTCTACCAAGTTCATGACGTCGCGGTAGCTTTGGCGGGTGGGTCCAAGCACGCCGATGTAGCTTTCATCGCTGTAGGGACTACGGAATTTACTGATGATAAGCGAACACTGCGCGCTGCGGCCAATGGGATTTTCTGCGCCTATATATACACTGAGAGGTTGATTGGGCGCGGCTTCCCTGAGCCATGGCTCTAGATTATCCAGCAGGCGAGCAACCTGCTGTACCTGGGCGCCACCTATAAATTCTGGTTGGCCGAATAAATTGGCCAAACCCCCCATGTACAACTGGTCGCCGATGGTGGCCAGTCCTAGGTTGTGAGTCAGTTCTACGAGAGTATCCACGGCGTTACGAATAGTGCGTTCTGGCAGACCGCCGCCAGACACGCGAGCCGTAAGAGCACGTTCGCCGCGGCGTTCCGCGGATGTTTCTATCTGTTCGGTCATGTTGTTTACATAAAACCTATAGCCTTTGTCCGTAGGCACTCTGCCGGCGCTGGTGTGGGGCTGTTGTATATAGCCCATACGTTCTAATTCGGCCATTTCGGCGCGGATGGTTGCGGACGAGACGTTGAAGGCTTTGGCCAACAGCGAAGAACCGACCGGACTGGCTACTTCGGCGTATTGCTCTACAATTGCGGCTAATAGTTTAGCTTGTCTGTCTGTCATAAGCACTCATCTTAAGCTAGTGCTAATTGTACTAGAGCTGGCACTCGGGTGTCAAGAGTGCTAATTGGTTTTTAGCCAATTTTGCGTATCAGTAATAAGCCGTTTGGTAAGCACCCTGTCTTTTTGTTGCTGGTCTGTATTTACTTGCTTGTGGGTAAGGGCCTGAATTTGCTCAACGGCATGTTCTAATTTGTCATTAATTACAAACTTAAAGTAGCTATGTTCGAGCGCCATGGAAAATATTTTGATAGCCGTCTCGAGGCGGCGTTTGTGTTCACTCACGGTCATTTCCCCTCTATTTAGCATACGCCTTTGCCACTCTTCAAACGAAGGCGGGAGTACCAAAACGGCCGTAATGTCAGGAACGGCCTGCACAATGTTGTGTAAGCCCCCCATATCCACATCGGTGATGGCAATTCGGTTTTCGTCTTGGGCTTTTTGCAACTCCCGTATACTTATGCCCGAAACCTGCTGGCCATGTATCAGTTCTGCTTCCAGGAATTTGCCTGCTTCTAGATCGGCCAGTATTTCTTGTTCAGTTCTGAACCAATACTCCACGCCGTTTTTTTCTGCGATGCCGTCGTTTACTCTAGGCTTTCGCGTGGTATCTGAAACTATAAAATGGTATTTGCCGGTTTTTACCAGTTCACGGATTAGCGTATTGCGTCCTCCCCCCGAAGGCGCCAAAAGCAAAGCAAGTTTGGTACGTGCCAAAATTGTTTTGCTCTGATTTGATATATGATAGTCAGCAAGAATTTTTTTGAATTCCTCAAGATGCTGAAGACTGTTATCCATACGAATCATCTTAACAGTTTTTATATTGTATTTCTTGTAAAAGAGCGTATATCTAGATTTATGATAAATAAGGAGTTTGTATGCCAAGCGTAGATATTAACTGGTTAGCAATAGTTGCGGCCGTAGTCGTAAATATGGTGGTGGGTTTTGTCTGGTATTCGCCAGCGCTGTTTGCCAAGCAGTGGTCCAAATTAACAGGGCATAAAATGGATGAAATGGGCGATGGAACCCAGGGATACGTCATTACCACTATTGGGGCATTTGTTCAGACATATATTTTGTTGCATTTTGTCGCGTTCGCGGCGTACTTTTATCCGACATACAGCGACGTGTCGGTCGGGCTTTTTACAGCCTTTTGGGCATGGCTGGCTTTTGTGGCCATACCACAGGGCGTTAACACTATTTTTGCCGGCACGCGCAAAAAACTATGGGCAATTAACACTGGTTACTTCCTAGTGGTATTGCTAATTAACGGTGTGCTTCTTTCTGTTTGGAAATAGAGCGGCTTCACCTCATGAGAGGGGAACATCTCCTCTCATCGCGCCGGCAAAATGAAATACATTTTGGCGGGCTACTCTCCCCTGAAGACATACAAAGACACATAAAAAAGAGGTGCATTTGTTGACACATGGGTGTAGCATAAGAGCAAACAAATACGCCTAAAATAGCCTTGTGGGGTTCTCGTAATTCCACAAGGCTTTTTTGAACTAGTCGCATTTTAACATCACCGTAAAGGCTTCGGCCGGGATGTCCACTTTGCCGAAACGTTTCATGCGTTTTTTGCCCTTGGCTTGTTTGGCTAGGACCTTATTATTGATATCCGGGTGAAGTATATGTTGTGCCTATCCAAAGCGATGCTGGTACCCAGTCTCCGCCAGGGGGAGTCGCATTTTGTGTCAATCCGGCGCTTGGCCAGTTCGCGTAGGTGTCAGTCGAGTTTTTACTTGAGCCGTTTGTATAGACACGGTCGTTAATCATATTGGTAAAATCGGGTCTTCGGTTGGTCAGCATATAGCTTGTACTGCCAGTCAAAGCGGAATTACCTTCAAGATTTACTCGCCGAGTTACCCACGCTTCACGACTTCCAGTCGGCAATGTTCGACCGTCCTGGGGATCCAGGTAAAAGCCCTGGTAAGTGACATTTTTTGCGGTTAGGCTGTCGATTAGTAATGTCGTCGGCCCGCCCCATGCTTGGATTGTATCGGCATGCACTCCTGCTTGGGTACCGTAAGTATATGAGTCTACGCGCACGTTCTGGACAACTACCCTTACGCTGTTATTGCTGCGAATTGCAATCTGAATGGCGTCCGACAAATATGTGCCTGGCTTAAACCATAAACCTTCGAAGTGGACAGTCCGCGCAACGTCAGCGCCATCATATAATCTTATTCCCCTATTTGTAGAGTCGTAAGAACCAGACGGCATGGTAGTCCGGCCACCAAAGACACCGCCAATCCAGACGATATTGCGGCCACCTGTGATAGTTACAGGCCCTGTAATTATTTCGGGTGCAACCAGTTTATAGTCTGTGTCATTAGCTAAGCTAATAGTTCCGCCGCTTGCTGGCACAGTCTTGGTAGTAAAGTTATTCCAGTTTGCCGGAGGCGCCCACGACAACGTACCGCTCCCTCCGCCTCCGGTTGTAGGCGGCGGCGTAGTTGTGGAATTATTGGCAACAGTAATTGTGATGTCAGTACGCGTAGTTTGGCCATTGCCTGCGTATGCTACAGCGCTCAAAGTGTGTTGGCCGTCAGAAACTGTTTTGCTATCCCAAGCGAAGCATGCCCCGCCGCTATCGCCCGCCATACAGTATGGCGACTGGCTTTCCGATCGATAAACTGAATTATCTATAAGAAAATCGATTTTAGTTATACCGGAGGAGTGTGAGGCGGTAGCCTGCACAGGTACACCACCGGCTACGGTTGCTCCATTCGTAGGCGCAGAAAAGCTTACCAATGGACCTGTACTATCAGGGTCTGGCGTAGTTATGTCGCCCGTAAGACTAAACTTGGAATTCCAGCCACCTACTTTTGAAACATAAATCCTGTAGCTTCCTTTGGTTGTGGAAACAGTTGTACTGATAGGTGATTTGTCTGCAGACTGGTTGTACACTACAGCGCCAGAAGGGTCTTCAATTTTTAGATTTAGTGTAGTAGTTCGGTCCCAAGACAGATTTGCTTTAAGAGTGCCTACCGCAGGAGAAGTTACAGTAAAAGATTTTGTTGGATTTTTGTCAGTAACTTGACCAGAAAAACTAAATCCCGAGGTTAAAGCACTAGAGATGATTACTACAGCAGCACCAACGGCTGCGAAAAGAAGAACGAAAAGTGACCGTCTACTCAAAAGGGGTCTGAATAACGAGGATCTGGATTTTTTGCTTTTCTTTTTGTTAAACGACAGGTTATATCTTGACTGTTTTCTTTTACTCGGCATTGGCTCACCTTTGATTATTAAGCATATACTAACATAAGCTTTTATATACTTCTAGTGGGACGAAGCAGAACGACTTATTGTTCAGTATCGGCTGTTAGTCGCGTTTTAACATCACCGTAAAGGCTTCGGCCGGGATGTCCACTTTGCCGAAACGTTTCATGCGTTTTTTGCCCTTGGCTTGTTTGGCTAGCACTTTTTTCTTGCGGGATACGTCGCCGCCGTACAAACCGGTAGTTACATCTTTGCGGTAGGCGCTCAGATCTTCGCGGGCGATGAATTTGCCGCCAATTGCCGCCTGCAGGGCAACCTGAAAGTTTTGGCGCGGTATGACTTCTTTTAGTTTTTCTACAACTTCTCGCCCAATTTTTTGTGCCTCACTACGGTGCACCATAATACTTAACGCGTTAACTATTTCTCCGGCTATGTAAAAGTCCACGCGTACAAGGTCTTCCGTGCGGTAATCAGAAAGTTCGTAATTAAAACTGCCGTAGCCACTGGTCGCGCTCTTGAGCTGATCGTAAAAATCTGTCAGCAAGTTTGCCAGCGGCGCTTCAAAAGCAATTAGCGCCCGCTTGTCTACGTAGCTGAGGTTTTTCTGCAGGCCGCGTTTGCTAGCAATTAGCTGTATAACTCCTCCCACGTATTCGTCCGGCACAATTATTTCGGCGTTTACCCACGGCTCACGGATTTCCCGCACCAACGACATGTCTGGCAGTTCACTGGCTGATTTTATGTCTATTTCCTCGCCGTTGTTGAGCGTTACTTGGTAGTCGGTAGACGGATTTGTGACCACCAGTTCCAGGTCATATTCACGTTCCAAGCGCTCTTTTACAATGTCCATGTGAAGCAGTCCAAGGAAACCTATTCGCACGCCAAAACCCAGCACCGGGGAGTTTTCTGGTACGTACTGCAGGGCCGAATCACTAAGGCTTAATTTTTCTACGGCATCTTTGAGCTCTTGGTATTTGTCATTGCTCTCTGGGAAAAATCCGGCGTACACAAACGGCAACACTTCTTTGTAGCCCGGTAACTGCTCACTGGCTGGGTTGGCCGCCAAAGTAACGGTGTCCCCCACCTTGGCTTCACGGGTACTTTTGAGATTCGTCACTATGTAGCCAATCTCGCCATTATTAAGTTTTTGCAGCGGTGTCATCTGCGGCTTTAGCGCACCGACCTCTAGCGCAATACCGTTGGCATCCGTGGCCATCATTTTTATTTGGCTATTTTTTGAAATCGCTCCATCAAATACCCTCACATATAAAACCACGCCTCGGTAGTCATCATAATAACTGTCAAAAATAAGCGCCCGAGTCAACTGGGTCTGACTACTCCCAGGTGCTGGTACGCGCTTCACAACTTGTTCCAAAACTGACTCGACACCCTCGCCGGTTTTGGCTGAAATTTGCAAGATATCTTCCTGCTTGCAACCCAGTAAACTTATAATTTCTGCACTAACCTTTTCTGCATTAGCGGCCGGTAAATCAATCTTATTAAGCACCGGAATAATAGTTAGGTTGGCGGCAAGGGCCAAATATACGTTGGCTAAAGTTTGGGCTTGTATGCCCTGGCTAGCGTCAACCACCAAAATTGCGCCTTCGCAGGCCTGCAAGCTACGCGAAACTTCGTAGCTAAAATCTACGTGTCCTGGGGTGTCAATTAAGTTCAACTCATAGTCTTTGTACTTCATTCTCACGGGGGCGAGCTTGATAGTTATGCCCTTTTCGCGCTCCAAGTCCATTTTGTCCAGCATCTGGGCTTTCATGTCGCGTTTTTGCACAGTGCCAGTAAGCTCCAGCAAACGATCCGCCAGCGTGGACTTGCCGTGATCAATATGAGCAATTATGCAAAAGTTGCGTATGTTTTGTTGGGTCATGTCGTATCAGTGTAGCATCTCTGTTAGAATTGACAAAACTTTACTTTGTATGCTATAATATAATTATGCAATATGAAAGAATCCCCAAAAACCCAGGTTCGGATAAAGAATTTGCCAAATCGCATGACTTTACTGCCCAGGGAAAGGCGTTTGAAGCAGCAGTTGGGCTTCGCCCCCCTACATCAATAGAAACGTTTGACCGCCCAGCTTCGGCAAAAGTCATAGAACTTGCCGCTAGCCAACCCCCGTCAGAAAAGCCTAAAGTTTAACCGGGCGCAGGATAAATTGTTTGGTCTTTTCAATAACCGGACGAACTTCGGCCAGGTCAAACAAAGACGAAATCCCGAAGTGAACCAAAAAAGTGACTAGAGATATGCTACCCAGTTTGGTACCCAGCGTTACTATGCCCGTGTCCGTAACTGTGAGCGGGAAGATGGAAATCATGATAAAAGCGGCCAGCACGCTAAACCCCGTAACGGACAGGATACGCCCAATCCCGCTCCAGAATTCAATATTCAACAACCTATGGTCTCGCACAAGCATTACGACTAGCAGTATTGCGACTTCGCTCATAGCCACCAATGATTGAGCCATGGCCAGGCCGGCGACGCCATAAGCCTCTGGATTTGCCAGCTGAAACGCTAAAATAATATTCAAAACAATAGCAAAAACAGATACCAACAACGGGGTCTTGGTATCTTTCTGGGCGTAAAACCAACGAGAAATAATGCTATAAATGATACGGAAAAATATAGCAACCGTCAGGTAGCCGAAAATCAGTGAAACTTGCGGTGCAACACTACTGAAAAGCAGCCGCGCCAGGTAAGCTCGGCAGAAGAAACAAACTACTAAAATCGGCATGGTAACCCAAATCATGGTTCGCAAGATGACTAAAAATTCGCTGCGAAAAAGGTCAGATCGGTTTTGGGATAGGCGGGCAGTTAGCCGCGGGAAAGCCGCTGTTGCTATTGATGTGCCGACAAGAGCCACCGGCACGTTCATCAGAGTTAGCGCGTAGTTGTATGAGCTAATTGCACCGACGCCAAGATGAGCAGCGCGGTTAGTTTCTACAATGCTGTTTATCTGGTCAATGCCTTGGTCTACCGATCGTGGCGGCAACTGGCGCAGTATGCTGTGAAAATCACGGCTACGCCAAATAATTGTTGGCCGCCACCGAAAACGCAATCCATATAAGCCGAGGCAAGCAACGAACAGTTGTAACAACCCGCCAATTAGCGCCCCCAAGCCTAGGCCTATAATGCCTAAGTTGTATTTAAATAAATAAACGCTAAAAATAATTGATAGGTTATAGAACAGAGGAGCTAGAGCGTAGAAGAAAAACCTGCCAAAAGTTTGCTGTACGCTAGTAAGCACGCCGGACAAAGTAAAAAGCAGCGGGTTCAGCGCTATAAAGCGCATGATAATAACCGCTTGGTGCAAGTTTTCGCCCGCAAGTTTTGGAGCAACAATGTAGTGGATCAAAGGTTCGGCAAAAACAAAAATTATGGCGGCTACAAATAACATTACAATTGCCAGCATGTTTAAAATACTGGTTACCAATTCCCATACGCCTTTTTGGTCGCCTCGTTCTAAGTGGTCTGACAAAAACGGCACAAACGCCACGCCCAGTGCGCCGGCGGCAATAGTATAGAAAAAGAAGTCCGGAATTTGGAAAGCAGCAAAAAAGGCGTCCGTAGAACCGGGATCAAGCTGCGTAAAGTTAGCACTAATTAGGCGATTGCGCAGAAAACCAAGCATCTGGCCGGCTAACGCCACAAAAATCAGCAACGTCGCCGCACCGCCTAATGAAACGCGTTTGTTGGCTCTACTTAATATTCGATTCATCCAGTATTAGTATAGAGGAACTGGGAACTAGGAACCAGCGGTGAACGCTACTTTTTAGTACAGGGTGGCTTCTTTGGGCATTTTGGAACCTTTGAGGAGTTCCAAGACCTGTTCGGCTTCTACGGTTTCTTTTTCTAGCAGCGCGTCTTTGAGGACTTTCAGCTTGTCCAGGTTGGCTTTTATCACTACCCGGGCGCGGTTGGCGGCCTCTGTAATCAAGTTCTCTACTTCATCGTCGATGATTTTGGCCGTTTCGTCAGAATACTGCCTCTCATGCATAACGCGTTCCAGCATAATGCCTTCTTCTACGTGGAAAACTTGGTCTCGCAGTTTTTTGCCCATGCCTTGGTTGACAATCATTTCCCGGGCTAGTTCAGCGGCTTTTTGCAGGTCGTTGCCAGCGCCGGTAGTAACCCGGTCGGTACCATAAACTACTTCTTCGGCAATGCGCCCGCCGAGCATGCGTGCCAGGACATCTTTGTATTCAATAATGCTGTGGTAGCTTTTGTCTTCCGGCGGTATAAACCATGTTACGCCGCCCGTACCGCCGCGCGGGATAATAGTAACTTTGTGTACCATGTCGCTGTCCGGCAAAACGTGTCCGACTATGGCGTGGCCAGCCTCATGATAGGCTGTCAGTTCCTTTTCTTTGTCGTTCATAATCTTGGTTTTGCGCTCCGGGCCAATGGCTACTTTTTCAAAGGCCGACGTCACATCTGTCTGGGTGATAGTTTTGCGGTCATGCCGAGCGGCAATTATGGCCGCTTCGTTGGCAATGTTGGCCAAGTCCGCCCCGCTGCTGCCGGCAGTTTTAGCAGCCAGGGCATCCAAATCTACACCGCTATCAAGCGGTTTTTTGGCAAAGTGCACTTTCAGGATTGCTTCGCGGTCTTTGCGGTCCGGAAGATCAATGTTTACCCGGCGGTCAAAGCGCCCGGGACGCAAAAGCGCTGGATCCAGCACGTCGGAACGGTTAGTAGCCGCTAGTACAATCACGTTGGTGCCTTGCTCAAAACCATCCATTTCTACCAAAATCTGGTTTAGCGTTTGTTCGCGTTCGTCGTGCCCGCCGCCCATGCCGGAACCGCGGCGGCGCCCTACGGCGTCAATTTCATCTACAAAAATTATGCAGGGCGCGTTTTTCTTGGCTTTGGCAAACAAATCACGTACCCTTGACGCCCCAACGCCTACGAACATTTCTACGAACTCAGAACCAGAAATACTAAAAAACGGGACGCCAGCTTCGCCAGCAACAGCCCGCGAGAGCAATGTTTTGCCTGTTCCGGGCGGCCCGACCAGCATAACGCCTTTTGGAATCTTGGCGCCAACTGATTCAAATTTTTTAGGAAATTTAAGGAATTCTACTATTTCTTCCAGATCCTGCTTGGCTTCATCCGACCCGGCAATTTCTTTAAATGTTACTTTGTCTTTTTCGTTGCCGTACAAACGTGCCCGGCTTTTGCCAAAGCTCATGGCCTGGTTGCCTTGGCCCTGTGCGCTCCTGAGCATGAAAAAAAGCACCATGCTGATAACCAAAACTGGCAATATAGAAACGCCAATGTTAGCCCATGTTGCTCCGCTGTTTGACTCTGGCTGGTTAACAATCTGTATGTCTTTATTGGTCAAGCCCTGTTCATAAATGCTGGAACCTGGTTCTTTGCGCGACAAGTCAGACGGCTCTTTGTCGTCTTTGTTCTTGTAGACTTTTAGCTCATCGCCCACGACTTCAATTTTTTGAATCTGGCCGGCATTGGCTTGGTTGATAACTTCGTTAAACGGCAGTTGGGGCTTTTGAGCCGTCTGCGAGAAACTTGCCCACACAATCAAGCCAAATAGCGCTAAAAGCGCTAAAAAACCAAAATTTTTCATGCCGCCGCGGCCTTGGTTTTTGCCGCTTGAGTTGCTTCTGAAAGGTTTCTTGTCCATGTTGGATTTATTATACAGCAGTCGCCTCTGATTGCTAGCGGTCTCTAGGCACGAGTGCCAAAATATCACGTTTGATGGAGACTCTGTATCTGTTGTCCACATCAAAATGCTGACCGTTTTTGCCGGTTTTCATAGCCACAATCAGCCGTTCAATGGTTTTCTTTGTCACGTCTCGCGCGCCGTGGCGCTTTAGCCAAGCATGCAGGATTTCTTTGGCGACGTCATGCGGCAGACAGATAAACCACGCTCTGTCTAGTTGGTTCAAAGCTGGCTGCGTGTGCAGCAGACCCGTTAAGTGGGCGTCAAGTTCATCGTTGATAGTCCGCAAACGCTCGAGCAATATAACCAACTGGGCGCGTTGGCCGTCTGTAAATTTTGGCAAGACATTTAGCCTTATATAGTTACGCAGGTATTTGGTGTCCGCGTTGGTTTTGTCTTCGCGCCATAATAGCGCGTGTTCTTCTGCGTAATCAAGAATCTGATCTTTGGTGTGCCCTGCCAACGGACGCAAAAGTCCGTCTACGCTTTTGAGAGAAGTTAGCCCGCGGCGGCCACTGCCTCTTAGCATGTTAATGATGGCGGTTTCCAGTACATCGTCTTGGTGATGGGCGGTAATAATGGCCTTGGCTCCGCTGGCGCGTTTTACGCTTTCTAGAAATTTATAACGAGCCGTCCGGGCTTTTGCTTCGCTGGTCTGATGCCCCAGCTTGCCGGCTTTGTGCACAAAAGCCAGGCCATGTTTTTTTGCGACCTCCTGAACCAGCTTTCTATCTGCCGCTGAATCGGCGCGAATACCGTGGTCGTAGTGAGCTACGATAAGTTTTATACCTGGACGCTGGCGCAGCAAATCCAACAGCACCATGGAATCAACTCCACCGCTCACTGCCAGTACATACGTGCCCGCCCCCACCGAAATCCTCATGAGTTTAGTATACTAGCTTCCATGAAGAAGCTTTACTTTATGCGCCATGGCCAAACAGTTATGAACGTAAGCGGCCACTATGCAGGCATTACCGAAACCCCCCTTACTGATGAAGGGCGAGCTCAGGCAAAGAAAGCCGGCAAAGCGGCCAAAGGTTTGGGAATTGATTTAATCGTAGCTTCGCCACTGGGAAGGACTCTGGAAACAGCACGTATTGTAGCCAAAGAAATTGGTTATAAGCCCTCTCAAATTCGTTCTAGCCCATTATTAATTGAACGATTTTTTGGCGAAATGGAAGGAAAATTAAATCATTCAAATCTTGCTTATGAGGAGATTGAAGGCATTGAAGATGATGACTCGCTGGTGCATCGTGCTCATTCTGCTCTTGAGTGGGTGAATAGTTTTACGGCAGACCATGTATTAATCGTAAGCCATGGTTCATTTGGACGAGCGTTGCGCAGTGTCTTAAAAGCAGACTATCCAATGAGTCATCCAGAAAAAATAAACAATGCTGAGTTACTTTGCTGGGTGGAAGAAAATTAGATTAGGCGCTTTGCTCCTAGCCCACGTACTCCTGCCATGATTTTGGTTCGCGGGTTGCAAAGTCGTTTTCGCCGAGGCATTTCAGGAGCAGCCGGCCAGTTTCCGCATTGGTGAGTAGCGGTATATGGTTATCTATTGCCAGGCGTCTGATGATATAGCCGTCGGTTGTTTCTTCTTCAACGGTGGTGGGAACATTAATCATCAGGGCGATTTTTTGTTTGGCAATCGCTGTTTCCGCACTTGGTTCTCTGCGCTCCGATACTTTGCGCAATTTGATTGTTTTGATACCGTGCTGCTTAAAAAACTGGTGCGTTCCGGCGGTAGCGTATATTTGCCAGCCTTGCGCCACTAGAGCCGCGACTTCGTCCACGAATTTGAACTTTTGTTCGTCCGGCAAACTTAAAAACATAGTCTTAGCTTTGATGTGCTGTTCGGTTGCCAGCCACGAGGCATAGAATGCGCTAGCCAGGTCGTCGCCAAAACAAGCCACTTCTCCAGTAGACGCCATTTCCACGCCAGCCACCGGATCGGCGCCTTTGAGCCGGTTATACGAAAACTGCGGGCTTTTTACGCCTACGTGATCCAGCTCAAGCGTTTGGTATGTATTGTTATTTTTTATGCCTAGCATGGCTTCGGTGGCAATTTCTATAAAATTATGGTTGCTGACTTTGGACACGAACGGAAATGACCGTGAAGCCCGCACGTTGCACTCGATTACTTTTAGTTCGTTGTCTTTAGCTATGAACTGCACGTTGAACGGACCGGTTATATTCAGGTTGCTGATAATTTGCTTGGTAATGTTTTTGGCTTGGCGGACGGTTTCCAGGTATAGCCGCTGTGCCGGAAAAACCACGGTGGCATCGCCCGAGTGAATGCCGGCATTTTCTATATGCTCGGACACGGCATATATGATGAGTTCGCCATTTTGGGCCACGCCGTCAATTTCAAGTTCTTTGGCGTTGGCGATGAATTGGGAAATTACTACCGGATGGTCCGGAGATAGATGCGCCGCTTCTTGGAGGTATTGTTTGAGTTCCTGTTCGTTGGTCACAACGTTCATGGCACCGCCGGATAGCACATATGAAGGCCTGATTAGCACTGGATAGCCGACCTTGGCGGCAAACTTTTTTGCCAGCGCCAGTGTAGAAACTTCATCCCAGGTTGGTTGATCTATCCCCAATCGGTTTAGCATAGATGAAAATTTCTGGCGGTCCTCCGCCCGGTCAATTTGACCCGGCGGTGTTCCAAGAATGGGATAACCTGCCTGATGCAGCGGCAGCGCAAGGTTGTTGGCAATCTGCCCGCCGACCGAAACCACAATTGATTTTGGATGTTCAAAATCGGCAATATCTCGTATTCGTTCCAGTGAAAGTTCTTCAAAGTACAGCCGGTCAGACCTGTCAAAGTCCGTAGACACGGTCTCTGGATTGGAATTTACCATGACGGTTGGCAGTTTGTGTTTGCGGATGGTTTTGGCGGTGTTGACAGCGCACCAATCAAACTCAACCGAAGAACCAATACAGTACGGACCCGAGCCTAGAACTATAATTGGTTTTTTGAGAGGCTCAACGTCGTGGGTATTGCCATGATAGGTGGTGTACAGGTAGTTGGTTGCGGCGTCAAATTCACCGGCTAGGGTATCAATCTGTTTTATGTAAGGCACTATCCCGAATTTTTGGCGCTGCTGTCTTATGTTTTCCTCTTTGGTATTTTTAAGTTTTGCGATTACGTTGTCCGCAAAGCCTTTCTGTTTGGCTTCGAGCAGTAATTCTTTGGCTAGGGGCTGGCGCTTTATGCTGCTGGCGGTTTCTACCATGTCGGCAAGATGTTCCAAAAACCAATTATCAATTTTGGAAAGTTCGTGAATACGGTCTACGGAAACCCCTAGTTTGAGAGCATCGTGAATTGCGAATACTCGTTTATCGGTGGGATGAGCGATTTCTTTGGCTGGGTCTTTGAATTCAAACGGATGCGCGGTTAGTCCCTGGGCGCCTATGTTTAGCATGCGGATTGCTTTTTGCAAGGCTTCGGGAAAACTTCTTCCAAGCGCCATGACTTCGCCGACGCTTTTCATTTCCGTGCCAATCGTGTGATCGCTGGATTTTAGTTTTGACAAATCCCAGCGTGGCATTTTGACGGCCACGTAGTCCAGAGCCGGTTCAAAAAACGCCGAAGTCGTGCCGGTGACGGCGTTTTTGAGTTCGTGCAGGCGGTAGCCAAGCATCAGTTTGCTGGCCACAAACGCCAGCGGATAACCTGTTGCTTTGGAAGCCAGCGCGCTGGAACGGCTCAGCCGGGCATTAACCTCAATCACTCGGTAGTCGCCATTTTCCGGATTCAGCGCGTATTGGATGTTGCATTCGCCAATTATTCCCAGGTGGTTTATGGTCTTGATGGCGACCTCGCGCAGCCGGTGGTATTCCTCGTTAGTGAGCGTTTGGGACGGTGCTATCACAATACTTTCGCCGGTGTGGATGCCCATGGGGTCAAAGTTTTCCATGTTGCAGACCGTTATGGTATTGCCGCCAGTGTCTCGTACTACTTCGTATTCCACTTCTTTCCAGCCGGCCAGGTATTCTTCAATCAGCACTTGCGGTACGACCCGGAGCACTTCGTTCACTTTGCGCAAAAGTTCTTGGTCATTATTGATACGGCCAGAACCCAGGCCGCCCAGGCTAAAGCCGGAACGCAGCATGATTGGGTAGCCAATTTCCCGAGCCGCGGCGCGAGCTTCGTTGACCGTATAAGCAGCGATACTGCGGGCAGTTTTGGTGCCTATTTTCTCCAGGGCATTTTTGAACAAATCGCGGTCTTCAGTTGTTTTAATAACCTCAACAGGGGTACCAAGCACGCGGATGCCGAGTTTTTTGAATACGCCGGCGTCATGCAGGCTCAAACCTAGATTTAGCGCGGTCTGGCCGCCGAAACTGAGCATGATGGCGTCTGGTTTTTCTTTTTGCAATATTTTCGTGACGGTTTTTACGTTTAAAGGTTCAAAGTACACTCGGTCCGCCATGTCTGGGTCTGTCTGCACGGTAGCTATGTTTGGATTAATCAGCACTGTTTCGATTTTTTCTTCTTTGAGCGCTTTGATGGCTTGGGAACCGGAGTAATCAAACTCGCCGGCCTGGCCTATGCGCAGACCGCCAGAACCCAAAATCACTACTTTGCGAATTTTCATATCTTTAGAACCTCGGCGAATTTTTCAAACAGCCAGGCAGTGTCCGTAGGCCCTGGGCACGCTTCCGGATGAAATTGCACGGAAAAGAAAGGTTTGGTTTTATGTTCTATGCCCTCTACTGAATTATCGTTGAGGTTTTTGAAAGAAACTTCCCAGCCAGCCGGCAAAGTTTTTTCGTCTATGGCATAGCCGTGGTTTTGGCTGGTTACAAAACAGCGTTTGGTTTTTATCTCCATGCATGGCTGATTGTGGCCGCGGTGGCCGAACGGCAGCTTGTATGTCCTGGCACCGGCAGCCAGCCCCATAATTTGGCTGCCCAGGCAAATGCCAAATAGGGGTTTGTCTTTTTTCATAGCTTTTTTGGCAATGTCTATGGTTGGCTGATAATCAGTGGGGTTGCCAGGACCGTTAGAAAACAACACGCCGTCATACTTTTCCAGGCTGTAATCATAATTTGCTGGCACGCGTTTTATCCGCACTGGAAGTTTTAGGAGTTCACGCACGATGTTTTCTTTGGCGCCGCAATCAACCAAAATAACTGTCTTGGTATGTTGCCTGTTATAAATGACCGGTTCAAAGGTTGGAGGAGAAGCAGCTGCGGCAACCAAGTCATCCGTCACAATGGGCGAATCGCTAATCGCGCCTTGCATGGTGCCGCGGCTGCGTAAATGTTTGGTCAGAGCCCGCGTATCAACACTAGCGAGCAGTGGGATATTTTGAGATTCTAGCCATTCCAGCAGCGATTGGTCGGCGGCGGCGTGGCTCCATTTTTCTGCAGCCGTACTTACGACCACGCCGCTGACTTGGATTTTTGATGATTCAGCCGATGTCTGATCAACGCCATAGTTGCCAATCATAGGGTAGGTAAACACCAGGATTTGGTTGCTATATGACGGGTCGGTCAATGACTCCACGTAACCAGTCATACCGGTATTGAAAACGACCTCGCCCGTGAAGCTGCCTTGTTGCCAGGACGGCGCCAGGCCAGGAAAAGTTGTGCCGTCACTCAGGAAAAGCTGGGCTGATTTTTTGGCAAAAAAAACGCTCCGATTGGAGCGATTAGCGGTTCGGTTCTTGGAAATTTTCGACTTTTCTAGCATTGGCATACTAGGATTTAACTTTAGCACAAATAATTTGTGATGTAAAGCAATTATGCAACATCTTATCTGGTATAATGACGTAATGAAAGACCAAGTAGCCAGCGCAAAGGCAGTTGTAGCGGTTTTAGACGCGGGCGGTCAGTATGTAGACTTAGTCAAAAAAGCTTGCGAGCGTCTGGGCTATCCCACGGTTGTGCTGCCGCTCAATACTCCGGCATCCGAACTCCAAGAAAAATATAAAGCAGTTATTATTTCTGGCAGTCCCGCCAGTTCGCAAGCAGTGGATGCACCTTTGCCTGACGCAAAAATTTGGCAGTTAAATATGCCTATCCTGGGTATCTGCTACGGCTTGCACGCGGCGGCTTCGCAGCTTGGCGGCAAAGTAGTTCGCGGTACATCACGCCAAGACGGCCGGGTCATCACAGCCGTTGATACTAATCACCCGCTTTTCGCGGGCACAAAAGCCAATTTCAGCGCCCTGTTTACACATGGCAACTTTGTAAGTGAGGTTCCGAAAGATTTTAAGGTTATCGGACAGCATGAGCTTGACGACGGCAGAACGGTATATTCGGCAATTGCTCGTGGCAACACAGTGGCCGTCCAGTTCCACCCGGAAGTTTTTGACGACACGCCGGAGGGTTATCAAGTATTCAAGAACTTTCTGCAGGGCATTGCAAAGCTAAAACCAAGCCAGGGATTTTTGGACCATCAGATGGATGAATTGGTTGCGCAACTCCGGAAAGATATTCAAGCCAAAGCAAAGGGTCGCCATGTGATTGCCTTTGTAAGTGGAGGTGTTGATTCTTCCGTCAGCGCGGCGCTGGCTGCCACGGAGATACCGCGCGAAAAACTACACGCGTATTACATAGACAATGGCCTGATGCGGCATGAGGACACGGGCGTCATAAAACTCCTCAAACATGTGGGCGTGTCAGTAAAAAAAGTCGGTGCTTCTGATGATTTTCTTACTCCTTTGGCTGGCGTGGTAGACCCGCAAAAGAAAAGGCAGATTATCGGCAAAGCATTTATAGACGTTCAGAATCGTTTGATAACAGGTCTTGGGTTAGAAGAAGCTCTGCTTTTGCAAGGCACCAACGCCGCCGACAGGATAGAAAGCGGATACAGCAAAGGTGGCAGTCATACGGCACTGATAAAAACTCATCACAATCAAGTACGCGAAGTGCAAGAACTGAAGGAGCGCGGGCTGTTGATTGAGCCGCTGGATGAGCTGTTCAAAGACGAAGTGCGTGCGGTCGGCCAGCATTTGGGCTTGCCGGCAGAAGTGGTTGAGCGACAGCCATTTCCCGGCCCCGGCCTGGCGGTGCGAATCCTGTGCGCCAATGGTAGCGAGAAAACCGACTCGGAACAAACTGAAAAGCTTATTCAGGATTACTTGGACGGCGCAAACACCAAAGACAAAGTTTTAGCCAGGCTTTTACCCGTGCGCAACGTCGGTGTGGGCGGTGACGAGCGTTCGCATGTAGCCGCTGTGGCATTGCAAACTACTGCTTCATGGGAAACACTTGGGCAACTAGCAAAAAGCCTGCCGGCAAAATTTCGAGATGACCTAAACCGAGTCACTGTGGCGCTTGGAAACCAGCCAATTGAAAATCTTACAATCACGCCCACGTTCGTGGCACCAGCTGAAATTGCCCAGTTGCAACACGCTGACAGAATTGTCTGGGAAGAAATGCGCGGCTTCGACCTCGCAAAAACTATAAGCCAGTTCCCGGTGGTGCTTTTGCCCCTGTCTTTTGGCAAGCCTGGTGAGCGCTCAATCGTCCTCCGCCCTGTTACAACTTCAACCTTCATGACGGTTCAGCCCATGCTGCCCGAGCGTGATTTACCGTTTGATTTCATAGTGAAAGTTACTGCGCGAATACAAACTGAGGTACCTGGAATTGGCCAGGTATTCATAGACCTAACTTCCAAACCCCCGGCAACTACGGAGTGGGAGTAATATATAGATTCGCGTTTGCTATGATTGCGCTCAAATCAAACTCCAGCAAGACCGCATTTTCAATTTCTGATTGGTTTTCTTGGCCTTGAAGTAAATCAAACAACCGTTGCACGCCACCATGCGCTACTATAAGCAATTCGTGGTCACCATATTGACCATCGACTCCTTCCGCAAATCCGATTACTCTATCTCTAAATTCCGGTGCTGACTCACCACCATCTTCCTTATAATCAAATTGCATCGAGCGGTGTATGCGCTTGAATTTTTGACCAGTCTCAATACCAGCCCATGATTTTCCAGCAAACGAACCCATATTTATCTCACGTAATGCATCATGGGTAAGCAGTGGTATGCCCAAGGCTTTGCTTATGACAGTGCTGGTCTGAACAGCACGCAGCATAGACGAGGCTCTGATTTCTTTAACTGATTTTGGCACAATCCCAGCCGCTACTTCAGCCTGCTCAAAGCCCAATGTCGCCAGCGGCTCGTCAATCTGGCCATTTAATTTGCCTTCTTGGTTGAGTTTTGTGGCACCATGTCTTAGGAATAGTATTTTCACTAGACCTTAGCCTATCATATTTTTCTAGGAGTTGTAGTTGCAAGACTTTTGCTTTAACCTTATGCAAGGGTTTTATGAAACATATTATTTCGGTCAAACAATTTTTGGACAAAGAGTTACTAGACAAATTAATTTCTAGTGCTAGCGTGTTTTCAGAAATGCCTTTGGCCGACTACCCAAAACCGCTGGAGCATCTGACTATTGCAACGCTTTTTTATGAACCAAGCACGCGCACCCGTTTATCATTTGAAACAGCTATCCAAAACCTTGGCGCGCACCTTATCAGCACCGAAAACGCTGGTCAGTTTTCTTCGGCAATCAAGGGCGAAACTTTAGAAGATACCATCATAACTATCAGCACCTATGCCGATGCCATAGTGCTACGTCACCCTGAAGACGGTGCCGCCGAACGTGCTGGTAACGTTTCGCGCGTGCCCATCATAAATGCCGGCGACGGAACTGGTGAACACCCCACGCAAGCCTTGCTTGACCTTTTCACTATAAAGCAAACCATGGGAAAAATTGATGGTCTAAAAATTGCGCTGGTTGGGGATCTTCTAAACGGCCGCACTATTCATTCGCTCATGCAGTTACTGGCGATATACGATGTTGAGCTATATTTGATTGCGCCCAAAAGCTTGCAGCTGCCCAAAGATCATGAAGCATTATTGAAAAAAAGCGGGGTTAAATATTCTGTTCACAATTCTTGGGACGAGGTGATCGGAAAAGTGGACGTGCTCTACATGACCCGCGTCCAGAAAGAACGATTTAAGCTTATTGAAGACTACATGGCGGTGAAAGACAGTTTTGTTTTGACCCTGCCAATTGCTCAAAAGATGAAAAAAGGCGCTATAATCTTGCACCCCTTGCCTCGTGTAAATGAAATTGAAGTTTCCGTAGACGCAGACCCAAGAGCTAAATATTTCCTGCAGGTCAAAAACGGCCTATACATGCGCATGGCTCTACTAGACTATATTTTCAAAACCTAGCTGGCTAAGAAATCGAGGCACTGCTGGTATTTTTTTGCGTCAATTTTGCCTTCTGATTTCATGATATCTACAACCTCACGTACAGTCATAAAGGCGTGCAACTTGTAGCCTTTCGCCTGTAAATTTTCACCGCCACCTTTGCCATAATCTAATAATACAACTGCATCTTTGACGATCAGTCCGTGTTGCTCGATAGCCGGAATTGCCTCTAGCAAAGAGGTCGCTTTGGTGGCAAGATCTTCTATCATCACAATAGTTTCGCCTTTTTTAAACTCCCCTTCCAGGCTTTTTTCTAACCCGTAGGCCTTTTTAAGAGCTTCCTTGCGCAAAAATATCCAGGGTTGTTCCAGCTCCAAACTTATAGCTCCGGCAATAGGCAGTGCCGCGTAGGCAACGCCGGCTAGACGGTCATACTTTAGCTTTGCTAATTGTTGGGCATAGACTTTGGCAACTTTTTTGAGTAGTTTTGGATAGCTCACGAACAGCCGCAAATCTATATACATGGGGCTCACAATGCCGCTTTTGAAAGTAAATTCACCGAACTTTAGAGCACCAACCTCTGCCAATGCCAGGGCAATTTCTGTTTTTTGTGCGTCATTAGCCATATTCAGTTACCTCCTGAATTTATTAATCTCATCACGTGTTGCCGTAGCTTTTTGACGTGCGGCTTCAGCAAAGTCTTCGCCACTGCTGGCGTAGAGTATTTCGCGGGAAGAGCTGATGATTAGTCCTTGCTTGTTGTCGTTTAGCCCCGCCTTCATAACTGCTTCAATGTCTCCGCCTTGTGCGCCAATGCCAGGAACTAAAAACGGCATGTCGGGACCTACAATTTCACGGATAATTTTCATTTCTTCGGGATACGTGGCACCGACTACAAGCAGACAGTTTCCATTTGTATCCCAGTCTTTGGATACTTGTTCGGCAACGTGCCTATAAACTGGCTTGCCATCTACTAGCAAATCTTGAAATTCGCCGGCACCTGGGTTGGACGTCCGACAAAGAATGATTAACCCTTTGTCCTTATAATTTAGAAATGGTTCCAGTGCTTCCTGGCCAAGGTAAGGATGCAGAGTTACCGCGTCCATCCCCAGATAATCAAAAATAAAGCTCGTATAGCCATTGTTGGTGTTGCCTATATCCGCTCTTTTGGCGTCTAAGATGATTGAGATTTCGGGATAATTTTCATGCAAATAATTAGCCGTTAATTTTAGTTGTTCAATACCGTCAGCACCTAGGGCTTCATAGAAAGCACTGTTTGGCTTGTAGGCAGAAACCAGTTCGGCAGTAGCGTCAATGATAGCTTTGTTAAATTCAAACAAAGCCTGTGGGTGATCTTTTAGACTTGTTGGCAATTTGTCAAAATCAGGATCCAAACCAACACAAAGCAGCGAATTACTCTTCGTCCAACTTCTAGTCAGCTTTTCCCTAAAGGTCATTACTGACTATGCTATTCTAAAAAGCAATATGGCACAACTTTTCTATGACCCGGCGAAGACGTTTGATGATAACGTTGATGATGGACCGTTTTTTGATGAAATTCCTAAACTTGAACGAGAGGGTGAGCCAAAGTACACATTTCTGGGCTTTCCGCTCTACCTGCCGTTTGGCATAGCTGCCGGGCCGCTACCGACCAGCAAGCATGTAAACGCTGCCTTTGACTGGGGTTACGACGTAGTGCATTACAAAACCATGCGCACAGTGCCGTTTACAGCAAATCCATTTCCAAATGTCATCCCGGTAGATGCCAGTGGCAGTGTCAGCCTGGAAGAGGCAAACAAAGGCCTGACCATGCTAGATGATTACCCAAAAGACATTAGCAAATTGGTTATAACTAATTCATTTGGCAACCCGGGACGTGGACCGAAGTTCTGGATGCCAGATATGGAAAAAGCTGTAGCTGGTGCCGGCAAAGGTCAGGTCATGGTGGCCAGTACATTTGGCACGGCCACAAAAGGCATGAAAAGCGAAGATTTCTGGCAAGACTTTGCCGATGCTTCCAAACTGGCAGTAGAAGCTGGAGCAAAAATAATAGAACTAAATCTGTCCTGTCCGAACGTGGTCGGTGAAGGTATAGTTTGCTACACACCCGAAGCAGTGATTGGTATCTGCAAGCGAACCCGCGAAGCAATTGGCAACACGCCGCTCATGATAAAACTTGGCTATTTCACCCAGGAACAACAAACTTTGCTGGAAAAAATGATAGTAGAAGTTGCCCCCCTCATCCAAGCCGTCGCCCTCATCAACACCATTACAGCCAAAGTTTATGATCGTAACGGCAAGCAAGCTCTACCCGGCGAAGGCCGATTGGTTAGCGGATTGTGCGGCGCCGGTATCAAATGGGCAGGACTGGATATGGTAAAGCGAATGGACGCAATGCGAAAAGCCAAAGGTTATACATATGAAATTGTAGGCATCGGCGGCGTTATGACGCCAGCTGATTTCTTTGAGTACCGCGAAGCCGGTGCTGACCTAGTACAAGCTTGCACCGGCCCCATGTGGAACCCGAACCTCGCCCACGACATTACCGCTCGTTTGAAATAACCTGCCCGTGCCGGGATTTGCTAGGATTTTGCCTAATTATTATTATATGTTATAAATTCATTGTGGCAGGTACAGAATTATTATTGCTGGGCGGTAAGCCAGGTTCGGGTAAAAGTACTATGGCTCAAACAATGATTGAGCTTAAGGATGCACCTGATGGTGCATTGCATCTTTCAGTTGGTGAGCATTTGCGCGGAATTGGAGGTGGAACAATAGATTCAGCTTTCGCAGAGATACTTGCAGAGAATACCGATACAATGGCACAAGACAAGTCTGTACCGCACGAGGTTACTATGGGTGTCGTTGGCGAGTTTATAACACTCCACGAAGATGCGGGTTTAGTGATAATAGATGGCTTACGGGCACCAGACAGTTTAGACAGGTTTAAGTCTGTTGTAAGAGATGTTGGCGCTAGGGTGCTTGCTGTTTGCGAAGCCGTTGTCGATGATGAAACGGTATTTGAGCGCATAAGAACTAGGGGGCAACGTTATGCAAGTGTTGCTGAAGACAGAGAATTTATCAAAAAACGACTTCTTACATACAATGAATGTATGGTTCCAACCCTGGACTTAATGCGCCAAGAATACCCCTACCATGCGTTGGATGGTACACAAACAGCAGAAGTTAATGCCGCGCACTTGTTGCGCGTATATCAAGAATATACAGTCGCTTAGATCTTAAACTGCAAGTATTAAACAAAAATACTTGCATTAATTCTGATAATAATGTATAAAATGTAAACATGAGTGGTCTTTTACCGAATCCGGAGTTTCTTGCAGGTTGGCAAAGCGGCAAAATTCAAAATGCCATTCTTGAGATAGAACTAGCGCTGATTGATGCAAGATTACGAACAATTCAACATGCATTTGCTCATCTTATAGATGAAAAAATAAAAGTTACTGGCGGTGATGACTGGCATGATGGAGCTTTTCGAGCGACTGATGCTGCAGCCAATCACTTATCTGAACAACAACGTCCACTCGTACTTGCAAAAACAGAGTGGCCTCAAGTTGAGATGCCAGAGGCAAGTTCAGCTATAGCATCTATTGGTAGTAGAGTTGAAATTATTCAAAACGATAGATTTTCATATGTTGTCGATCTTGTTGGCATGGTTGTATTGCATGATTATGGCAATGACGATGATCTTATGGTCACGTCAATAAATTCACCGCTGGGCAAAGCACTTGTTGGGCAAAATACTGGAACAGACTTTTCGACAGTATTAGGAGAGCACACACATCAGCTGCGCATTTTAGGAACTTCTCCAAGCCCCGCGCTTGCTATTGAGGATATACAACCATGACTGATGCTTCACTAGCAGAACAGCTGACTACGCTACCGCCCCAGCCTTCAGTAGCCAATGCCTACACATCGCCCATGGAGCAGTGGCTAGACACGCCTGAGGGTATTTTAGAACTCGAGGCTCGCTACTATGCCATAAGATACATTCAAAGCAGGTATAGCCTGCCGGACTTAACGCCAACCGAAAGGGCTCTTGCACCTATATTAAACCCGATGCATGGCGTAGATCAGATAAGTAATCAGTTTGCGCCTCAAATTTTAGATGCATACCTCAAAGCTGATCCCGAAGAAGCCTTAGCGGAATTCCGCAACATAGAACCGACTACAACTGATCAACAAATGGCAACTCTAGTAAATGATAGCCAATTTTTAGATATCCATGCTGGCTTAAAAATACACCTTGAGGAGGTCGCGGAAGAAATGAAAGCCGGCGTTAGTGATCGTCTGGATCCAAAAACCGGTCAAATAGTAAAAAACGATCGATATCAATTCAATGGTAACGAAACAGCGAGAAGTTTAGGAGAAATGCTACAAAGCGGGATCGTTGTAGCTATTGATCCTGAACGTTTACCCATCGTTCGTAGCGCCAAAGAAAAAGTAGGCACCGGACCACTGCCATTAACAGAAGTATTGAAGAATGATCGGATACTTTCTATTAATGGGCTAGCTGATTCAAAGATATCACTCGCGGTTCATGATTCTATGGATCATGTCTGGCTATTCAATCTAATGCACGAAAAGGGATTTCACGAAAAGTTCTATGAATTTTTTGAATCTATTGGAGACCCATCTTTTACCGATATATACAAAAGAGAGGGCGAAATTGTTGCTAGCATAGGCTTTGGTGTTCGTTGTTATGCAACGCAAGAGAGTGGATTTGTCCCATTGATTGATACACAACAATTGCGAGACATCTTTGAAGATTATTTTGATAGAGGGGTACTTCAAGGAAGACATATGGACGCGTTCAGAATTTTGCGAAATATTCATCCTCACTCCAGAGAATGGCAGAGTCTTGGATTTACGTATAGTAACAATGTTATGGAGCTTAGTGAGCAACGCAGAAAACATGGCAAGATCAAAGTACGCGACCCTCAAACACATAAAATTACCGGCGAGTTCTCCGAGCTAGATCCTGATTATCTTGCTTTATTTGTTGAGCTTCATCACGAATTACTTTCCAGCAAAAATAAAACTCGTAATAACCTTTTTATGTTCCATATACTTTTTGAAGAATATCTTCAGGGGATTGCCGACGGAGATATATCAATTGAGCAGCCACTAAATATCCATATGCAGCAACTTGATCAATATTCATTTGATAAAACATCGATTCCTGCTGATAGAATTAGATGGATGTTTAGAAACTATGGTTTCACGGCTACGAAAGATGTCTGGGTTTAGTGCGTATGGACACGGAGTTTGAGATTAAAGTACTGGACATTGATCTAGGCAGAACGCGAAGCTTCCTGCGGGATTTGGGTTTTATTGAGCAATCTAGCTTTGAATTCAAAAGATATATTTACTCCGTAAAAAGTAACAATAAATCTTGGCTGAGACTACGGACTGACGGGAAGAAAACGACACTATCTGTAAAGGAATATACTTCTGACAAGGTTGATGGTGTCAAAGAACTTGAAGTTGTTGTGTCTGGTTTTGAACAAACTCATCTTTTGCTGCAAAAACTCGACCACACAAGCGATAGTTATCAAGAAAATCGCCGCACAGTCTTTATATCTAAAAAATATGATGCCGAAATCAGCATAGATGAGTGGCCGCATATCCCTGCCTATCTAGAAATTGAAGCCAAAGATAAAAAAACTGTAAATGAACTATTGGCAAAAATTAACGTTAACAATAATCCTACAACCAGCGCACCTACCGAGGACGTTTACGCACGTTATGGACTTGATTTGAATAAGTACACAGTACTATCGTTTGAAAACTAGTTCGAAATAATCTGACCACTACCGGACTTTGCTAAAACTTTGCTGTTTTCGTAGACCACGTTGCCGTGGAGGGTGACTTTTTGGACTTTGCCGACTACTTTTCGTCCGGCAAAAGGTGTCCAGCCGCATTTGGTTTGCAGGCCTTCGTTTGAAATCTCAAACTCTTCCATGGTAATTTCTACCTTGGTACTATCGTCAGTTTTCAAACTAAATAATTTCGCAGCTTGAGTGTGGCATTTGTCTATGATCTGCTCGCGGGTGATTTTGCCTTCTTTTTCGGCTGTGAGAAGTAATGGAAGCGTGGTTTCCAGACCCGGAACCCCAAATGCTCCGTTTTTTTTCTCTTCATGGGTGTGTGGTGCGTGGTCTGACTCAAATAAATCAATGTCATCCAGATGCTCCCACAGAAAGTCCACGTCTGCTTGTGGTTTGAGGCTCGGTTTCATCTGGCCGTATACACCTAAGCGCTCAGCATCCTTTTCGGTTAAAAATAAATGATGGGGTGCCACACCGCAGGTAACCGGTAAACCGGCCTGTTTGGCTTTGATAATTTTTTCCAAGATTTCCCGGCTGGGCATGTGGCAAACATGCACTGGGCGATCTAGCCCTTTTAACGATTCCACGGCGATGTCTATGACGTCTTCCTCGGCGTGCAGAAGCACTGGGAGATGGGCTGGCCAGGCGGCGTAGATTTTCTTTAGGTGGCTTGGGTCCATCAAAAAGTTGCCGGTGGTGATGTTTAGATACAGTTTTAGGCCCACGGCAAGTTCAGCAGCTTCAGAAAATTCATCCAGATTGTCGCCTTGGCTGCCAAAGTAAAACCCAATGTCGCAGACGGCTTTTTGCTTGGCTAGTTCAATCTTTGATTTAAGTCGTTCGACTGTAAAAACTGGCTCGGCGTTGTTTGGCATGTCCAGCACCGTAGTAAAACCGCCAGCCAAAGCGGCGCTGGTACCAGTTGTAAAATCTTCCTTCTCAGTCTGCCCCGGGTCGCGCAAGTGCACGTGCGGGTCAATCAGCCCGGGCAGAGTTATAATGTCAAGCATAATTAGAATTGATTTTTGCCGCCGAATATGGCGGATAATGAGTTGCCGGCAAAAATCGCGGCAATCGCATCGGCGATCAGCGGCGCGATGGAGAGCACTTCAATTTTACTTGATTGGGCAACGGTTTCTGATGGCAATGTGTTAGTGAAAATCACTTTGGTAAATGCTGACTTTTCAATCCGTTCCAGCGCCGGGTCGGACAATACGCCATGCGTAGCCACGCAGTAAATTGCTTTAGCTCCGTGCTCGGCCAGTAAATCAGCTGCTGTACAGATAGTACCGGCAGTGTCTATCATGTCGTCGGTGATGATGCAGATTTTGCCCTTGACGTCCCCAATTAAGTAACGAGCTTCTACGCTGTCGTTTTTTCGTGTAGAGCGCTGTTTGTGGATGATAGCAATGTCACAGTCCAGGTCTGAGGCGTAGCGTTCGGCTGACTTCACTCGGCCGGCATCTGGCGACACCATAACTAGATCTGACGATTTGAAGTGCTTTTTTATGTAGTCGGCAAGAATGGGGCGGGCGATTAGATGATCGAACGGACCATCAAAGAAGCCTTGTATCTGACCGGCGTGCAGATCCACACTAGTTATCCGGTCAGCGCCGGCTTGGGCCAATATGTCTACCACCAAGCGGGCGGTGATGGGTTCGCGGCCGTCAGATTTGCGGTCTTGGCGGGCATAGCCTAGGAACGGGCAGACTGCCGTGATGGACCGCGCCGAAGCGCGTTTGGCGGCATCTATCATGATAGCCTGTTCCATAATGGCGTCGTTGATGCTGGGGGCGCCGTGAGCCTGGATGATGAATACGTCGCTGTCGCGAACTGATTCGCCTAGCCGGCAGCTGATTTCGCCATTAGAAAAATTGCTGAGCTGAACGGTGTGGATTGGCACGTCTAGTAGCTTGGCGACTTCTTCCGCGAGCGCCGGGTGAACCCGGCCACTCATTATCTGCAAACGCCGCTGGGCTACATTAATCATTGTTTATATTCTAGTTAATTATGCGGATGCGAGCAACACTTATCTGGTCAACAGATACAAAACGTGCTATATTTACCCCTGTTCTTTACGTCAGGGTAGCTCAGATGGTTAGAGCGCAGGACTCATAAGCCTGAGGTCGCGAGTTCGATCCTCGCCCCTGATACCATAATTCCTATAGGACTTTCATGATCTATCAGTTGCTAGGTATTCTAAGTGGTGTTTTGTTGATAATCGCGGATATTCCGTATGTACGCAATGCCTACCTGCGCAAAACGCAGCCGCACCGTGTAACTTGGCTTGTAGTTTTTATCCTAAACGTCATTGGTTTTGCCAATCAACTAGCCAGTGGAGCGTCAAATTCACTGTGGCTTTTTGGCACGGCCGTGTTCGTGACATTGGTTATATTCTTACTTTCGCTTAGCCGTGGCGTCGGCGGGTTTGAAAAAGTTGATATCATTGCTCTCATAGGTTCTGGTTTTGGGTTATTTTTGTGGTGGCTGCTTGATTCGCCACTGGCTTCAATAATCGCCAATGTTATTGTGGTTTGGATAGCGCTTGCGCCAACGTATATAAAAGCCTACCACAGACCGGAGTCTGAAACTAAGATAACATGGCTCATTGGCGCAATAAGCGCCGCACTCGGTACCTTATCAGTTGGCAAGCTTGAAGCCGATTTATTAATATTGCCTCTTAACGGCGTGATCATTCAGGCTGGTGTATTCCTAGTGCTAGAGCTCCGCGAACGCCAAGCCGTAAATTAAAAGAGCCCCCTTTGGCTAGGTGGCTCTTTGTTTTAGTCGTACAATTCTGATAGCTCGTTATCTATTTCTAAGATTTGTTCGTCGGTTGTGGGTATTAATTCATACGCCAATTCCGAATTGAAATTTAAGCTTTCCATAGGCTTTTACCTATTCTTTCTGCCTTTTAGTTTTGATTTTTTATTTGATGCTTCAACACTATGCATTATACATGAAGTTGCTAATTTGTCAATATAATTACTTTCTTTGTTGCTTCTTGCCGGCTGGTGTGCTTAAATACGCGTGCAGGTTCCTTATCTGTTAGCTGGTTTAGACGATATGTTTCTTGGTTTGTAAAGAACAGGTTCGGTCGGAAAAGCAATACAAGTAAGTGGTCGTACCTGGTCATTAATAACAAAGGAATATATACATGTACAAATTATTTGTAGGTGGTTTACCTTTCAGCACTACCGACGATGAGCTGAGCCAAGTATTTGGCGCTCACGGTGCTGTAGCAAGTGCCAAGGTCATTACTGACCGCGACACTGGCCGCAGCAAAGGTTTTGGCTTCGTTGAATTTGAAAACGACGAAGAAGGCAAAGCAGCTGAAAAGGCCCTCAATGGCAGCGACATGGCTGGCCGTAGCATTACGGTCAACGAAGCGCGTCCAAAAGAGGATCGTCCACGTCGCGACTTCGGTGGCGGCGGTGGCGGCGGCAACCGCAGCTGGTAATTCGTTACCAAACCTTAAAAGACTCCCTTCTAGGGAGTCTTTTAATATATCCTTTTGATCGTCAAACTTACGCTTCGCGTCTTTTGGGATTATATAAGCAGGGCTGTAACTAGCGTTTTTTATATTTCTACGGCGTGACTACCAGCTGAGGTTTGTAGGAACCTTCTTTACTGCTAAAGACTGCGCTGTTGGTGCTGCTACTTTCAATGGCGTAGCTAAACGTTCCATTTCCTGTGATCGAGTTTTTGAGATCAAATTCAACCCAGTTGCCTGCTTTTACGGCTTGGACACTAGACAAAGAACTGCCGCTTAGCAGAGGCGCGTTGCTCCAGGTTATGGCTTCTTCGGTCCAGTTATTGGCAACAAGGTAGATATTGCCGCCGCTTGGGCTATCGTCGGTTACATAGAGCCTGAGCTTCGCTCCCTTAGGCGCAGCGCCGAGACCGCTAACGGAAAACTGGAGGTATGATCGATAGTCAGAGGATGAAGTATTTCGAATCCGCAAGCCAATATTTCGGCCGTAGTTGCTGGTTTTTGATCCTTCATTCACATGGGCGTCAGCCACGGGGTTAAAGGTATTGGTTGTGGTTACGACTGGGGGGCTCGTGGCGTTCTGGACGTTCACGCTGACTGCGGCGGATGTAGTTTGATTTAGAACTAGGTCATAGGCTTTTGCCAACAGCGTATACGTTCCGTTGGCGTATTGGCTGGTAGACCAAGGTATGGTGTATGGGCTTGAGGCGTCGCTCCCAATCAAGGTATTACCGGCGTAGAAGTCAACTTTACCAACACCAACATTGTCGCTCGCGTTAGCGGATACATTTACCGTGCCGCCAACTATAGCTCCATTGGCTGGGGCGGTTATTGAAACCGTTGGCGCAGTCGTGTCGGTAGCGGTAGTACCATTTGAAACCGTAAATGGTATGGACAAGACGCCGCTATTACGCTGCCCGTCTAGAGACGCGTCGCCGCAATTACCACTTATACAATCAGCTGAGGAAATGAGCACCAGGCGATGCGTACCGTTTGTTAACCTGGTGGTATCGATTTTTATAGTACTCCTGAGTTCGCCGCTGCCTTCCGCCGTAATTGTTCCAAGGTTGGCAGGCACGGCATGAAAGCTTGGGTCCACATGCCACGACCAATGCGTTACGGGTATTCCTCCGGCACCGGCAGTCAGTTTGACAGTAGGGCTCCATACGCCTGATACGGGCGTAAGCGGTATGTCGCTAGTTATTTCAGCATTTGTGTAGAGCGCGCCAGTGTACCAGCCGCGGGCAATTGTCACATCGCTTGAGCGGTAGTCGCTGGAAGATTTACCATTTTTTAGATATGCTTGCCAACCACTGGATTCAAACATGACGTTGCCATCGGGCTCGTTTAATTTTACCGAGAACCGAAATTCGTTGCGCCCGTCATGGCTGGCTTTGGTGGTATCAAGGCTAACGTGCAGCCATTTTTCACAAGTAGCAACGCTACAGGTCATACTAAAATCTTGCTGGCCGAGGACTACGTCTTCGGTGCCCACGCGGAACAAGAAAGCATTGCCTGGATTATCATGCATTAGTAGCCGAATATCGAATTCTATAGTCCCAGTAACTGTCTGCTTGTATGGGAAGCAGGTGCCGAGGTGCAAGTGTCCAAAGTTGTTCTTATCCGTGGTCCCCGGAGTAGGCGTCCACCAGGACTGTGTCTCTAGGAATACTCTCTTTTCTGGATAACCCGTACAGCTCAGCGGGTCAACTGCCGCTTTAGTGGTCGCCAAATATGCCGCGCCAGCTGTAGCAAATATCAAAATAGCTAAAGCCGGTACAAAAAACTTTTGTAACCGGCCGAATCTGGACCATCTGTTAATAAGTGGCCTGTGGAACAAAAACTTATTTGATTTTCGGCCGCGCGTATTTTTACTTCTGCTAGTTTTTTTCATAGTGTTGCCTGCTTATTTAACCAAAGTATACAACTTAAGCTTTAAAAAAGAAATTAGCCTCCCAAGAGGCTAAAATCCCTGCTTGGTATCGTGCGCAAAACCGAATTGGAACCTAATCTGTGCCGAACTCGTTTAATGTAAGCAATCATTGACACTTTCACCTCTGTTTGTTAAGATGTAAACTCGACGAATACGTTTGTCTCATAATGACGCGGGGTAGAGCAGTGGCAGCTCGTGTGGCTCATAACCACAAGGTCGCAGGTTCGAGTCCTGCCCCCGCTACCAAGAAAAGTGCCCGTCCCTGTGACGGGTATTTTTCTTGGTACTGAAGCTGGCTGGGTTCTGCGACAGCATGAGCCACAGGCTCAGGCGTAGTCGCAGGTTCGGCGTAGCAAAGCCACGCGCATGAGCTTGCTCAGAGCATGACTTTGCGGAGAAGGACGAAGTCCGCTGTTCTGCCCCGTTACCAAGAAAGACTTTACAGATAGAGATTGGTTCCAAAGCCAGTCTCTTTTTTCTTCCCTGTTTTATCCAACTCTGTTACTTCGGTTCTAGTCTTGTTTGTTCTTTTTGCTAATGCTTGCGTTTTTCATACAATTGAACGAATATTCGAGTATGCCCGAGAGAAAGCCACGCCCACTCCTAAAGCACTATACTTCGCCTACTAAGCCACGTCGGCTTCCATTTTTTGCACGGGAAAAACGTGAACAAACGAATGCAGAGCAACAACGCAGACTTGCGGTCACGCATATATTGGAACAAGGTATACCCCTTCTGAACAAGTATGTAGAAAAAAGCCCCGTTGAAGTTTTTAAAGAAATGGATACTATTTGGTCGGGAAAATATACAAAAATCTTGGAATTAATAGGTGGCTGGCCTATTGGAACGGTTAATTGTGCTTTTGAGGGCAAAGAATCAAGTTATGGAGGCATTAATGTCTACGAGATTATTGCTACTGAAGATTATAGGGTTGGCGTAGTCGATACTTTTTCAAATGGATATACGGCATATCGTTTTAGCCCAGGCTATCTGCACCCAATCAGTGACATTGGGGCAACTGGGAAGGAATTTGGTTTTGCCACAGATCCAGAAACAATCGTTGGAGGAATCAGTTGTTTGCTTGCTGAGGTAGGAATTGAATTTGTGCTTCCATCCTAAGTTAATGTTCTAATTTATTACATTATCGAGGCTCAATAACATCTTCCATCTACTCGACTCCTCAAGAAGAAGGTTCCAATTCGAATTAACAAGAGCTACCAAGAAAAACGACTCATCTTTTGACGGGTCTTTTTTCTATGAGACAATAAGCATAAGGAGAATATATGAAAATAGATCAAAGTGGGTTTTCGGCTGTAGAAGGACTGTTAATAGTAATTGTTCTGGGGATCATTGGAGGCACGGGCTGGTATGTCTATAACTCACAACAAGAAGACAAACCAGTCCAACAAGCCGAGGTCACAAACAGCCAACCAAAACCCGAAGAGATAACAACAAAGGTCAAAGATACTGCTAAAACTTACACCAATCTAGAATTCAAATTCAGCGTTCAGTATCCTGATGACTGGGAAGTACGCACGGATGACAGAAGAACACTCGGTCCAATCGATGGCTATTCGGGGGATACATACCTAGTATCTGTAGGATACGTTGGTTCCCAGCATGATTTTAACTATTTGCGAGTGATTGAAGGCAATGTAGAAGAAGCTATGGCCAGAGGAGCCTATGCAGGCATACAAGACACTAGTAAAGTCGACATCGTTGGCATCAACAAAGATGGACACGTGGGCAAGAAAATAACCACCAAAACACCTAGCTCGGGATCGATCACTTACTATTTTATAGAACTAAGCCCTACGAAAACATTGCTGTATGAAGATAACTTTGGCAATACACCGACATATAGCCAAATCTCCAAAGAAATGTTTGATTCGTTGTCATTCGCGGACTAATTTCGATAATCTGAACCATTGTAGTTTTGTCCACCCAGAATTATGCTTATGGTAGTAACATAGGAATTGAACTTGAAAAAACTAAACCAAGCTGGATTTCATGCCGTAGAAGTAGTAATCGTATTTTTAGTAGTTGGAGTAATTGGTTTTGTCGGCTGGCAAGTTTTTAAGACCAAAGGCGAGCCGTCTAATCAAACCCAAGCCGGCCAGCAAAACGAATCGAAAGATGAAACCGAGGCAGATGTCGAATTGCAAAATTTTGGCCTGGAAAGTTTGGACGATGTGGATGTGACTTCTCAAGCGCTGAGAGATTTTCAGTCCCAGGGGCTTAAAGGCTTCTACGTGTTCGGAGATAAACTGAGCGGCGGGCGCACCAACCCGAACTTTGAATTTGCGTCTCTAAAAGCAGGTACCAAAGTAGTTGCGGCAATTGACGGAGTCGTGGGTTTTGTAAAGCAACAGTCGGAAACAGGCGACTATGAAGTCTTTTTGCAGCCCAAAGAAAATTCTGTCTGGACAATCGGCTATGACCACTTGATTAACGTTAAAGTTAAGCAAGGTGACGCAGTAAAAGCGGGCGACAAAATCGGCGAACCAGCCATGCAAAACAATGGCTTCACAAGGTTTGAGATTCAGATAAACAAAGACGAAAACGGCAGCACCACACACTACTGTCCGTCTACACTGGTAGCGGCTTCAGTAAAAGATAAGCTTTTGGCCGATCTGGCTGCTATGCAACAAAACTGGGAATCAACCTCGGGCCTTGAGTTATATGACACCGCTGCCCAAAGTCCTGTTGGGTGCATCATGAAAACTCTGACACCCGCCCAAGCCGAAGGCAGATAGGGGGCGGCCGCCAACCCTCCTCTGAGGTGTTTTGATATTATGCAGGTATGAACGACAAGGACGAGGTTTTTCAGGACGCTATGGGTTGTCCCCTCTAGCATAAACGGTTTGTGCAAACTACTTTTCGGGTATATTCTGGTTAGGTATGCAGAGAAAGCGAGCTGATGGCTTTGGCCACATTGGTCTAGTTATTATTATAGTTGTCATTGCAGTTATCGGGATGGTTGGCTGGCGAGTATCCAAGCAATTAAACAAGAGCGGTGGCGGTAAGCCGTCAGAGATTTTACGTAGCAACGACTCGTCTGAGAATAAAGCCGTCAAGGCAGGCAAGCACATAAGCGGCAACAGATGCAGTGGAACTGAAAAACTAACTTTCACTCATTTGCCAATGAAAGAATCAGACTTCAGCATAATAGTACCTTACGGTTTGGTGGTTGGATACCATGTAACGCCTATTGATCACCAGTATTTTTCGCCGGCAAGTTACAATTCGCCGCGTGACGCCTACCCGGTTTACGCTATGGCTGACGCCCAAATTGTAGACATCCAGCCGCGCACTAATAACAAAGGCACGGAATACCGGTTTGTTTTCGCGCATAGCTGCACCTCGCTTTATTATTACGATTTAGTTACCAGTTTGAGCGGCAAAGTCAAGGAAGCTTATGAAAAAAATCGGAGCGTCAATATGCCTATAAAGGCCGGCGAGCAAGTGGGCATGATCGGCGGGCAAACGCTGGACTTTGCCTACTGGGACACCGACAAGCCATTAACCGGGTTTGTAAATCCGGCCAGTTATGACGGTGAAGCCTGGAAGATTTTTACGGCTGATCCGCTGCCGATGTACACGCCCGAGCTTCGGGTCATCGTGGAAGCTAGAAACCCTAGAACGGTCGAACCCCGATCCGGCAAAATTGATCACGACATAGACGGCAAACTGGTCGGCAACTGGTTTGTTAGCGGCAGCGGCGGCTACAGTGGCACAAACCAGGGCAGAAGCGATACATATGCTAGTACGCACCTGTCGATTGCCCCGAACCTGTATGATCCCACGCACTTTAATATCTCGATCGGGGACTTTGGCGGCAACGCCGAACAGTTTGCCGCCAAAGGCAACGCGCCCGACCCAGCAACAGTCAGCAAAGATACCGGTTTAGTTAAATACGAACTGCAGAAATACAGCTACCTAGAACCCAGTGGAGCGTTTTGGGACAATAAGAGTTTAATCAAAGGACCGAAAGTCAAAAACGTCGACCAAACAGAGGGCTGCTTGCTGGTTCAAATGATAGAAGACCGCCAAGTAAAAGCCGAGCCATTTGTTAAAAAATCGTGTTCAGCGGTCGCAGGGTTTACTAGTTCTGCCAAGGTTTACGCCAGGTAATTATTGGCTAGATGTGCTCCTGGAAAATGAAAAACTACCTTCAAATCCCTGCCGAACGGAGATGATAAAATGAGCGAAGCCGGTGATTATTGTAAATAGTAGTCGTTTAGGTGAGATAATAGTCCATGTAATAGGAGGTTTTTATGAACGTAAAACTAGTAGGAATTTTAATTGGTTTGCTAGTAGCGGTGGGCGCGGGCGGTTACTTTATTATGAATAAAAACTCAGACAAAAAACAAAATGTCCAAACCACACAAAACCCAAAAACAGAATCGTCTAAAGAAGTTGAGGGAACAGAAATCCAAGGCAGTTTGCAAAGTTTGCGTAGTGACGGCAAAGCCAGAGAATGTACTTTGAGTTATTCGGACGGGGCTGGCAGCGGGAACGGCAAAATGTACACCGATGGCAAAGGCCGAGGACGAGTAATTTTGGACCTTGTGACAGAACGAGGCAATTCTGGGCAAGCCAATACCCTAATAAACGGCGACAAAGTGTACAGCTGGACAAAGACCGACAGCGGCAGTTTTGGTTTTGTATTTGATGCCAGCACAATTCAAACCCAAAACACTGGGTCGCCGACCACTAGCAGTACCGCTACGGCTGGCAAAGATTTTTCTCTAAAGTGCAAGGACTGGTCAGTTGATGAATCGGTTTTGACAGTGCCGGCGGACGTTAAATTCAGCGCCCTGTCGCCCACGCCATAGTAGTTAATCCTAACCGATTTTATTCCAGGGTTTAACCATAGAATAAGGGCGACACTGTTGGCTAATCCCATTTTGTTATTTTATCTTAACGGAGTATTTAAAAAGTATACTCCGTGCTATGCTTTTCGTATATGGAAAATTCACAACAAATTCATGATAGTCAGAACTCAGAACCACAAACAAATCAAACAGAGCAACCTGCTTCGCCTATACAGCCAGCAAGCGACCAACAGCACGCAAAAAGTAAAAAGAAATCCCTTATTATTTTAGCTGTGGTTGTACTATGTGTATTGCTCGTGGGAAGTGCAACTGCTTATGTTGCTTTAGTATATCTACCGAACAAGCCTGAAAATGTGCTTAAAAAAGCCGTTTCCAACTACGTGTCGAACCCTGGTGCATATACAGTAAGTGGCAAGCTTGACCAGGCAGGACCAAATGACCCTGACTTTAACTACACAATAAAGACCAGCGCAGCTGGTGATTCTGAGGTAGCAATCCAAACTAGTACATTTTTGCAAAACCCGGAGTTAGTAGTAAGAAAAGTAAGCGGAAATTACTATGTAAACTTTTCACAATTTGAAGACCTTAAAAAACTAGCAACGCACTACAGTAACTTTGGCCCCAAAGGCATTCAGGAAAAGATAGCCGAGTTTACAGAAACCAGCAACCTATTTAGCAACCAAGACCAGTGGCTGGAAGTAGGTGGCTACATCTTTGAGCAACCTGTTAGCAAATCAACTACTGCTTCAGAATCAAGCAACTTTGATGGTATGACGCTCACATCAATAGGTGCAGAAGAAACACTTAACGGCAAGACTACTCGCAAATACACGGTGACACTTACAAAAGATGCATTTACGCAATTAGCTTCACGTATTGATGGTTCAGCGAATGTGCCTGTACTTTCTACGCTGTTTCCAAACACAGGGGTATCAGCAGATACCGTTACCGCTGATGTGTGGGTAAACACGGACACCAAAATCATAGAACAAATCCAGTACGAAGGTAGACCGTTTAGCGACGCCACATTTAGTCTCAAAACAGTTGCGAATGACAGCAACACAATCGTAGCGCCTCAGGCCGAAAAACTCACTAGCAAATTGGGCTATGGCATTGTGCTCACGCAGTTATTTAATAAACAGTACCAGCAGGCCAAAAGCGATACCGACAAAGAGCGTATAGCTGACTTAAAAGGTATCAAAACTGCGTTAGAAATATACAAAGCAAAGACTGGTCACTACCCAGAGCGAAACGAAATGAGCGTAGACCAAGAGTCATTTATTCGTAGCCAAATGCCTGGCGCTGACTTAGACATATTTAAAGACCCAGCAGGCCGCTTGATTGGACTCAGTGGCAGTCAATACGCCTACGTCTCTGCCCTAAATGACGATAATCAAGACTGCGGCAGATTTAATAAGCCGTGCGAAAAGTATTTTATTGTAACCACGCTTGATGATAACCAGCAGTATCAGCTAAATTCAAACTAAGTCACTTTGATCATGGGTGTTAAGAAGACGCACCTACGTAGGAGTTAATCTTTGCAGTTTAATAACCTGTAAATTATCTCCCCGTAAAAGGCTAGATTTTTTTATCATTTATAACTTTGCCTCAAACATCAGTTATAGTTATAAGCATAAGCAGGATAAATACATGAAAAAATTAAACCAAACAGGTATTGCACATCTAGCAGCAATTTTAGTCGTAGTAGTAATTGCAGTTGTCGGTTTTGCTGGCTGGCGCGTGCTGGGATCTAAAAAAACCGAAAGCAACAGCTCACAAACAAGTCCAAACCAAGAAAAATCAACTGGGGTTTCAAAAAGTGAATTTGTAAACTGGGACTTTAGTGGAGATAAGTGGCAAGCCGAAGGCAAAGCGCCAAAATGCAGCGAACCGATTGTACTAAATTCACCGGTTGACGTAAGTTTGCCAACAGCGGTGCTTTATCCGGGCCAAACCCGGGGCCAGTACAAGCCACACGGAGGTTTTAGGTTTGCTGACAAGAAAAATGACGTAACGGTAAAAGCGCCTACTAGCGGCTATCTGACGCTGGGGAGCCGCTACATTGAAGGAGGCGAGGTCCAGATATTGCTGTTTTTCGTCAACCCATGCGGTATAGCCTTTCGGTTTGACCATCTATTGACCGTATCAGCCGAGATGCAAAAGCAGGTTGATCTGCTCCCAGCCGCCAAGCTTGATGATTCCCGTACAACGCGTTTTGACAACCCGGTACTGGTTAGCCAAGGCGACGTAATCGCGACAGCCGTCGGCTTTGTGAAAACCGGAAACGCAGCGGTTGACTTTGGCGTTTATGACCTGAGAAGCCAAAACGAAGCTTCTAAAAATTCAATTTACGCAAGCGAACATGCGCAAGATAAAGAGCAGGCTTTTTACGCGGTTTGCTGGCTAGATCTGCTTACCGGCAACGAAAAAACTACCATCAAAGCCCTGCCCGGCGGCGACGACAAAGCTGGCAAAACCAGTGACTACTGCAAATAGCAGCCGGCGTGCTTGTTAGCTGTCTAGCAAACTGAACAGCCAACAAAAAATCTCAACATAAATATGAAGCTTTTTCTTTTTGCTTGTGCTTGCTAACATGGTCGTCGTTGGTCCAAAATGTATTTAGTTTATGAAAAGATTTTTGAGAAACATTAGCAGCCGGACAAAATTAATTGTCCTGATAACTGCATCAATTTTGACTGGTTTTGCGGGCGGGAAAATACTTTACTCTCAACCTAAACCCACTAACTCTATAACTCCCACAGATACGACGGATACGACGGACCTTACCACGCTCGTGGAAACTGAAGAGAAAACTAAGTCCGTACCCAGTACAAACATAAGCAAAGAAGTGGCAAGCAATGCTGAGAATTACCTTGTGGTTAAAGAGTGGGGCATAAAACTAAAGATGCAAGAAGCTGAAAAAGTTACTTACGCCCATAAAAATTATTCATACGCGCAATACGGTCAGGAGGTCTCGGCGATAACCCTAACAGTCAGACCAGAATATTTAAAAGATAAGTCCTGCAACCTAAGCGTAGACTGGACTAGATACCAGAAGTTAAACGACCAGCTGAAGGACGTAGCTGTAAAAATTGGTGAATACTATTTTGTTAACGGTAGTCAGCCTAATAATTGTAAAAATGCCGAAGACAACGAGCTCTATAAAAAAATCCTGTCAGAATTCACTAATATCGAATCATTGTAAATACAACTACTGGCGTTTATCCACAATTGCCAAACTATTGAGCTTATGATTTTAAATATTTTATACAACATAAGCTTTATAAAATTACAAAAATAGGTATACACTTAAGCTTATAAATAAGGGAGACCAAAGTATGTCAAAATTAAAAAAGTTTTTTTTAGCATTAACAGGGGTATTAGTAGTTAGTGGCGGTACCGCTTTTGCTCTAACGGCTGCAGATTTTTACAATGAAGCGGCGGCGTATTCTTATCAGAAATGCCAAGCAATAACTACTAATAATCCCGAAGACAGGCTTGAAAATACTATTTGTTTCTTGTTGGCCAACCAGGCAGACAATCAAATCAGATGGGCACTGCAGAAAAACACCAATACAGCTCAAGCTAACAACAATGCGGACCAGCAGACAGCCATAAATAACTTGCAGAGTGGCACAATAAACAAGAGCAACGTCTATCGCCGTGACAGCAGTCCAGCCACAGTTACAACAACTACTCCAGCTACAGCTGAAGCGTTTTGTGACGATTCAAACGACATCGCCCTGTCAGGCGGCTTCACAAGCTCGCCAAACAAGAAGATGCACGTTACTGGCAATGTAGCGGGTGATGAGTCATCTGGCATATCAAGTTGGACTGTAACCGGATTTGGAGAAGAACCAAACGGCTTCGAATTCCTTGCTTACGTAAACTGCTACAGCGTAAACTGATTTTTTATTCGTCTTGTGAAGTCGTCGGCTTTTTCGGATAGCTCGCTTCACCCGTTAATTAAGTCCTGTTCCTGTTTGGTGTTTCGTGAAGCTGATACAATATAGGCTTACGAAGGAGGTTTTGTGAAGAATTTTGTAATTGTGGTTTTGGTTCTAGCGGTAGTCGGCTTGGGGGGCTGGGTGGCATATGACAAAACAAAGCCTGGTAGCTCAACTTCGGTTAGTACTACTGGCTCCGGCCAATCAACTGTACCAGCGGCCAGTACCGCCAATACGCTTGATTTGAGCAGCAAAGGGCTTACCAAAGTAGATTCCAGCATATACGGCAAAACCGGCACGACCCAGCTGATTCTTTCCAACAACAACCTCAGAACTTTGCCGTCAGAAATGGGCAAAATGACAAACCTGCAAATACTAAAGCTAGATCACAACATACTAGACGGTTCGCTAATCGGCGAAGTACGCAAAATGCCACTGATAGTTCTGGACGTAAGCTACAACAACATGACCGGCATGCCCGCGGAAATTGGCCAGTTGAACAAGCTACAGACGCTGAACTACAGCTACAACAAAATCACCGGCCTGCCAAATGAGCTGGCCAACTTAAAAAACACCCTGAAAGAATTCAACCTGACTGGTAACCCGCTCAGCCAGGAAGCTATAAGCAAACTAAAAGCCGCCCTGCCCAACACCAACATAATTTTTTAGGTTGTTATTCGGTTTTGGCATAATCGTGGAAACTAACCAGTGTGGGGTTAATTCTGATTATCACAAACGCGCCTTCGTGCAGTTTGGTTACCGGCGGCAGTTGCATTTTATCCCGGTACAGCCGCGGTTTTACAATTTCTGAAAAGACTTTGGCTTTAACTGCTTGGTCTGTTTCGACTTCGGCAACTCCCTGCAGTTGAACCGTTTGCAAAGTGCCTGGTTCGTGCACGGTTAGAGCCACCTGGCTGTGCGTATGGACGTTCCTGCCTTTGGCGGTGCCGGATTTGGTAAGAATGTATATGCAGCTATCGCTGCCAACCAAATAATAGACAGTGGCACCGTTTACGTTGCCAGTACGATCCACGGTGGATAAAACGGCTGTATCGTGTTCTTTTAAAAACTTTGTAGCTTCAGCGCTTGCGTTTTGGGTTTTTTGCAAATTTACTGGTTCGCTTTGTACTTGCGTGTAGTGGCTGGTTGCTTGATTGTATTGACCGCTTTCTAGGCGTCTTTTTTCTATAAACTTTACGAATATACGGGCGCACTTGGCCGGCACGTAGCGCAAAGCATAGTCGCTAATCCTGGTGTGCAGTACAACTGAGGTAAACGGACCGGCTTTGCTTATTTTTACTCCCGATACAACGTCATAAGTAAGCTCATCGTTCGTAGTAAAAAGCGGCTTTTTGTCCATAAATATGACCCGGTGGTCGGTGGCAACCAACCAAGCCAAGCCACCCGCGTAGCGGCCATAAATAACCCCGCCAATATGTTCGTCGGGATGCATTATCCTGGCAATTTCTTCGCGTTCCGAGGTTTGAAGGCCAATCGAACCGGCGCCGGCGGCTTTTAGCTCTTTGCGCACTCGCTTGATGTGGTCTTCGTACATACTTTAATAATAGCCCATTTGTGAAGACGCGGGCTATTAATAATAAACCGTTAGCGTTATGATTATCTATGAACTATTAAATTCAAAGGAATCAATATGGCAACAGCTGAAAGAAAAGCAATAGACAAGGTATTTATATTATTGGGGATAGCGGCCACGGCAATGCTGTTAGTCGCGGGCAGTCTGGCGTGGTACGGCTACAAATTCGCGACCAATAGCGTCCGGACTGAGCTGGCAGCCCAAAAAGTTTACTTTCCGCCGGCAGGCAGCGCCAGTTTAGACCCGGCTGTGTTTCCAGATCTCCAGCAGTATGCCGGACAGTTAGTAGACGACGGACCTAAAGCCAAAGCTTATGCCAACGGCTTTATTGGCAGGCACCTGGAAAAAGTCGCCGGCGGTAAGACGTATTCCGAAGTCAGCGCCGAAGCCATGAAAGACCCCACCAACACGAAGCTGCAACAGCAAAAACAAACGCTGTTCCAGGGCGAGACGCTACGGGGGCTGCTGCTGGGTGACGGCTATGCTTACTGGACGTTTGGTATCCTGGCTATGTACGCCTCTGTTGCCTCTTTTGCCGGCGCCGCGATTATGGGCATTTTGGTACTGCTTGGTTTGCGCCACCTGTCTAAGCTCAAATAAATTTGTTGCTAGCTTTCGCGGTGGAAAATAAAGTCCATCCAAGCATTGAAGTTTTTCTGATACCCGGGCTGGTCTGTGGGCTGGGTGGCAGGCGCGGCTGGTTTTTCCTCTGGCAATTGCTTGGCATGAGCCAGAGCCACGCTTTTTGGTACCAGTAGCAGTTTTTCGCCGGGAGCGCCTTTGCCAAATTGTTTGCGGGCTGTTAGTTCCAGGAACGTGTCGGTGTTGTAGTATTCATTCTGCAGCTTTAGGTTGGTATTGGTAAGCTGCTGGACTTGGTTTTGCTGGTCCAGTTGGGCAATTTGTTTTTGCAGTTCGTAATTGGTTTCAATTACCGAAACCCCGCTCCAGCTAGCCAGCAGCACCATGACGCCAAACACCATGAACCCCAAAAACCGCACATCGCGCAGATTGCGCCAGACAGCAGATTTTTGATATTTTTTGATTTTTCCTAACATTTGTAGACTTATTATACACCAAAATCTGCTATACTCATCCCTGTTAGCCTGATGATGATACGGGGGTGTAGCTCATCGGTTAGAGCAGGACGCTCATAACGTCTTGGTAGTTGGTTCGATTCCAACCACCCCCACCACATTATTTTAGATTTATTAGTAGTTCGTCTGCAGACTTGCAAACCATCAGCTTTTCGCGCGATTCTTTGGCACCGTCAAAGCCCTGAATGTAGATTTTGCAGAATTTGTTTAGGGTTATAACTTTGCGCTCGTTGTTTTTCCAAGTATTCGCAAACAACTCCACGTGCTGACGATATAAATCAACTTTCTGTTCCTTAGTAAACTCTGCCCATGGTGATTTCTTAGCAAAAACAAATGGGTCGTCAAAAACGCCCCTGCCTATCATAATCCCGTCCAAAGAGTAGTGAGTTGCAAGTTCTGAGCCCTGAGCCCTGGTTATAACGTCGCCGTTGCCGATGATTTTAGTAGTAGGGGAGGTACGGTCGCGAAGTTCGCGGATTTCGCCGATCTTACCCCAATCGGCCGGAACTTTGCTCATTTGAGATTTGGTCCTGCCATGGATAGTTAACGCGTTAAGTTTCTGCTCAAGCAGTAATTGGTGCCACGTGAGATCAAAGTTTCTATAACCCAACCGGGTTTTGACACTCAGGGGAAGAGTAGGGGCTCCTTCCTTGGTGGCTTGAATCATTTCCACTGCCCTACCCCGGTTTTCTGGCAAAATCAGCGCCGAACAGGCACCGTTGGCCACCACGTTTTTTATGGGACAACCGAAGTTTATATCTATACCGTCATAGCCCATGACCGCTATGTCCTGCGCGGCTTTGTAGAAGTTTTCCGGGTTTAGACCCCATATCTGCGCGATGATGGGGTGCTCTTTTTTGCTATCTAGCCGCAGCCTTGGCAGGGTCTTTTCCCTGCCCGGGCTGTTGAGTGCTTCCACATTCACAAACTCCGTAAAAAACAGATCTGGAGGGGCAGTCTCAGCTATGATTTGCCGAAATACCGTGTCCGTCACGTCATCCATCGGCGCCAACACAAAAAACGGCTTAGGCAATTTCTCCCAGATGTTCATCCTACTATGCTACCGCATTATGCGACACAAGTTCAGCGACGGCTCTTTTAGCAACGTCTCGGGCCGTGCTAAAACGTGGATTATCTCGCGAGTGCGCATCTATGTTGGCTATCTCCGCAAGTCTGTTTTGGAAAAATTCTAATTCGTTGGTCAGGTCAGTCAAAATATCACCGAACTCTCCGCGCACCTCACCAATCCGCGTACGTGCTACCAAATCTTCTACGTATGTTTTGAATTTTGGTTGAATGTCATCCCGTGTAAATTGATTTTGCAATGTCTTGTGCTTGCCTGGTTCAGTTCCGTGCGGGCGTTGGGAGGGTGGTGGGTCGGTCGTAGTGCGCAGAACCGTCATTGGCTTGTCCAAACCGGCTACATAACCAGTTGCCATAAGTTCTTTCAATGCACGATGCCTAGCCCATACGTATAGACCTGGATGCCCATCAGGAAATTCTTCGGCAAGCGTCACATGGGGTGCCATACATTCAGCAACTTGCGCCTGCAAGTCTGTAACATGTTCCAAGCTTTGCTGAGCATCTGACGCATGATCAGTAACTTCCCACGCTATTGACTCAAGAGCTCGAGCTGCTTCGGACGGCGTCATACGCAGACGCTTTTGATTTGAAATATACACTTCAAACAGCTGATTATTGATTCCGGCTGGATGCGCGGGGTTATCCAGGTAGTCAAGCCAAGCAGTAACAGTGTTTTTGGCATGATTGGTTTTTGGAATAAATTGTGCTCGTGGATCACCAACTACCGCATCTAGTTTGTCCAGCGTTGTCAGTTTTTCAAGTTCTCTGTTTGCTTGGGAGTCCTGTGTTTTTGGTGTTGGCTTTTCCTGATGTGGACGGTAGCCTTGTTCGCGGTTGAACCTTGTGACCGCTGGAATGAATTCTTCTGGACGTTCCCAGCCCTGCATATCAGTGATGTCGGCAATTAATTGCTTGCGGTAGCCTGCGCGAGCTTTGAAACTGTCACCTGCCACATAGAAGCGTTTTGCGAAATCCGAAAACATTACACGATGTACCCCATACGGGTGCAGCTTGCCAAGCGCATACCGGCCAAATTGCCTTATATGATCTTGGAGTTCGCTGAATTTACTGGCGCGTTTGAAGTTTTCTTCGGCACTTGCTAACAGTTCACCTTTTTTGCGAGCTGCGCCAGCCACTACGTCTTGTGTTCGTTTACCGTAGCGTTCTTGAATAACTTGAGGATCGGCTGCAGCAAAACCGTCTCGCAGCTTGGCAGCACCTAAATCTTGTAGGGCGTTTATAAGGTGTAGTTTTTGTTCGCAGCGGTCGTTTGCCAGCGGGTCGGCTTCGAAGTCCCGCACATGCATAGCCCCGCTTTTTTCAGCTACGACAATCAAACTTTCTTGTTGAGAACTTTTGCCTGCCATATCTTTGCCTACAAAGAGCCGCGGCCGCGGGCGTGAAATAGCGTTATGTGCCGCTCGTCGGTCGATCTAGAAGCTGAAGGGTGCCTGTCGCGAAAGGCTTTTAGCTCAGCTCTTACATCTTCCGGGATTTCAGGTTTGCTGGATGACACGGCAAACATGCCTACTTCTCCGGCCGTTTCCGATTCGGATTCTTCTGTTTCCACGTAAGGGGCGACGTCTGGAAGAAGTTTATCTCTGTTACGGAAAGGTTCAAAGTGCGGGGCGTTGGGGTCGTCTTTTGGCAAAGTTGCAGGGTCTGGGGGCAGGATGTCACCGTCGACTTCTTGGTGTGTTATTTGTTCTGCAGGAGTAGTCATGAATGTATTATAACACAGATGTCAAGATTTGACAAGAGGTGGAGTTGTTTTCTTGTTAGTTGCCTTTCGGTAGTAGATGTAGGCAATCGAAATTAGCAGGCTCACAGCGTAAAACAGCCAAACTGTTTTGAACCAGCCGGTTTGTAGATGAGTCCCCAGCTTTAGGGAGTGGATGACAATCAGCAAGATGGCCGCGTCAGAGCCGTACTGGACATATTTCCACCAGGATTTTTGATCAAAGGCGCGCCTAAATTCGTAAGCCAGGAATACGACTAGCGCTATCATGCCCAGCAAGACCGTCATTTTCATGCGTGAGCCGGCATAATTCAGCTCGCTGCCGGGCGGCAAGCCCAGACCGTCACGCCACAATTGCCACGCCAAAAGCCCTGGATGTAGCAGGATTGCCGCCAACACTGCCAGGCTGGTTACCTCGAAGTAGTTGCTGAGTACTGATTTGTCCAGCCCGAAGTGCAACCTGAGCGCCGCTGCCACATAATGACTCCACATGAGACTAAATGCCACCAGACCAAACACCGGGAATAGCTCGTAGGTGCTTAGCTCGGAAATTTTCCAATCATAGCTCGCGCCCCATGCAAAGATTGCCAAAACCACCGCCCCCAGGCTCATCCCCCACACCACCAGCTGCAATTGCCTCGGTTTCATAACTACAGCATAGCAAAGTTAGATGTACTTATTCGTGAAACTGCAACTTCACATTCGCTTGAAAATCAACAGGATCCACCAGCTCCCTAAAATGTCTCGTGTTACCCAGTAATAATCTTTTTGCAACCGTCAGTCGCGAGTAACCTGGACGTAGATTGATGTCCCAGATAAAGCCAGTGAACTCCTCTGTTTCTGGTCTATTTCTACCCTCAAGTGGAGTCACGGTGACTTTTTTGTTTCTAACGTCGCGATCCCAACAATTTGGAAAATGTTTATAATCACCGCCGTGTAGGTTTTCGGCAATCTTAGCAAGTTCCCTTAGCCCAAGCGACCTAGTAGCCAGATCCAAAACCTCTAACCCCTGTCCCTCTTGCATACCATCTGCCATGGCTCCGAAAAGTGTCTCCTCGGCCGCTACAGCCCGCATACGTAGATTAGCTGCGATTTCTTGGTCTTGACCGATTTGGCGCATAAAACCAGCGTATGCAAAAAGTAATACCTCGCCGAAGTTAGCAGTAGTAATTTCTGGGTTAGCTAGAACCTCACCTGGTGCAGTCATATTTGACACCATACTCCCAACTTAAAACCAGCGCAAGCATGAGAATTTTCTATTCCCAGCGGAACGAGCGGAAGGCGATAGCATATACAATAACCATCCAGGCAGCCATCATGCCCAGCTGCGGGCCAAGCTGAGTCAGATGTTTGCCCTCCGTGGCAATCAGGCGGATACCGTCAATTACAGGCGTCAGCGGCAGAAAAGAAGACACAGTCTGCAGCCATTCTGGCATGAGAAAGCGTGGGAAAAACGTGCCAGACAAAAACATCATGGGGAAAACAACTATGTTAGACAGCGGCGCGGCTTGGTTGACGTCGCGCGCCCAGCCGCCAATGGCCATGCCGATTCCAAAAATCATGGCAATTCCAAATAAAATGTACGCTCCAAGTTCAAACGGATTGCCGCTGACTTTTAGATGGAACACCACCATAGCAACCGCGAACATCAGCAGGATAGAAAAAATCCCCACGAACGCTTGGCTCAGAACGTTTGCCAGAAAATACTGCCAGACTTTGAGCGGCGTGGTGTGCAGGCGGCGCAAAATTCCTTGTTTTTTCAGTTCCGGAAAGACGTTTACCGGACCAAATATACCGAGTCCTATGATGCTAAAACCAAGCAAACCGGCAAAAGTGTAGTCAAACTGGCTCAGGCTTTTGGCGTTTATCTGCTCGCTGGCGGCCGTAAATGGCACATCGGCTTTGACTAATCCTTTGTTGATGTCCGCGAAGACGGAATTTAGTACCGATTCCAGCGTTTGGGCGGCACTTTGGCTGTTTTGGGTGTAGTAAATTTTGGCCTGGCCCGAGGGGTACTGGGCGTTTTTTACGGCTCCAAAGTCTTCTGGCAATACAATGGCGGCATCCAGCTGGGCACGGCTCATTTTTTCTTTGGCGGAGTCCAAAGATGTTGCTTCTTGATCTATTTTGAAAACTTTGGACTCGCCCATTTGTTTCACGAACTGCTGGGAAAATTCACTGCTAGACTGGTTTACCAGGGCGATTTTGAAAGATACTTCGCTTTTTTTGCCAAAAATACCGCCAAAAACAAACAGGAAAATTAACGGGAACAAAAAGATAAAGAATATGGCTGTTTTATCTCTGAATGACCGGCGAATAGCGATGCGGGCGAAAGTTTTTACCGGTAAAAACGTTTTTTTCATAACTAGTCCCTCAAATCCTTTCCGGTTAGGTCAATAAACACGTCTTCCAGGTTGGCCTGTTCGACGTGCTGGGCCTTTTTGAAGCCTCGTTTTAGCAGCTGTTGGACTAGATTTTTGGGCGTATCTAGGGCGATGATTTTGCCTTTGTCCATGATTGCCACGCGGTCGCAGAGCAGTTCGGCTTCTTCCATATAGTGGGTGGTCAGCAGAATCGTGACACCTTTGTCCCGGGTTTCTTTGATAAGCTCCCACAAATTGCGCCGCGCTTGCGGGTCTAGCCCGGTGGTTGGTTCATCCATGAAAAATACTTTGGGTTTATGCACCAGCGAAGCCACGATGCTAAAACGCTGTTTCTGGCCGCCAGATAGCTGCTCTACATAAGCACTGGCTCTGTCTGTCAGACCGACTTCTGCTAGTAGCTTTTTGGCGTTCACTTTGGCGCCGTAGGCGGAGGCTAGCTGCTCCAGGTGTTCAGTCAGTTTGACTTTGTCCATAAACGCTGGGCTTTGAGGCTGCACGCCAATGATGTATTTAATCTGCTGCCCGTGTTTGGACACGTCCAGACCATCTACCATAATATTTCCACCGTCAATCTCCCGCAGGGTTTCAATCATCTCCAGCGTGGTGGTTTTGCCAGCGCCGTTGGGACCCAGAATGCCAAAGATTTCGCCCTCTTTGATTTCAAAGCCTATACCGTCTACGGCCTTTTTCTTGCCGTACTTCTTAGTTACGTTGGTAACTTTAACTATAGAACTCATAACAAAACCCCGTTTTCACCTCGAAGATAGGTTTTGCAATGAGTTCTTGTCTCTGCCATGGACTCCATAATATCAAACAAAAGTTAACACGTTAAGTAAAATTCCTAATTATTGTTCGAGTAGTGTAATTGTAAGAATTTGTTTCTTAAACTTCAGCCCTTTCAGAAGCTGACCATGCGTTTGTACTGAGCGTTCCGCTTGGCAAATCATAATGCCTTTCTGCGTCTGTTTTAGCAGAAGTTGTAAGTGGTGCCTGCAACGCTTCGTCTACTACCCTTTCGGGGTTTGCCCAACCATATGGATTAAGTAAAGGCGCTATTTTGTCGGAAAATGTTTTACGCTCCACCGGGATAAGTACCGCTTCTCCTTTTATTACAGCATCTGCGTAGTGAGCAATAGTAAACACGCTGTGTCGAATTGCGTCTAGCCTTCCGAACCGCTTTTCAGCCATGATAATTACTCCTTTGACTCATATTTTCCTCTGATTTGCCATTAATGCAACCATGAGCAGTTAGTTATGTTTTAGACCTTTGGTATAATTGCAGAATGAGTTTAATACTACCAGAAGGCACAGAAGTTTACAGACATGAGCACGAAGATGGTCGAGGCGGCTTTGACGAATGCGTAACCCGATTTGATGATACTGATGTTGTGGTTTGGTGGCTAGGACAATCAGGTATGATGGAAGTTATCGTTGACGAGACAAGAGTTGAGGATCCAGAGCAAGTAAAGGGCGCCCAGAGCGTAGAGAATCTAGTGAGAGACGCATTGTTCAATCAGTGGATGAGACAACGCATGGATATAGCAGTCGGACTCCGGGAAATTTTCCGGTTATAATTGCGGTATGAAATCCAGGATTATCTTTGTGGCCGTTGTTACGGTGTCTATATTCGCCATTCTATTCGCTATGAGAATAGCGCTCCCTTATATCGATCCGGGCCCCCATACCACGCGACAGACTAGTCCATAAAAACGCAAGCATGAGCGAAAGCGCTACTCACCGTCCATGACCCAGTCGTACGGAACAGGATTCTGTGCCTGGTCATAAATTGTTTGGTAGTCTTCAGAGATAGACATTGCTTCCTGGCTAGCTGTCAGTAGAATAGGGTCATACTCATTTTTGCGTGCACGTCTTTCAGACGGATCGAGATGGTTATAATAAACACTGAACCGCAAAAGATAAAATGCGAGCAGTTGGTAAGGCAGAAGTACGGTTCCTGTTGTTTCGGCAGAATCAAGGCCCAAATATTTGATAGAAGCTAGTGTGGCAGCATATCTTAATGCAGTTTCACCAGCTGTCCTGACCGGATGATCCCAGCTGTCAATAAAATGAGTGGTCTCATGAACTGATGTTCTGGCTAGGCCTTGGTCATTGTCAGTATCATGCCACATTGATGATGGAGTTTGTATGAATATATATGGCGTAAAAGGAATATGGAGCCCTTTTAAACCAGACCGTTTAAGCCTGCCATACAACACATATCTTGGCGTGATACTACTTTCATACCCCATATCATCACGTAAAAACGAGTTCAGCCGCTCGCTGTCTATCTCCAGGTTAGCTAAGTGCTTTTGCGCTCCCTTTGTTATGTGAACAAAAGGGTGACGAGGTTGATTTGGGTTAACTGTTACCATTTGTAAGAAATAGGGTATGTTAAATAGGATACTAGTTGCAAGCACTAGCAAAAATAGATTTCGCTATTCCCCTTGAATATAATCTCTTTTCATAAAACGTGTATCGGGCTCCCCGCTATTCATACTTCTACTTCTGTCGATTTGGCAAACACCTAAAATTGTTTGGCCCCAAGGGGTTTGGCCCAGATATATAGAAGCCGTAAAACCGCCCACCTTTGGTGTGTAGCCTCCAGGCAAAGTGTCGTGCTCTGAAATTTGTGTTGGTCCAAGCTCACAGTGTTCTGGCAATTCTTCTACAGCCTTAGCCCGCTCAATCTCGTCATTGATATGTGTTAGTAGCTCACCGCCTTCTATGGCATACTTCATCAGAGCCGTAAGTACCTTTTGCTGTAATTGCGGGCAAGTTCTCATGCAATCTTCTGAATATGCGAGACTTTGTGTAGTTCCTAGAATGTCTAGCCCATTTGATGGCTTATCTGGCAGTGTCATCTGTTTCTCCTTGCGTGCATTTAATATGTATCGCTAGAAATATGCAAGCACGAGCAAAATCAAGACTTATCAAGATGGGGAATTTAAAAAGTTTTTAGAGTACTTGCACCGAGATTGAAGCCTAATTAGTCTGGAGATTTATAGATGTGAGAAATGCGCTCATGGCTATCATAATCAATTACGCTAAGATATATAAAAATCAAAGGAGTTAGAACTAATATACTTGACTAATCAATAACAGAGGTGTACACTGTATATATGAGGTATCCATCCACCCTTATTGAAGCAGTCCGTTACTTCTCTAAGCCACAGGTATGTATCGAATATATGGCTTCTTTGCGTTGGCCTGATGGTGCTATTTGCCCCACTTGTGGTCGTATAGACGTTAGTTACCTTAAAAGCCAGCAACGTTATCAGTGCAAGTCACGTCATCCCAAGCGCCAGTTTTCTGTCAAAGTCGGCACAATTTTTGAGGATAGCCCACTTGGTCTAGATAAATGGCTACCGGCTGTCTGGATGATCATAAATGCCAAGAACGGTGTTAGTTCCTACGAAATAGCCCGTGCGCTAGGTGTAACTCAAAAGACTGCGTGGTTCATGGATCACCGCATTCGTGCTGCTATGGCTTATGGTGGCTTTGACAAGCTAGACGACCCCGTAGAAGCTGACGAGACATATATTGGCGGTAAATCTAATCCAGATGAGCGCTGGAAGAATAAGTCAGCAGTCATAGGCGTAGTAGAAAAGAAGAAAGACGTTGGACAAATTAGAGCCTTTGCAACTAAGCATGCTGACGCTACGAATACCATGCCGTTCCTTAAAGCCACGCTAAACGAAGGTGCCATATTGCATACAGACGAAAGCCGAATCTACACCCGAGCTAAATGGTTATTTATTCACGATTCGGTAAATCATAGCCAAGGCGAATATGCTCGTGGCTTAGTGTCTACAACGACTATTGATGGCTTTTGGAATTTAATGAAACGCTCTATCAAAGGAACGTATACGCACGTTTCACACAACCATTTAGGTAGATACGTAGACGAACACACCTACCGCTACAATACCCGTATGCTCAAAGACGGCGAACGCTTTAATCAATGGTTTGGTAGCTGTAACAGGCGACTTATGTACAGAACTTTGGTTAGCAAATAAACAATTAATTTACACCCCCACGAGCGGGGGCATAAATCCTGCTTGTGTCTATCTGTTATTTATTCGTTATAGTGTTTCCTACCTTTATACATATAGGGAGTAGGAGGGTTTGGCATAATGAAAACACTAAATCTACCAAAAATAACTTACAGACAAAAAGAAATTATTGATCTTCTATATAAACATAGATACCTAACAAGACTACAACTACAAACATTCCTAAAACAGAAAGATAAAAAGAATACTTACCTATGGCTTAAAGACTTAAGAGCTAAAGGCTACATAGATTGGATATATAACAAAGCGAGCTTCATAGATAAAAGTACACCAGCTATTTATTACCTTTCCAAGAATGCTATTAACCGTTATCGTCACTTTGGCGTACATGACGAAGCCGAACTACATAAACGCTACAAAGACCATGACCGCAGCAAAAGCTTCATTGAACATTGCCTGCTCCTAGCTGACGCTGGAGTGACACTAGACACGTTTGATGAAACGAAAAACCACATACGTACCTGCTACTACTATGAAACAGAAGCAGACTACCTTGGTAGCGGTAAGTACCACTTCCTTGCGGATAGTGAATATATTCGTCCAAATTTATGCTTCACCAAATTACGTGATGACGGCATGAATGAAATGGAAGCTACCGAGAGCTATTTACTTGAAATCTTTGATTCCGAACTGCCACAGTACCGTTTACGATACCGGCTCAAACAATACGTCACCTACATGGATGAAGAACTCGGTATCTGGGAAGACGAAACCTACGGAGACCCAAAGCCCGTTATCTTACTTGTCTGTGCTAAAGTATCTGATCTTATCTACGCCAAACGACGAACCAGAGGACTTATTGCTGATATCTGGGAGAGGGACGATGAAGATCGGCCTGATATACGATTTACTACTACCGAAAAGCTAAAACAGCATGGAGTCTTTGCGGATATTTGGGAGAAGACGTAGCAGAAATTTGTCACGAACAGAATTGGTTTACCAACCTTTTGCGTCCATCCAGTTTCCATTTACCGAACAGTTGCCGGTTATAGTGCTTCTGTTCGCCCATTTGATTTGCCAGATTGTTTTTTTAGAGTCAGGATTGTAATATGTCCTAAAAATTTGGCCATATGAAATTGGTCCATAGCCAGTGTCCAATGCCCTGGTTCCACTGAAGTAATTGTCCATGTTTTTACACACTTTATAAAAATATGTCGTTGGATCTGAAGAGTCATTTAGCCACCCAGAAGTGGGGCTGAAGCCTTTAGTAACTACACTCCACAACCCAGTACGATACTGACTATGATTTGCTGGATTTTGTTGTATGCAGCTGCGCAGCGGTCCATAGCCTGTTTGGCCAGCGGCATTAGAACAATCAATAACTCCTTTGACGCCGTCCCCTGCAGTAAAAGGACCGTAACTATATAAAACACCACTCAGATCTGCTGGCACAGAAGTGGCCGCAAAAGCCTGGTAAGCCGCATACCCCCCACCAACTACTGCAAAAGTTAGCATAAACACTAAAAATTTACCTTTTGTTGTAGAGAAACTGAATGCTTTGGATATTTTACCGAATTTAGAAGATTTTGCTTTGGCCATAGTTTTTCCTTTTCTTGCTGTGCTAGTTTTAATCGTTTTGCTTTTTGCCATTTTAATCCTTTTATGTGTTCAGAGCTTATGTTTAAAGTACTCCTGTTAAGTGCCTAAAGTCAAGTGAAAATGCTAGACTGAATGCATGACTGAAAAAAAGAAAGGTCAAAAGCCCTCCACCCCTCAATCGTATGGAGAAAAAGAAAAGCCCTTTGATAACTTCACAAAGGCTATGAAAAAAATCGTCTCTGTACCAAAAAACAAACTAAAAGGAAAATAGCCAAGAACATCAGCGTCACTGTAGGGAGATCGCACAGTATAATAAACGGCATGACCCTACAAGAACTATTGATTGAAATGCAACCATTCTCGGATGAGTTAAAGGTGTGGTGTAAAAGCCACCCAGAGTTTACACAAGCTCTCAAGCTGGACATCAATAAGTTCATCACGCTACAAGCCGTCAGTACCTCTCACACAACCAACTCGCCTGACGATGAAATCATAGGCTTCTATGTTTACGCTCACTATCTTAAAACTCCGAAGTTCAAGCAGGACTTTATCGTAAATATCAAATCACAAAACAACGAATTCGTTCTATATACAGCTGATACAAAGGGTAAAGAGACTAAGTACGTTAAACATATCAACGCATTTTTCGGTAAGTACGGTCAGAATGGTCACTATAACGGCACACACTGGGTCGAAATTAATAAACTGCCCAATGAGCTAAAACCAAGAGCCAATGACGCCATACGTTTTGCGGGCATGATTAAGGAACATGGCACTTCACACATCACCAAAGAAAGAATCGATGACATATACAACCAATACAAGAAACTTCAAAAAACATCTTGATTAGCCAAGTATGTTAGTTCTAAGGAGTTTGTATGGCGAAATTCTGTGAAGGTTGTCCGAATATGGGAAACTGCGCTGCTCGCATTGATTCTCTCGTTGTAGTGTCTAGTGTGACTCAGGGATCGATTTCGCAGGATAGGAGCTCTGCATCATTTTCATTTGAACGTGGCGTCCCACAGGGTCCAACAGATTTGACAGTTCATTATAGGGACACTGAAGATAGAAGCTCAAAGCCTATCATGGTACATGGTGATTCTGGGTCGGACGCCGAGAATAATGCGGTTGATTACGTCAATAATATTGGTCGATGCAAAGGCCCGACTGAAGTAAAAAGGCTTTTTGGCTTTGTCACTAGGCGAGTATGCTCTGCGCCACAAGCATGAGCAACTGAATTTCAAAGTAAATTAGATTCTAATTTCAGGACTAAAGATTTTCGTCTAGTTGTTTTGCCTGGTATGCGGTAGTGGCTATCGAAAACATTTCCAGTATATGACGGGCACCAAGCCTAAAGGCATCGGTCGGGGTAATACGACCTTCTTCGATATTTTTTGCTACAACGGCACCAAGTTCACTTATATTGGCATCCAAATGCGGATTGTCAGCAAGTATTTGATCGGCATTAACCATCCCGCTAACACGTTCTAGGCCATCGGCCCCTGTAATAGACTGGCCTCGCTGGTGACGACGTGCCACAATATCTCGGTACTGTTGCCAGGCTTCAGCAAGCTCCACTTGCGTGGGAATAATCAAGAATTCGCGTCCAATCTCCGTCATTAGTACCTATTATTCACCTACCCAAGCACTGGAGCAAGCATGAGCAAAACAAATGAGACCGTGTTTAATCATCAAATATTGCTACGAACTCTCGAAGTTTTTCGGCAGAGGGTATGCTTGTACCGAAGGAGCTGGATAATTCCATGCTCTCTTTAACGGCAACAGCTCTGACGCGTATTTCATCAAGCAAGGGCCCAACTTCGTCTTCTTGAGCACTACCAACAAACTCAGTCCATATATTACTCAGCTGGGCGTCTAGCGCGTGCTCTTTTTCAAAAGCGCCCATCATAAGAGAAAACGCTTTGGCGTACCTTGAACCAAGTATTTCTATAGCCCGACGATTCAGCGGGTCGGCTGCCAGTCGATTTTGATGATCAATAAGCCTAAAAGCTTTTCGGATGCTAACAATAGCCAGGGCGTCTAATAACCCTGCTTCTTGAGACTGAACGGTGAATTTCTTGGCAACTTCTGCTCCTGAAGCGTCAAATAGAGTGGCCGTTTCTAGTGTTATATGATCTGCTTCGTCGTCTCCCCAAGTTCTACCGACGTACTCGGCTTTTTCGTAGTCAAAGTGCTGAATTTGTACAGACGCTCTTTCTGATTCGGGTGCGGCATTATAGGCTTCGGCGGTGAAAAACATATCAGTGGCACCACTGAGCGTAACAAATTCTACTGATGCACGAGAGAGAAGGCTGGAACATCTTATTTCAGCAACTTCATCCTGCAGTTCTTCTGCCTCGTCAGGCTCAAGCCGCGATAAATCTATCCCAATTTCTCTAAGCCCAGGCTCTTCTGAGACAATTTGAGGTGCTTCGTCCCTATACTTTGTAACCACACTGGCAATACCATTCACTGAAAGTTGTTCAGCGGTCTTGCTTGTAATGGCTTCAATTGCTTCAGCGTTAGCACCGAGAAACTCTCCCATGCTGTCAAGATTCATAAGTAATATTATACTTTAACGTTGACTAAACGACAATAATCTAAGGTTAAGCAGTTTTTGTTATAAGTAACAGTTGTTAATATATGTTTATGTCTAAACCTGAAAGAAAAACAATATGGGGAAGTTTTCCGCTCCCTGACGGCGACGAGATACTAGAAGCATGGAATCAAATAGCCAGAAAAACCAACCTCACAGCCGTGCGCGAAGGAACCGTCCCACAGCTGTATGAACTCGGGGATAGAACCGAGGAATTCAGTGCCGCTTGCCCAGCAATTACTCGAACTGTGGAGTTCTTAGGCGAACACACTACAAAAGCTGTACAAGCGACATCTTTAGATGATAACGAAAAATTGCGCTTTGCATACGGCAAAGGCGCAGCTGATATGCTTGAACTGCTGGGTACTATTGCTATGAACCGAGAAGCAGAAGCCATCATGCCTGACTTCCCCGACGACCCCAAGGCATGAGCAAAATAAAACCACCCCGATTTATTGGGGTGGTTCGCTTCCTTAGGAATTAAGGATTATTTTCGCTTAACAGTCAAGAAACCGTTGCGTGGGTTTTCGTTGACCATCATGCCTGCTGGCACTGAATCAATAGCTTCGGCGCGCTGATCCTTGCTGAAGTAGTAAATTCGCTGTTCTTTGCCGCCGCGCAATACGACGAGCTTTGAGTTCAAGAAGTATGTTACTCCTTTAGAGTTTGTGTGCTTGTAAGCCATTTATAGCTCTCCCTCTCTTACATTACTGTTGGTACTCCTTACCATACGCCCCCTGGTTTTTACTTGTCAACACCTTTGTACAAATTACACCCCTGTTGATAGTTCTCTACCCCTGTTATTGAAATATCCAGCTTGTTTTTGGGGGCAGTGCCGTATTGCATCACAAACCGCTTATGCAGTACACTTGAACAGTACGTAAAAGAAATCTAAATAAAGGTGGTTTACTCCGATGGAATGGAATCGTGGCGCAAGCCAAACGCAAACTGCGGCTCATACAGGCGCCAGTCATAAGAAAAAAGTTTCGTTTTTTAGTTTGAGAGCTGCTAGCGTGGCGCTGGTAGTGTGCATTGCCATTTTGGTTATGGCGGTTATTGGCTCCGTAGCTATTGGCGGCCCGACTTCCCAAAGCAAGTACGTGGATACAGAGAAAATGCAAGCTGTTTTCCTGAACGGCAGTACGACGCCTTATTTTGGCAAAATTACCACCATCAACAACAAATTTTTGCGAATTTCAGACATTTACTATTTGCGGGTCAACCAGCAGGTTCAGCCTGACGGTACCACCGCGGCCGACAAAGACAAACCGCTAGTGCTTGTAAAACTAGGCTGTGAAGTACATGGCCCCCAGGACAGTATGGTCGTCAACCAAGACCAGGTGTTGTTCTGGGAAAACCTGAAATCGGACGGTCAAGTATCCAAAGGCATAACCGAAATCAAGACAAAGTACGACGGCGATTGTGCCAAAATTGATGCTGCTGCCAACGCTAGTTCAACCAAGAATCCTTAGTTTCAGATACCTAATACATTTAAAGTTCAGTAATCAATAAACTCTTTTACAGATGGTTTTTGAGCTCTTGCCTGAGCCAAAGTTCAAGTAGTAAACGGACAATAAACAAAAACAGGAATAGGCCAAAAAACACAAGGCTCCAGCCGGCCAAGTCGGGAGACCACGCCGGGCTGGCAAAGTTGTATTTGTAGAGCGCGTCGGGGATTGGCTGCGGCGTGACTGTTGGCGCGGGATGGGTATCTATGTAGTTCTGTATGCAGGGCAGACGTCCAGCACCATAAAAACTCTGGGGGAAATTGGCTTCACAGTATTTCTGGGCGTCGTTGTAGATGGTGTTGCTGTTGGCTTGTTCAACCCGGGCCTTTTCGGCAGCTACCAGGCGGTCGTAGCGGTATTTGAGCTGTATCGGCGGATAAACTGATGTGCTGGTGGCCAAGTCTGTATTCATGTGGCCGTACACGTACTGGCGCAGTTTTTTGAGCGCCGCTTCGGTGTCGCCATTTTGCTGGTCTACTTTGAGCACTTCGTCACGCAGCTGAATCGCCGTCAGGTTGTTTTGCCGGAGTGCGAACACCGCAATAACCGCGCACGCCGCGCAAGCAATCAAAAAATGCCAATAACTGGCTCTGTGAAGTCTTTTCCAAAGATGGTGCAGTTTTTTCTTATCCACTAACGTTTATTGTAACGACTAATCGACTAATCGACTACTGGGCTGATAGACTTAAGGCATGCATATCTTTTTTTCTGGCATTGGCGGAACGGCAATTGGGCCGTTGGCGCAGATAGCCAAACAGGCCGGTTACGAAGTTTCCGGGTCTGATAAGCAAGATAGCCAATATGTCCAGTACCTTCGGTCTCACGGGGTGGAAAATATCCATATTGGCCAGGCCTATGACCAGATTGCCGAGATCCACGAGACAAAGCCGATTGATTGGTACGTGTACTCTTCGGCGGTTACGATTGAAAATCCAGACCTGCCTACCGGACAGGCAGGCGCGCCAGAGCTGAAGTTTTGCCAAGACAACGGCATAAAAACCAGCAAACGCGACGAATTATTGAACCAGATTATTGAAGATAAGCAGCTAAAATTAATCGCTGTAGCTGGCACGCACGGCAAAACCACCACCACTGCCATGACCATTTGGCTGTTTAAGCAGCTTGGTATCCCCGTTAGTTACTCAGTTGGTGCTAAAATTTCGTTCGGCGAAATGGGAGCATACGACCCAAAGTCTGAATATTTCGTACTGGAAGCTGATGAGTTTGATAGAAATTTTCTAAGCTTCAAGCCGTATATGTCCATAATTTCGGGAGTTGCCTACGACCACCCGGATATTTATCCTACTGAAGCGGGTTACAACCGTGCCTTTAACGATTTTGTATGTCAAAGCGAGCAGGTTGTAGCTCACCCTAAAGATCTTGAAAAGATTGGGTTAGCGGCCGAACCATCAGAATATCCCGAGATTTTGTCCAAACTAACCCTCACCGGCGAGGTTAACCGAGAAAATGCCGAACTGGTAATTGAGGCTGTTGCCAGGTTAACTGGCAAACAATCAGAAGTACTAGTTGAGGCCATAAATCAGTTCCCTGGCCTCAGCCGGCGTTTTGAAGCGCTTAGTGACAATCTATACACCGATTATGCCCACACGCCCGAAAAGATTCGGGGCGCGCTCCAAACAGCTCAAGAGGTGGCGGGAGCGAAAGATAACGTCGTGGTTGTTTACGAAGGCTTACACAATACCCGCCAGCATTTTATTCGGGAAGAATTGGCTCACCTGTTCGACGATGTGAAAAAGCTTTACATAGTACCGAGCTATCGGGCGCGTGAAGATGAGAACTTGGAAGATTTGACGCCGGAAAAGCTGGTGGGTCTTTTGTCCAAACCCGAAAAAGCTGAGCCCCTAGCTCTAGATGACGAACTAAAAGCCACTCTGCAAAAACACCTGGAAGACGGTGATTTAGTGCTATGCCTGTCTGCCGGCGGTGGTGGTTCGTTAGACGAATGGCTCAGAAAAGAATTTGCCGAGCGCTAGCGGTTGTCTCCGCTGCCGCTGAGCGTGCCGCGGGTTTGGCGGCTTTTTAGTTTGGTGATGTTTTTGCTGGCTATATCATCCAGTGGCACGTTCAGATAGTGGCCAAGCAGTGCAATGTACCACAAAACGTCGCCTAATTCTTTGGTCAGTTCTTGTCTGTCTTCATCTGTTAATTTGGCGTCTTTGTCGCGCAGAATCTTTTTGAATTTTTCGGCTATTTCGCCGCTTTCACCCAGCAGCCCCAGCACTTTATCCATAAAAGCGATGCTGAGAACGTCGTGGCCTTTGCCGACGCTTAAATCGGTAGTTACAGCTTGCTTTTGATAGTCGTTGAAATTCATAAAATCCGGCCGGTTGTTTCGTCTATCTTAACAGCTCCTGGCCGAATTGTCTCCACGGCATCGTCAACGATCCGGATGAGCGTAGAGGGTTTGCGATCAGACAAATCGCCGCCATCAACGTAAAAATTCACACTACCACCAAAATATTTTTGCGCCTCTGCAATGTTGTTTGCCGGAGGTTGTCCGGGTAGATTAGCACTGCTGGTAAGCAGCGGGCCGACTAGTTTTAGCAAATCAACTAATTCGGCCGGTTGTTTGATGATTCTAAATGCTTGCCGCCCGGTTGTTTGGTTGAGATACGCAATCTGGTGCGGGATTTCAATACTAATCGCGTTTGGCCAAAACTGTTCTACGGCTTTAAGATAGCGAGCTTTTATGCCCAGTTCCACCAATTGGTCAATGCCGGCAGCGATTACCGTTCCGGGTTTGCTTTTACGGGATTTAACCTCATACAAACGTTTCACGGCGACTTCGTCGGCCGCACGGCAAACCACGCCGTAAACGGTGTCTGTGGGCAGCACGCCCACAGAACCCTGCCGCAACAAAACCGCCAGCTGCGAATCACTTAACGCGTTAAGTATTTTTACCATGCGTTTACATTATAGCCGAGAAATGGCGGATCCAAACACTATAAACCCAGGGCGGTGTCGCTCAATTCGGCAGCCGCAAAGTCTGTGCTGTCGTTCGCCTGCTGCAGGCTGGTATCGATTTCTTGATTGGTCGTATCTACATCGGCGGTGCTGGCCTGCGGCTTCTCTACAACCGTCTGGCTGGAGGCAGCGTCGCTGCGTTTGACGGTATCGCTGTTTTTGGCTTTGAAATAACTAAATATAACCAAACCGGCTAAAGCCGTGGCAACTACGGCCGCGATGACGATTGCCGCTACTGGAGCGCCGTTTTTGGCTGGCAGATGCGGAGTATTGGCTGGAGAATGAGCTTCCGGCGCAGGAGTTGGGGCTTCAGCTGCTGGTTCCGCAAGTTTTGGTTCGCTAATCAGACTTTCTGTTGGTTCAGGGCTGGCTGGGGCAGCCGCTGGCGAGTCGCCTGGCTCAAACTGGGTGTCTGGGACATCGCCCTCCGGCGTGTCGGTACTGGTTTCTTGCCAGCTTGAAGTTTCCGGTTGTTTGTTTGGCGCGGTTACGTCCATAACCTGCCCACCGGCAGGCAGGATTTGGCCGCCAGTTTCCGTTGACACCGTGGAATCATCGCCAGATGTTTGGTTGGTTGTTTGCTGTTCATCCATGGCTATTGTCCCTCCTCTGTTTTGTCAGCTTCTAGCTGAGCGCGAATGGTTTTGAGCAAGGGTTTAATAGTGTCGTTTATATAACTGCGTACCGCCAGCCCGTCTTCGTTGACTTTCTGGCGGGCGGCGCGGGCAGCTTCTAGAGCAGCCTTGAAGCCGTCTGGATCTGTGATACAGTCCATATCGGCAACATCGCTTACGGCTTGCTTGTAGGCAGCTAGGTCAGTGTTGAATGTATCCATTTTGGTCTGGAGTGTAGCTATATCTGCGTCCAATTCGGTGGTGTTGGCTCCTTTGTTTTTGAGTTTTTCAGACAAATTGGTCAGCCGATTGATGATGTTTTTGTAAACTTGGCCGCGGCTGGTTTCTATACCTTTTATACGGCCTCTGATTGAACTAACGAGACCTTGTGAGGCCTTGCACTTTGATTGGAGGCGTAGTTTTTCAGCATTGCTTAATCTAGTTTTTAGCTCGTCCTTATGCTTGGCAATGCGCTCAGCTAATGCCTTGGCGGCATCTGTGGCGCTAGTTTCTGTTGTCGTTTGGCTGGTTGTGGATGTGTTGTCCTCAACAGCAAAAACCGCCACCGTTGACAAAATAGGCAGGATTAGTATGGCGCTGATGCCTAGGGCTAGTAATCTTTTCATATGCATTAGATCCTTTTAATTCTTGTCTTAAGATATTCTACCATAAGCTTTTATTGGATAATCTAGGAACGCTAGCTAATAGTACCAGCGGTCTATGCCGCTGGTATTGGTAACGTCGCGAATTTTGACTGGTTCGCCGCCATCAATGCTGATAGCGTAATCAGCTGTTTCCTGATCCGTTTTGACCCTATAGACCAGTGAACTGTTATTGAGCCAGCGGACTGGGTACCCCAGGCCGCTTTGGCTGCGCACGGTGGCGTCTTCTTTTTGACCGGCGGTGTCATAGCTCAGCAGTACGCCTTTGCCATCACGGTTATCAGCCCAAATGCTGTGTTTGGCGTCGGGGCTGTTTATGTACACCCGCGAAATTTGGCTGGCGGGCGCGCTGCTGAGTTTGGTCGGGGATTTATCGCCTAGGCGGTAGTCATACCACTGCTGCTGGACTGATAATGCAAAATGATCATAAGAAGTCCTGAAGATATTCCAAACTTCCTGGTCAAAGATTGTTTGCTGGTTGCTGCCATCGGCGTTTATTTTGTAGAAATTAGTTTTGCCCGTCTGGTAAGCGCTGGATGGAGCGTAGTAGATTGAGCCGCTGACAGCTATGACGTCGTTGAAAAAGTTACTGCTGGCTAGCTCTTTGTTTGAAGCGTCTTTGTAATTGTAGCTCATCAAACGGTAGCGCCCCGGGCTGTCGCCACTGCTGCCGGCGGCGATTTGGACATAGATTAGGCGATCGCCGGACCAGTCAACAATCTGAATTCGTTCTGAAACGCCCACGTTAGTAGTACTGTTGTCTTCCAGGTTCAGCAGAATCAAGTTGCTAAGCAAAAAACCGTCGCTGTTGTGCTGGCCGGCTCGCGTGGATACGTAGGCCGCAATTTCCTCATTGGGGTGCGGCACCAGTACCATGCCTTCTTTTTCATTGCCACTGCCGGCCAGGACTAAGTTTTCTTCTTTGCCATCAATGTACACGCTGTAGATATCATATTTTCCGGAGCGTTTTGATACAAAAACCTGCTTGCGGGCAGGTACTAATTTGACGCTGCGGACAGATTTGTCATTTGGATCAACGCTGATTTCTTCGGTTCGGAAGCCGTCAGCTTGGAGTTTGACCTTAAACTGCCCATCGTCCGCCCTGTCTATGGTGAGTTTTATAGCTCCCTGGCTGTCTGACACCGCGCTGGCTTCGCCGCTGGTAGCTTCTACCTTACTGAGTGGTTTGCCGGACAAAAAATCAAGGGTCGAAAAGCTATACTGGCTGCCGGTTGGCGTGAGTTTGAAATCACCTAGCGGATTGCTGCCCCAGCCCACAACAACGTTTTTGGTAATCGGCGCAAAGGCTCTTTTTTCTATGACTAGCGGATTTTTGCCAAGTTTGACCTTTCGCAGGCTGACTCTGCCTGCTTCATCTGTTACGCCGGTACTTTTGCCAATGCTGACTGCCACGTTTTTGAGCGGCTGCTGCGTGCTTTCGTCTAGCACTATCAGCGAACTTGAAGCCCGTACGCCGGCGCTATTCAGCAAAAAGTAGCGCGAACCCGGAAAAGCGCCCGCGGCAGTGATGGCAACTGCGGCAAAAATTATCACTGCTTTTTTAAAGCCCGGTTTTGCCCACCAAGATTTTAGAATCTGCAACGGCCCCCGCCGTGATTTTTTGGCGGGTTCTAGCGGTTCATCGGTATCCCGAACCGCGTCTTCTACCTCAAGCAGCTCGTCGCCTTCGGCGGCAACTATTGCTTCGACCGCTTTGTCGGTTTCGGGATTGGTTATGGCTGCCGAATCAATAATTGGCGTCTCAGTTTCACCCTCTACTGGGGCTCCCTCCGCCACCGAGGCCGTGGCGGGCGGGTTTGCTGATAGCCCAGGGTCTTTGGCGTCTAGCTCAGCGATTTTCTGATTTAGCTTATCGGCCACAGCTTCTGCGCCGCCTTCATGCTGCGTAATGGCAATTTGTTTGACCAGCGGGGCGGTTTCCGCATCCGCGCCAGCGCTAGATTCTGATTTTTCATCGTGGTGGCTTATGGGTATGATAACTTTTTTGGAATTTTTGGCTGATTTTTTATCATCCTGCGGCAGTTCTGGAGCCGAAGGCAAGGCGTCTTCTTGGGCTTTAGGCTTCGCCGGGGCGGACACTGACTGGATTGGTATGGTTTTTTTAGTTCCAGCGGCTGGGCTGGGTTGCGCTGGTTCGTCAGGCATAGACGGGTCCAGCATACGCTTGACCTTTTGCTCAACATCATCGCTGCGAGGATTTAAGTCCTCGGTACGTTCTTTGTCCATTTTGTATATACTTACGCTTATCCTTTAGAAAAGTGTAGCAAAAACACCGGTCAATAACTAGAGCTTAAGCAGTTCGCTGATACGTCCCCATACTTCTTCGGGTTGGCGTCCTAGCCTGTCGCAGACATGTTCCAAAGGACGCTGCTCATGCACCAGAGTTTTTAGCAACGCGTCATCTTCTGCCGTCCAAGAGTGGGCAGATGTTTTAAGGGCGGCAACTTTTCTACCGGTGTGTTTGGCAATCACCGCCAGCATGTCGGCGCCATATTTTTCTACTTTTTTGCCGCCCATGCCTTTCAAGCCAAGCAGTCCCTGGTTAGAGTTTGGCAGCTTGGCAGCCAGCAGTTCCAAAACGCTATCGTGGGCAATCACGTACGCCGGTACGCTTTCGGTCTGAGCGCGTTTGAGCCGCCATGCCTTTAGGTCTGCCAGCAATTCTTTATTCATGGGCGGTGTGGCTGGTTTGGCAGGTTCCTCACTTGCCGCATCGGGAGTTATCTCTGCAAGTGCCGCGGAAGTTTTGCGAAGCTGGCTGTCAAATTCAAAAATACTGGGGTGCATTTGCAGCGCCATGGCGTTTATGCCAGACAGGTACAGCCCGCCAATGCTGCGAATGCGAGACAGCGCCACGTAGCCCATACCCGGCGTGAAAGATTTGCTCAGGTCAATCTCGGCGCCGTCCAAGCTCATGCCTTGGCTTTTATGGATGGTGATTGCCCAGGCCAGCCGCAGCGGCAGCTGGGACACTTCGGCTCGGACTTTGCCGTCTTCTTCCAGTTTCCAACTGTGCGGCCCAACTTTTATGTTCCGTTTATTCGTCAAACGCACCACCGGTTGGCTGTCGCGGAAATCCACCACTTGGCCGCGCGTGCCATTTACAAATCCGGCGGCGGGATTGTTGGCTACAAACATTACTTCCGCGCCTTTTTTCAGCTCCAGTTTTTCCGGCGCCAGCACGCTTCTGCGCAGTTGGTCCACTTTTGCGGCTGAACCTTTGGTTTCCATGGCGTATTCATGTACGTCTTGCCGCAGCGCGTCTAAATGGTGCCGATTTACGGTATCAATGTCTACATTGTGGGCGTAAAGCCGGGTTACGGGCTGAGATGCAGTCGGTTTCTGGCCAAGCCGTTCGCTCAGCAATTCCTGGTGGAATTCTTCCAAATCCCCGCTTCGCATGGCTTCCAGTAGTTCCAGCAAACCGTCACGCTCCTGGCGATGCTGTTCAGTTATATAACAAATCTGGGGGCTCAGTTCTTCCCAAGCCGCCGATTCGTGTACAAAATCTGCTTCGTCGCTTCCTCTGGTAACCGGAGGTAATTGAAATAGGTCGCCCACCAATATGACTTGCAGGCCGCCAAACGGTTCAGTGTTTTTTCTGAGTAACTTGCAGGCTTCGTTCACCATGTCTAGCCGGTGGCCATGCAGCATGGAAACTTCATCTATAACCAAAACGTCTGTTGCGTTGTAGCGCTTAACTAATTTGGCATTTCCCGCCAGTTGCTGCCTGTCCCTCGGACCAAGTTGTTCCCGTATGCCCAGCCCTGACCACGAATGAATAGTCGTACCGCCAATGTGCGTGGCCGCAATCCCCGTACTGGCCGTAACCGCCACATTTTTCCCAGCCCTAGTTGCCCGCCGAACAAATTGATTCAAAACAAACGTCTTCCCAGCCCCCGGCGGCCCCGTCAAAAACACCGCCTTTCCACTCAACATAACAGTAAGAGCCTGCGCTTGTTTCATGTAGCCCATTGTAGCAGGAGGCTATACTGAGAGCATGCAAACAGCGGCTGATTATTTAGCAAAACATGACACGGTGCTTTCTGTTGTGATAGCAAAATACGGGCTTTGCGATATAAAGCCGCATAGGAATTATTATCAAGAATTGGTGGATGCCATAATCAGCCAGCAATTGAGCGTCAAGGCTACCCGCAGTATTGAAAAAAGGTTTTGCGAACTGTTTGGGAGTACTGATTTCCCTGCACCAGAAAAGATTCTGGAGAAAAATGTTGAAGAGCTGCGTGCTGTGGGTTTAAGCCGTGGCAAAGCCGCTTATATATTGGATCTAGCTCAGCACGTGGTAGATGGCAGAGTAAAGTTTGATCACCTAGACGCATTGAGTAATGAAGACGTTCTTGCGGAACTGACGGCGGTAAAAGGCATCGGCGAATGGACCGCCCATATGTTCCTGATGTTCTGCATGGGCCGGTTAGACATTTTGGCCCACGGCGATCTAGGCATAAAAAACGGCATCCAAAAACTCTACAACCTAGACCACTCCCCCACTCCGGATGAAATCAAAGACCTGGCAGTTAAAAATGCTTGGCACCCCTACGAATCAGTAGCCTGCTGGTACATCTGGCAATCGCTGGATAATGCTCCAAACAAAACCTAAGGCTTTATATGGTTTTCGAATTCGCTTGCTAGTGAAACCACTTCGTCTCCACCGTCAATACCCTCCCAATCAACTTCCGGTGGTTGATAATCAGGTGCTCGGAAGTCGGTCATGCGCCTGTAGTCTTCTGGTGTCATATCAAAATCAGGAGCAGTTACATTTTCATTAATGTGATCTTTATTGGTAGAAAAAACCATCGGCCTGTAGCCCAAATAACAAATCCAGTTCAGAATAATCTGGCTTTGGGTTTTGTTATATTTTTTGGCCAGTTCGATTAATAATTCCCAATTATGATCAAATGTTTTATTTCTGCGAAGCGGACGCCAAATAATATTTTCTACTCCCAGCTTCTTACAAGCTTCAAAAACTCCCTTATCCTGCAGTGCCCTTATCTCAAAGCTTAAATGACCTTCATGTGCGATAAACTTATCCCCAAATTTTTTCTTGAATTCAATGATCCACTTGGGACTTGCGTTAGACAGGCTTACGTATTTGGTTTTCCCTGTCTCTAGAAGTTTGTCTAATAAATAATACGTTGCCTCTTCGCCAAATTGCATTATTAATCCTTGAGTTACGAGCGTTGAGTCAGCGTAATCTGTATTCATTATTCGGTAAAAACTTGCAACATCCTGATTGATTACCTCAATATCGGGTAAATCCCTCGGGTAGAGCGAATGCGTAAGAAAAATGTCTTCGCGGGCAATCGAGCTTTTATCTAAGGCGTGCTTAAAAAGTTTGAGTGATTGTCCATGCCCGTAACCAAGGGCAATTTCTGTAAAGTTAATTCCTTTTTCTAGCGTATAGACCAGGGCATCGATATATTTTTGATCCGATTCTTTTTCTGTGATATTCATATCACGATGACCCCGCCCACCAATTCCATAGCTTCCTATCCCGATTTTTGATACATCTTTACCTGATGATGTTTTCATATACTTATTCTTTCTTTGCCAAAGGTTGGGCGATAGATGCAGACTAGCATTACTACGCAGGATAGAATTATGTAAGCTTGGAAGATTATATTCAGATGGAAGCCGTCGTGCGCGATTGCTAGCGTGGCTGCAACGCCCTCAAGCCAGTACATGAGCGGGGCTTCGGACTTTGGCAATTTCCAGGTTTTTACTACTGCGGGTATATACGCCACGGCATCAGCCAGGATGGCAAAAACCAGCGCCCAAATACCGCTTCCACTCACCTGCCAAGCTACTATGCCAAGCAGGGCTATGGCAGCGCACGTGATGTCCAGCCTGCTTGTGCCGCCAATGCCTCTTTTTATAGACAAGAGTGCCAACACGAAACTTCTAGTAAAGAACAGAAGTGAAAGTAGCAATACGCCCCAGCCGGCATGTGCGGCAACGGTTCCCAAAAGATTAACAACCGAAACAATAAAAAGCACTATGCGAGTGGTTCTATGCGGTCGCGTTTTGTCATACAAAATGCTCAATATGTAGTCGGCGGTTCCGACCAAAGAAAGCGTAGTGGCAGTTATGAGCAGAGCTGGTTTCATTTAAGCTAATTGTATCAGGAATTTAATTTGGGCATGTTAGCCTTCACGCTAGTGGTTGCTGAAAATATATCATGCGTGAGTTAAATTGGGGGTTTGGGTGGGATACGGGTTTGGGTTCTTGACAGTGCGGAATTTGGGCGTACATTTAAGTTTATGGTTACTAATAAACGTCCGCCGATTGCCGTGAGTCTCGCGGCCTGAGGGGAGCGTTTGTAGCCAAACAAATAACAAAAGGCAAACAAACCTCCCCGCCCAATGAGCGAGGAGGTTTTTCTTTTGCCGAGGAAGGATACAAAATGACCGGAGAATTGCCAGTAAATCAAGTGGGTGAAAGACCAGATGTTACTGAACAGCGAATGCCTGAAGTACTCGCACAGGATGGCGGGGCTGTTCTACAGACTGCAGGAGTAGAGGTAGTGGATGTTACCAAATTGTCTGGAAGATCACACGCGTGGTATAGACTAGCGACTGAAGGTCCGTTTCCACCCGAATGGGCGGAATCTACGCATGCAAGACGGAGATGATAGTTCAAAGCATTTTTCGAATTGACTTTCGATTACGGTGCCAGACGGTTGATATCTCGCGGGAACAGCGTGGCTTCTTTGATGTTGTTGAGGCCAATTAATTTTTCTACCGTGCGCTCTAAGCCCCAGCCAAAGCCGCCATGGGGCGGCAGACCGTATTTGAACGCACTGAGGTAGGGTTTGAAGCCAGGGCTTTCGGGGTCGCCTTGGACAAAGGTTTTGAGCTGCTCTACTAGCACTTCGTAGCGGTGTTCGCGCATGGGTATGGTGGCGATTTCTACGCCCCTGAACAACAAGTCTGACCGGTCGGCCAGTTCGGGATTTTCGGCGTTTTTACGGTGGTAGAACTTCATACTGCTGGACGGCCACCCGGTTATAAGCACCGCTTCACTGCCCAGAGATTTCTTGGCATGATCACAAATCCAACGCTCTTCGTCCGGTGTGAGGTCTTTTTCATCTGTTATGGGGATTTTGGTGGCTTTGGTGTACAGTTCGTGTACCTGTGCCATGGGAATTTGGGGGATTTGCTTGGTCAGAACGGGTTTGTGGGTGTTCCACTTTTTCAGCTCATTGCCATACTCAGCCCACACGCTGTCTACAATGTGGTTTAAAAAGCCGCTGGAAAATTCCAGCAAGTCGTCAAATTCTATGAACCCCATTTCCGCGTCTATGGTGATGTATTCGGTCATGTGGCGGGTGGTGGCGCTCGGTTCGGCCCGGTACGTAGGATTGGTTTCATAGACACGCTCAAAAACGCCAACCATCATCTGTTTATAAAACTGTGCGGACTGGGCCAGAGTAGCCGTTTTGCCAAAATAATCCAGTTTGAAAACTTCGGCGCCGCCTTCTGTAGCTTCTGCCAGCAGTTTTGGCGTGTTCATTTCTGTAAAATCGTTCTGCTTAAAGTATTCACGGGCGGCTTCTAACACTTTAGCTTGGACTTTGAAAATGGTTTGTTCCTGCAAATTGCGCAGGCCAATCACCCGGTTGTCAAACAGAGTGTCCAGGTTTTCCGGCTTGTGGCTCAGCGGTTTGTCAATTTCTACAGGAGGTTCATCTGTCACCGCCACCAATACTTCGAGCGTAGGCTGGCGTAATTCCGCTCCGCCTGGCGCGCGTGGTTCTTCAAAAACTTTGCCGGTGACTTTTAGTACGGTGCCGATTTGCAGACCGCGAAGTTTTTCTACTTCTTTTTTGTCTTCTACCACCATCTGCACTAGACCGCTACGGTCGCGCAAATTAATAAAGTTCAATCCGCCAAGCATGCGCTTTTTGTGCACCCAGCCCTGGATTTCAACCGTTTTACCAATGTGGTTTTTTAGGTCTCGCGCAAGTGTTCTCATCTGAACTATTCTATCACGGGTTCCTCTGTTTCAACAGATGAGGCTACTTCCTGGTGGTCTTTGTGTTCTTTTTTGGCGGCGCGGGCGGCTACGGCGCGGAGGTCGTCGTATTGGTCAAATTCATCAATTATTGGCGAGCCTATCACTGCTTCCAGCACGTCTTCAATGGTGATGATGCCAACGTATTCTTCAAAGCTATTAACCACAATAAACAGATGGCGATGGGTTCGCAAAATTGCCTGCAGGGCGTCGTGCAATGACTGGTCTTCGTGAATATACGATACGTCGGGCTTCATGAGCGTGCGCACGGTGCCACTATGCTTTTCCCGCACCAAATCCCGCAGATACAGCGTGCCGACCACGTTGTCTTGTTCGCCTTCGTATACCGGGAACCGGGAATGGCTGGAACCATGCAGTTCGTCCATCACAATCGGCCCGAGCGGTTCGTCCGCGTTTACCGCTTTTACCATGCGACGCGGGGTCATGTGTTCGGCAACAGAGTCATCGCCAAAAGTCAGGGCGTGCAGAGCAATTTCCAGCTCGGCCTTTTCAATCCGGTTGTCGGGCTGCACATATTGCTGCTCTAGCAAATCAATCAAATCGCGCCGGTCGTACAGACCGGTGTGGATGTGCAGCGGGCGATGGCGATGTATAAACCGCAATAGCCAGTCGATAACAGGGTGCAAAACAGCCAAAATTTTAGCCAGTGGCGTTGCGCACCATACTGCCAGCCGCTGGCTTATAAACGTAACCCTGGCGGCTGGAATCAGCACAAAACCCACCCAGACCAGCATGATGCTGGCGCTAAGCGCAAACCAGACGGGCGCCGTGGAAGACACAAACACAAAAAAGCTGGCACTGGTTACACCTATCAGAAACCATAAAACCGCCCGCAAAGAATGCCCGTAACCCGCCGCTTTCATAATCGCCGCCGCCAGTTCGTCGCCGTGCCGGGCCCGGTGTTTGAGCTCTTTTAGAGGTACACGGGAATAAGTGCGCTGCAAACTAACGGATAGCAGAGTCAATACGGCCAGCAATACTGTTAAGATTGTTTGCATATATCCATGGTATCACGCATTTTGCGCTTAGTCCTTGAGGCCAGTATGCAGTTGAGCGAGCGAAAGCTTTCAGCCCGAGCGAGGCATAACCTTAGTTATATAGAGCGAGGAATGAAAGCTTGTAGCCGGTCAGGTGCAGGCTGAGACGAGGGAAAAGCGCATAATGCGTGGTAATATAAATAACGATAAACTTGGGAGTGTATGAGCAATCGATTTTTCGTAACCTTACTAGTAGTTATGGCGGTGGTTGTAGGCGCTTTCGCTTTTACCAAAAATAAAAACAATTCGGGCAATGGAAGCAGTTCCAGCGCCCAACCGACCAATCACATCAGGGGCAGCAATACGAGTGGCGTGGTTCTGGCCGAATATGGGGACTTCCAGTGTCCGGCCTGCCTGCAGTACTACCCTATAGTCGAACAAGTGGTTGAAAAATATAAGGATAAAATTACATTTCAGTTCCGCAATTTCCCGCTAGTCCAGATTCACCAAAATGCTTTTGCGGCGCACCGGGCCGCTGAAGCCGCTGACAAACAAGGAAAGTTTTGGGATATGTATAACAAACTCTACCAGACCCAGGACGAATGGAAAGAAGTCAGCAATGCGGCAGCGTTTTTTGAAAATTACGCCCAGCAGCTTGGGCTGGACGTAGCCAAATTCAAAACCGATGCTGCCAGCCAAGAAACAAACGACAAGATAAACGCCGACATTGCCGAAGGTAAAAAACTAGGGGCTAGCGGTACGCCAACTTTTGTATTGGACGGCAAAAAAGTTGAAGAAAGCCCTCGCAGTTTGGAAGATTTTAGCAAACTGATTGATGACGCCATAGCCGCAAAAAAGACTACTTCTCAGTAGTCTTTAGCTGTCAGCTGCCAGCAGTTGCTGTTTGCTAGTAGTTTAGGAATTGCTGCCACTTTGGACGGCGAACTTTGACTTCCACGCGGGATATCCCCCTATTTTGAATTATTTTAATTTTTACAGGCATACGCCTAGTTAACCTCTCCCCTAAAAACCCTTGCCTCTCACAGACTGGTCTCTATTTTTTAAATTGTAAGTTTTTGTCTTCTTTTGGTGCAGAGATAATCTACATCTTGAAGTAATGGTATTTTCGCATAAGCGTCATGGGCTTGTCAACCAATTTTTAGGCAAGCACCAGCGTGGCCAAACCAAGAAACGCCAGAAAACCTAACACGTCTGTGGCCGTGGTAATAAATATGGTCGCTGAAGCCGCCGGGTCTTTGCCGAGTTTTGACATGACGAGCGGTACAATTGTGCCAAATAGTGCAGCCACCAATAGGTTAACAACCATTGCTACGGCCAAAATAAAAGCAATTTTATAGTCACGGCTTATGAGTATGACGACCGCCGCGACGAGCACGCCGTTGATAACGCCGTTAATAAGACCGGCGCCCAGTTCGTTTCTGAGCGTTTTCCATGCGTTCTTAAGCTCAATTTGCTTCAGCGCGATACCGCGCACCTGGACAGCTAGAGTTTGAGTGGCGGCATTTCCGCCCATACCAGCAACGATGGGCATGTAAATTGCTAGCAGTACGTATTTACTGAGCGTTTCTTCAAAAAGTCCAACCGTGAAAGCCGCCAAAAAACCAGTGGCTAGGTTGATAACCAGCCAGCGGTAGCGGTTTTTTACTTTGCGACGAGCACTGTCTGTGACACTTTCTTCGTCGCGGATACCAGCAAAGTCGTACAGGCTGGAGGCTTCATGTTTTTGCATAATTTTTAAAATGTCGTCGGAATAGATGATGCCAAGTACATTGCCCGCGTCATTGAGCACGGCGACTTTGCTGTGTGGATGAGCCTGAAACTTTGCCAGAACGTCATTGTGCGTCGCGGCGTAGGAAATAGTTGGTACGCGCTTGACGTATTTGCCAATCAGTTCACTGCGACTAGCAAAGCCGAGCTCGTGGACGGGGAGAAAACCAACCAGTTTTTCCTCTTTTAGCACCAAGATTACCGGCAGCCGGCCGGTGGTCTTTTCGTGCTGTTTGAACTTTTTGGCGACGTTTGATACGTTGTCTTCAAAATCAACTTGTACGTAGTCCAGGGTCATGAGTCCGGCAGCGGTCTCTGGGTCAAATTCTAGCAACGTGGACAGTGAATCCTGCAGTCCGGTACTTACAAGTTCCAGCACTTTTTCGCGTTTGCCACTGGTAAGCAGTTGTAGTAAGTCGGTAGCATCGCTGGGGTCAAGTGCCTCCAGCAGTTTGACCACGTCTTCGTCTGGTATGCGCTGTAGGATGTCTTTTTTAACGCTTGTCGTAACCGAATTGATTAGTTCCAGACGTTTGCTGTCGTCAAGGCTCAGGAACATCTCTGTCCGCTTGTCTTTACGAAACAGGATGTCCGCGACTGTAATCGGATTAATGTTGATGTTGATTGACTGGAGTTTTTTTCTGATTTTCATACACGAACTCTATATAAACTAGAGTATATAGGACTTTGCTATTTCTGCCGACTGGTTCTGGCGGCTACGATTTTTTTGTGCAGTTTATGTATACTGGGCGGCGCCTGATTTTCATACAATTCGTGTATGTGCTTGAATTCTTTGTCTAGCTCATCTAGCTCCTCGTCGCTCAAATCTTCTACGTCTACAAAGTTATCCCGAGCTGGGACGCTACTGCGAATTAATTCATCCAGTTTTAGCTGCAAAGCTTTGCCGTCACGGTTCTGGGTGTTTTGAATCAAGAACACCATTAGGAAGGTCACGATGGTTGTCCCGGTGTTTATAACAAGTTGCCAAGTGCTAGAAAAATCAAACGCCGGTCCTGTGACTGCCCACGCGCCAACGATACCAAAGGCCAGCAAAAAAGCCCAAGCACTCCCAGCTCCGGCTGATATTTTATTTGCCAATCTTCGAAAGATGTCTTTCATGTTTTGATGCTTATCCTTATTTGTTGTAGAATACAAGCATTAAGGGTAAAACGCAAATGACTAGCGCTCAAAAAATCGCCAAGGAGAAATGCTAAATGCAGGGCGCCTTCGCGGAATTAAGCCTGGTTATCGTTCTAGCTACGACCGTATCGCTGTTCATGAAATTCCTTCGGCAGCCGCTGATTCTGGGCTATATTTTGTCTGGACTTTTGGTAGGGCCTTCCGCGCTCGGGCTGATTCATTCCACCGAAACTTTTGAGGCGTATTCAAAACTTGGTATTGCGCTACTGCTTTTCATTATTGGCCTGGGCATGAATATCTCCGAACTCCGAAAATTGGGAAGAGTTATATTTTTAATTACCAGCGCGTCTTTGGTAACCGTAGGCACGCTCGGCTTTACGGCCAGTTCGTTTTTGGGCTTCACCCGGACCGAATCGCTGATTGTTGGGCTGTCGCTTTTCTTCAGCAGCACAATTATTATCGTAAAAATTCTGTCTGATAAAAAAGAACAGAACCGGCTGCACGGGCAGATTGCCATCGGCGTAATCCTGCTGGACGACTTAGTCGCAACTTTTGCACTGCTGTTTATCGTGGCCGGGCAAGGCGGCGGGCTGCAGCTGCAGGAAGTTGGAGTGCTACTGGGCAAAGGCATTCTGTTGGTGGCAGGCCTTGCTTTGTGCCGTACGAGGATTTTGCCACGGATTTCCAAATACATGGCCAGTTCCCAGGAACTGCTTTTCTTGTTTGCAATTGCCTGGGGCTTTGGCATAGCCAACCTGTTTGAGTGGTCGGGTTTTTCCATTGAAGTAGGCGCCCTGTTTGGCGGCGTCGCGCTGGCTTCGTCGCCATACGCCCAAGAGATTGCATCTAGACTCAAACCGCTTAGAGATTTCTTTGTGGTGCTGTTTTTTATAACACTGGGCGAAAGTTTGAACCTTACGAATCTGGCGGCGGGTATTGGGCCGGCGCTCATATTGTCAGCAATTGTCATTGTGGCGAAGCCGTTCACCATAACCACCGTCGCGGGTATGCTTGGCTATACCAAGCGCGTTAGTTTCAAGGCTGGCGTTAACCTGTCTCAGATTAGCGAGTTTTCGATTGTGCTGATTGTGCTGGCTGCCGGCGCCGGTTTAGTACGCCAGGAAATAAGCGCTGTCATTACGCTAGTGGCAATAATTACCATAGCCACTTCAACCTATCTGATGCATTACGACGACGAGTTATTTAGCCAATTTGATCGGTTGAAACTGCACATGTTTGAAAAAGAAGTGGTTTACAAAGAAAAGCGCCGGCGGGCTGGTTACCCGCTAGTATTGTTTGGTTATCACCAGGGGGGCCACGAGTTTATTAAGGCTTTCAAGCAAATTGGCAAAAGATACCTCGTTATCGACTACGACCCAGCAGTGATTGATACGCTCGAACGACAGGATATACCTTATATCTACGGCGACGCTACCGACACGGAGCTATTAGACGAAATCAATATTGACTCTACAATGCTTGCTATCAGTACCTTTTCGGATTTTGAAGTCTCCCAGCAGCTAGTCAGGAATATACATAATGCCAACCCTGGAGCAGTGATTATCTGCCATGCCGTAACCCGCGAAGAAGCTTTGCAGCTCTACGAACTCGGTGCTACGTACGTCATGATTCCGCATTACATTGGCAGCGAAAAAATCAGCTCATTTATCCGCAAAAGCGGACTCAAAAAAAGCGAATTTAACCATTTTAGGGAAAAGCACTTGGCTGCCCTGCAATCTCAAGACGAGTCTGTGTCTGCGGAGTAAAGACGCTGATTTTTTATATACTCAAGAACTCTTGGGTTTAAGCCAATAACGGTTTTGTCACGTTTGATGTCCAGGCGAGCTTTTGAAGAAGTTATTTCTTCTTTTTCAGTATGGACGATTTGATAATCAAATTTAAAACCGCGAGTTTTTTGAAGCGTTTTTAGTGTTGCTTCCAACGCGGCAGTGTTTTGGTGGCGGCTGGCAATGATTAGTTCGCTGGCGCCTAGCAATGATTCAACGTGCTGCCAGTGGGCAATGTGGGCAATCACGTCATCGCCAAATAGCAGCACCAGTTTGTACCCGGCAAATCGGGCTTGCAGCAGCGGCAGAGTTTCATGCGGCGTAAACCGGGCTTGTTCCAGCACAATCGTGCCAAAACGCGGTTCGTCGGCAACGGCTAGCTGAACCATAGCTATGCGGTGTTCCAAAGCCCGCACCCCCTGCTTGCGCCGCGGCCGCGGTTCCGGCAGGAACATAACTTTTTCTAGCCCCTGCCCAAGCGCGGCATAGGCAAAAGCGATGTGCCCATCATGTATCGGATCAAATGTCCCCGCGAAAATCCCAATTCGCTTCATACTACGTTCTTAATTGTGACGGTTATTGAGCAACCACAGCTTCCGCTAATGTTTTTTTTATTCGTTCCTTTTATTTTACTAACTGTAGTTCTAACGTTTTTAATTCCGCATTCCGGACATTTTTTGGAAATATATACACAATCGTCGTCTTCTGAACTCTTATTGCCATATCCAGATAATTCCAGTTGATTTTCTGTTGATTGATCGAAATCTTCAGATTTTAGCGTCCCCCCGCATGAGCTAAATGTATCACCTCGCTCCCTGGCTTCTGTACCGGCAACCTTAATTTCATGATGTAGCAATTCTGAAGAAATTGGTACTGAGTATGCCCATGAACTACCGGCGATTTGTTTTTTTGCTTTAAAGCGTTTTTGCATAGTAGCTGCTAGGTCGTACATACGCCTGTCGGTTAGTTCATTAGACAACCTTAGTCGTACGCATTCGCTTACTAAGTCATTTTGTTTACATACAAAATCATAGGTATTCCGATAGTCAGCCGGACGACGACCCGCATACCATTCACCACCGTAATTAGAGGACATGCTACGGTCATATATACCCGTCAAGCGATCAACCAAGTCAACCTGCTCATCAGGTGACAGATCAACGTGAATACGCTGGCCGAGTAACTCGCCTGGCTCCGGCATCTGGCCAAAATGAGCATATATCGCTTCTAGCGACGTTCTGTCAGAGCCATCCAGACTTTGTGAATACAACTGGATATTGCCGTCAGGCTTGAGAGCCAACACACGTAGCATGGTTTGTTTTCGTGTGATGTTGTAACCACCAATATCTTCCTTTGAATCTTCAAGTTCTGCAGGAAAATCAGACGGAATAATCATGGTGTTGGGCAATTCGCCACGAGCCATTTGGCGAGCTAGTTTTATTTCTTCAGCTTCTAGGCTTCGGCGTCGGATTTCAAACCACAAGTTTGGGTTGTTTTTTACAATTCGCTTGGCTTCGTATAATGCATCTTGAGTGACATCTCCAAGTGCCCGCCCATCTTGGCCAAATAATTCTTGACCATCGAAACTGAGCTCAAACGATGTACGCATACTGCCGTCTACCAATTCACTAAACTGCGTTATGGCGTCGTAGTGTGCTTCAAGTTGCTCTTGACGCTGTTCAGTTATATTTGGCTGAAATGCTATTGCTTCCAAAAAACCCTCGCTCTCCTGGGGAGCAAGGGTATGAAGGCAGCTTCATTGCTCCTGCTCGGGAGGCTTAATAAGCTGTATCGGACTATCACCCTTCGACAAGCTCAGGGTAAACCGTTGCGGCACAGTTCCCGAATTGCACGGGATTCCAGCTTTTTGTATTAATAAAGAACTGTCTAGTAGTTTAGCACGCTATCAGTACGCTACATGTAGTAGTTTTGTATACATAAGCACACTAGGGGTAGTGTGGTTATGCCAAGGTGTTCAGAGCCTTGGCTTGCTGTAGCGCAGCTTCCAGATGTTCGCCAGCTAATTGAGTTCTGTCTATGGCTTGCTGTTCGTTGTTACAGGTCAAGATACCGAAGCCAATGCTGGTGGAATGGTCCAGCTGAACCCGCAAGATTCCCTCTGTTACATATTTAGCCACGTAGTCAAAGTGCGGCGTTTCTCCCTGGATAATGCAGCCGAGTGCCAGCAGTGCTTGGTACTGGCCGCTTTTCGCCAGTTTTTGCAGAGCTAGCGGGATTTCAATCGCTCCGGCCACGCGGATGGTAGTGATATTTTCTGGGGGAATATGGTATTTTTCTGCCATTTCCAGAGCACTTTGGTACTGTTTTTCGGTTATATGCCGGTTAAACTGTGCCACTACTATGCCGATTTTCCAGTCCTGGGCATCAAAAATACTAAAGTTAGCCTGCTTTGCGTGTTGCATCACGATTCTCCATTATCTTGGCAATGTATTTGCCTATCATATCAAATTCCAGGTTGACTGCGTCGCCGACTTTCAGCGAACCTAGCGTGGTGCTTTCCAGCGTGTGGGGGATTATGGCCATACTGAAATTCGCTCCTTGGACTTCGGCAACTGTGAGCGCCACGCCGTCAATGGTAATCGAGCCTTTGGAAATGACAAGGTCTTGTTTGTCTATGTCAAAGTTTATGTGCAGCCTATATTCACCAGCGCTATCAATTTTGGTCACCTTGCCCACGCCGTCCACGTGTCCCTGAACAAAATGCCCGCCAAAACGGTCTTTAACACTTAGCGAACGTTCCAGGTTGACAGTTTCTGGCAATTTTACGCCGAATGATGTTTTGGCTAGTGTTTCTGGCACCAGCTGGCAATCATATTCATTGGCGCGCATCTCGGCTACGGTCAGACAGGCGCCGTTGGTAGCAATTGATTCGCCAAGCGCCAAATCGTCCCAGCCGACTGGCTTCTGAAACGTCAAACGCAGGCCTGCTTTATTCTGTTTATGGCCGGTGATTTTAGCAACGTCGGTGATAATCCCTGTAAACATGGTCTTTTAGTATATAGGACTAGCGGGCCTTAAACCACTCTCGCGCCGCGGCTTCATCTGATTTCATAGCTACGAGCAGCTGGTCTATCGAGTCAAATTTTTGATTAGCGCGATGGAAATGCTGGATTGTAAGCTCAAGCTTTTGGCCGTAGTAATCCTGGTCAGCAATGTCTAAAAGGTGCGCCTCTACGCGCCGGTCAGTGTCGCCTACCGTGGTTGGCGTGCCAATAAAAATTAGTGCCGGCTGATTTACGTATGAACCCATATTTGCCGTTCCAAAATACACGCCGTCAGCTAGTTTGGTGTCAGCTTTAAGATTGGCGGTTGGATAGCCCAGCTTGCGGCCATTGCCCGCAAACCGCGCAACTATGCCTTTAATTATCTCTATGGTCCGGGGAGTTTTCATGTGTGCATCAGTGTACTATCAACGCAGACTAAATACGAGCAGGAGCAAAGCTCCTAAAACCAATCGGTAATAAGCGAACAGCTCCAGGCCATGCCGGCTCAAATAGTTCAGCATAAAACGGATGGCAAACAGGCCGCTTAACAGCGCCGTAATCACGCCCACCAGCACAGCGGATTGTTCGGTTTGAAATTGCTGTATTACGCCGCCTTCGGTAAAAACTTTCAAAACCGCTCCGGCGGTGATAGGAATACCCAGCAAAAATGAAAATCGGGTTGCGGCCACACGGTCAAGCCCGGTAAAAAGCCCGGCGGTTATAGTGCTGCCAGACCGCGAAACGCCGGGTACAATCGCGATCGCTTGCGCAAAACCCATGGTTAGCGCCTGTTTTGTAGTTACCTGTTCCAGCGCGGTATGTTTTTGCTGGCGGCGGTAAAAGTGTTCAGCCAACAACATAATAAAACCGAACGTCAGCATAGTAAAAGCCGCCAGCCGCGGCGAACGGAACTGCGATTCGGCCTTGCTTTCCAGCAGAAATCCAATTATGGCTGCCGGTATGGTGGCGCCAATCAGCAGCCAGGTCAAACGAGTTTGGCCGCTTTTTTTAAATAAAGCCATGAAATACTGAACCAGGTCTTTCCAGAAGTATCCAACCAGGGCAATCAGCGTGCCCAGGTGCAGCGCCACGTCAAAAGCCAGCCCGGATTCTACTATTCCTAACGCGTGATGGGCCAGCACCAAGTGACCAGACGATGAAATAGGGATAAATTCGGTGAGACCCTGTATAAGACCTAGAATGATGGCGTGCAGAATACTCATATGGTTCTAGCGCTGGAAGACATCACGTTTCATGAACACAATATAGCCAACAAAAATCAGCGCAGTGTTAATGGCCAGAATTATCGCGAGATCACTCAACTGTAAGCCGTTTTTTAGAATACTGGGGTTATTGAAGTAATTAAATGGTGAGAAGTAATTAGGTATTTTCAGCACCTTAACATTGGGAGCCAAGGCGCTAATTAGATAGGTTACGAATGCCAGCATACCGGCAGCGGCGCCGGATATACCGCGCCTGGAAACAGCAGCCCCCATGCTAAAGCCAAAATTCGTAAAGACAAGGGTTACCAGCCACAGCATAAAACAGGCTACCAGCGTGCGGCCTAGCGGCATAGATTCGCCGACCAGAAGCGCGCCCAACAATACCGCTATATACAGGGCAAAGCAAACAACGCCCACGATTGTTGCGCAGGCCCAGAGTTTCTGGAAGTACACTTTGGAACGACTGACTGGCATGGACAAAAGACTTTGCAATGTGCCGTCGTTTTCCTCGCCGGCAATCAAGCCTGTGCCTACAATAACCCCCATGATGATAGTAAAGAAAATCATCTGAGCAAAGATTTGCAAATCAACAAAGCCTTCGATAGTTTGATAGGTTGCGGCATCGCCAATGAAAGACTTGGCACTTTCCGGCACGTTTTTCAAAGATTCGCCAAAAGTGTCGCGCAAAGTCGGGAACAAAGCCACGGTGATAATTGTTAACAGCACGATGGCGAGTCCCCAGGCAAACATTGTCCAGCGTTTTTCGTACAGCGTTTTTAGATAAATGTTTTTAAACATCCTGGGCCTCGTAAAATTTTATAAAGATTTCTTCCAGGTCAGCGTCTTGGATAACCAGGTCTTCAATTTTCTGCTTGGCAAGAACAGTTAGCAGCGCGTGAATTTCACCCTCGTAAGTAAAACTGGTTACCAGCCCCATGGCCTTCAAATTGTGAACGCCTTTCATTGATCTGAAAACAGATTTGATTTGCGGGTCTTTAGTGATTATGCGGATTTCTTTCGGCGCGCCTTTGGTAATTTCGGTCAGAGGTTTGTTTACGACTATTTTGCCTTCGCGAACAAAAGCCACTTGGTCGCAAGTCTCCTGAATCTCGCTCAAAATGTGAGAAGAAATAAAAGTCGTTTTGCCTTTTTGCTGGTGCTCAAAAATAATTTTGTTGAATTCCGCCTGGATGAGGGGGTCAAGGCCGCTGGTGGGTTCGTCAAAAATTAAAAGTTCCGGGTCGTGCATGAGCGCGGAAATTAACCCGACTTTTTGGCGGTTGCCCCGCGACAGCGTTTTGATGCGGCGACCCAAGTTGCAATCCAGCCGCTCAGCCAGCGTTTTAATCTTTTGCCTGCTGGCGCCGCCGCGTAAATTACCAAAGTATTCCAGCTGCTGCCAGCCCGTCAGGTTTTCGTCCAGAGCAAAATCGCCGGCCAAAAAACCAATCCGCCGCCGTATTTCCAGGCTGTCTGCTTGGGCGTCAAGGCCAAAAATTTTTATATTGCCGCTGGAGGGACGAATTAGGTCTACCAGCATGTTTATAGTGGTAGTTTTGCCGGCTCCGTTGGGACCCAAAAACCCAAAAATAGTACCCTTTTCTACGTCTAGGGTTATGTCTGAAACGCCAAGATTTGTACCATACATTTTAGTAACATTTTTCAGTGATATGACACTTGCCATACTGCTATTGTACCTTGTTCTTCAATTTGGAAAGGCGGGCAATAAAGCTTTGGGCAGCTCCTTCCAGCCCCAGTACTTTCAGGGCGCCAATCAGTACGTACAGCTCATCCAACTCACTGTTTTGCAAGCTCGGCTGGGTTTCAGCCTGGTCAAAGCGGAATTCAACCTTTTCTACCAGCCATTTTTCGTCGGCTGGCTTAATTTCATTTGTTTGCAATTTGGCCGTTTCTGCCGCGTTCACTACCTCCAGCGAACGAGCCGAATGATCACGCTTATGCAAATGACCTCGTTTTATCAAGCTGTTTACATGCAAGGCAACAGTTGCCACTGACGTGTAGTTCAAACCCGCCATGATCTCTCGGTAGCTTGGGCTATAGCCATGCTCAGCTATAAATGCCGCAATAAAATCCAGCAGTTCGCGCTGTTTTTTAGTAGGCCGAACCACTTCTGGCGTCATATTTTAGCCTGCTTTGTTTTACGCGGGTATTTTTCTGGGAATACCCAAAATTTGTACCAGGCGTAATTCCAGACGGTGAAAAAGCCGGATGATACAAACTGGCCAATGTATGGGGTTAATCCGGCTTGTTTTAGGCTGTAGACAATAACATAGTCGATTACCAGATTCAGCGCACTGATAAACAGATATCGTCCAGTTACTTCGGTTTGGTGCTTGGCAAGTTTTGGATTGTTAAACACCCAGTAGCGCTGAAGCAGGAAGTTTACCGTCCAGCCCACGAGTGTAGCTAAGACTTTCGCCCAGAAAAAGCTGCCTTCTAGAATTTTGTCTACGAAGAAAAACGTGGCGTAGCCGGACCAGAAAAACGCTCCGCCGCTGATGAGGTATTCCGTAATCCGTTTGACTTCGCGCTGCTGCTTTTTTCTGATTCTAAACATGTTTAACGCTTTCGCTTTTCGTTCAGTATAACAGATGAGTAGGCGATGCCTGCCAGACCCCACCAGAGTAAACCTAGTGTGTCATCAGCCCAGGCATGCGACAGTAGATTCACAAAACTAATGCCGACCAGCGATGCCAGTAATACTCTAGATAGCTTGTCAGACCTTCGCCGCCATAGCCCGTAACCAACCATACTAATAATAGCGATGAACAGCGTGATCCCAAGCCATCCGACTTCCTGTCCAATTTGCAGGTAGTAGTTTTCGGCTATCCGGGAAGGATGATCGTTTCGCAGCGAGGCCGGGCCAGCCGTACCCGGACCGCGGCCAAAAGGCTCACGGACAACATCACGCAAACCAATGCCAAGCGCTCTAGCCCTGCCGGTATTTGAGCTTTCTGAGGATTTTGAAGAATTATCGGTGTGAAAAAAAACGTTTTGTACTACGGTATTCTGCCGCAAAATTATGACAAACAGGCTTGCCAACGCGGCAAGCAGAACTGAAACAGTAACCAGCCGCCGTTTTGCTCTTGCGGTGGGGATTGAAATATATCCGTAAGCAAACAGCGCTAAAACAACCCCTATCCAAGCGGCTCTGGAATAAGTAAAAAGTATTGCTATCATCCCTGCCGCAATCAGGGCCAAGCCAAGTTTGCGTCTTTTGATAGTCATAAATGCCGGTATTGCCAATACCAAGTAAGCCCCCAGCGGGTTGGCGCCGCGCAGCGTTGACTGAATTCGAACGTAACTAAGCTTCTGGTCAACGGTTTGGTAGGCGGGAATGGTTTTGGGGCTATAGCCAAAATGCCTCAAAAAGTCATACGGCAATACAAAGCGCTGCATAAGCCCAAAAGCTATAACCAGAGCGGCTGGAATTATCACGATTACCTTCCAGTTTTTGCGTAGAAAGCCTGAATGAGTACTAACAATTAGCACTATCAAAAAGAGGCCCAAAAATCGCAAGTTAGCTAGTAAGGCATAGATAAGCGCCGGGCTGTTAACTCGCTCGGCGCGCAATGCTATAAGACCAAGCACGATATGCAACAAAGCGTAAAGGCCTATCAATCTTACCAGCCAGCTTTGGCCAAACCATCTTTTGAGAGTCTTGTCTCTGAACAATATAAACAAAACACTGGGAAGGAGCGCCACGATAATTATTTCTTTCCAGATGCGCACAGCGTCCAAATGCCCGGTATTGCTGCCAATCCATGTGGTAAAAAGGGCGTGGAACGGCAAAAGAACCAGCACAGCGGCAACCGCAACTGATACGTATAGAGCCGTCTTATCTGAAGCATGGGAAGCCATAGTGATACAATTTAAGCACACATGAAAAGTAATGCCTCGCTACTTTATAGCTGTTTCCTGGTGGTGGGTGATTTTTTGGCGCTTGTTGGGGCGTTTGTGGGAGCTTATATACTGCGCGTTAGTTTGGGGCTGACTTTTGGAAGCGCAAATATCGCTACCCCCGTAAGCGCGCTTACTTACGTTGGTATTTTTGCGTCTTTAGCTCCGTTTTGGATACTTTTTTTTGCTATGCTCGGACTTTATAGCAATTCTATTTACGAAAAACGCTTCGCGGAAGCAGGTCGGCTATTTATGGGTTCTTTTGTTGGCATGTTGTTTGTTATTGCGCTTGCCTACAGTTCAAGCAAGCCTATTTTTCCAGCCAAGTTGATTCCTGTTTATGGATTTGTGCTTGCTTTTCTATTTTTGCTTCTTTTCCGTAATCTTGCCCGGCTGCTTAGAAGCACGTTATTTAAATACAACATTGGGCTCACTAACGTCCTGATAATCGGCGATACAGCTATTACGCATGAACTGGTCGGTTCGCTGATTAATAGCAAGGTGTCTGGTTACAAAGTTGTTGGCGTGGTCGGGCTGAAAGACGCTCGGGAAAACTTTCCGCATACAAAAGTCTTTGATACATTTGACGAAGCTTCCGCGGCGCTTGGAATAGGCAACATCCACAGCATTGTCCAGACAGAACTTTACGCTGACGCCGATCGCAATAACCAGCTGCTAGAGTTTGCGCAGCAAAACCACATTGCTTTTCGCTTTATTCCTGGCAACACCGAACTTTTTGTTGGTAACTTGCAGGTAGAGTTATTCCGCTCTTCCGTGCCGGTTATTGCGGTACATCAAACGGCATTGATTGGTTGGGGCCGCGTGGTGAAGCGCCTATTTGACGTTGTGGTAAGCCTTGTTCTAATTATCATTACGTCGCCCCTACTGCTACTGATTTGCTTGTTGCAATTGTTTAGCGGAGGCCATGTGTTTTTTCGGCAAGCCCGCCTAACACGATTTAACAACGAATTTGAAGTATTCAAATTTCGTACGGTTCGTCCCGCTTACAACGGCCTGTCTCCAGAAGCAGCTTTTGCAAAAATGAATAAACCGGAACTTGCAACAAAATACCGCGACAATGGCGACCAGCTACGTAATGATCCGCGCTATGGACGTTTTGGAAATTTTTTGCGTCGTACTAGTTTGGACGAATTACCCCAGTTGTTTAACGTTATAAAGGGAGATTTGAGCTTGGTTGGACCTCGGGCATTGGTGCCAGAAGAACTAAGTCTCTACGAAAAACGCCATAGCATTTTAAGCGTAAAATCCGGCCTGACTGGCCTGGCACAGGTTTCTGGACGACGAGGCATTAGTTTTGAAGAGCGCCGCAAGCTTGATATGTACTACGTACAAAACTGGAGTTTCTGGAGCGACCTTGTAATCTTACTCAAAACCATCCGAGTAGTGTTAGGCGGTGATGGCACCCGCTAAGTTTGTAATGAAAAAACAAAAAGTCGCTATTGTTCACGACTGGCTGATAGGCGGTGGTGCCGAGCGTGTCGTGGAAGCGCTGCACGGTATTTACCCTGAGGCACCTATTTATACTTCCTATGCCACGGACGAGTGGCGCCGTAAACTTGACGGCAAAGTCGTGACTGGCTGGCTTCAGCATTTTGGCCGAATTAGAAAATACGTGCCATTTCTGCGAGGACTGTGGTTTTCGCATTTGGATTTAAGTGAATATGATTTGGTTATTAGTAGCTCCGGAGCCGAGGCAAAGTACGCTAGAGCTAGCGTAGACACACCACATATAGCGTATATCCATGCTCCAACGCATTACTATTGGGACAGATATGAAGACTATCTTAAGCATCCTGGGTTTCCAGCTGGTTTTAACTGGCTGGCTCGGCTAGGTTTAAGATTATTAGTTGGGTCACTTAGGAAATGGGATTATAAAGCCGCCCAGCGACCGGACATATTGATTGCTAATTCATCCTTTACGCAATCGAAGATAAAGCAATACTATGGTCGTGATTCGACCGTAATACACCCGCCCGTGGACATTGAGCGCTTTACGTCGCTGCCGGCTACGCAGCGCAAAGGCTTTGTGATTGCAGGCCGACAAACACCGTACAAACGCATTGATTTAGCGGTTGCCGCCTGCACGCAGCTTGGTTTGCCTTTAACGGTCGTTGGCGCTGGTCCTGAGCATGATAAATTGGTTCGTATGGCAGGCTCAACTATCTCATTCGTAACTGAGGCCTCTGATCAGGACGTCGCAAATTACCTTGCCTCGGCTGAGGCGTTTTTATTCCCTGGCGTTGACGACTTTGGCATTGCGGCGGTCGAGGCTATGGCTGCCGGCACGCCAGTGATAGCCTACAAAGCCGGCGGCGCGCTGGACTATTTGATTAAGCATAAAACTGGGCTGTTTTTTAGCGAACAAAAGATTGATAATCTGGCAGCTATATTAAGTAAATTCAAGCTTGAATCTTTTGACTCTGGTATTATCAAACAGCATGCCGAAAAGTTTTCAACCGTAGAATTTCAGAAAAATATAAAAGCAATTATTGGAAAGGAACAGTTGTGAAGGTAAACCCAAATATTTTTCGAGGCTATGATCTTAGGGGGCTTGTCGGCGTTGATTTAAGCCCGGAACTAGCTGAACATCTTGGTAAAGCTTTTGGCACATATTTAAAACGCAACGGGATTACGGAAGCAGTTGTTGGAAGAGATTGCCGAGCCACTAGCCCAGAATACAGCGAGCACATTATAAAAGGCCTAACCTGGTCAGGGATTGATGTGGTGGGTATAGGCATGGTTTTGGTTGGCACTTTTTATTGGGCGCAACATTATTTGAAACGCCCCGGCGGGATCTACGTAAGCGCTTCACACAATCCGCCCGAATTTAATGGCTTCAAGTTTGCTAACGACTATTCAGAAACGCTAGTTTCTGATGGCATGAATGAGCTACGTCGCTTGGTTGAGGAAGAAGATTATGAACCGGGGAAAACAATTGGCATAGCCAAAGTACAAGACATTCGTGATGCGTACTACGCGGATGTGCTGAAACGCGTCCCAATAAGCAGGAAACTCAAAGTCGTTGTTGATCCTGGATGTACAACTGCTGGAGCTTGGGCGCCGGAACTGTTACGCCAAGCTGGCTGCGAAGTCGTAGAGTACAACACGAATGTAGACCCTAGCTTTCCTTTAGGCGTAGCTGACCCTACTGAAATGACCGTATTAGAGCGGTTGCGCGAAGAAGTGCTTGAATCCAAGGCCGATATTGGTTTCACTTTCGATGCAGATGGCGACCGCATTGGAATCGTCGATGAAAAAGGAGGCATGATCTGGAATGACGTGCTGGTTGCCTTATTCGCCGAAGCCGTACTACTTGACCATCCCGGCGAAACAATTATGTACAACGTCTTCTGCTCCAAAGTTGTCGCCGAAACTATTGTAGCCAAGGGCGGCAAACCTTTTATGTGGCGGGTTGGCCATTCTTTTCTCAAAAAGAAAAACCAAGAAGTCAAAGCCGCTTTTATAGGCGAACTTTCTGGTCATTTCTTCTTTTCAAAAGACTTTTACAACCACGATGACGGGCTTTTTTCGGCTCTACGCCTGCTGCGCTACCTGGGCTCAACCGAAAAAACTCTTTCCGAACTAGTTGCCGAATTGCCCCAATACGTTTCTAGCCCTGAGGTTAAACTAGCATGTGCCGATGATAAAAAAGTCGCGCTGGTTGAAAAATTGGTGCCAATTGTTAAGAAAGACTATCCAGATGCTGAGGTTATTGATGACGAACGGGCTGGGGATGGTCTACGACTGGAAACTCCCGATACTATGTTTGTAGTGCGCTATTCACAGAATGGTCCATATCTCGGTATTAAGTTCGAGTCCCGGACAAAGGAAGGTTACGAGAAAATACGCAAATATTTAACTGACCTGCTACGTCAGTTCCCTGAAGTCGAATGGGAAAACAAAATTGCCGCCAACGTAGAAGCCCTTACTGAATCAACCTAGTTATTTATTAGTAATTCGTTTGCTTACTTCGCCGATTTTCTTGGCCATGTCTTTGCGGGCAACCAAAATGCCGTTCGGAGAATTTATCACTACTACATTGTCTAGTCCAATCACCGCTATTGGTTTGTCTTCGTAGTTTTGGATAAACGAATTTTCCATGCCCTCCGTTTCCACCTGCTTGCCATGAACATGGTTGCCTTGTTTGTCGCTTTCAACCGCCTTATGCATATCACTGTACGAACCCAAATCCATCCAATCAAAAGCGGCCGGTACTACCAATAAATCATCAGTTTTCTCAATTAGTGCATAGTCAATCGTGTCAGTTTCAAAAGCTAAATAGGTTTTTTCATAGGCTTCTGGAGTTTTGGCAGCCCGCAAAGCTTCGTAATTAGCCAGCATGCCTTCGGCGTGAGCCTTCATATTTTTTTTGAATGTGTTGAGCGAACCTACAAAATAACCGCAGTTCCAAAGGTAATTGCCACTTTTGACGTATTCACTGGCCACGTCAAATTCTGGTTTTTCTTTGAACGAGTGCACGTTATATACAAAAGATTTCTCATCAAAAATCCCGTCTTTTTGTATGTAACCGAACCCTGTAGCCGGGTGGTCAGGCTCAACACCAACTAAGACAATTCTTCCCGACTGCTTAGAGGCTTCGGCCGCGACCTTAAAACTGTGCTCAAAGCCCGCTGTATCACGTATGTAGTGGTCGGCAGAAAGGACTGCAATTGGCTCGCTTACATCGTGCTTGTCGGTCAAGTGAGCCAGCGCGGCTACTATACAGCTGGCTGTGCCACGTCTGGCTGGTTCAACTATAAACGCAGTGTCTTTTAGCTCTGGCAACTGCTCTTTGATGTGGTGGGCGTGGCTGGCGTCGGTGACTACATATACGGCGCTGCTGATATTTTTGGCGCGTTCATAGGTGTTTTGAAGCAGTGATTTGCTATCGTTATTAATTTTGAGCAAATGCTTAGGAAACTCTGGCGTGGACAGCGGCCACAGGCGCGTTCCCGACCCGCCAGCAATAATTACGGTTATCATCTAATATATCTTACCAAATTATTTTCTCGTTTCAGACTGGATTCGGGTGTTTTTGAGTAAATTCTTTTATGTAGTCGAGGATATCCACGGTGGTTTCCCATCCTAGCTCCTCGCGAGCCTTCGCCGGTGAATCACCTGTTTCCATCCGCCCGGCGTACCCATCGACGTACTCTAACGATCTTCCAAAAGCCTCTGCAATTTCAACAATCGAAAAGCCTTTAGTATTATTCAGAGCATAACCATCGCCCTGGCCTTTTTCTCCTACCAATACGATACCCCGGGCTAAGTCTTTGACATACGTAAAGTTACGTCTTTGGGTACCAGGCTTTACAACCGGCAGGGGCTGACCGCCTAGGTAACATTGTTCAAATTTGGCTATCACGGTTGCGTACTTTCCCGTGCCGTTTTCCCTTGGTCCAAAAGCATTGTAGAAGTAGCAAATAGCATAATTCAGGTCATACCACTTGCCGTAGTCATTTATTAAGTCCACATTTGTTGCTTTGGTAAATGCGTACGGGTTTTGGTGCCGGCCGTTGCCTTCTATGGCAAATTTTGTGCTTGAGGCCGCATAAACCAGTTTTCCCACGCCGCGTCGGCGGCAAAACTCTACTACTGCAAACGTGCCTACTATATTCATGTCATAGACTTTTTCAACGTCGTCAAAAGATGGTGCAATCCGGGCGTATTCACCCAAGTGATAAACAATGTCTGGGTTTTCGGGTACTAAGCTATCTATGTCTTTGGTGTGCCCTTCGCGGTATTCCGCGCCGGCAATATGGTTCTCTTTTTTGCCTATGAAATAGTTGTCGAGCGAAATTACTTGGTTGTTGGCATCTTTGACCAGCAGCTCGATTATATGCGAACCGACATGCCCCGCTCCTCCGGTTACTAAGATAACTTTTTTAGCCACGCACAACCTCCCGGCCAATACTTTCGTAGTAAATTCCCTGACCGCGGAGATTATGGAGCTCCTGCATGTTTCGGCCGTCAAATATGACGGGAGTTTTCAGTGCTTTTTTCAGTTTAGAGAAATCAATCGTGGCAAATTCCCGCCAGTCAGTAGCGATTATCAAGGCGTCAGCTCCCTCAGTCGCACTGTAGTGGTCTTCTGCAAAACTAAGTGCCGTTTCGCTGGCCATGGCAGCTTTTACGTTATCCATAGCTTCGGGATCATAAGCCACAATTTTTGCGCCTTCTTTTATCAGAGATTTCACTATTTCAAGCGCCGGTGCTTCGCGTATGTCGTCGGTATCAGGCTTGAAAGCCAAACCCCACAGAGCGAACGTCTTGCCTTTTAGGTTTTGCTTATAGTACTGCTTTATCTTTTCAGGCAAAAGTTGTTTTTGCCTGGCGTTTACGGCTTCAACGGCTTCTAGAATTTCAAACTTTACGCCACTGTTTTGGGCAGTGTTTATAATCGCTTTTACATCTTTTGGGAAACAGCTGCCGCCGTATCCAATGCCAGGAAACAAAAACCTTTTGCCGATTCGCTCATCGGCTCCAATGCCACGACGCACATGGTCCACATCAGCTCCCAGCTTTTCGCAAAGCGCTGCCACCTGATTCATATAAGAAATTTTTAGAGCCAGGAAGGCATTCGCGGCGTATTTTGTCATTTCAGCAGAGGCAGTATCCATTTCCATAACTGCGTTGTACTGCCGTACAAACGGGTCGTATAGTCTTCGCATCACTTCAAAAGCTCGTTCTGAGTTGGCGCCAATTACTACTCGGTCCGGTTTCATAAAATCCGACACCGCAAAACCCTCGCGCAAAAATTCAGGATTGGAAACCACGTCTATTTTGGCTTTTGACTTCTGGTTGATGATTTCGGATACTTTAACAGCTGTACCGACTGGTACGGTGCTTTTATCGACCACCACGCAGTAGTGATCCAGAATTTTTCCCAACTCGCCAGCTACGTCCATTATGTACGACAAGTCGGCTGACCCGTCGCCGTTTGGCGGCGTAGGCAGAGCGAGGAAGATTACTTCGGCGTCCTTTACGGCATGTTTTAGTTCGGTGGTGAAAGACAGTCTTTTTTCTGCCATATTGCGCTCAAAAACCGCATCCAGTCCGGGTTCGTATATGGGCACTTGGCCTTTTTGCATTTTGGCAATTTTTGCCTGATCCACGTCAACACAAACAACCGTATTGCCCGTTTCGGCTAGGCAGGTTCCAGTTACAAGACCTACATAACCAGTACCTACAACTGCAATTTTCAAATCAAAATCCTTTCCAGATATCCTTACAAGCTTAGCAAACTATGAGCAGATTGACAAAAGTCGTATTATTTACTATAATATGGAAATGAGTACGTCCGCGGCTAATGCCTCAAATCATGAACGCAGCTTCCTGCCAACAGATGAAACTGCCAGTTTTTCAGACTCCGAGCGCCTACAAATTGCTCAGCAGGTCGGTATAGCCACTACTACCTTGTACCCTACTTGGAGGTCCGGGGAAGGCGGACCTATAACCTCAGATAAGGTTCGCGGTGACTTGGCATTGACCACTGCCGGCCTTGCAGCAGCCCAAGGATACAAATTTGTGGTGGTAGATGGGGGAAGCTCTGAGGAGTTTAAAAAAGCCCTGGAAGCTACTGGCGTAGTGGTTGAGGCGCAGTCTGAGCCAGGCATGAGTGCCGGACGAAGACAGGCGTTTGAGTCGGTCAGCAAGTTGGATGGTGTAAAAGTCATATGTTGGACAGAACCAGAAAAAGTATCGATGGTTCGTGATTGCTTAATTGAGCCGGCAAAGTTAATCCTCGAAGACAAAGCAGATCTCATAATACCAAGCAGAGACGGGGACGGCTTCGGGACTTATCCTGATTATCAAGTCAAATTTGAAAAAGAAAGCAACAAAGCATGGAATGGCATTCTGCGGCGTCATCATCTTTTGGATGATCATGCCGAGCAGCTTGACGCCTGGATTGGCCCGCGAATATTTAAGAATGAGCCCGGATTAGTCAGTTTATTTGAAGACCGGTATGAGTTTGTTGGCGAACGCCAGTCAGGACTAACAAAAGACCATCCTGATCTATGGTCAAACGCTATCTTTTTGCCTATTATTGCCGCTTTGGCTCGAAAATATCGAGTACAGTCCGTGCCCGTAGCGTATAAGCATCCAGCCCAACAGACAGCAATTGAACAAGACAGTCCCGAGTTCCAGGCTAAACGTGCACTGCAGCAAAAAAGCATTCTAATCGCTACGGTCCACTTTATTCGCCTGCTGGAAGGAAATACCTCCAGTCGTTTACGGCGCTGAATGACCTCCGGGTCGATATCATAATTTTCAGGTATACTGGATTGATATGAGTAAGAACTTCTGGCTTGGCAAGGTAGACAAGTATAGTTCCGGACAGCACATGATCAAACTCGTGAAATCGAGTTTTTATAATGAGAAAAAAACAAAGCAGGCTTTAGCCAAGTTTATTTTGGAAACTGATCGTCTGAGCATGGGTGAACAATGCTTGCAATTCGAAGCGGCCTTTGCCAAGAAACAAGGCAGAGAGTTCGCCGTATTTGTAAGCAGTGGCAGCACGGCAAACCTACTACTTGTACAAGCTCTTATAAACTTGGGCAAGCTTAAACCCGGGGACAAAGTCGGTTTTTCGGCTCTAACTTGGCCAACCAATGTTATGCCGTTAATCCAGCTGGGCCTGGTGCCGGTTCCGCTGGATTGCAATCCAGACACGCTAAACGTTTCGCCGGCTATATTGGAAGAAAAAGCAGATGAGCTTCAGGGGCTTTTTCTTACCAACGTACTTGGATTTGCTGACGAAATAGACAAAATAAAAACCATTTGTGATAGCAAGGGCATCGTCTTCTTTGAGGATAATTGCGAATCACTTGGTTCTAAAGTGGGCGATACGCTGCTGGGAAATTTTGGCCAGGCATCTACTTTTTCTTTTTTTGTAGGGCATCATATGTCTACCGTTGAAGGTGGTATGATATGCACCGATGATCCGGAGCTATACAAAGCCCTGACCATGGGGCGTGCCCATGGCTGGGACCGTAACCTCAACCCAGACGATCAAAAAAAGTTGCGCGACCAATATGGCATAGACGAATTCTATGCGCGATATACATTTTATGATTTAGCCTATAATGCTCGGCCAAGTGAAATTAATGGCTTTCTTGGTAATCAGCAGATTCAGTATTTTGACGAAATTGTGAGTCAAAGACATAAAAATTTTGAATCATTTTCTAAGGCGCTCGGAGATAATGACCACTTCTTCACATACAAACTTTCGCACATGAAAACCGTGTCGAATTTTGCTATGCCAATAATCTGCAAAGACAACGCTACAGCCCAGCAATACAAGCAAAAATTCATGGATGCGGGCGTAGAGATCCGCCCTGTTATTGCAGGCAACATGACAAAGCAGCCATTTTACCAAAAATATACTAAAAACGAGGTTGCTTGCCCAAATTCGGACATCGTGCATGCCAATGGATTTTATTTTGGCAACAATGCCGAAATGAATTCTGCTGAGATTAAGACCTTGCAGGAACTTTTGAAAAAGCTATGAACAAAACGGATAAAATCTACGTTGCCGGTCATAGCGGACTTGTCGGGTCGGGTATCACAAAGCGGCTGAAGGCCGAGGGATTCACTAATTTGGTCATGAAAACTCATGCCGAACTTGATCTGACAGACCCAAAGGCCGTGAATGATTTATTTGAATCAGAAAAACCGGACTATGTTATTTTGGCAGCCGCCAGAGTCGGGGGCATCAAAGCTAATATGACGTACCCCGCTGAATTCCTGTACGAAAACCTGCAGATACAAAACAATGTGATGTGGTCGGCTCTGAAATTCAAAACCAAGAAACTGCTGTTCCTGGGTAGTTCCTGTATCTATCCTAGAAACTGCAAACAACCGATGAAAGAAGATTATTTCTTTGAAGGCAAGCCAGAGCCAACAAATGAAGCTTATGCAATCGCAAAAATTGCCGGCATGAAACTCTGCGAATATATTCATGTTGAGCATGGTCTTAATTTCATATCATGCATGCCAACAAACATATACGGCCAGGGGGACAACTTTGATTTTGAATCATCGCACGTCATACCAGCGCTTATGCGCCGCATGCACGACGCAAAAGTTGCCAAGGCTCCCGAGGTTATAATCTGGGGTTCCGGCAATAGCCGGCGAGAATTTCTGCATACCGATGATCTTGCCGACGCGGTGTTTTGGCTTATGGAAAACTACCAGGACAAAGAATTCCTAAATGTCGGCACTGGGGTGGATGTGTCTATAAAAGAACTCGCCCAGATTATAAAGGATACGGTGGGCTACACCGGTAAGCTGGTTTTTGATACCAGCAAACCTGATGGTATGCCAAAAAAACTCTTGGATGTAAGCAGACTGCATGAGCTAGGCTGGCGCCACAAGATTGCCTTTGAAGAAGGCCTGAAGCAAACTTATGCATGGTTTGTTGACGAGTCAGGCTTGGCTACAAAGTAATTTTATTCAAATCCTAGTTTGCTCAGTGCGCGTTTGAGCAAGTTATTCCAGTCAAATTCTTGGGCTAGTTTTGCAGCAGCCTTATGCGCAGATTGCCATTTTACCTGGTTTTGCAGCAACTCTTGCAGACCAGCCGCAACAGCTTCTGGGCTGTCTTCTACAACTAAAGCTGCGCCACTTGCTTCCAGCTCGCGGGCATTTGGCGGAACGTCCGTAAGCACGACCGGTAAGTTAGCGCCTAGGTATGCTTTAATTTTCCCAGGGTCGGCAAACTGGGTAAAACTAGCTTCGTCTTTAACATATGGCGCTGCGGCTACAGTGGCTTTTGCCAGTATTGCCTCTACGTCTTGATGATCTTTTACAAAACCATGGAAAGTTACTTTTTTGGCTATGCCCAGTTCTTTTGCTTGAGCCTTCAGGCTATCAGCAAGCGGCCCGCCTCCAATTATATCGGCCGTTACGCCTGGGTCTTCTTTGATTATCATTCCCAAGGCTTTGATTAACGTCGCAACGCCCTGTCTCTCAACCAAGTGCCCAAGGTAAACGACTTTTTTGCTTTTCCAGGCCGTATCTTTTATTTTAGGCGTTCTCTCAAGCCAAGTACCCATGGGCACTGTTATGGTTGGTGCCGTTTTGTTGGTATCCAGGTTTAAATATTTAGCTCGTTTTGCAACTGCGGTTTCCGCAAGTTCGATACGAGCATCAGCCTGCATGCTAACTTTTTTATCTACCTTGTTATATATCTTGGTTAGTATATTGTTCCCGAACCTATTAGGAACAAAATCGACCGCCCAATAATAAACTTTTTGAGCTTTGCCGTGTTTCTTGTGCCGCAACCCCCTGAGCGTGGCTAGATTGTTAAAGCCAAACCAGGCATCGCTTTTAGGCAGCTTCAACGGCACCAAGGGATCAAAAGCAAACGTGTAGGGAGGTTTGTTAGGTAATTTGTATTTTTTGTGGCTCTTCAGCTTACCTTTTACGTAGATAGCTACAATGTGCTTGTTGCTTCCCTCGGCAACAAGCGGGTGATTCACCATTATAAGTTTCTTGGCTTTATGCTCCAGCAGATAATCCCTTAGCGGCTGAGCCGGCCCGTCCGCAAAGCCATTGGCTATAATTGTAAATGTAGCTTCGCTGATTTTCATTACCTGCCTTTCGTCATTTAGTCTTATGCCAGTATAAAGCCCCTGGACGATTAACGCCTCATTTAATAGCCTGGTATTGCTTGCCCGCTAGGAACTAGCCTTTTTTTCAACTATTATTGATATCAAGTGAAAGATTTCAAATTATCAAATTTCTATGTGCGGTCAGGGCTTTTCGGTGTTCTTTCCCTCACGGGTGCGCTGTTTAACTATGCCCTGTACCCTGTTCTGGTTCGAACTCTGAGCGCCAAAGAATTTGGGGATTTTGCTGTAATTGTCGCCATATCTAACCAGATACTGGGTATTTTATTGGCTTTTAATATTATATCTATCTATCTGGTAAAGGCTCACGAAGAAGAAAAAGCCAGAAATCACGCACAGGTAATTCAGAAATTCCTTATTTGGGTATTTCTAGGTGCCACTGCAACTATGCTGGTTGCGTCGCCTTATTTGCGTAATCTATTGCGAGTCCAAGATATAAGCTCGTTTTTTATACTTGCACTAATTCTTTTGACCGCAATACCCGGAATAATCTGGACTGGCTATCTACAGGGCAATAAGGAGCTGGTCAGAGTCGGCGGATTTAATATTAGTGCGGCGTTGGCAAAGTTTATATTTGCCAGCATGTTGGCAATAGCCTTTGGTTCAAACGGAGGTTTACTTGGAATATTATGTGGGGCCTTGGTAGGACTGGTTGTTTTGCGCCTAGTTCCGGGCGTTAGACTGCCGAGCATTGGCTCGCTTTTCAAAAAAAGCGGCTCCGAGGAACACAGATTTATTATCGGCCTGAAGAGCTATATACTATTATGCCTGTTGGTGGTGGGCGTGCTTAGCTTCTTGCAAAACTACGACATTATTCTGGCAAAGGCATTATTTGACCCTGCCGTTGCAGGTGTCTACAGCGGTATAAGCATTTTGAGCAATGCCCTTTATTACGTCTGTTTTTTGCTGATTTGGATAATACTGCCCGAGATAGAGATAGAAAATCGGGCAAATAATCGGCGCATGCTGGTTACGGGCTATAAGTTGCTCGCAATGCTTGGTCTGGTGGCTCTTTCGGTAGAATTGGTTTTCAAGAGCTTTTTGGCCAAGTTACTGCTGGGAGCCAGCTTCGCCAATCAAGGCAACCTTCTTATCTTTGCGACACTTTATCAACTTACGCTAGTTGCAATAACATTGTATGGATTCTATTTGCTGTTGTGTCGCCAAAAAAGCTCCATCCTGCTTGCAGGGCTCGTACTTGTATTCAGTATTTTAATGCCGTTACTTTTCTCAAACACGCCACTCGAAATGATACGTACGCTCTGGCTTAGCCTTTTGGCTGGCATGGCATCATATGGTATTTTACTCAGAATTGCTAAAACCGTAAAACGCTAGACGAGTCTAGTTTGAACCAACATCGTCAACTATCTACGGTTTTTTTAACACCACGTGATATCTTGTAGCGAATCGATGGTCTGGTTTTAGATCAATAATCCAACCAAGTGTATTGCTAATCAAAAAAAGCGCTGGCGAGAGTAATAGTAGTAACGGTTTTATAAATATGGGGCCTTCAATTATACGCCTGACTATCCATTGGTTTGTGAATACTGCCATTGTCGTCCCAAAGCCAGTATTGCTATACAGAAGTTTTACTTTTAGTTGGTTTTCTTCGGCAATCCTTGTAATAAAAGCCCTCGTATAGCGCTGATAATCCATAGTATGCTCCCGGTACATAAAAGGTACCGAAAAGATTACTTTACCTTTCTTTTTTACTACCCTTGCCGCTTCAGAAAAATATGTTTTTGGGTCGTATATATGTTCTAGTACTTCGAAGCTAAGATGTGTGTCAAAACTGCCATTTTTGAACGGTAGATCTGTTGCGCTGCATATTCTATCCAGTTTAGATCTTTTTTTACGGCTCATAAAAATTTCAGCAGCCTTTCCATAGCGAGCCATCTTGGCTCCATCACCATCAAATTCTTTATCCCAACTGGAATAATCAGTTGCTACGTATTTTTTAATTCCGGGAAAATCATTCATAATCACAGCTTTCCTAGAGCCATCTCCTGCCCCCACTTCAAGTACTTCACCTTTTATACCTTTCAAAACTATTTTATTCCCCTGTTTCATTTTCAGATGTTCAATCCAATGAGGATAGAAAGGTGAGCTGACGAGTAGTCTGACGATATAATTAATCATAGGATTTCCCTAACACATACGAATAAAAACTTAGTATACCACTCTATCCAGCGAGCATAACCAATCGTACTGTATATAATTTATTGCTTTAAGAATTATTTTCTTCGAACGTATATATCGAACACGGCCAACCAAATACCTGCACCATAAACCACTGCGAACAACGGGCTAAGGACAAAAAGGCTCAGAGCGTCCTTGGTTGGAACTTTTACTAACAGGGCAATTATAAGCTCTATGAACCATCCCAAAGCAAGAAAAACAAGTGTAGTGAATACGTACTGGGGAGATATTATTAGAAAAACTGGAGTTGCAACAGACAACACCAAGAAGCCGACCAGCGGCCAGAAGAAACGGTTACCATCTCGCCTCAGGAAACCGTCAACAAAAACTTTGCCCCTATGAAAAACGTGTTTGGCAAATTGTTTTAAATTAGTCCTGGCATGATATCTGCAGTAGAAATCAGGGCTTAGGTTGATGCGATTATTTTCCGCAATGCGCCGTATTAACAGTGTGTCATCATTTGAAGCTTTGCTGTTTTTGGTATTTTTCTTAAACCATTCTGAAGCTTCCATGATTGTTTCTTTAGGCGCAAAAAAGCAAGTCGTACCCTTCGGGTAATGGTCGAATTCCCGGATTCCATACGAACATTCACGCGGATTTGCAAAATATTTTCTCCAGGCAATAAAAGTTAGGGCTTCCCAGAATCGGGCATAGGGGTTGCCTTTTCTTTCAATAATCACATGGCTGGTCCAAACTACTTTGTTTGCAGAATCCTTAATTTTTCGAGTGATATATTTGAGTGCATTTTCTCCAATAAAAATACGCGTATCTATGAAAAGTACATACTTGTATTTAGCTGCTCGAGTCCCCGCATATCTGGCAGCAAATCTACCGCTATTTTTCTGAGTGATAACCTGTACCGGAAAAGTTATATTAAGAGACTTGGCGACTTCGGCCGTGTCGTCCGAAGAACCATCGTCGACAATAATTATTTCTGCTTGATCAATATCGGCATTTTTGATGGCCGCGGCTATTTTTGGTACCGACACAGACAGCCATTTTTCAGCATTGTATGCCGGCATTACAACGGAGAGCGTTATAGATGAACTAGATGATACTGTTGATTTTTTGGGCATTAAATTGGCTTCTTCCTCATATATTACAGTATTATATTAGGAATAGAGGATTATGCGTCAAAAACCCAATTTACTTAGTTTAGTTGTACCGGTTCATAACGAAGCCAACAATTTAGCATGGCACCATGATAAAATTGTAAATTTTTTCAACAAGTACCGGATCAAAAAAGAAATTATATATATAGATGACGGCAGCAATGATGGGTCGTTAGATATTATTGAGGATCTGGTCAAAAAAGACAAAGATGTGCAATTTATAAGCCTGTCAAGAAACTTTGGCAAAGAAGTAGCCACCAGTGCTGGGATACAACAAAGCAATGGGGATGTAGTAGTTATGATTGATGCCGACGGTCAGCATCCAGTGGAATTAATTGATTCCTTTTTAGCTGAGTGGCGGCGGGGTTCTGACGTCGTAATTGGCGTCCGGACACAAAATAAAAACGAGGGCTTCATAAAACGCTACGGATCAAAACTTCATAATGCCATATTAAACCTTCTGACGGATACCGGTTCAGTTTCTGGAGCCACCGATTTTCGGCTTATTGACCGTAGGGTGGCCGATGAGTTTAGCAAGCTAACTGAGCGTAATCGCCTCACCCGTGGCTTGATTGACTGGCTGGGCTTTCAGAGAAGCTATGTGCCTTTCGTTTCCCCTCAAAGGCATGGCGGTACCGCCACTTATAGTTTTAGCAAGCTCGTTAAGCTGGCCCTTCACTCCTTTACATCCCAGTCAACAAAGCCCTTGCTGGTTACGGGTTTCTTGGGATTTATTGTTACTATTTTGTCTAGCATTCTGGGCATCTTCTTGGCAGTTGAATCCTACATACTAGACGACCCGCTAAATTTGGAAGTTACTGGAACAGCCATGTTAGCCTTATTGTTGAGTTTTCTTGTCGGCCTTGTTTTGATTTGCCAGTGGCTGCTGGCGCTCTACATTGAAAGTATACATAACGAAACACAGAACCGACCGTTGTATATCATTGCCCGAAAATCGAAATGAACATTGTTTGGTTTTCCTGGAAGGACATCCGGCATCCGCAGGCAGGCGGAGCTGAAAACATATCATGGCATCTTATGAAAAGTCTGGTGCGGGATGGGCACGAAGTGTGTTTAATTACGGCTCGTTACCCTGCGTCCTTGGCTAGTGAAACTATAGATGGAGTCAGAATCACAAGGGTTGGCAATAGGGTAAGTGTTTACGCTAGAGCGTTTTGGTTATACAGAAAAAAGCTGAAAAACTGGGCTGAGGTTGTCGTTGATGAAATGAATACAATTCCGTTCGGCTGCGGCTTTTACACTCGTAAAAAAAGCATTTTGCTTACTTATCAGTTAGCGCGCAAAGTTTGGTTTTACCAAATGCCATTTCCTCTTTCTGTGGTTGGTTATTTGATTGAGCCGCTGTATTTATTCACGCTGTCTCGGGTTTATCAGACCGTGTTGACTGAATCCGAAAGTACTCGCCAGGATTTGCACCGTTATGGATTTTCCCTCAGCAAAACAAAAGTCTTAAGAGTTGGGATTGATATTGAGCCACTTAAAGTATTGGCTCCAAAGCCAAGTCATAATAACGTTTTGGTGCTTGGAGCTATACGACCCATGAAGCGTACATTGAGTGCGGTTAAGAGTTTTGAATATGCACGCGACAATAATCCTGCACTGCAACTAACGGTCGCTGGTGACAATGGTGGCGCATATGCCCAAAAAGTCATGCGTTATGTTGAACGCTCAAGGCATCATGAAGCAATCAAGGTATTGGGTCGTGTAAATTCCGAGCAGCGTTTGGAAGCCATGCGGGAAGCGTCATTAATTTTGGTCACTTCCGTCAAGGAAGGCTGGGGCCTTGTAGTCACTGAAGCGAACAGCCAGGGTACTCCAGCCGTAGCATATGATTGCGACGGGCTGCGCGACAGCATTACCGATGGCAAAACGGGCTTACTAGCGCCTTCCGGCGATGAGCACGCCCTTGGAAACGCCATAAACCAATTAGTAAACAATCCTGGCCGCTACAAGGCGTTGCGCCAAGCAGCGTGGGAATCAAGCAAACGATATACTTTCGATAATTGCTACAGGGATTTTCTAGCCAACTCGGGCATTGCCTCCAAAAATTCCCGTTAGGGTAATGGCGCTGAACTTAGGTTCGAGACGTCTATAGAACATAGCTTCGTCTGCACGTTAAATTCTTCATCATCCACAGTTAGCTCAATACTTGCCGGTAGCTTGCCGACACTACTGAACCAAATAGTTTGACCGCCCTGTGAAATGGTTACCTCCGCAGGGTTTTCACAGATAGAATTGGCCGCAAAACTGATTCTATATTTTTGTGTGGCAGGGCTTGGGATAATATGAAAGACATACAAAGTAGCATTGCTAGTTATGATCCTGTGACTTACTTGGTTGCTGTCCACAGACAGCGCTACATAACCTTTTTTTATCACCAGCAAGCTATTGATTGGGTTGACTGATTCGCCCAGCCTGTAGGCGTAGCTACTCGCCGGCAGGTTGAGCGTACCGTCGGGATTATAGTTAGGATTTTCAAAAAATTGCGCAAGGCTCGAGTTGTCAGATTTGAAACCATGAGTAATAACTTCGTCAACTTTCAGACTTTTTAAAGTACCTAGGGTTTGTTTATCGTTAAGGCCAGCAAAACTGGCGAGAAATGGTCCTCTTGAAATACTGGAATCGTTTGAATTAACTAGTATCTTTTTGTGCATGGGCTGAAAGGTAAAAATGGATGGGGTATACCTGAAGTCAGCTATGGGGTATTCGGCAACTATTTTCGTACTGTCATCGTTTGCAAGTTGCTTGTATATGGGTGGTGCGTCTTTATAAAGGTCGTTCGTGGTGTGTAGTGGCGTCGGCAAATACTCCAAAAACAAGAGCAGTCCGCAAACAAAGACTGTCCCTATCTGCATCAACCGTGATTTATTTCTGGTTAGGAAGTAAAGACCCAGACTTGCCATAAGCACAATTAGGGGATCCATCGCCAAAAACAGCCGTGACAAGACGCGCCAGTTTGCCGTCAGCTTAATCAGTAGTAAAGTCGGCATGCGTATATCGTGTCCGAATAGGAAGGCTACAGCAGGAAGTGAAAATGCAAAACATACAATCCATGCAAATGTGGTTGAAAAAACTAGATCTGTGTATGGTATTCCTTTTAGCTTTTCCCGGCGTAGTTTGCTGCGACTCAAGCCCGCTAGCCCAATAAATGCCAGCAATAGCACAGTGTATCCAACGTAAAGCGTAGATTCTGAATAATTTGAACTGTGAAGTTTTTGGGCCCTCCAGCCAGCGTATTCAGTAGGCAGCAATGGATTATTGTAAGGGGGAAGGATAAATTCAATCGGCCTTGCTCCATAAATCAATGTTTCTGCTTTTATATTACTTCGGACTGACGCTAACGACTGGCTAATTGCATCTCCGCTTGCCCTAAAAACTAACAAGATTGGTACGAGCAATAGGGCAAGCACTATTGCTGAAAATATGATGTATCTTAGTCGCACAAACGATTTTCTTAAAATGTCTCGCCAGGCTTTGCGATTAATTATCAATTTTATAAAATCTAGAGCAAATGGAGCGGCAAATAGACCAAGAAGAAGTAAACTGGTTATTAAAATAAAGTAGCCGTCAAAATAAAATCCCAGGGCGCTCACCACGCCCAATACCGCCGCTCGTCGATATGATGGCTTGCTGAGGAGCCATAGAAAAGCCCATATAACCCCTATAAATATACTGCCATAAATATAATTGACGTGGCTTTGTGATTTGATCAAATGAAAAGGCACAAAGGCTGCCGCGTAGCCGGCAAAAAGCGCAATATCAAAACGCCTCGACAGCCAACGGACCAATCCAAACATCGTAAGAGCTGTCGACATATAGCCAAGCAGCACAATCAAATTCAAGCCGCAGATGGGCGTAGTCAAAGATGAAAACAGTTTGTATGCAAATATAAAGACTGCGGAAGTGATAAATTGTGGTTTTCCTAACTGTTCACCGAAAGGATAGTTGCTCTTATCTGTAGCCCCCCACGACATATCATTGCCCCCAGCCCACTGCACCCAGCCGAACCCACCAGTACTATCACTGCCGAGTGCCGTTGAAGCGGTCGAGCAGCTGCTGATTGCTTGGCCCATATAAAGCCATGAAAATAAAAAAAAGATTATAGCTGCCAGCAACCACTGAACCCAAGCCTTAGAAAGCCAAAGCCTAAGATTCCCGTTTTTTTTGATTGTTTGGGGCATTGGTATTTATTTTATACTGTGTTGGCTTAATAAGTCTTTTTTTAGTGTTTTGACTATTGAAACTTATGCTTATTTGTGGTATCATTAACACTGTTAGATGAAAACAAACATGCGCAGAATTAAAATAACCAAGAAGCTCGTTTTTCTAGCCCTAGCGGGCGCTGTTCTGCTGGTTGCCGGAAGCATAGCCGGTTATCGCCTACTCAAGAACAAAGATACCGAACCAGCTAAAACCGCCGACGGGCAGGTTGTCAACTTGGACCCGCCAACCACCGCTGAAAAACAAGAAACAGACACCAACAAAGACGCTATCGTCAAAAAAGATGAAGCCACCAGCAACCAGCCAACCTCAGGAAAAAAACAAGTAGACGTTTTTATCGTTGAGGCGTCAGCCACGGCTGTAAAAGGCTACGTAACGGGTGTTTTTGAAGAAGGCGGCACTTGTACGGCAAAGGCAACCCAAGGTACGCAAGTAGTTACTAAAAGTTCGACTGGTTTTCAAAATGCCTCGTACACGCAGTGCACTCCAATCAGCTGGGATTCTACCCTGGCAACAGGCAGCTGGCTGATAGTGCTGACGTACGACTCGCCCACCGCAAGCGGTACACAATCCAAAACTATAGAGGTAAAATAAGGACATGGCATTTACTAGAAAATTCTATGTCTCTATAATCTCCGCAACACTTTGTTTGCTGCTTCTGAGTTCCAGCGCACCTGCAAAAGCTCTTTCCGGCAGCGACTTTAGCGCGGGTCGGATTATTGACGACGCCGTTTTCTTTAACCCCAATACTATGAATCCGGGTGATATTCAGAGTTTCATGAACGCCAAAGTGCCGGTTTGCGATACAAACGGGACGCAGCCATATGCTGGCACAACGCGCGCTGCCTATGGCACCAGCCGTGGGTACCCGCCTCCATATACTTGTCTTAAGGACTATTCACAAGACACCGCAGCAAAAGCCGCCGATGCTTATTGTGGAGCAATCACAGGCGGTACTAAAACTTCAGCTCAGATAATTTATGACGTTTCTCAGGCTTGTGGAGTTAGCCCTAAGGTTTTGTTGGTGCTACTGCAAAAAGAACAGAGTTTGGTAACCGATGACTGGCCTTGGAGCGTGCAGTACCGCAGTGCCACCGGTTACGGCTGCCCTGATACTGCAGATTGTGATTCAACGTATTATGGATTTTATAATCAAGTTTACTATGCGGCCAGGCAATACCAACGATACGCCAGACAAGCAAATTTATTCAATTACACGGCCGGCCAGAACAACTACATTCAATACAATCCCAACGCCGGTTGTGGCGGTTCAAACGTGTTCATACAAAACCAAGCAACTGCTGGACTATATAACTACACCCCCTACCAGCCTAACGCATCCGCGCTTGCAAATTTGTATGGTAGTGGTGACAGCTGCGGTGCGTACGGTAACCGCAATTTTTGGCGTATGTACATAGACTGGTTTGGCTCAACCCTGTCGCCAGTGCCCTACGCATGGTCATATGAAAGCCAAAACGCATATACCGACTCTGGGCGGACTCAATCATTTACTTCGACACCTACAGTTGTACCAAACGGAACTATTTATCTAAGAGTAAAAGCTCGTAACATGGGCACTCAAACATGGAGTCAGTCAACTCTCCACCTAGGAACATCACGTCAAATGGATAGAGTTAGCCAGTTTGCCAACACAGACTGGCTTAATAGTGCCCGCCCAGCTCAACTACTGGAGTCTACAATCCCTCCCGGACAAATAGGTACTTTTGAATTCACCATGAAGGCTCCGGCAACAACAGGTACTTACAATGAATATTTTAACGTGCTCGTCGAGGGACGGGAGTGGCTGAACGATCCGGGTATGTTCTTCACCGTCAACGTTAACACTGCTGCCTCTCCAAACAATAGCAACGACTCGGTGTTAAATTCAGGAGAATCGCTGAATAAAGACGACTTGTTGCTATCTCCGGATTCCCAGTCGGCTCTTACTTTGCAGCGAGACGGCAATGTGGCTTTGCATGCAAATTTCAAAACCGTATGGAACACGGGTGTGTTTCCTACTGCCAACAGGCTAGTAATGCAGGGTGACGGAAACCTGGTACTTTACACCGCCGGCGGACAGGCACTTTGGAATACAGCCACAGCTGGAAATCCGGGCGCTCGCCTGGTGGTGCAAACCGATGGTAATTTGGTAATGTATAGCGCCGGCAACGCTGTTTTGTGGGCAACCTATACGCTTCATACCCCCGAGCACTTGTCATATATCAATACAACCCTCCCAAGCGGCAGGCTTTATCCAGGCCAAAGCATAGACACGACCGATCGCAGATTCAAATTGATACTGCAAACAGACGGCAATCTTGTACTGTATTCACCAAACCGTGCCACTTGGGCAACGGGTACGGATGGTAGGTCGGTGTCATTTCTAGCCATGCAGCCAGACGGCAATCTGGTGCTATACGACCGCAGCGCCAAGCCGATTTGGTACACCGGTACTAGTGGTCATGGCAGCTTAAGACTCTTGCTACAACCGGACGGTAACGCCGTACTTTACAATTGGCTTAACGTCCCTTTTTGGCACACTCAGACATCCGGCGTCTTATAGCCTGACTACTCCAAAAGTCAGCCGTGCGACCGTCTTTTCTTTGTGATGTGCCTATGTTTCGTTAGAATATACTAATATGTCGAAACGAAAATTAAAGGTGTTTGTTGATGCGGAGGTGCTGACTAACACTCATTTTAGCGGTATCGGCCACTACTGCTTAGAACTGCTCAGAGCTTTGGACAGGCTTATAGAAGATCGTGACGACGTACAAGTAACGCTCGGGGTTTTTTACCGAAAGATGGCTAAAATTCGCAGCTATGGCTTCCGTAATTTTAAAATCAAGCGAAGCCCCTTCACTCTTCGGATTGCAAACGCACTTAAGATCAGGAACCTTCAGCCTCCGTACGATTTGTTCTTTGGCCGGTATATTTATCTTTTCCCGAACTACACTTCTTGGCCATTATGGTTTTCGAAATCGGTGTCTTTTGTATACGACCTATCTTTTGAATATTTTCCGCAGTATGTGGAGCCTAGAAACCAAAAATTTCTGAGTGACAACGTCAGAAAATCCGTAGAGCGTTCTAATAAAATCATTACCATCTCTACAAATAGCCAAAAAGAAATTTGTGATTTTTATAGTGTTCCCTCAAAAGATGTTTCAATAGTCTACCCGGGAATAGACCAAAGAGTATTCTACAGGCGTCCCGAAGAGCAGATTAAAAAAATAAAAGCCCGCTATGGTATACATGGCAAATATATTTTGTTTGTAGGCAACATTGAGCCAAGGAAAAATCTTAAAAATCTACTTCTTGCCTACGAAAAGCTGGACCAATCAGTCCGCAATGAATATTCTTTGTTGCTCGTGGGGGCGCGCGGCTGGCTGGATGATGAAATCTTTGAAATCATCGAACGCCTTCGCACGAATGGCAGTCATATTCAACAACCGTTAGATTATGTGAAGGATGATGACAGGCCGGCAATATTTAGCGGTGCTTCACTTTTTGTATACCCAAGTTTGTATGAAGGTTTTGGTATTCCGCCGGTTGAAGCCATGGCGTGCGGCGTGCCGGTTATAACCAGTGACAATTCATCTTTGCCCGAAGCCGTGGGATCTGCTGCAAAAGTAGTGGACGCTAAATCGATTATAGAGCTTGCGGATGTCATGAGTACAGTACTGGCTGACAAAAAGTTACAGGAAAATATGGTACAAGAGGGCTATAAACAGGTCGATAAATTCTCTTGGGATAACGAAGCCAAGAAACTTCTGAAAATACTCGAGGAAATCAACGAGTGAAAACAATTTGCTTTGACCTGCGCGCTCTTCAGATTGGCCATGAAAACCGTGGTATAGGCATGTATATAAAAAGCGTGCTTGAAAACCTGCCCGCAGATGACAATAAGTACGTTTTTTATGTTTTTGACAAAAGCAATCCAGTGGAAAAGCTGGGCATTGAACTTAATAATTCCTATGAAATCATCGAGACTGCCACAATTAAAACCGTCCTGAATTCTCCGCGCGAATTGCCTGGGCTTATCAGGCTTATAAACCACCGTTTCCACCCGCTAAAAAAAATAAAACCTGACGTATTTGTCCAGTTTGACTTTACGCTTGGCGCGCCCAGATGGAAACAGACACAAAACATCATAATTGGCTACGACCTAATTCCGCTAATTATGAAAAATGAATACCTGCCCAGTTTGTCTTTTACGCTCAAACACACAGCAAACACTATGGGAAAAACTCAGAGAGGCATACTGCGTTCTCTGGTTTTTAGGATAAGCCATAGGTCTTTTGCTGTAAGCAGATCAAAAATAATGCCAAAAACCCTAATCGCCCTGATAAGATCGGTTTATTATAACCAAAAATACCGTTTGCATTACAAAACATACAAGCGGGCTGATAAAATCATATGCATCTCCAAAGCAACTTCCGAAGATTTTGCGAAAATTCTGGGTATAGACAGACGCAAGATATATACCGTGCCGCTGGCGGCAGTACTGTCGGATGATAAACCCGATTTCTCGATTGCAAAAAAGATTACCAAGCCATATGTCTTTTATATAGGGGGGACTGATGTCAGAAAAAGGATTCAGGATATTGTCCATGCATTTAATATTGCTAAAGGACATGGCGCAGACATGGCTCTGGTTTTAGCGGGAAATGAATTCAAAAAACTAAATCACCTGCCGAGCATTGAAGGCAGGAACGCAATCATGAGCAGCCCATACAAGAAAGACATTCATCTTGTGGGGTTTGTTACCGACGAGCAAAAAAAAGGCTTATACGAATCGGCGCATGCTTTTATATTTACTACTATTTACGAAGGCTTCGGCCTGCCTATACTTGAAGCCATGTCATCCAGTTGCCCGGTTATAACCTACAACAATTCATCCATACCGGAAGCGGCCGGAAAAGCGGCGTTGTTAATAGAAACGGGCGACTACACCGCTATTGCTAGAGCGATTATAGCTTTGGAAGATCCTAAGCTAAGAAAAAAAATGATCAGCGCGGGCCTAAAGCAGTCCAAAAAATTCAGCTGGAAGAAAATGTCCAAACAGCTGCTCTCAATTATTGAAGGTTCTTTTTAGAAGATTTTTTATAGCGCACCCAGTCTACGGTAAGCCCGTAAATAGCCCGCTTGAACCTTGAAAACCATGGTCTGTTTTTCAGGGTCAGTGCTGCCATTTTTTGCAGATTAGCCACGTTTTCTTTGTGGGTTTGTATTTGTTTTTGCTGCTCTTCGGCAACTTTGGCCGTACGCACCAGTTCTTCACTATCAGTATGCCAGGATTGTTGTTGGTGCTGTTTCAGCGCATGGTAATCAAGTTCTACTATTTTCTCCACAAAGCCTTCTGTTCTATTCCAGTGCTTTTGTGCCACATAGTATTCATTCAGACCATCGGCAATAAATAGTTTGTAGTTATGCCCTACTAGAATTGGGCGCCAGTCTTTTGAGACATGATTTGCTTCTATGCACACCACATCTGGGCGGAACTTCTCCCAATTATTCCCGGCCACCACCTCGTATTCAAAACCCTCGACATCTATTTTCATGAAGTGTATGTGCTTTGGATTGTATTTAGCCAATACGTCGCTCAGTGGCAGTATACGTACTGTGTAGTCTATATATTTTAACGATTTTGCATGCTGTTTTTTTTGTTCCGGGTCAAATGTTGACTGCCCAGGTACATCCACATATTCACGAAAAGTAGCCTCACTTTTTGTTTCTCCGATTCCGATATTTAGGTTTATGTCCTTTGGTCTGGCTTCGGCCAGTTGTTTATGCAGCTTCTTAAGCGGCTCAATGTTTATGCCATGCCAGCCTTTTTGGTAGAAATACTCTGTTACCGAATCAATAACCGGATAATTGGCGCCGATATCAACATAAAATCCCTGTTTAACGTCTGACAACAACGCCGCAAGAATGAGATCTTCGTTATATTGCGCGTAAGTGGTAATAGCTTTGGGGTCAATCATCACTGCTCCACCTTAACAGTCAGGTCAAAACCTGGGTCAATTGTATATGGAATGTGCCTTTTTTTCTTAACCGTAAAACGAACGGCATCATTCCACCAATCAGCAACTGTAATTTTGTCGGGGTGAAGCAGGGCGGGATCAACAGAATATTTGCCATCACGCAGGCAATTGTACATCTGCCAAACCAACACAGCAGTCTGGCCTTTTTCAAAATTTTGCAAAGTTTTGTTTTCAATTAGAGTATTTGTACCCGTTATATCACTGCCAGCAGCGTCTCTTATGCGAAAACCAGCAATCGGATGTTCGATGGCTTGCGTTGCTTTAATTGTTTCTTTGATAATAATTGTTTCTTTGGTTACTTCTACTTTTATATCTATAACTTTTATAGCTTGGTCCCCCCATCGATTTTCTTCCTCGCCGCCAATACCGTCGTCAGTCTTATCTTCCATGAACAGCTGCAGATATTTTTCGGCAACTTCGTCGGTAGAACCTATTTCAACTACTTCACTGTTTTCTATCAGCATTGCCCTGTCGCAATATTCTCTGACAGCATCCATGTTGTGACTAACAAATATAACGGTCGTTTTTTCCTTTTTTAAGTTGTTGAAATAATTAAAGCATTTGCGCTGAAAGTCAGCGTCGCCTACCGCTAGAACCTCGTCAATAAGCAAAACATCAGCTTTGGCTCTCACTGCCATTGAAAACGCCAATCGAACCTGCATACCTGAAGAATAATTTTTTAACTTCTGATCCATAAAAGGTTCGAGTTCGGCAAAATCCACAATGTCTTTGTATTGTGCTTCTATTTCTTTTTTACTAAACCCCAGCAGCGCTCCGTTTAAATACACGTTTTCTCTGCCGGTTAGTTCTGGGCTAAAACCCACACCAAGTTCAATAAACGGCACCAGTTTACCGTTGACTTGGATTTTGCCTTTGGATGGCTGGTATATACCGGCAAGCATTTTGAGTAAAGTACTCTTGCCACTGCCGTTCCGTCCCACAATTCCAAAAAATTCGCCTTGTTTTACTTCAAATGAAACATCTTTTAGAGCATGCTGGACTTCGTATGTCCGATGATTTCTGAGGTATCTAACGGCGTGAACAAAAAGATTTTTGACTGAACTGACTTTTTCGTGCGGCAGACGAAAATTCTTGGACACGCGTCCAACGCGTACGGCAACGTCGTCCACTATACGTTCTCCGCAAAATATGGCGATTGTTTTCTAAAATATACTACCGATATTACAGCGGTAATAATAACTATTGACACCGGTATTGCCCAAGCCCACGTGGTATGGAACACGCTGTACATAGTGTCAGTTTTTTTGGAAATCAGCATGTACCGTGCGTCTTGCAAGATCTGGGCAACCGGACTGCTTATCAAAATCTTGCCAGCTAGCAGACTTTTTGAAGTCACCAATGAAAAGGCGTACATAATTGGCGTTGCAAAAAACGCCCCTTGGATAATAACTTCCCAGATAAATCCCACGTCTCGAAGCTTCACGTAAACGGCGCTTAGTAAAAAACTTAGCGACAACGAGAAAATGAAAAGCTCAATAAGAATCAGTGGCAAAAATATAACACTTGGACTTATTTCCGTTTTGGATAGCACCATAAAAAACCCAACCACAGCTAGATTAAACGTCAGGTTAATAAGCGCGGAAAACGACCCGGCCAGCACAATTACGTAGCGCGGAAAGTTTACCTTGCGCATAATTTCACCTTTGTTGACGATTGCGCTGACACCGCCGTTTGTCACTTCTACAAAGTAATTCCAAAGCACTATGCCCAGTAGCAGATAGACGCCAAAATGCGGTATATCGCCGCCCGTTTTGAGTATCTTCACAAAGACAAAGTACAAAATCACAAACACAAATAACGGCCTTAGCAATGTCCAAAGATAGCCCAACACTGAATTCTGATACCTGATTTTGAAATCGGTTTTAACTAGCTGTTTCAGCAAAATAATCGAGTAACGGTAGCGTTGTTTTAGATTTTGCACTTCAGCTCATTTTACCTGTATTTCACTCCTGGGGCAATCAGACTTGGTGAAGCCTGAATCCTGCTGTAACCTAAGTATATGAAACGAGTGTTGGTAACCGGTGGCAACGGTTTTGTGGGTAAACATCTGGTAAAAGAACTGGCCAAAAATAATATTGAAGTTGTGGTGGTAGACCGACCAGGTGGCAAAATCGAAAAATCTGAATTTGTTACATCATATCTGCAACTTGATTTGAATAGTGCAGAGGAAACAAGACAAATTCCGTTTAAAGACATTGACGGCGTGATTCACCTGGCTGGCCTGGCAGCAGTCGGACCGTCTTTTGACGATCCTATGTTGTATATAACTACAAATATGGGTATTGAAGTGAACCTATTCGAAGCAGCTTTGGCTCAGCAGGCTAAGCCGCGATTTTTGGTAGTCAGTAGCGGAAACTTGTACGACGCCTCGGCACATTTGCCGTTAACTGAAAATTCTCTTGTTTCGCCTAGTTCGCCGTATGACGTCAGCAAGATGGGCCAGGAACAACTGGCTCAATATTACGAAACTAGGGACTTCGAATGCATAATTGCCCGGCCGTTCAATCACTTCGGACCGGGACAGGGTCTGGGCTTTATAGTGCCGGATTTAACAAAACAGGTTATTGAAATAGAAAAGGGTCTGAGCAGTGAGATACTAGTGGGCAATCTGGACGCACAGCGTGACTATACTGACGTTCGCGATATCGCAAGAGCATATCGCCTTTTACTTGAAAAGGGCAAAACTGGAGAAATTTATAACCTTTGCTCTGGCGTAGCCCACAGCGGTAGTGATATGTTGGCTGGTATTTTAGCAAACACAGACTGCAAGCCAGAGATAAAGCAGGATTCTTCTAAAGTTCGCCCTTCTGACAATCCTATTATTTATGGCAGCCCAAAAAAACTTACCGACCACACTGGTTGGAAGCCCGAGATTCCCTTTGAGACCACACTGGCTGATGTTGTCGCCGATTGGCGAAGCCGAGTCTAGTTATTTACTGCCGGGAGAAGAATTTTCTAGCTTTAGGTCGTGTTCTACCATCATCTTGACTAGGCCAGGGAAATCAACTTGGCGCTTCCAGCCCAGTTCTTGTTCTGCCTTTGTGGGGTCGCCAAGTAGCAAATCTACCTCGGCTGGGCGCATGAACTCTTGACCTTGGCGCACATACGGCTTCCAGTCATCTATGCCAATTTCTTTAAAGGCTAATGTCAAAAATTCTTCTATGGAATGGGTCTCCCCGGTAGCCAGCACGTAATCAGCTGGCTTCTCTTGCTGAAGCATGCGCCACATACCCTCTACGTAATCACCAGCATAACCCCAGTCGCGCTTGGGCTTTAGGTCACCCAGTACAATCTCTTTTTGTTTGCCTAGCTGGATGCGCGCTACGGCATTGCTGATTTTGCGCGTTACAAATTCCAGGCCGCGGCGCGGGCCTTCGTGGTTGAACAGTATGCCGCTGCAGGCGAACATGTCATAGCTTTCACGGTAATTAATCGTTATCCAATGGCCATATAATTTGGCTACACCGTATGGGCTACGTGGATGAAACAAAGATGTTTCATTGTAGCCTTTTTCTGGTCGGTTGTATTCCAGTCCGCCAAACATTTCAGAAGTTGAAGCCTGGTAGAAACGTATGGTTTTTGTCCCGCCGCTCAGACGAATAGCCTCCAACATGTTTACCACGCCCTTGGCTGTGACTTCGGCAGTTAAAATCGGGTCTTTGAACGAGTAGCCTACGTGACTTATGGCGCCCAAGTTATAAACTTCGTCTGGTTTTGCCACTTCTATGGCGCGGACAAGAGACGACAAATCTGTTACGTCCGCCTCGATTAGCTTCACAAATGGCAGCAAATTTTCCGTAGCAACGCGGCGCGGGTTTTGCTGTCCGCGAATCACGCCAAACACTTCATAGCCTTTTTCATGGAGCAGTTCAGCCAGATGCGATCCATCTTGCCCGGTAATGCCAGTTATCAGTGCGCTTTTTGCCATTATGCTCCCTTTAATTTATGCTTCAGATGGGTCTATTTTAACAAACCCCACCTATTATACTAATTGTTTAGAAGGTTGCCGGCTAATATGAAAATAGTTATTTGCTCTCGGGAATGGAATTCCAGCACCGGCCGCTACGCTCGCCAGCTAGTTAAGTACCTGGAAAAGATTGATAATCAGAACAAATATGTAGTGCTTTTGAAGCCCAGCGATATGGACAGCTGGCAGCCCACCAACCCCAACTTTTCCAAATTAGCCTGCCCCTACAAAGAATTTGGTTTTGGCGAACAGCTGGGTTTGGCAAAACAGATAAAAAGCCTGCAGTCCGACCTCGTCCACTTCACTATGGTTCAGCAACCAATCCGCTACCGTGGCAAGGTAGTGACAACCATGAACGACCTCACTACCCTGCGCTTCCGCAATCCGGACAAAAATCGCGTTACATTCACTACCAAACAGAAAGTTTACCGCTTGGTAAACAAAATTGTTGCCCGCAAATCAGCCGCTCTGCTAACTTATTCTGAATTTGTAAAAAACGACATAGCCAAATTCGCCCGTATAAATAGCCGCAAAATAACCGTTACGCATCTGGGCGCGGACAAGATTGTCGAAAAACCCGAACCAATTACCGAACTGCAAGATTCCAGTTACATTATGTACACCGGGCGGCCAATGGAGCATAAAAATCTGCGTCGACTCATAGAAGCTTTTGCCTTGCTAAAGCCGGCCAACCCCGACCTCAAACTGGTTCTGGTCGGCAAAAGAGAAGCGTTGTACAGACGCCATGAACGTATGGTAAAGAAAAACGGCATTTCCGGGGTGGTTTTTACCGGTTTTGTGAGTGAAGGCCAGTTGCGCTGGCTCTACGAGCACGCCAGAGCCTACGCCATGCCGTCGCTTAGCGAGGGCTTTGGTCTTCCTGGGCTGGAAGCCATGGCGCACGGCTGCCCGGTAGTTAGCAGCAACGCTACCTGTCTGCCGGAAGTCTACGGCGACGCTGCCCACTACTTTGATCCGCTAGATGTAGGTGACATGGCAGCCAAAATCTCCGAAGTTTTGAACGATGAAGCTCTCCGCTCCAAGCTCAAAGCCAAAGGGTCGCAGCAGGTGAAGAAGTATTCATGGCGCCGCATGGCCGAACAAACCCTGGAAGTCTATAAGCAAGTTATTGGATAACTTTGAAGCTGTCCTGGACTTTGCCTTCTACGCCCAAATATTCAGCCTCTAACCTGTCGCTATAAATTTTGACAGAGACTGGCCCGTTGGCTGGTTCTATGTTTTTGCCGTGCCAGCTGGCAAAAAAGATTTTCTCTGCCCGCTGAAGATTTATGTCCCGCACATCAAAACCGCCGGTGCCGTTTATGACGAGCAGAGGCCCTAGGCCTTTTTTGTAGCTATTTTCCGTTGATATAACTACACACTCCGCTTTTGGAGTGCTTGCAGAAATACTCGCGCAGGCCGGGTTCAAACTCAGCTGCGAGCTCCTCATATAGCCATGCTCGTGGCCCTGCAAAATTAGGTCAACTTTCTTTTCTACCAACAAATTCAGCAAATCTTCGCCGATTTCGCACTTTTTTACGCCCATGGCTATGCAGTTTTCGTGCATGGCAACCACCAGCCATGAGATATTTTTTGCCCGGGCGTCATCAATTGTGCTGCTGAGCCATACATAGGCGTCTCCGCCCTTGTTATAGTTTCCTGGCGCGCCGTACACGCTCAGGTTTGGAGCAATCCCAATAATTCTGGCGGTGTTTCCTTGATCAAAAAAATACTTTTCCCCGTATGTGCCGCGCATATTCGGCATCCTGTTTGGCAAACACGCCGCATACTTTTCAAAATGTCCGTTGCCAAACCCGCCGTCGCCTTCTACGTCATGATTCCCCGCAATCAGCATGAAAGGGAAAGTATCCCCTACCGCAGTATGGATAAAACCACACCACTCGGCCTCACTTTTGGTTTGGTTATAAGCAAAGTCACCTAGAGCAAGCGTAAAATCTGGTTTTTGACTTACTGACGTTTTCAAAACCCTTTTGGTGGTTTCGTTGGCTCCAAAATCTCCCACAGTCGTGAACGAAACCAGCGCGGTATTTGTATCAGGTTTTGTTGGCTCGGATTTAGCTTCCGGTGAAGTCTCTATACTCAGCCGTGACACCAAAAATACCGCAGCCAGGATTTCAAAAACTACAATAATCCCCAGGCCCATTCGCAATTTGTTGTTTTTTAGAATTTCATCCACTGGCATGAAGTATAAAGCTTATGTAAAACATAGTGAACCAAAATATCGCGACTTAAAACGAAGTCTTTGGCAAATAAGCAAAAGCACTAGTACAATAAACTCCATGGCCCAGACAAAAACTCAAAAAATCCTCCGGTATGCTCTCTATGGTTTAGTTGGAGCTGGCGTTTTGGGAGCTGTAGGTTACGCGTTAGTAGTCCGCCCCTTGCAAATACACAATCAGAAACAGAACTTTGACAAAGCAGAAGCCAGCCTGGACGCGCTGGCTATACAAATTCAGGACAAAATTGGCAAAGCCGACGAAACCAAAAAAGAAAAAACCTGCGGCTACTCAAGCCAAGAATTCGGTAGGGGTCCGCTGGGGTGTGGCGTACAGGTTGGGACTGTTTATGCAGTATCTGATGTCAAAGAAGCAAATGTGTTAAATTCGGAAATCCGAAAATTCCTGCTTTCGTCTCCGAGTCTTTCGGTCACATATGATTCTGAAAAGACATTTTTGGAACCCAAAAACGAAAACCAAGTACAAAGAAATGGATACGATATAAAGTTTACGGATGTTTCTCTTGGCTGTTCTATAGGATTGGTGTTTGCAAACAACATTAGTCCTGATCTCTTGCTAAAATCGCAATTGCAACAAAAGAACTTATCTATTGAGTTAAGCTGTGGCGGACCAGCTTTGAAAGAATTCTACCCGCTAAAAGACTAGCTTGCGCTATATCTGTGAATAATCTTGGGTTTACTTGCTTTTTACGCACACAAAACTCTATAGTTATGTTTAGACATTCATCAGAGGTGATTCATGCGGACAGGAAGAGAGTTTTGGGTCGGTATTACATTCATTGCATGTTTTGCCGTTCTATTGCTTTTGTTGCCGCCACATAAATCAGCGACTGCAGAAACAGCTGTTTCCCCTTGGCTTTCCTCTGCACTGCCTATTCTGGACAGGCTCGAAGACCTAGGCCCAAATGAACCGCTTACCCCAAACAACACCGGTAATCAAAGCTGCCAGCAGCGCGAAGTTATCACCCGCCCCAAAAGACTACTGCCCATCCCTCAAAGTAAGCAAAGCCACACTAGCTGCGTAGTAGACACCGGCTACGGCGCTTTTTCTACCAGCAATTATTTGCAACGGCAGGGCAGCACCGTTGCGGGAAACATACTCACCGCGAACGGAGGGTCAACCATACCAGTACCCATTCCTTATTCGTCTACCGGATTGACCATGGGCGGCGGCACGTTTTATGGGTACTATCTGTTTTTCTGGGACAATCTGGATAAATCACTAGACAGCACTGCGTTAAACGATGGCAAAGTAGTGCATAAACTCCCGGCAACTTCTCCGGTTTCATTGAGGGACAAATCTGGCCGCTTGCTGGCTGCGGCTCATGAATCCATGAGTTTCTCTACCAACGGCGACTGGATGGTCGTAGACATACCATTTGTGGCTACAGTCCGGGTAAATACCAAAACGCGAGAAGTTTTGCCATTTGGCACTGCCGTCAACTACTCCATTGGGCTGGGCCCGGGGTTTAGAACGGCCATAAGCCCGGATGGCAAGTACGCCATAGTGGCTTCCAACAATTTTGGAATTTTGAGGCTGTACGACCTCTCTACTTGCGGGCCGGTACCAAACATCATTACCACTAAAGTATCCTGCAGTTCCCGTGACCTATTGCCCTTTATCCAGCAGCAAGTCACGGGCTTCACAAACGTTTCAAGCGTCCGGTTCAGGAGCGACTACACGCTGGACATGTACCTGGGCAGTAAAATTGGCACCACCAGCAAAATTTCCCGCTATACATTGACCGCTGACGGACAGCAAGCCGCCAGCTTCCAGTACCTGGCTCTAGGAGATTCGTTTGCGAGTGGCGAGGGAGCCTACCAATACAAGGCACTGACAGACACGACAGAAAACAAATGCCACCTTTCCCAGCGCTCCTACCCTTACTTGATTTCTAGTGAACTGGGGTTTGGCCAGTACGAATCTATGGCATGTTCGGGCGCAAAAATTCAGGACATAACTGACCTTAGTGAACTTTATAATCAAAAATTCTCGCAAGCAAAAAACAAAGAAGATAAGTCATTTGATGATGAAATCTTAGCTGGCTTTCTGCCCGGATATAGGGGACAAAAAAGATTCCTAGAAGAGTACCAGCCCAGCATCATAACCCTCTCCGCTGTTGGCAACGACATCGGCTTCGCCGACAAAATCAAGCGCTGCCTTTATACAGACACTTGCTACAGCTCCTACGAAGACCGTCTGGAGATTGTGGACGAAATAAACAGACAATTTCCTCGGCTGACAGACCTGTACACCCAAATCAAAAACGCTGGCGACCCGCGAGCCAAAATCTACGTGGTTGGCTACCCGCAGATTGCCTACCCAGACGGTAATTGCGCCAACAATGTGCATCTGAACCGTACTGAACTCATCTTTGCCAACCAGTTGGTGAGCTATCTGAACTCCGTGGTCAAAACTGCAGCCTCCAACGTTGGGGTGGCTTACGTAGACACGGAAGACGCACTGGCCGGCCATAAGCTTTGCGAAACTGACAGCTGGAATGTGGCGATCAACGGCCTAACTACCGGCAATGACATAGCCAACATACCTTTTGTACACGGTCCGATTGGCAACGAAAGCTACCACCCGAACGCCTTGGGCCAATCACTACTCAAGGCAAAAATCCTGGAACAAACCGCCAACTTCACCCTAGCTATGCCAACGCCAAACTCCAGCCTGACACCGGCTGACCCGCCAGACAGCTTGCCAATCCTGAGCGTGCCAAAAACCAACCGCACCATGCGGATTATCAAAAACACGACTGGCACAAACGGCGGCGCGATAGAACTTGGCAAAACCTGGGTGACCGAATATAGCGGCCTGGCCTCGCTCATCAAAGCCTCTAGCACCGTTCGCGGTTGGCTCAATTCCGACCCAGTAGATCTAGGCACTTTCAACACGGATGCATCGGGCAATGTCACCATACAAATAACCCTTGCCGGTTCTGTGCCCACCGGCTTCCACACGCTTCACCTGTATGGCAAAAACACCAGCGATGAAGATGTAGACATATACGAAACAGTCTACGTTTCCGGAGACAATCCGGGCGCTTGCGTTGTGGTCCCTACGAGCGCGGAAGACACAGACAAAGACAGCACTGACGACGCCTGCGACCCGTTAATTGACCAGCCGCCACTAGTCATCGAACCAATCCCTACGCCTTCTATTGAAATCGACCCGTCTGTCGGAGACCCCAAACCCCCAGCCAACAACCCAGAAACCGAAGCCGGCCCAAACCAAGAAGTCACCGAACCAACCCAAACCCAAGGAGCAGTGGCGGCCGCGAACACCGAACTGCAACCTGCCAGCAGCCCCACTAATCCGAACAATTTATCAGCCACCCCTCAGGTCCAAGGATTAAGCACAAACCCTACTCCAGAAACAACCGAACAAACAATCCCCACAACCACATCCAACGTCTACAAAACACATGACAATCCTTGGCTTAAAGCACTCTACGTCCTATTATCCGTAGCAACAGCAGCAGTAATAGTCAAAGTAATCCATCATCCCAAATAACAATTCACATTCCCCCCATCTGTTACAAGACAGTCTTGTATATGAGAGGGTTTTTGTGAATTATCGTTAACGGTCTGCTAGTTCGTGTTTTATTTCTTTTAACATCTGTTTGTGCTCTTCATAGTCATCGAGAAATGACAAATATTGTGTGCGGCCATTGAATAATGACTCTATTTTCCCTGGCCGCAGCCATTCGACCGCATTAGCTTTGAAATAATAACCTAAGCTTGAATACGGATAGTTCTTCCAGTAACGCGGGTTTAGATGAATGTATCGACTGATGTGCTCGAGGTATGATTGGGCTTCGATTCTCACGGCTTTATATCGACTTTCAAAAAGTGGACCGCTCCGTTTGTACTTAAGGTTGAAGTATTTACTGTAGCTTGTTAAAAGACTTTTCATGAAACTGGCCATACTTCCTTCGTCGACTTGATAAATAAGTAAATGGAAGTGATTGCTCATTAGACAGTACGTAATCAGCTCAATCCGGCTCGTAAATGTGGGGTAAACGCGGCCAAGCTTGTTTTCGGCTTGTTTAGTTGATAAGTATCGAGCTAATAGTCTTAGGAAATACTCAAAATCAGCATCTTCGGGGAAAATTGTTTGCTTATTGATGCCTCGGGCATAGGCATGGTAATAAGACTCAGGGACATCGGATTTAATTGCGTTACGAGATGGCATACATAGAAAATATCACATTTTTGCTATCTTATACAAGACTGTCTTGTAACAGATGGGAGAAATGTGAATTGGTTATGTTTTGTCTGTCGGGGGGGGTTTGAGGACGACGTGGCGGGTGGGGCCTTCGCCTACTGATTCGGTGGTTAGTCCGGCGTCGTTAGCTGTTTTGTGGACTATGCGGCGGTCGGCGGCGTTCATGGGGTTTAGTTCCATGGGCTCGCCGGATTCCTGGACTTTTTTGATCCAATCTTCGGCGCGGTCGGCAATTTGGTCGGCACGAGCCTTTTTATAGTCTGCAATGTCCACGTTTACCCGGCTGTAGTCGTAGCCCTGGCTGCGCAACGCGCTGCTGACCAGGAACTGAAGCGCGCGCATGGTGTCGCCCTGCTGGCCTATCAGAAAGCCGTTCAGGTGGGTGCTGGGTACGTTGAGTTCTATAACTTCATGGTCTTCGGTGGTGGCGTAAACGTCGGTGTTCAGGCCAAAAAAAGACAGCAGGTCTTCTAAATACTTTTTGGCGTATTGGATGGCGTCTTCTATGGACGGGCTGGCGGCGTCTGTCATTTTTTTCTCCGCTTTTTATTGCCAGCGGATTTTTTGTGTTTTTTGGGCTTTGGTTTTGGCTTTTCTATGACTTCGCCCTCAATCACGTTTGGCGCGTCAGCCAGGGCTTCCATTTCTACTTCATCCTTGCCAAGCACGCGCGCCTGCTGCATATAGGCCACAATTCCGCTGGTCAGCCAGTAGAGCGAAAGCGCCGAAGGCAGGTTGATAGTAAACAGCACAATCATAAACGGTAAAAGATAGCGCGTGCTTTGGCCAACCGCGGCATTTACTTCTGATTGTTCGGCTTTTTTACCGGAGTTGGCTTCTTTCAAAATAGCTCTTAGGCCGCGGCCGTCTTTGTTGTTAGGTAGCAGTTGTTTGCTCTGATAAAACTGCGCCACTGCGCTACCCAGGACGATGAAAAGCGCCGGCCAGTACACCCCGCCGCCTTTGTTTATGGCTGCTCGGGTTAGATCAACAAACCCAAACAGCGTGGCATCAAAACGATGAATGTCCGCCCCAAGCGCTTTGAGCCAATTCAGGTTATGAAGCCAGTCGTAAGAATAGTTCAGGATAGCGTGCGGGTCATCAACTACCCGACGCAGACCGGAATACAGGCCAATCAGGATAATAAGCTGAATAACCAGCGTGCCGAGCGAGCCGAAAGGACTAATTCCGCGTTCTTTGTAGAGCTCCATGAGCATTACAGATTCCTCTTGTTTGTTGCCCGCAGCGGCTTTTTTGATGCGTTTTAGTTCCGGCTGGAGCTCGCGCATGGCCTTTGCCTGGTGCAGCTGCTTTTTGACTAGCGGCCACATGAGCAGACGCACAACGATAGTAAACAGGACGATGCTGAGGCCAAAATTGTGCCCCGGCAGCAAGCCGTAGATTAGAACCAGCAGGTTAAAGATTGGGTCAACGATTACAGTATTAAATAGCGAGGCTACAAACATTTATCCTCTCTTTCTTGGTTATATCTTAACATGATTAACAGGGGAAATTAAGCCCCTGGTTAATTAATCTGCCTTGGGCTGCCTGGCGGCGGTATTGCTGATAACCCCTGCTTGGCGCAGCTGGGCCCGTACCAGGCGCTCCAGCTCTGGAGCCGGCAGAGCCGCTAGTTGTTCGTGAAAGACGGTGATAACCATGTCATAAGGCTTCAAAATCTGCGCCTCGTAACCTCGCACCGCTTCGTAGAGCCGGCGGCGGATACGATTGCGTTTGACGGCGGACTTGCTGACTTTTTTGCTGACCACCACCGCTAGGCGGTACTGCGCACGGCGGCTGTTTTGGCTGTATTTCAGAGCCGTCAACGGCCCCCTCACGGTTTGGCCGTGCTGGTAGACGTAGCGCAATGAGCCATGTCCATGAAAGCGGTGGGCGCGACTAATCATATATCAAGTTTCAGGTGTCAAGGTACAAGTGTCAAGAAAACTCCACCATAAATCTTGCAAACTTGTTACTTGAAAGTTGTTACTTATGCTGAAAGCTTGGTGCGGCGTTTGACTCGGCGGCGTTTGAGCACTGCTCTGCCGGCTTTGCTGGCCATGCGCTTCATGAAGCCGTGTTCGCGGGAGCGGCGGCGTTTCTTTGGTTGATAGGTGCGTTTTGGCATAGGTTTCTATCTTAACAGAGAGAGGCAAAAATTGGAACAGATAAACCAGAACCAGCGGCTGGCGCGGCTAAAAAAAGCTAGTTATCTGCGCCAGCACCAAACTACGGAGTCAAATTAACAATATTTACCCACGAATTCTCGGCAGTTGTCCCCACAACTACAAGCATTTTCCACAGATTAACAGATGACTGGTTTCGCTGTGCATAACCCCGGCTCTGTTTTGAGGATATTGATCGGGTATCGTTGTGACTTCTGGAAAGTTGTGGAAAACTCGCCTGCCCTTAGGTATAGTTAGTGCTGAAGTAAGTCGGGGAGAGGGTTTTATGGTCTACGCGCTTGGGTGCACAGTGCATTTTCTCAGTGAGCAACGGACTGAGCAGTACAGAAAGTACTGCTCAGGAGTAGCGCAATTGAAAAATGTGCTGGGTGCCAAAAACAGCTTGCAAAGACGGGCTTTGCCCGGCTTGGGAAGGCGCGGCGCGTAGACCATAATGCAAGAAGACCTATGGCAGGCGGTATTAGGTGAAATTGAACTCACTGTTTCAAGGGGTAGTTTTGTAACCTGGTTCAAAAATACCCGCATGCTCAGGCACAAAGATAATGTGCTGGTAATTGGGGTGCCGAACGTTTTTATCAAGCAGCAGTTGGAGCGAAAATACAATGACATGGTTCTTAAGATCCTGGCCAAAAACGACATCACGCCCCAGCGTGTGGATTACAAAATCCACTCCGACACTGCCCAAAACAAGAAGGCAGACGAAGAGCCAATGATCCTAGGCGCGCAAGCTGCTACGACCCCACAAAATGTCCAGCAACTTACAACTACCCTGACGCACAGTTATCGCCAGGGCCTGAACGAGCGTTATACGTTTGAAAATTTCATCGTGGGTTCTGGCAACGAACTGGCTTATGCCGCGTGCCAGGCAATCGCCCAAAGCCCCGGAACCAAATACAACCCGCTGTTTGTGTATGGCGGCGTGGGCATTGGCAAAACTCACTTGGTCCAAGCGGTGGGTAATGCCGTGCTGGCCAACAACCCGAACGCGCGGGTTGTTTACGCTTCCACCGAGCAGTTTGTACAGGAGTTTGTGGACGCTTTGAGATTTAAGAAAACGACTGATTTTGCCAAGCACTACAGAAGCGCGGACGTGCTGATTGTGGACGATATGCAGTTTATTGCCGGCAAAGAAAAAATGCAGGAAGAATTTTTCCACACCTTTAACGCCCTGCACCAGGCCAATAAACAGATCATAATAAGCAGCGACAAGCAGCCCAAAGAAATCCCCACACTCGAAGAGCGCTTGCGCTCGCGGTTTGCTTGGGGCATGACCATAGATATGCAAAACCCGGACTTTGAAACCCGCTGCGCTATCATCCAAACCAAGGCCCAGCACCACGACGTTGTCTTGCCGCAGCCGGTGGTAGAGTATTTGTCTAGCCTAATCCAGTCCAACATTCGCGAACTCGAAGGCGCCCTGAACCAGCTGTTGGCTTTCTGTGAAATGCGCAGTTTGAACCCAGATATCCACATTGCCACAAGCTTGCTTGGGGGCAACAAAAACCGCCCCAAACACATTAGTGCCAAACAAATCATTGAACGCACGGCCAAGTACTTCCAGCTGCCTATGGAAGAAATGCTGGGACCAAAGCGCGATAAAGACATTGTGGTGCCGCGCCAGATTGCCATGTACATGCTCCGCAGCGAGCTGCATCTCAGTTTCCCAAAAATTGCCCGCGAGTTGGGGCGCAAAGACCACACCACCGCGATCCACTCCGTTGACAAGATAGAAAAAGAAGCTAGTTATGACAGCGAGATCAAGGCTGCGATTAGTGAGATCAAGGAGCGTTTATATGCGTAGCGTGTCCATAAGCTGTTTACGAGCGGGCGCTAAGTGCTTGTATAAGTTGGGGGCAACTACCCGCGCTTTCCCACAGGTGGTTTTGGCAGCAAGCTTCTTGCGGATAAGTCCTGGGTTTGTAAGCAGCTTGTCCGAGCGCTTGGCACAGCTTTATGCACTACTTTTTTATGCGTTTTATAATGAGACTAGCTTATTTATACACACTATCCACAGCCCTAATAACAAGTATTACAAAGGAGAATAACTTATTATGAAACTACAGGTAACCCAGGAAAATTTACACAAAGCCCTTAGCAGCGTTGGGCGCGTCGCAAACAGTAGAGGTACATTGCCGATATTGTCAAACGTACTGATTAAAACTATTGGCAACCGGCTCAGTATTGCCGCTACAAACCTAGACATAGCCATCACGCACTACATTGGGTCAAAGGTGAACGACGAAGGCGCCATAACCGTCCCTGCCCGGTTGATGGTGGATTTTGTAGCTAGCCTACCTTCAGGGACTATTACGCTCGAGCTTGATGAAACAAAACTCAAAATAACCACCGCCCAATACCAATCCATTATCAACGGCACAACAGCCGAAGAATACCCGGTTATGCCAGCAATCGCTGATGGTACCAGCTGGAAAGTCCCATCAAAAGTCCTAAGAAGCGGCTTGCAACAGGTTCTAATGGCGGCCTCGTCAGACGAAAGCCGGCCGGTTTTAACCGGCGTCTTCGTACACACCCACAACAAAAACTTGTATCTGGTGGCGACAGATAGCTACCGCCTGGCAGAAAAGAGGCTGATGAAAACAGCCCAAGAAATGAGCCTATTAATTCCTGCCACTGCCATGCAGGATTTGCTCAGGATTCTGACCGACGTAGAGGACGAAGTCACGGTTACCCACGACGAACAACAGGTGTTGTTTCGGGTTGGCGACGTCGAACTGGTCGCGAGATTGATTGAGGGAAAGTATCCTGATTACCGCAAACTTATACCGGAAAATTTTGCCCAGAGCGCGGTGCTCAAAAAACAAGAATTTATAAACATCACCAAAGTTTCTAGCCTGTTTGCCCGCGAAAGCGCCGGCAGCGTGACGATTCACCTGGACAAAGCCAAGCAAGCCGTCAGTATTCGTTCCATCGCCTCGCAACTGGGTGAAAACATCGCTACCGCCGCCGCCACGATTGACGGCGAGGGTGTTATCACTCTGAATTCACGCTACATTTTGGACGCGTTGCACGCGATAAACGGCGAAGATGTAAAAATCGGCTTCAACGGCAAGCTAGAAGCCTGTTTGTTGTCTGGGCCGAAGCATGACGACTACGCCCATGTAATCATGCCACTGAAAAGCTAAACATATACAATAAGGCTATGATTTCCAATCTACGGTTGCAGCATTTCCGCTCCTACAAAGACGCAACCTTTGAATTTGGTTCTGGCGTCAACATAATAGTCGGGCCGAATGCCAGCGGCAAAACTAATTTACTGGAAGCCATACTGGTGCTTTGCAGGGGTAATTCTTATCGCGCCGCCGACCGCGACCTATTGCGCCACGGTGCTGACTGGGCTCGGCTAGGAGGCGATGCAGGAGGAAAAGAACGCAGCGTAAAATTGCGTTTGCAGGGAGAGGTAATCAAAAAAGAACATGCCATCGGCGGTACTATCCTGACGCGTTTGCCGTTGCTGCGCACAGTGCCGGCGGTGGTATTTGAGCCAAACCATCTGCAACTGCTCACCGAGTCGCCGGAACTGCGCCGTAATTTTTTGGACGACGTGATTGAACAGACCATCCCCGCGTACGGTGAACTGCGCCGCCAGTATAAAAGAACGCTTTCCCAACGCAACCGACTGCTCAAACAAGATTTTTTGCCCGACCAGCTATTTGTCTGGAATGTGCGATTGAGCGAACTGGGCGGGCAGATTGCCGAACGGCGGATGGCGTTTGTGGACGAACATCGGGCCCAGCTATCTAGGCTGTACAACAAACTGGCTGGCAAAAAGCTTAAAACCAACATGATTTACGAAACAAAACTGAAGCCACAGGCTTACGGCAGCGCGATGTTGAAGGGGTTGGAGGCAAGAACAAACAAAGACCGCGAGCGGGGTTTTACTACAATTGGCCCGCACCGCGATGACCTGCAGCTGCTCATAGGCGGCTACCAGCTGGCGGCATCGGCTTCACGGGGCGAAACCCGCACCATGTTGCTGGCGCTAAAGTTGCTCGAAGTCCAAAGCATAGAAAAAGCCCGGGGCTCGTTGCCAATCCTGCTACTGGACGATGTTTTTAGCGAACTGGACGGCGCCCGCCGCCGGGCGCTGACCGAACACCTAAAAGACCATCAAACTTTCATAACCACCACCGACGCCGACATAGTAGTCCAGCACTTTTTGGGCAACTGCACAGTCATCCCCCTCTAGCAGTTTAGTAGCTTACGATAAACTTAATTGTATATTCTGGCGCGCTGAAGCCATCTTTTGCTAACCGTTCAGTCAGCTGCTTTGCGGCACCGGCATATTCGGCCTGGTCGTAACTGATTGTGCTGGTTGCTCTATCAAAAGTAGAACTGTTCAGAATTAGTGTAGCGAGTATCGTTTTGCCGCTATAATCCATGTCCCAAACATAACGGTCTTTGCTATAAGGCAATTTGTCATCAACAAAGTCTTTGCTTTCAGCCGGGCTTAACCCTAGCAGGAACGTGTGGGTGATTTCCTGGTTCGTAGCGCTCGGCAAACTAGCGTTCATGACAAGTGCGTTCCCCGAAGTGAAAATGTCGGTAACAGTAAAATGGTCCGAGGCGTACAACATAGTTGCGCCGAGGTCGTCTGTATTAAGTCTATAGACTCTTTTGTCTTGTAAATATGCCACAGTTGAGCCGTCAATTACTATAAATTTATCCACGCTGTTAATTGATCCACGCGCTAGAAGTTTGCCGGCGGATTTCATATACACGGTGAGCTTATTGTCGCGTAGAATGCAGACATCTTGTGTCCCGCAAAAACTTACCTTGCTAAAGGGCTCGTTAATCTTATAGTCCGTGGATGGTGCGTCTTGGCTTTTTGTATCAATAATACGGACGACCGTAGCCAAAGGCTTGGTGTCTTTCTTGCCGCCGGGTTCATGAACTGGATTGCCGGATTTTCCAACGGCTATCAAAAACTGATCATCGTACAAATCGGTTGAACTTGCTAGGCGGTCCAGTTCTAAGCCGGTAAACTCTACCTTTCTGGTTACCGCGTCGGACTCAAAGCTTTTGAAGCTCGCGATCTCAACGCTAGCAGCTTTCTTTACGACTACGAAACCAGTGTGATTTTTTCTATCAATAACCAGTTGATAATCAGGATTATTGGACGAATCAGTACTAGCAAAACTCGCCGGTAGAGTTTTACTGCTTACCACCACTCCGTTTTTTATGAAACTAATGACCGGTGTTATTGGTGAATTTGCTTGTCCGCTTAAAATTCTCAGTGCTAGCATGCCGTCACGATAAGATTTGGCAGCGACTACGCCGCTAACCGGGAAATCCTGGCGTGCTGAGTACTTTTCTGCCGTCAAAGGCGTGTGACGAGAAATCACATTGGACCAGCCGCAAGTAAAAGAATACAGTTGTTCACCTACTAACACCGGGCAGCTCGATACGTCTCTTGCCAGTTTCTGGCGCCCGGACTGGTTCTGTAGCGTCGCAGTTTTGGTAGTAGTACGGAAAAATCTTGGTACCGATGCAAGGTATGAAACGGCTTGGTTATCTGCAGAAAAAACACGTATCTCATACGACCCAGCTGGGAGAAATTTACTGAAACTATCGCCCTGTACCTTTTCCAAAGCCGCCCTTTCGCCGTTAGACTGTTTGAAAATCTCCACGGTCAGCGGCTGTTTATTATTTGGCAGGCTTAAAGTTATGCGGCCGGTACCATAAAATTTAACCACCAAAAAAATCAGCGTGAAAACCGCAACAATCAACAAGCCAAAAATTACCAGTTTTCGCCGCGGGTCTGCCGGGTTGCTTATATCTGGTTTGAATATATTTTCCATTTAACTACCCTTCTTTTACTAGTTGCCTGTTGGAGACCAATGCCAGGCCTCGTCGGAGTTTTTCTTGAATCCGTACGTACCGCCATTTTCCATCAACCACCGCCAGGCCGCGCTAGAAGGACAGGTTGCATTTGGGAAGCACATGTCGTTGAAGTCAATTGCTAATCCCACTTCATGTGTACCAGAACCAGCCTTAGCTGTAGGAACTCTACATGAACTTGATGGACTGATGTCAACGTCTGGGCAGCCGTTGCTGTCCCTTAAAGCCGCCTGTTCGTCATATGATCGCCATGCATCGCCAGAAACCTCAAGACCGGCCTTTTCTATGGCGGTAACCATATCTAGCGCGGCTTGGGTAATGCTGGCGTTCACTTGGGTAACTGTCGGCAGATCACACAGCCGGATTTTGACAGTTGGAACCCTGCCTGGCCCATAGTCTTGTACAACGCCCGCATCGGTTGTACCGGCAGGGCACTGCATCGCAGAAGTATCTTGGTCTGCGCTAGCGCCCGCAGTTCCTCCCAGCGAAGCACTACAGCCCGTTGCGATTGCGCCAGAACTTGTTGCCCCGCCAAACTGCGCCAAAAACTTTTCAGCGGCATCGATTCTAATTTGTTGTCCAGCTACTTTCGGACGCTCAAAATTATATTCCCAGTAATAAGCCGCGTCTTTGGCAGTAGTCTGCCGTTTTAACCCCTCCCACTCCTTTATATCCGGATATGTTCTGGATTGGCGTCCATTTGATTCGTTGTAAAGATAGTCTAATTCAAAGGCTAATAATGCATCCATTTGGTCTGGCGGGGTTTGTTCGTTCGTATACGGCAGCCCGACCGCTAAAACGGCAGACACAAGTGAATCGCGCCGTCCGGCGGTCCACTGGGCAATACCCCACCCGCCATTTGGGAAAGGTATATTATTTTCTTGGTTATCGGGTATAAATCCGGATTCCGGTTCAAGATTCCCCATAACACCGGCGGCTTGTTCGGGAGACAGCCCCCTGCCAGTCAAATAGTAGTAAACTTTAGCGGCTTTGTCGCTGCCGGACAGAGCAGTTGTACCTACCGCCGAGCAATTTTCGGCAACTGGATCGTAGAATTCCGTACCACCTAGTATTGATCCCAGATCGCCCTGAGTAAGTTGTGCTTGCGCTACGGAAGGCATAAGTATCAATACAATTGCCAAGCAGGACAAAAGTCGGCGTAACATTACTGGCTACCTACGTTCTGGATATCGCCCAAATTGTCCAATACATTGTTGTAGCGATTGAATAAGCGATAGCGAAAGACGAGATCTCCAAAACCCTCAGGGTTATTGGGGCCTAGGTTTTCAGGTTTGCAGGCGCCACCGGTAACCGTGCCGCTTTCATCGCGTTTAATTTTTCCATCTTTGAGTAGCGTACCAATGGAATCTGTAAAACAAACACCATACTTTTCCTGTATATCTTTTTTCGATTGTTCGGATACTGATTGTTCCCAGTATTCTGCGTTTGCAAGCATGCCGTAGCGGGGGTCATTGTCGGCTAAATTGTTTTCTTCCGCAGACCAACCCCACTGGATGATGCCGTAATGTCTATCTATAGGGGCGGCGGCTCGAACCGTGCCGTTAAATGGCTTGCTAGCCAGACTCGCAAAAGTCGAGCCCACACCCTTAAAAATACCGGAAAAGAACTGGCTAATTTGTCCGGGCTGCAATATATTATGAGATTTCCCCAGCACCCAGCTACCCGTGAGTGTTACCAGTGAATTTGGATTGCTGACGGCAAAATAACGCTCAAACGGACTTTTTTCAGCAGTCTTCTGGTTCAGGTAGGCAAGGTCAAGTTTATCATTTTGTTCAATTTCTTCAGGAGTCTGTATTCTGCCCATGGCAACCTGGCGTTCCCCTTCGTTCATATTGAGTTCCGCACCGACCGCACCCTGCGTAGCATAATCGTTACCGCCATCCAATCCTACGTAAGTACCACTGGTTCGATTAAGCACCTGCATTTTGGCCAGATATGTAACACCCGTTATGGCGGCTGTTTGAGCACCTATCCTTACAATCAATCCTTTTACTTTTTGAGCAAGAGTTCTTTCGGCAACTTGTTTTAGTGCTTGCGATGTTCCTTGAACTGCAATTTGTTCGGCAAGTTCTGAACCCGCATTGGCGGCTAAAATAGAGGTTGTTCGCTCCACTCCTTCTATTGCTCCTTGTTCGGCCGCCGCACTTGTTCCGCCCGTTAATGTTGCGAGCAGTACCTGAAGCGCAACGTCAACAAGTATGATCTCTGGCTTAGTAACTATTGGACAAATCTTTTGCACAACCGCATCAAGATTATCAACGACTACATTACTACCAACAGTAGCTGTCAGTATGCTTTCTGTATCTGTAGACAGACTTCCGTTGCCGCCAGCTTGCGGTCGGTCCGGGCCTGTAAGTACTTTTGACGTATCAACAACTTCACCCCTAGCAATACGCTCAGGCACCGATGAGGATATATTGCCCAGTTTGTTGTCAAATGCACCCCGTGCTTCAGGCACGGTTGCACCCACTTTCGTTTGGTCAGACCCCGACAAAATTTGGTATCCTTCGCTCTGAAGTGCTCGGCTTTTATCGTCTATTGGGCCAGCATTGTTTACTACTGAACCGTCATATATTAAACACACCGGGAAAGCAATTTTATAAATACCACTGACCGTACTAGCAGCTTTAACTAAATTACTTGTTCCCTGTGCGCCAAGCGTGCTTTCTATGCTAGTTCTAACGCTATCTTTGTATGTAGTGACTTTAATTTTTGTGTTCTCGAGAGACTGCTTGAATCTACCAAGTTTAAATTCGTCGCCTTCAGTATTTTTTATGGTATCTTTTATTCTTGACTCTGTGCCCTCTGCACCCTTCTTTACTTCGTTTACCGTGCTTCCTTCGACTTGGCTACCTTTGTAAGTCTTTTCGGCAATTTGTTGTTGTTGCAGGCTAAATGCTTCTTGGACACTTTTTCCTTTAAAGCCTACTGCTAATTTTTCCCACAGGCGTAGTTTAATACCCAGTCCATCCAGCAACTTGCTATACGCTCGGCTACGAATAATGCCAAAGGTTTCGGGCGTAGCTCGCTTGAAAGCCGCGCCTGCTTCTTGGCTGAAACGAATGCGCTCGCCGGTATTGGAAAAAACGCGTCCAAATCTTTCATCGGCTACCGTGATAGATTCCCCGTTAATTCTTACTTCGCTTAGGACTAGTTTCTTGCCTGGTAAAAATCCTCGCTCCACCTCGTTGTAGACGTATTCGATTTGACCCCCGCTATGCAGGTTATCCAAAACCTTTTGCGGCCGTATGGCGTCAAGCTTTCCCCAGGTGGAACTGCGGAGATTCCCGTATTGATCTTTGAGGTTCCTAACTAGACTTCTGCCTGTTTGGTTTTCGACATCTTTACCAAGGCTTTCTGCCATAGCATTTTCGGTTGCGTTTTTATTGTCACGGAAGAGACGAGTTAAATTTTGCTCGGTAATATGGGCGGCAAGGTTTTGCAGCTTAAGACTATTAATCATAAACAACATCAATAAAATAAGACCAATAAGAGCTATCCCAGTTGAGCCAAGAACTAAAACTCCTATGCGTTTATTTAGTCTAGGGTTTTTAAGCCTGGCGCGCGCCCGAGATATACGGCTAATTTTTTTACCTTCATCACGATAAGGTATCTGGCCATCGTCTTGAGATCCGACAGCAGACGAAGCATTATAAAGATTTTCCAGTTCGTCGGCCTCAGCTTCACGGTGCTCAGGGTGAACACCCAGATTATCATGCTGGCCAGCCTTCTCTTCCTCGTCCAAGAGGTCGTTACTGCTCACGATGTCTTGTTTCCTCACGCCAAATCATTATAAACCTGGCGTTAAGCGGTTTTGCAGGTCTATGGTTCCCTGAGGCTGATTCAACTCGCCCTGTTGCTCCATGGCTTGTACTTGCTGGGGGTTGGTGGTGATTAGGCCGGTTTCTGTGGGGCTGGCAGTAATCTGGATGTGCACGTGGTTTTGGCCGGCAAAGAATAAGCCCTGGCCTACCGGGAACTGGCTGAGACGCTTTTTCTCCTCGCTGGTCAGTTTGAAAGTGTCTGAAAGGACGTCAACCGCGGAACTGGACTGCTTGAGCAGTATTTGCAAACTGGCGTTGGCCACGATTGCCCGGCCCATGCGCGAGCCCATGAAATCTTCCACGTCCTGGGTGATGGTAGTAATGCCTAAGTTGTACTTACGGGCGCGTTTGGCCAAGCTGAACAAAAAGTTTGCCGAGTCTTCGTATTTCATCAACTGCCAAGCTTCGTCTACTATCAACAGGCGCTTTTTCTGGTCGGACTTGGTTTTGTTCCAGATAAAGTTCAGGACGATGTACATGGCCACGGGGCGCAGTTCATCTTCCAAATCGCGAATGTTAAACACCACCAGCGGGTTGTTGATGTCTATGTTGCTTTGCTGGCTGAAAATGCCAGCGAAGGTTCCGGTGGTATATTTGCGCAGGCGCTGGGCCAGCTGCGGCCCCGTGCCGCCCATATGGAGCAGCGTATCATAAAGATCGTTCACGGTTGGCGGCTGGGAATTGTGCGTCAGCGGGTCGTTGGTTATGCCGGCTTTGGCGTAAGTTTCTATCAGCGCCGAGTCTAAATCTGCCTCTTCGGCAGGCGTTAGTGCTGGGGCGTAGACTGGTTGGCCGCCGGTGCCTGCTGCGGCCATTTGAGCCTGGGCGCCGCCCATCATCAGCCTTAGCAAGCCATGCAGCGTGATCAGGTTGCTGCGAAGCGCGTTGTCGGCTTCCTCGGAGTCCACGACTTTTGGCAAATCGAACGGATTAATACGGACGTTTGAATTTAAACTAAGGCGAACGTAAGCGCCGCCTACGGCTTCAGACATGCGCTGGTATTCGTTTTCCGGGTCAATTATGAAAATTTCTGTGCCGTACATCATGCTGCGTAAAGCTTCCAGTTTGACGGTAAAACTTTTGCCGGCGCCAGATTTGGCAAACACTACTGAGTTACCATTTTCCAGTGAGAAACGGTCAAAGATGACCAGCCCCGAATTGTGCATATTTATGCCATACAGGATTCCAGTGTCTTGAGTTAAGTCGGCGCTGGTAAACGGAAAAGTGGTGCTGAGTGCACCGGTGCTGAAATTGCGCTTTATCTGCAACTGGTCGCTAAACTGCGGCACAGTACTGTTGAATCCCTGTTCTTGCTGGGAAGTGGCTGGTTTGGAATACACCAATTGCTGGCCCAGCACGGATTCTACTTTATGAGACACAAACTCCAGTTCATCCATGGAGGAACCGTAGATTGTGAAATAAATACCAAAGCGGAAAAAACGCTCTTCACCCACCTGCAGCTTGTCGCGCATTTCTTCAGCGTCGGATATGGCTGCTTGTTTGCCTGGGTCGCGCACGCGGCCTTTTTCGGCATCTATTTGCAGGCCCGCTTCCAGCTGAGAAACTTTTTTGCGCAAGTTTTCTAGTACTACCTGGCTTTCAACCGGATAGACAAACATAGACAGGTCTATAACCTCATCCATATTGACCATACTGGACAGCCAGCCGGTAAAAACCTGCCTGGGAAAACCGTATATGTAGTAAGTTCGTGCTATGCGCGTACCAATCTGAAAATGACTGGCACTATAAACCAATGAACTTGGAGCTATAAAATCGCGCAGGGCCGTAACGCCTTTTTGGAAAGCGGCTTGCACTTCTTGTTGCTCGCGCATTTGCTGCTGCTGCGCCAGTGCCACTGGGTCAAGCTGAGGGTTTTGTTTGCCAAATGCCATCTAGAGACCTCCTTCGGAGGTAAAATTCAAATGCCAAGCAGCAGATAACAAAGAAAAAACAAAACTCAAATCACAAATATTTGAACTTTGAAATGATGAAATCATTGTAGCTCCCTATCCAGATTTGGCTGGTAAGCCGCGCCTTCGCCTTTTTCTACCACTGGCGCGGATAAATCACTAAAATTTTTGAGCTGCTGCCTGGTAGCAGTGTCTGGGTTGTAAGTGTCGTAATACAGCTCAATCAGTTCCTGCGTATCTAGCGGCAACCCCTGCACAGAACACTGCATTAGCCCCGCCAGGACGGCCTGCACACGGTTGCGCAATTCGTCTTTGGCCTTGTTCAGGTCGGCTTCGTTTATGGTGACGTGCTGCTGCTTGTTGTTGAACAGCCCTTTCAGGCCGCTAAAAAAGTTTTTGCTTTGGGTTATGGCCTTGGTGATGTCCGCTACCGGGAAGTACGGGATAACAACGTAAAATTTCTTGTCCATAATGTTCGTCTGCTGGCTCAAGTCGGCAATAAAGCCAATGTAATCTTCCATAAGCAGCGCCAGCAGCATGTTGTCGTGCTCGGAACGAATTTTGTCCAGGCGGTCAATGTACGGCCGCAAATCTACTTTTTGCGAACGCACAAAAATCTGAATGGGGAAATAGAGTGAATTCAAAAAGCCCTGGTAGCTAAACTCCACAGCTTCACGCTCATCAGGGCTCATGAGGTCAAAGTTGATAGATTTTACCATGATAACCGAACGAAAACTGCCGTCATTCATAATCACAATCCCGTCGCGGATTTCGGCAATCTGCAGGGTGTTTTGAGTGCTGTTTGGGTTGGACTTCAGGTGCGGCGCGTTTACCGGCGGGGCTTGGTTGGCGCCGTACTGCGCCAGCGGTTGCAAAGGGATGTTTGGGTTATAGCTGCCGCTGGGTAATGGAGCCTCAGGCGCAATATACGGCTGCCCGCCAACAGCTGGTCCTGGCGGTGATTGTTGCGGATTGTATGGGGGTGTATTGTTTGGATCCATGAATGTTTGGCCCACCTAAAGTCTTGTATGCATTTGCATGATTACAGTTACGCTTTAGTATACCAGGCGAAGCCGTTTAGAGTACAGAGCTGAGAGTCCTGAGTCCAGAGTACGGGAAAATGCTAGAATATGGGAAATGGCTATTCGATCATTCAAAGATATATTGGCATGGCAGAAAGCGCACGATTTGACAGTCGATATCTATAAATCCTTTCAAAACTGTCGGGACTATGGCTTCAAGGATCAAATCCAAAGAGCTTCAATATCAATTATGAACAATATAGCGGAAGGTTATGCCAAAAGGAGTGACAAGTCATTCAAAAACTTTTTGTCTATTGCCAAGGGTTCTGCCGCAGAAGTAGAATCAATGCTCTTGGTTGCTCCAGATCTAGGTTATCTAAAACGTGAAAAACAAGCAGAACTTCTACAAAAGACAGATGAAGTTTCAAAGTTACTAGCAGGATTTATCCGAAGCCTTCCCTCTTGACTCCGGACTCAGGACTCTCGGCTCAGTACTCATTAGCGCAAGCTAATAACTACTTCGTCATCCGGGGGCTGTTTGGCGGCTTTGTTGGCTTCTCTGGCAATAGTAGAAACGTTTAAGTCGTCGTTGGCCGCTAGTCGTGCCAGGTCGGCTTTGGCGTTGTCTTGCCGCGCCCGCATAGGGGTAGTGTTGGCACTTGGCGGGGCTTGGCTTGTTTGTTTAGCGCCGGCTGGATCAAGCACGCGCATATGGCCGTAGGCTGGGTTTGGCCTGGAGTTTTCACGGTGAATTTGGTTTAGCAGTTCCTGCTCTGCCGTCCCAGAGTCTGATACTTGCCTATCATCTGCCGGGGTTGCCCCGGGCGCGATGGTTGAGCCGCCGTCAAACGTAGCATAGCCGGGTTTTGGCTGTGGAGGGCTGGCAGACTGATTCATAAACCAGTAATCTGCCGGCGGCGCTGCTGGCTGGGGACCGTTTCGCACAGCCGCTACCAGCGTTTCGCGGTGGGCCTGTTCGGATTGGCTAATCATAGCGTCCAGATGCTGGGCGGTCGGGTTGCTCGTTTCGTCCAATATGTCATCGGCCGCGACGATTTCATAATTTGGCACGGCTTGGGGCAGGCTGCTGCCATCTACCAAACGGTCAGAGCCTGTGCCGCTGGTCAAATAAGACGGCTGGTTAAACAGATTCACATTGACGTTTTTGACGGCCCAGCCGCGGCTGTCTATGGTGTTGGCCAGCGCTTGCAAACGGCTTTTGACTTCCATTTGAGTCAGTCCGTCCGTCAGGTGCTGCTCCAGTTTTTTAGGCGCCGTTATGGTCACCAGTTCTTGCATACCGCCCTGGTCCCAGATGCGCCGCCGCGGCTTTAGAAAAAAGCCAATTTTTGCCAGCAGCCAAACCTCAGACGATTGGTCGTGGCCGAACGGCGCGGCCAAAAGGCTAAAAAATGCCATAGGCAAGATAAACGGGACAACAAACAGCGAGCTGACCGCCGCCAGTTTGAAAGCCAGGAAACCCATCATCACAACAATAGCCGCATAGACAAATTGCCTCAGCGTAAGCGGCCCCAGCAGTTTGTCTTCCGACTCAATATCCTGAATTACCTTGTACGTAGCCATATATCAGTAAGTATACATCTTTGGTTGTTTAAGGTGCTCCTCCGCCTGCACCAGTAGCTCCTGGATCAACTGGGGGTGGTTCTATGCCTGCAACAGCGACATTAGCTCCTGCCGCCGCCGCCGCATACCCATACTCTTTGGCATATAATTGCCATTCTTTGGTACCACGAAGTTTATCAAATACCTCAACACGAGTTAGCTCAAGATCTGGATCATACTGAGTAGTTGTTTCGGGTATCATGAACCCTTTTGGCTTAGTTGGATCTTGTTTCATTACTGGGACGCCATTCCGCAAAACAGGTACTTGTTTAGTAAAGATTTTCTCACGCATTTCTGGAGGCAACAGATCATGATCAAACTTTTCACCGAAAGATGCACCCATAACTTCGCGAATATCAGCAGAAGAGCGAGATGCAGCAACATGATACGATTCTTCCCATTGCAATATGCGAGTTGCTTCTTGAGCTCTCTGTTCTTCAGTTAGACTGGTATCTGCTTGAAGTTTTTCCATCCGAATCTCTACCTCACCCTTGTGATGATTGCCCGCACCATCTGTATACCCATACAAATAACCAGAAACTGCTTGACCATTTTTCTTTTTCCCACCTCGGAAGACCTCGTCTGGTGGTTTGCCGCCAAAAGCAGATTCCCAAGCATCATGCGTGGCATCTTGAGAAGTATATATTTCAGTGGATAGAGTTCCGTCAGCATTAATCTTTTGACGACCAACATTGTTAATTGCTTTTATACCTACAGAGAAGCTAGCACCTCCCACATCGTTTCGTCCAGCGGCATTTTGAGCAGCGTTTCCTTCCTCAAGTAACTGTGTAGCCAAAAGCGTATCAACTGTACCATCGCTCTTGGTGGCTACTTTTCTGATTATTTCCGCCATTTCACCAAATCCATTCTCGTAAGAAAACGCGGTCGAGCTCCTGAAAAGAGTTCTTGCCGCTATAAGCTTTGCGGTATCTGCGCCATAATCTTTTTTAAGTGCCTCTATTCCACGTAACGCAGATTCACGAGCTCCTCTATTTGCCTCCCAGTTTTGTTTATACGCCTCAGTCCCTTCTTCCCATAATGTTCCATCTGCTTTTTTACCTCCACCGTAAAGATCGGCGGTACCTTGACTAGATACTAATACTTTTTCAGCTTCATCTAAGTCACCTCCAGATTCTATGAATGCTCTCATAATAGCGTCATCTTTGTCTCTAGCTAGCTTCGCGGCGTCATCTTGCGTAGCCTTTGACGCATAGGTTTGGCTGGCTACGGACCGTGCGTCATCCAACTTACCCTTCCATTTACTTGTATCGCGACCAAGTCCGGCATTAGGCAATAATGAGGCGCCTTGTGCGATGCCACTAACTCTTCTTCTAAAACTATCCTTATTGCCGCCGTGAAAGTATCTGCCACCCTTGATATCACCCCAGCGTTTTTGGCCTTGGTCTTGGCGGAATTTTTTGAGGCGGTCAAAGGCGCCACGACCACGATCATTTAGCTGGCCAGAAAGGTTGCCAACTATACCGCCTGCCATGCTAAAGGCTTTGGGAATCAAGAAATATGGCGCATAGGTGGCTATAAGGGCAATGGTTTGGTTGAGCGGGCTATTGGGTTCAATGTTATAAATTATTTTCCCAAAAGCGGAACCAATTGACAAAAATGCCGTTACTATCGGGAACATGAGCAAAGCTCCCATCAAGCCCTCTTGCCAGAAATTCCAGCCTTTTTGCGTGCCTGGAAGTATCCAGCACAATATTGCTATCGGCGCAAAGATTACCAAAGCAATGATTGCTCCAACTCGCAGTATCGTGAAAATAAACGCAAAAAGTACCGCCAGCGCCGCGGTTCCAATAAGACTTAGTGCTCCCAAAATAGTCGTTAGCCCGGTAGCGGCACCTGCTCCACCCAAAATAACCAGCGGGTTTATGGCGGCATTGTTCAGGCTATTGAATGGCAAATCTATCATTGACCTGACGGCAATACCCAGCGAGTTAGTAATTCTTATAACAAGCACCAACAGATCCCACGACAGCGAAATAGCAATTATGGCTATAAGCATGCGCGGCAGTATCTTCTTTATAGTATAAGCGTCTATAAAACTCCCCATTAATATGCCAGCCAGCGCCACGAGTATTACGAGTGAAAGCGAAATAACCCTGAAGGCATTCCAGGCGTCTTTGACTGGGAAAATTTCTGCATCGTTCTTATCGGTTGTCGGTCCTACAAGGTATTGATCCACATCAAATTCCAACTGGTCCACCACCCAGCCGCCAACCGTGTTTACAATCGCCTGAGCGCCATCAAGCAAAGGGCACAGCAACCAGCTAATGGCGTTATCAGCTAGCGTAAAAGGGTTCAAAGAAAGCCCGCCAGTTTGACAATCCACGTGCGTGTCGCCACCTGCATCTACGCTGGCTACGGTTACGGGATCAAGTGCCACATCGGCTTTGCCGTCGCCGTTGGTGTCTACGCCAATTATTACAATGTCTTTATCTATATCCACAGAAGATATAACATCATCCGTGAAAAAGCCTGATTCCATTTTTTCTTTTATGAATTTACAGTCCAGAATACCATTGTTGCCGGCATGCCCACTAGTAAAACTTTGTAAGTCCGAACCAAAAGGGTAGAAATCACTTTCAAATGAATCCCAATCACCCTTACCTATCGCGTTTTTCGATGACTCAAAACCTAGTTTTATATCGCCCAGAAAAACATTCTCCCCAATAGCCCCCTGTTTGAGCCATTTATAGCTATCATCGTCGGCATCGCTTTTGTGCTCAAAAAAGTATTGTGTTCCCAAGAACTTAGCTCTAAAGTTTTGATTTGTCGCTTCGTAGGAGGGTTTGTCTATTTTAATGTCGTAACAAAGCGTGATAAGCGGCGATAGGCGATTTGCGGTAAATGCCTTCCTAGGGTCGGAGCCCATAGATTTAATCTGGTCGTCTATTCTTGCGACCAATTTATCCCTATTTGCTCTAAAAACTTTCCCATCGGAATTGGCCAGTAAAGCAAACAAACGAGTTTCGGCCGCACCCGGTGTAGTTATTTGAGGTTCCAGAATTTTTAGCCCCGGTAAAATGCTCGTTTCACAAGATTTAACACCGTTATCACCCTCAAGTTCAAACCCAACCACAACGTCCTCTTTCTTATAGCCATCAATGCCACCATCCCACATATCAGCAAAGTCTTCAGCCGGGTTGCCATTGTCGCTTTCGTCAATTTTTTGATCGCTCAGACAGTACTTAAACGCAACGAGTAGTCTCCTCTGTTCGTCCTGCGGTTCCGTCGAAGTAGCGCTTGCCTGCATGGGGCGTACGGCAGCGAACAGCGACATAAAGACTGAAACCAAAATCAGCCCACTGCCTACAAGAGATACCAATTTGCGATACATTTGCCTATATATAAGCAAAAAATCTAGCCATAAACAAGATAGCTTTGGCTTGGCCAAGAGGTCGTTTGCGACTTTTAGGCGCAATCGTAATCTTTGGTTGAAGCGAATCCGCACATTGCAAATTAAAGCCAGAGTCGTAGCGCAGAGCCTTGTTTTTTGCAAGGAGTGATATTATAGTTTAGTTAAATGTTATCAATAAAACACAAAAAATTAATTTTTGCGCTGGTGGTTCTGGTTGCAGTTGTGTCTGCCCTGTTTGTTGCGCCGAGTCGCCAAACCGCGTCAGCAGATCATGGTACTTGTAGCGACGACCCCAGGTCTGGCGCAACCCAAATCGCAAACTGCATAAGCTCCAAGCGAGACAAATATAACGTGGCGTGCTATGAGACGAACACTGGCAATAATAATGCGATAGCTGAATGTGTGAGACAAGTAGACGCGCATTTTACCGATACAACTGGCAATCCACCGCCTCTGCCCACGGCCATTACCCCAAACTCGACCGCCCCTCCCTTAGATTGTGCTGCTTTACCAGATGATTTTCAAGACTGGACGACGGAACAAAAACAAAACTGTATAGCTCAGCCCCACGGGACTGCCTGTACAGGCCAAGAAAGCACTGCTTGCGGCTTATTCACCTACATCAATACCGCAATCAAACTTCTAAGTGCACTAATCGGGATAGTAGTTACCGGCATGATTATTGTGGGCGGTATTAAGTACTCAATGGCTGGTAGCGATCCGGGTGCGGTAGAAAAGGCTAAAAAACTCATTTTCAGTGCTATTTTAACTTTGGTAGGATACGGCCTGCTGTTTGCTGTTGCCCAATGGCTGTTGCCAGGGGGCATATTATGATATATCTGAAATATCTGGCACAAAGCATAAAACGCCAGATTGTCCTTTTGGCCATAATTGTAACTGCCGGGCTTGTACTTGCCGCCCTGCCAGCAATAACTGGCATACTCCCAGCCCAGTCAGCATTTGCCGCACCAGCTGGGTCTATAAAGTGTGACAAGGACTACAAACTGCTGGGTATTCTACCTGGTTGGTACAAATATTTTGGGGATGACTATGGCGAAGTAGTTTCCGACAATCCGTTTATTGACAGTAACAATACTAAAAATACATGCGGGATAATCGGCGGTGAGTTAACCGACCATCTTGTACAAATTGGTTTGGCAATCATAGATATTTTGCTACGTTTGGGCGCGTTGGTTGCGGTTGCCTTCATAATTATGGGCGGCTATAAGTACATGTCTAGCCAAGGCGAGCCCAAAAATATAGAAGCGGCTATGGCCACTCTGGTTAATTCGGTAATCGGGCTTGGTATTGTGGTTACCGCTACGGCATTAGTTGCTTTTATTGGTAATAAATTAGGAGGTTAGATGGGGCTGATATTTGCACTGCTTGCAGCATTACCAATAGATACAAGTCCATTACCAAAGGCTGGCCTAGATTCTAAGTTGGTTATAGTTATATTCAATGTGATTTTTGGCATACTAGCGGGGATTGCGTTTATCAGTGTGGTGTATGGCGGCTTTAAGTACGTGATATCGCAGGGGGAGCCGGACAAATTGGGCAAAGCCAAAGACATCATCATGTATTCTCTGATTGGCTTGGTGATTGCCTTCAGCGCTTTTGGTATAGTGAATGTGTTCCTAAGGGCCATAATATAAGTTAATGAAAAGATACGTAATTGCCGCTTGCTTATCGTTCGTAGCCTTTCTGTTCTTGGTGATAGGTTTTTCGGGTAGCCGCGCAGCAGCCTTTGATCCATTTGGTCAAGTCAAACAGGATTGTCCGCAAGCAGTCGACAGTACCGGCCAAAGCCAGAAGTCGGTTGTTTGTTCTACGGATGGCTCTAACCCCATTACCGGCACGGACGGCGTGATAACCAGGATTGCCAATATATTCGCGCTTATTACCGGCATAGCGGCCGTAGTTGTCATAATAGTTGGCGGGTTTGAATATGTACGTTCTAGCGGAGACAGTGCTAAGGTAAACAAGGCCAAAAACACTATAATGTTTGCCGTAATTGGGCTGGTAATCGTGGTGATAGCTCGGGCTGTAGTAGCTTTGGCAGTCAGTAGATTGTAAAATGAGGATGAAATGCTAAAACGAATCATACATATTGCAGTAATTGGACTTGTATTTACGGCGACCCTTCTAAGTTTTTCTGGCAAACAGGTACGTGCCGCCCAGATTGACCCCAAAAGCCAAGCCTGCGAGGCGCTAGTGCAGGCCAGTACCGGCAACAGTGGCAATTGTGACACTGCCGTCCCCGGACCAAATGTGGACAATACTCTCAAATTAGCTATCAATGTGTTCAGCATGATTGTAGGCGTTGCGGCAATAATTATGATTATCGTCGGTGGTCTCAAATACATATTATCTCAAGGCGAAGGCTCCAACACTGCCAGCGCCAAAAACACCATTCTCTATGCCATAGTCGGCTTGGTGGTAGTTGTTATGGCTCAGGTGATAGTAAAGTTTGTGCTCGCCAAATCAACAGCTCTACCTAAATGCGGCGGCAAAGTGACCACTAGCTGCACGCCGTAGCTTGAATCTGATAAAGCGTTTGTGGTATAAATGATAGAGAATTTAAGAAAGGTCACACCCCAAAATGATTAAAAAGCTAAAAAAACTATTAACAACGGCATCACTAGCAACGTTATTATTGGCGCCGGCTACTATGTCGGTCGCAACTGTATACGCAGCAACTGACGACGTGAGCGGCGGGATAGCTTGTGGTGTTGATCTCAGCACTAGCGGGGTAACTGCTGGTACGAGTACTTGTACGCAACCAGACGTCACAGCAGCTGGCGGTAGAGTTGATCAAATCATAAAACTGGTTATCAATGTATTTTCTCTAATCGTGGGCGTGGTTTCGGTCATCATGATTATCATTGGTGGTCTGAAGTACATTACATCTGGTGGAGATAGCGGCAACATAACTGGTGCCAAAAACACCATTCTGTACGCCATAATTGGCTTGGTTGTGGTTGCACTAGCTCAGGTTGTAGTCAAATTTGTTCTTGCCAAGGCCACTGAATAACAAGCTCAAAGTCAAAAGCTAAAAGTCAAAAGCTCTGATCAGAAATGGTTAGAGCTTTTTGATAAATCCGGCAAGCATTTTTGAGATTTCTTCTGACCGCTCGAAAAGTTGTGTGAATTCCGCCTCTTGGATATATTTAAGATCGCTAGCCAAAAACAGCATCGACCTGACTTCACCACAAGAACCTTTGGCAATATGTAAAAATTGTCGTAACTCTTTGTCTGTGGCACGTTCAGCGCCCTCTGCAATGTTATTCATAACCGAAACGGCTGCCCTCTGTATCTGGTCGCGAAACGCAAAATCCTTGCAAACAGAAAAAGCCCGATACACTTCGTTACAAAGTTCACGGGCTTTTTCCCAAACCACTATATCTTCAAATCGCACTGTCTTCTCTTTTGACTTTTAGCTTTAAGCTTTCAGCTTAAAGGACTTGGATCTTTTTGACGCTGTCTTGCTTAACTTTGGTAAAGCTAATTGTCAGCACGCCATCTTTTAGGACGGCTTCAATCTCGTCTTCTTTGACCGGAACGGGCAAAGCTATGCTACGGCTGAATTCGCCCCAGTAACATTCTTGTACAAAATAATTCTCTACGTCGTCTTCGTTGCCGGCGGAAAGCGTGCCACGAATGCTCAGCGTATTGTCGGCAATGCTGACGTCCAGGTCGCTTTTGTTTACGCCGGCCACGCGGCCTTTTACTACCAGGCGTTCTTTGGTTTCATAAACATCTACCGCCAGTTGCCCGGGCACGGCGTCTTCTTCTTCCCAGTCATCAGCAGTTGCGGTTGCAGTACCAGTAGGAGCGGTTTGGTCATCAGTCGCAGGGCCAAAATCTTCTTCGCCCAAAAACGCTGCGGTTAACTCATCTTCCATCAACAAATCTTCGTCTCGGCTTCTTCGAGCCATAGTTGTTACCCTCCACGTCAGAACCGACGGTCAGCTTCCGTAAGTGCAAAAGTCTTTGCCCTTACTCCAACTTCTGGTCGATTCTTCCTTTATGTTTTTCAAACAGTTCCTTGGTTTGAAAAACAGTTTTATAAATCAGTTTTAGAACGGTGTGTTTGCAATTTTTGTTACTAGCAAGTATAGCTCCAGGTAATCAGGGGCGCAACCTCTACCTCTTATATTTACAACATAATATATACAACAGAGGAGTACGGAGTCCATAGTACAGAGTACTGAGCGCGAAAATCACACGTAGCCCGATACTCCATACTCAGTACTCTCAGCTCTGGACTTTTCCGGTGGTACACTGGAAACATGCCACTACTAGACACCTTGCTCTCTGCCATAGCTCCACATAATTGCCTGGCCTGCGGAGCTGAGGGCAAGCTGGTCTGCGACTGGTGTTTGCCCGACGTTTTTCCAGAACTGCCCAGCCGCTGTTTCCGTTGCCGCCGCATTACCACGAATTTTGCCGTCTGCGACCGCTGCAAAAAACAAACTCGCATAGGGCATGTCTGGATAAGAACCGACTACGACGGCCATGCCAAAACCCTGCTGCACCGCTACAAGTACGAACGAGCACAGGCAGCAGTACAAGTTATCGCCGAAGCAATGGACGAAGTACTGCCCTATTTGCCCCTGGCTAGCCTGGTAATCCCCGTGCCAACCGCCACCAGCCGGGTACGCGCCCGCGGTTATGACCACGCCGCTTTGCTGGCCCGGGCGATTGCCCGCAAACGAGGCCTAATGTCGGTGCGCGCCGTAACCCATTTGTTGCAAACGCGGCAAGTTGGCGCCAACCGTCAAAAGCGCTTGGCTCAGCTCAAAAACACTTTTGTAGTTACCAAACCAAGGCTGGTCAAAGGCAGAGATATTTTGATTGTGGACGACGTAGTAACTACCGGCTCTACTCTAGAAGCCATGACACTAGCCCTTAAACAAGCCGGCGCCAAATCCGTTGCTGCCGTAGCCTTCGCCCAAAAACAATAAAAATCGCCATAATTGCGATTTTTCTGGCGGAAGGGGAGGGATTCGAACCCTCGAGACCCTTGCGGGCCTACCGGTTTTCGAGACCAGCGCACTAAACCAACTATGCGACCCTTCCACTCCTAAAATTATAGCAATGAAAAAGCCCCGTAAAACGAGGCTCTTTCATTGGTGTGCCCGACAGGATTTGAACCTACGACCTTCGGCTCCGCAAGCCGACGCTCTATCCAGCTGAGCTACGGGCACTAACAGGGGAGAAGTTTAGCATAAAACAGAGGTGATTGCTAGTTGCTTAATCGGAAGTAGCCGAGCGTGACTATCACAAACCCGACTTTGAGCTGGATTTTGCCCAGATAATTACCCGGGCTTACTTCTACCAATTCATCGCGAATCAGCTTTAGCCACAACGGATTACTGCCAATATTGTAGTCAAGTTGCAGGACTATCTGACCTTTATTGCGCAAACTAGCAGCTTGGGAAGTAGCAAAAGGATAGCGTTGTTCCGTTTCCCCGGCGTTGGATTTGCTGGCAAAATTGTTTATGCCGGTATTTTCAAGCGAATTGAAATGCTTTCCCAGCCAATTATCGCCCAAACCCGTGGCCCGCCCGCCCTTGTAAGAACCATCAAGGGCAGGCTGGGGAACTTTGCCGGCCAAAAACTCTTTGGCTTCAGGTTTTTTGTCACTTCTAAAATTATAGATACTGGCTGCCGCCAATAGCACCCCAACCACTAAAACCGCGGAGGCTCCAAGTATAACTAAAGCTAATTTCATTTAGAACCGGACTCGGCGCATTAGGCGCTCAATCGGATCGTGAGCTCGTTCTTCATGGGGGAGGTAGCTGCCCAGCGTGGCGATTATCTGCGCTTCGCTTTCCGGCGGATAATACAGGCTGATTGGGGGCATAAAACGTTTGAGCGGCATCAGTTGTATGGAGTTAAACGCGCCTTCTTGCATCATGGCAAACGATTTGAAGCTGTCATACGGGTATAGTTTGCTGTCTATGTTTACGCCAGTGTGGTCGAGTTGGTACTGCAGAGTGCGGGGTTTGCGCTTGGCCGTAACGCCAAACAGCGTAGCCGCCATAATGACTACAAAAACAGTAACCAGGTCTCGCGTAATCAGGTAAATCAGCATCACGGCGCCCGCCGCAATGCCAGCGAGAGCTATGAACCAGCCGGGGTTTTTTTCGTTGTCTATAAATTCGGAAGCACTCCAGCTAACGGGTGGGACACTGGCCTGGGGCAGCCGGCTGGCAGCCGCTTGGTCTTCCGGCGAATATTGCCAGGGGCTTGGCGCTTCGGCTGCTACTGGCTGTTGTTCTGGTTCTGGTTCAGGTTCAGGTTTTGGGGTTTTGGTAGCAGTGGGGGGAGCGGGCAAAGTAGTATCTGCAGAGTCATCGTCGGCTTTGCTATTGGGCGTAATGGTATCTCCCGGTTGCATAAGCGTATTGTAGCACTCTGGAAGCAAGAAGACCGAATTTTGGATACCGACTGGTAAATTCGGGCTATGTTGATATAATTTGTATCTGTTGCGGAGGAGTACCCAAGTGGCTGAAGGGGACGGTTTGCTAAATCGTTAGTGGGGAGCAATCTCCAGCGAGAGTTCGAATCTCTCCTCCTCCGCCAAATTGGAAGGGTGTCCGAGTGGTTGAAGGAAACGGTCTTGAAAACCGTCGTGCCGGCAACGGTACCGTGGGTTCGAATCCCACCCCTTCCGCCAGGTTATTTTTTGGTTTCTTTAGCGGCCGAGGTCTTTTCTGGCTCGGTTGCTGCTGGATTTTCGGGCTTTTCAGTCGGTTCTTCAGATTTGGTCGTTTCGAGGTCTAGTTTTTTGTCTTCATGCTCCTTTGGTTTGGTAAATTGCAGAGCCGCCAGTATCACTGCTCCAAGCGCAATATAAAGCAGACAATAAACCAGCACAGTTTTGTTAAAAATACTGTTTAGCGAACGGATTAAGGCCAAAAGCGATTCCCTGAAATCATTGTTTATAGAATTGCCAAGCATCCCTCCAGGTTCGGCCGCTCGCCCAAACAGGAAGCCGAATAGCCAAGTAGTGAAAAACAGGAAAAGACCCGTACCCAGCACGCTTATAGCAACGCTTCTAGCGCCCTTTCGTTTGGTTTCGCTTAGAAATATAACTGCCGCCGCAAATAGTGCGCTAAGCACTAAAAGTATCCATGGCAAAGCCTTGACTGCTTTATAAGCTTCCTGAGCACCTTCGGCTTGTTCAAAGAAGTTCTTTCCACTTTCGTTCTTGGATAGGCTATCGGCAGTGATGACGGGGTTAGGGAAAAATTCGTCGCTGTTGGTTAGTTCCGCTAACCCCCGATCCTTTATGACCGCGACTGTTAAATTAGATGGCCGGCACGTGAGGGCAAAAGGGTCAGTATCTGGGTCTAGTGTCTTCATTTGCGCATTTGTGCAAACAGGTAAACCGCCCACATATGCTTCCAGCTCCGCACCAGCCGCAGCGATGAAGTTGGCTTTTGCCTGCGACAAATCAATCCGGAAATCTGGCTGGTCTACTTCACCGTTCAGCCAGCGGTAAATGCCGTCCAGGCCTTGTTCCGTGGCGCTTTGGAGAACTTCTGGTGTAAAGGCTTGAGTCGCGGCTGATTTAAGCACATCCAGGCTGCGCTGTTTATCGGCCGGTGCTTGCGACTCTCCTGACACGTCACTGTTCTGGACGGCCGAAAGAATATTTTGTACCAGACCGTCATACAGATTATTTTCCGCTAAAGAATCTTTCAGCACTACCGGCGATGCAAAAACCGCCACTAGCGAAGCTGTGATGGCCGCTCCAAACAGAGTTAATTTCAGTAGTGTAGAAGCCAAACCACGTGAAAATCTTTTCACAAACTGCATATGGCTTTATTGTACTGCATTAATATACTTAATTAAGCAGTTTCTGTTTCAGCAAGCTGTATGAATTCGCCCTCAACGCCACAGTGATCGGTTTGCCGTTCTCCAAATGTACGAACTTTACTTAAAAGCCACTTCTGGCCGTTGTTTAATATATAGTCAATCTGCACGTCACTACCTGCGAAGGTTTCGAGCGTTTTATCACCAACAGCCGTCACTCCATCAATAAATCTACCTCCAGTCATTTCGTTGTAAGTACTTGATCCTGGTCGCGCGTTCAAGTCCCCGCAGAAAAACGCTGGATCCGTAGCTGGCAAGCTATTTAATTCTTTCATGACGTAAATGGCCTGTAAATCACGTTCAGATATCTGAGTATCTTCTGTGCCCTCAACCAGCGCCGTGGCGTTTTTGGGTGTCAAGTGGGTGTTTAAAACATAAAACTTTTCCCCGTCGCGTTGATGTGTTGTTACCAGCAAAGATCGTTGCTCATCGTAAATGCGCGGCAGTGGGATTGTATAACTGTCGATAATCTCGGAATCAGAAAAAGTTACGTTGCCAAATGGCTGGCCGTCGGACTCACTAGCCCACGCCACGGCGTGATGTGATAAGCCAGTTGCTTTAAGAATTGGATCAACATTACTGGCAACCGTTTCTTGAGTACAGATGACGTCAGGTTCCTGCTGTGCCAGCTCGTCAGCTACTTCTTGGATGCCACGCTCCCCGGACTTAATGTTGTAGGTCACGATACTTAGACTATCGTTTATGAGCAAATCATTAACCGACCCACCCTCCAGTCCAACGCCCTGCTCCGTCGAGTCAGCCTGGTAGAGTTGTTCGGTGCACGTAGGCATGTTGTCAATTGGTGCAGCTGCGGCGGCGTATACCAATAAGGCCTTGGCTACATGGCTTAGTATTCTCTGAAATCTAGGTGCAGTTTCAAATCCTGACATTATTATCGTTATAGCAAAGTTAATGAATTTTGGCGCCTAAAATGTGAATACTACTACGCTATAATGTAACGGTGGAAGATTCTATATTTACCAAAATCATTAAGGGCGAGATTCCCTGCCACAAAGTGTATGAAGACGAAAAAACACTGGCGTTTTTGGACATACATCCCGTTCAGCCCGGGCATACTTTGGTGATTCCTAAAGCGCAGGTGGAGTTTGTGTGGGATCTGGAAACCGAAGATTACGCCGCTCTCATGGCTGCCGTCCAAAAAGTCGCCAGACACCTGCGGGATGTACTTGGCATGCCGTACGTCGGCACGCAAGTGATTGGCGTGGATGTGCCGCACGCCCATGTACACGTCATCCCCTTCCATACCACCGAAGAATTCCGCCACAACGCGGATATGAGTAGCGAACCAGACCACAATTCACTAGCTGAGATGGCTAAAAAACTGGCGTTTTAGTAGACTGGAGTTATGTTTTCAAACTTTACTATTGGGTTACTGCTCGGAGCTGGCTGCGCCGCCTGGGTATATAACCAAGTCATGCGTTCCACTGGCGGCAATATAAAAAATTCCTTGACGGTGGCGGGTTTCGCCGGCGTTGGCGCTATGGTTTTGATAATCACCGTTCTGGGCGTCTTCATATAGATTTCAAGGAAAAGAGCGCTCCGCCACGGCGGACGCGATGAGAAAAACGAAGTTTGTCTCATGCCTAACTAGCCATTTGATACTAGTTTTTTATCTATAAAACCGGTACTATAATCCCTATATGGATGAGGTGGGACTCGGTCGCCAGTTACAAACGGCGCGCAAAAAAGCTGGTCTAACACAGCAAGATCTCTGCCACAAGGCAGGGCTCAGTTACTCTACGCTCGCCAAAATTGAACGCGGGGCTATAAAGTCCCCCTCCATATTTACCATCCAGGCTATCGCGGCAGCCCTGGGCGTTTCTTTGAACGAACTGATGGGAGACGTGGCGCCAGCGATCCCAGCCAGCAAAAAATACCGCTCCAAAAGCGGTGTTCGGTTTGTATTTTTTGATATAAATGGCTGCTTGGTGCGGTTTTTCCACCGGGCTTTCACGCAGTTGGCGGCCGATACCGGCGCGGCAGCGGACGTGATTGAAACGACTTTTTGGCACTACAACGACGCGGTTTGCCGCGGCGACATGCCGGTGGCTGATTTTAACCAGGCCATGGCAAAAGAGCTGCGCATGGCCGAAATGGACTGGCAAGCCTATTACCTGGACGCCGTGGATCCCATACCGGAAATGCATGAACTAGTGCGCTGGGCGGCCGAATATTACCAAGTTGGCCTGCTCAGCAACATTATGCCAGGGTTTATAGACGCCATGCGAGCCGCCGGCCTGCTACCAGACATCCGCTACAGCGCTATTATTGACTCTTCTCAACTAGGAGCTATCAAACCCGAACCCAAGATTTACGAAGCGGCTCAGAAACAGGCGGGCTGCGAGCCTGCAGAGATTCTGCTGGTAGACGATTCTCGAGCCAATGTCATGGCGGCAGAGAAATTTGGCTGGCATGTGCTGTGGTTTGACGACTACCGCCCGGAAGAATCCGCCGCCCGCGTTAAAAACGCCCTGGAACCTCAATCTACAGTTTGAACCGTTCATATTCAGCTTGCTGTTTGGCCAATAAATCTTGCGCTGTTTTCAGTTGTTGTTTTGTCTGCGCCACTAGTTCTTTCGGTGCTTTACGCGTGTAGGCTTTGTTACCTAGGCGTGTTTCAAGCTGGGCAACGGCCTGCTTGGTTGTTTCTAAATCTTCACGGAGGTGCTGAACAAAACGCTGGATGGTGGTGTGGTCTAGGTCCAGCCAGCAATCATGGTCGGATTGCGTCAGGTGCAGGCCGCTACCATCACGCACCTGGGACACGTCTGAGACGCCTGACAGCTTTTTGATGATTTGGGCGTGTTCGTTTATGAATGAATCGCCACTGTGGTACAAACGCGGCTTTGTGGCTTTTGCCGCAGCACAGATAAAGCGAATTTCGCTAACCACGGTTTTGATGTCTTCAAACACTGCCGCTTGTTTGGCGTCGGTCTTGTGCGTTTTTGGCCAGCTGCTGGAAATCAACAAACTGCCTGTGGTGGGTCCAGTTGAACCATCCCCCTCCCCTTTTAGGGTTTGCCAAATAGTTTCAGTGACAAATGGAGCGAACGGATGCGCCAGTTTAAGTATTGTCTCTAGCCCATGTGCCAGCACGCCTTTGTTGAGCTGCGTTTTGCTAGCCTCTATATACCAGTCGGCAAAATCATCCCAGACCAGGTGGTACAACGCGTTTGTCGCTTCGTTGAGCTGGTAACTGTCCATACGGGCAGAAATGTCTCTGTTGGCCGCGTCCAAACGATCCAACAGCCAGTGGTCAGCACTAGTTTTGGGTGTTGTATCTAAGTCAACACTATCACCAACTTTGTCTTGTACGAAACGGGCGATGTTCCACAGCTTGTTGCAAAAGTTTCGCATGGCCTCTACACGCTTTTCGGCCATAGGAGAATCCGTGCCGGCCGTATTGCTGATTGCGCCCGCTAAACGCAGCGCATCGGTGCCGTATTTGGCGGTAATTTCAAGCGGATCAACCACGTTGCCTTTGCTTTTGCTCATTTTTTTGCCGTGTTCGTCGGTGACCATTCCCCAGAGGTACACGTGCTTAAAAGGCACTTGTCCTGTGGTGTACAGGCTGAACATAATCATTCGAGTTACCCATTTGTGTAAAATTTCTCTGGCCGTACCCATCAGGCTGGTTGGATAAAAAGTATCAAAGTCCCCTTCCCCGGATGTCATTAGGGTTGCGTAGGGCCATTGCCCGCTGGAAAACCAAGTGTCAAACGTGGCTGTTTCTTGGTGGTAGTTGCCTGCCCCGTAGTAATCAATCGCCTCTTGTTCTACGCCGGTAATCAAATATGATTCTTTGTCTTTGTCGTGAGAAGTTTTGTAGAACACCGGCATCCGAATTCCCCACCAGCAGCTGTCACGGCTGACGCACCAGTCATGTTCCTGCTCCAGCCAGTTCAGAGCTACCTGTTTGAATCTTTTTGGGAAAATCAGAACTTCTTCTTTTTTCAAGGCTTCTATAACTGGTTTGTTGAGTTCATTTATGCGCAAAAACCACTGTTCCGAAATCAGCGGCTCAATCTGGGTGCCACAGCGGTCATGCACGGCGACTTGGTGAACCAGCTTTTCGGTTTTGACTATTTTTCCGGCTTTTTCAAGCGCGGCCACTACTTGCCCGCGGGCAGTCTGGACGTCCAAACCGGCAAATTCCGCCGGGACGTTGATCATAATTCCCTGCAGATCAATCACGGATATTTCGGGCAAATTGTGCCGCTGTCCGATTTCATAGTCGTGCGGGTCGTGCCCTGGTGTGATTTTTAGTGCCCCGGTGCCGGTTTTTAGGTCTACGTAGTCGTCGGTGATTACAGGTATGGGACGGTCTATAAGCGGTACCGTGGCCTCTTTGCCGGTGAGGTCTTTGTAGCGCTTGTCTTTGGGGTGAACGGCGACCGCTACGTCCGCAAAAATCGTTTCCGGCCGTACTGTTGCAATCCGCACCGGCCCGTAGTCCAGCGTGTACATGGCGTCTTCTTGTTCGCGGTGTTCCAGTTCAATATCGGCAAACGCGGCGCTGCAGCGCGGACACCAGTTTACTATACGATTACCTCTATAAACATGCCCGTCTTTGTGTAGTTTTTTGAACGTATCGTACACAATATCCACAACTCCCTGGTCGAGCGTGAATTTTAGCCTGCCCCAGTCTGGGCTGAATCCCATACTTCGGAATTGGCTCAAAATTTTTGTCTGTTGAATCAGGGTGAACTCCATCACATCTTCATAAAACTTCTCCGGCGTGAAATCCAGCCGGGTCTTCCCTTGCGGCGCCAGTACGTCCCGCTCGTAAACAAACTGTGTTTCTATGCCGGCGTGATCGGTGCCGGGCAGCCACAGCGTTTTATAGCCTTGCATGCGCTTATAACGCGTTATTACATCGGTTAAGGTATAGCCAACAGCGTGTCCCCAGTGGAGCGAACCATTGGCGTTTGGCGGCGGCATAATGATGCTAAATGGCTTTCCCTTGCCCGACGGCGCAAACGCGCCGCTTTTCTCCCAGAGGGCGTAGATGTCGCTTTCATATTCTTTTGGTTCGTAAACTTTAGGCAGCTGCATGAGCAACATCATACCACCTCTGTTACATAACGCCAAACAGAGGTCGCTTTCACATGAAACCAAAAACACAAACAGAGAAGTAACATTGACAAATAGTTCAACTGCTGTTCTGGTTTACATTGATAAATTTGGGGCGATTTCTAGAGAGTAGGGGTCGGCTTTTTCTTGATTATTCATAGCTTTGAAGCAGCCGAGGGTGGCTATCATGGCGCCGTTGTCGGTGCATAGTTTCATGTCTGTATATTCGATAGGGATGGGAAGGCGTTCGGCTAATTGGCGGCGAAGTTCCGGGCTGGCGGCTACGCCGCCGCCGATGACAACGCTTCGTGGATTGAACTCCTCATAGGCCTGTAACGTCTTGTCTACTACTGTTTCCACGGCCACACGCTGGAAGCTGGCCGCAATGTCTGCTTTCTGAGCCTCTGAGAGCCGTTCTGAAAGCTTATGGGAAGGGAAGTCGTGGTTTTCACCTATTAATTTCTGGGCAGCGCGCAAAACGGCTGTTTTGATGCCGCTAAATGAGTAGTCGTATCTGTTGCTCATCTTGGCTTTGGGGAAACTAAAGGCATTTGGGTCGCCGTTTTTGGCAAATGTCTCCAGACTGGGGCCGCCAGGGTAGGGGAGACCAAGTATTTTGGCGACTTTGTCGAACGCTTCACCTATAGCGTCGTCTTGCGTTTGCCCTAGCAAGGTGTAATCAAAGTGATTGCGCCAGAGGACCAGCTGCGAATGCCCGCCACTGACTATTAGCCCTAACATGGGAAAGGAAGGTGCGGAATGCGGTAATTTATAGCTGTCAGCTGTCAGCTGTAAGCTGTTAGCTACTTCCGTTAGGAAGTTGGCATAAGCGTGCGCTTCAACGTGGTTGACGGCGTACATGGGCTTGTTTTTGGCAATTGCCAGCGTGCGGGCGGTCATGACGCCCACCAGCAGGCAACCGCCCAGCCCAGCACCGTAGGTTACCGCAATTCCGTCAATGTCGTCCCAAGTACAGTTTGCTTGCCCTAAAGCTTGCTGAATAACAGGGATAATCGCTTCAATGTGGCTTCTGGCGGCGATTTCCGGGACTACGCCGCCGTATACGGCATGCAAATCCATGCTGGAAAGCACTGCATTTGCCAAAAGTTTTTTGCCGTTCTGCACAATCCCGCAAGCCGTTTCATCACAGCTGGTTTCTATGCCAAGAATTATCATGAGAGCAAGTATACTAGGAGGGATGGATCCAAAGAAACTTGTTCGCAAAGTTCTCCCAGTCAAAGGCATACGATTAGCCGAAGAAGGCTATCGCAAAGGCCGGATTTACAGTTTGCAGGCCCGGTTTGGCTTTCCAGCCAAAGGCCTGCGGGTAATTGCGGTTACGGGAACCAATGGCAAGACCACCACCTGCTGTTTTATAAATGAAATGCTCAAAAGTGCCGGCCACAAAACCGCCATGTACACAACGGCCATTATTGAAGTAAATGGCAAAGCCAAGCCCAACAAAACACACCTTACCTTGCCGCCAACCGAACAATTGCTGCGTTTTTTGCGCGATGCCAAACGCTCAAAAGTGGATTTTGTGGTGCTGGAGGCTCCCAGCCAGGCTCTGCACCAGCACAAAATGCTGGGTATTCCCATAGAATTCGCCGTGCTGACTAATCTGACCCAGGATCATCTGGATTATCATCGGACTATGGACAGCTACGCGGCGGCCAAAGCCCGGCTGTTCAACGACTACATGAAACCGTCTTTTTGCGTGCTCAACGCCGACGATGCCAAATATGACTACTTTATGCTGCAGTCATCAGGGCAAGTTGTCAGCTATGGCCAGGGACCGGACAGCACAGAACGAATTACTTTGGTCAAACCAGACAAAAAAGGCATGAGCTGGCAGCTGATGAACGGCGAAAAACCGCTTGATCTCCGGATCCAGCTAACCGGGTTGTTTAACGTCTATAACGCCAGCGCCGCCGCCGCCGTGGGGCTACTGCTGGGGCTTAAGCCGCCGGCTATTGCCAAAGGCTTGGCAGGGCTGAAGCTCGTGCCCGGCAGGATGGAAAGCATAGACGCCGGCCAGCCGTTTACGGTGTGGGTTGATTACGCCGTCACGCCTGACGCCCTGGCCAAAGTGCTGGAAGCTGCCCGGCAGGCGGCTGCTGGCAAAGTCAGCTTGGTTTTTGGCGCCACTGGCGACCGCGACCGCGGCAAACGGCCAATTATGGGTGAAATTGCCGCCAAACACGCTGACAAAATTTACCTAACAGATGACGAAACCTACAAAGAAGACCCGGAAGCCATCCGTAGGGCCGTTTACGCCGGCATAGAAATCGCCAAAGGCCAGAAAAAAACCCAGGTGATAGCCGACCGCAGGCAAGCCATCAAAACGGCTTTCCAAGAAGCCAAAAAAGGCGACCTGGTAATACTCGCAGGCTTAGGCCACCAAGACAGCCGCAACCTGGGCGGAAAACTAGTCCCATGGGACGAACGCCAAATCGCCCGCAAACTCCTAGTCAAAGCTAGATAAAGTTTAATTACTAAAATTATGCTTGCGACAATTAGAGCCGAGAGTATAATAAAAATGAGGACTGTATACTTGCTTTAATAACAAAAATATGCTATGCTAGCTAATATGACAGAACCCAATACGTCATCTGGATCCGACCATCCCACAAGGGAAGTTGTGAGTTTTGGCACGCATGCTGGTGAAGTTGAGAACAACGTGCAGGCCGCTTCGCACGACCAGCTTTTTACTCCGCTGATGGTTGACGCGGGCTTTATCCCTGAGGAGTTGAGAGGTGCGCGTATGCTACCGGGAGTTACTTATGGCATAGACGCGACTCGCCCTACCCCGTTCGGTGCAGTAGAAGTGGTTCCAGGTGCGAGCGCGCTTATGCGAGAAAATATCGGAACTTCTTATTTTAATCCCCATCTGTCCGTGAGAACGCGGGCGCATAACCTTGTTGACCACCTTACTGCTGGAAAGGGTAAAAGTCGTGTTAAGGGTCAAACTTTCGGTTTGCCTTCATATATTTTAGATAATTACAGCGAAAGATACCTGTTTGTGGGGGGCGATGACAGCGATTTGGAAATTATTGGTAATGATTTTGCCGAAAAGCTCGCCAAGGCCTACCATCTTGGCCACGTTGTGCTTGGAAGCGAAGTAGCTGTTGGGAGTGTAAAAACAAAACTAGGGCATGTTTCTTTGCCAACTTTAGTACGTGAAATTGGTCAAACCATAGCTGACTTTGACCTAAGTCATGCCCAAAAGGTGGAAATCCTCAAACAAGCCCACCGGAGCTATGAAGAAGGCCAATCGCCGGATTATCGTCCTTATCTTAGAAGTAGAAAACACTGGCCGACGAATAGACCGGGCAAGAAGTAAACAAATATGGGGGAAGTGATTGATTTTTTTTCAGGCGAGCCATTACATGCAAGCTCTGCATCACCAGCTCCCCTATACGAAGAGCGTGTAGAGGCAATCGTTGTCTCTGATATCCGGGCATTTACAGATTTAGGCTCAGTGGAAGCTGATGTTAAAACCGCACAAATGTTGGCCCTGATTTTTAAGTCTCGGCTTGGCGGCCCCGATAGAATTACTCGGTAACGCAAGCTATTGGCCAGACAGAAGTTGCCATCGCTTGACAGGGGAATTGGCAGTCTAGTATAGTGAGTGCTAGAAACATTTACTAAGTTTCCATTGTCCATTTACCAAATTATTTGCAAGGTAGCATTTTTCAGAAATGACAAATGGCAAATAACTGGGAAATGTAAATTGGTAAATGATAAATCTAACGGGAGGAGTTCTTACTATGAGTGTACCTATTCAACCGCTGGCCGACTACGTGGTCGCGCAGCAAGAAGAGGCCGAAACCAAAACTGCCAGCGGGCTGTATTTGCCGGGCGGGGCGCAGGAAAAGCCAAAAGTGGCCAAAGTTTTGGCCGTTGGCAAAGAAGTTAAAGGTGTTAAAGTGGGCGACCGAATTATCTATAAAGGCTACAGCACTACCGATGTGAAACTTGGCAAAGACGACTATATTTTGGTAAAAGAAGAAGACGTCCTAGCGACGGTTAAATAAGGGGAGCATACATGGCTAAAAAAGTATTTTATGATGACGACGCCCGCCGCCGAGTGCTGGCCGGGGCGCAGGTTTTGTATGACGCCGTAAAAACCACCATGGGCCCAAAAGGCCGCAACGTGATTATCAGCAAAAGCTACGGCCACCCAACAGTTACGCACGACGGCGTGACAGTAGCCAAAAGTGTGGAGGTGGAGGAAAAATATGATGAAAAAGAGAAAATAGATACTCTTGGCTATAAGGTTGGCGCTGAGCTAATCAAACAAGCTGCTACTAAGATGAACGATGTAGCTGGTGACGGCACAACATCTGTTACGGTACTTACATATCATCTGCTGGAAGAGGCAAATCGACTCATCACCGCTAAGCATGATCCAATGGAACTAAGCAGGGCTGTTGCAGAGGCGGGTGAGTATCTAATTAAAGAACTCGATGGTATGAAAAAGGATATCGGCAAGAACAAAGAAAAGATCGCACAAGTCGCCACCATATCTGCTGGTGATAGCGGTATTGGTAAGCTAATCGCCGACGTGATAGAAAAAGTCGGCAAAGATGGCGTGGTGACCGTAGAAGAAGGCCAAGGCTTGGCACTGGAAAGCGAAGTAGTAGAAGGCTTTACGTTTGACAGAGGTTTTGTGAGCCCGTACATGGTTACGGACACTTCCCGCATGGAAGCAGTTTATGACAAACCAGCCATTGTGATTACCGACAAAAAAATCAGCTCCATACAGGAATTCTTGCCGCTTCTGGAAAAACTAGCCCAGGCTGGCAAAAAAGATCTAGTATTAATAGCCGAAGACGTAGACGGCGAAGCGCTGGGTACGCTGATACTGAACAGATTAAAGGGCGTGTTCAACACTATTGCCATCAAAGCGCCGGCCTTTGGCGACCGCCGCAAAGACGTGTTGAATGACATCGCTATCTTGACTGGTGCGGAAGTGATTACCGACGACCGTGGCATGAGCTTTGAAAACGTCGAGCTGGATGTAGTAGGTACGGCTCGCAAGATTATTGTGACCAAAGATGAAACAACCATCATAGAAGGTGGTGGTTCAGTCAGTGAGGTGAAGGCCAGAATTGCTCAAATTAATACCCAGACCAAAGCTGCCACAAGCGAATACGACAAAGAAAACCTAGAAAAGCGCCGAGCCGCACTGGAAGGCAAGGTAGCAGTCATAAAAGTCGGTGGTGCAACCGAAACAGAAATAGAAGAAAAGAAATTCCGCGTAGATGATGCAGTTCACGCCGTGAAAGCAGCACTTGCGGAAGGTATTGTTGCCGGTGGTGCAGTAACATTCTTAGACCTGTCAAAAAGAATTAAAGAAAAAGAGGGTGTTAGTACGCATCATGCGGGCTGGGCTCTTGTCAAAGAAGCGCTCAAGCAGCCGTTCGTTCAACTCATGGGAAATGCGGGTGTTAAAGCAATTGACTCAAAGATGGAAGAGATTCTTGGGTCAACAAAAGACGGACAGGGCTTCGATGTAAACTATCCCGATGCTCCAATAAAAGATCTAATCGGTGAGGGCGTCATTGACCCTGCCCGCGTAACCAGAGAAGTTATTAGAAATGCAATTAGTATTGCCGGTACCAGCATGACCATGGGTGCGCTCGTAGTCGAAGTCCCAGAACCAAAACCAGCCGCAGCTGCCGACCCAGGCATGGGCGGCATGGGCATGATGTAAGAGTAACAGAGACAAACCTACGGTTTTTCTCGTCGCGCGAGGAGCGGAATGAATCCGACGCTTCGGCTGCTCTTTTCCCTCAGGGATAAATAAGCACAAGCTTTTCTATGCCAGCAGTTCAACTTGCTTAAAAAGCCATTTTGTACTATGGTAATTACATAAGTTAGGGAGTTTGCACTCATGGCATTATTTCGCAGGAACAGGATAGACCAGGCAGGCATGCCAACCGAGGTTCAAGATTATTACAAAGCCGAAGGCCGTGAACGCACCGGCGTGGCTTGGCTGTTAGCGCTTGCAACACTGCTAGTTACAGTTTTGGTTGTCCTGGGGCTATTTTTTGGCGGACGCTGGGCTTTCCGCAAGCTGAAAAATAATGACAAGCCGGCACCAGTAGCGGTGCAAACGGACACAGCAAAAGACCAGGGTACCAAAGCCGCCGAGCCTGCACCAGCCACACCTCCAGCGCAAACGCCGTCACCAAGCACGGGCAGTCCAGCGCCAGCACCTGCTACCACGCCAACTTCTGCTAGAAATTCCAACTTACCGAGTACCGGTCCAGAAGACACGCTAGCAATTTTTGTAGCCGTTTCGGTTCTAGCCTACATAGCCCATCGCCGTTTTTTGACGGCCTAAGATACTTTACTCGGATTTGTGCTGAGTGAAGTAGTTGATTTCGTTTATAACGTCTAGCAATGCCTGAGCGCGAGCTTTGTCGTCTGTAATCTTTTGAGCCGATTCAAAAGCCGTTTTTACGAGCGACTTATCATCGCTAGCCTGGATCATCATCATAGTGGTGCGGAATTTTTCTTCTGGCGTCTGATCCAGCTGGCCCACCAGCGGGCTGAGCTGCTGCAAAGCTTGCTGCTTGAGGTTCATCAGGTCGTCATCTGCTGGCGATGTGTCCGTAGCCGGCGTGGCATCATCTGTTTTAGAAGAATCGTCACCCTCATGAAGCGACACAGAAGCAGACAGGTCTTCATTTGCGGGCGTGGAGTCCGAACTATCCGCGGCATCTGGTGTTGAAGCAACAAAGGCGGGGGTATCTGGGACAACAGGAGCGCCTGTGGGAGCGCCAAACACCGTACTAGGCGCAGGGGAGCTGCCGTTCAAGCCAGCAGTAACGATTGGATCCGGCACTACAGCCGGCATGATACCAGTCGTATCTTTTGGCTGCTTCTGATTATCGTCGTGACCGAACATAAAACCACCCCCTAGATTCGTATTTCATATATAGTATATACACATGGAGTATAAAACATAAACGTTTTAGGAGGCAAAGTTTTGCTGGACGACTTAAAGTATATTCACGAACGCGACGCCGAAGACGCACTGGGGGTGGTGGAGAAGCAATGGCAGCAATTAACGCATCAGTTTGGCGTTACTTTTAAGCCCAAGGCAGAGATACGCAACGTTATGCTTGGCGGCATGGGCGGGTCTGGTTGGCCGGCGCTGTATTTGAAATCTTGGCCGGGCGTAGGGTTGCCTTTTGAAGTAGTGAGCAACTACAGCCTGCCAAAATACGTAAACGAACACACGCTGTTTATAGCTTCCAGTTATTCCGGCAACACCGAAGAAACGCTTTCTGCCCTGCACGAAGCAGAAAAGCACCAGGCGCAAATTGTGGTAATGGCCGCTGGCGGACAGCTGGCAGCGGAAGCCAAAGAAAAAAATCTGCCGTTGTTTTCAATCCCGCAGGGCACACAGCCCAGAATGTCGTCATTTTATTTCATCGCCGCGTTACTTGAACTATTCGCGCCGCTTGGCTTTGTTGATCCAGCCAGTCTGGAAGAACGCAAACAGGTCTCTGAATGGTTAAGCCAGCAAACTGGTTCATGGGGGCCAACTACACCAACCAAAGACAATCCCGCCAAAAAGCTAGCACTGGAAATCGTGGGCAAAACACCGATTATTTACAGCGGGCCTCTGCTCGCGCCCGTGGCCAACAAGATGAAAATCTGCATGAACGAAAATGCCAAAAACCTTGCCTGGTGGAACCAATATCCCGAATTCAACCATAACGAATTCATAGGCTGGTCAAGCCACCCCGTAGACAAGCCATTTGTGGTGATTGAAATCCGCAGCAATCTGGAGCACAAACGCGTCCAAAAACGCTTTGCAGTCAGCGAGCGCATGCTTTCCGGCAAACGTCCGGCGCCGCATGTTATTGAGCCGCAAGGGGAGAGCTTGGCCAAACAAATTTTTTGGGCCAGTATGTTCGGCGATTTTGTCAGCTTATACCTGGCGCTTTTAAATGGTCTCAACCCCACCCCTGTAGATTTGGTAGAAAAGTTCAAAAAAGCCCTAGACGAATAAACCCATACCTAAATAGGTTTGTCTTTGAGGCCTAGCAGAAACGCGCTGTAGGCGGTGGTGAGATGCAGGCCAAAATATACCACCACAATCGTTACCATGGACCATTGAGGCAACTGGACAAATGGATAAATTACCAGCAAGCCGCCGGCTATGTAATCAATTTGATCAAACGGAAACCAACTGGCACCAGGATCCAATCCGTGCTGGCGCTTGAAAAAGCTTTCCACGGCGTCTCCGGCCAAAGCGCCAAAGCCCAGCAGGCAACCGGCCCAAAACGGCGCGATGGTGACCACCGTATTGGCGTTGAATTTACTGACAACAACAGCCGTCAAACCGCCCATGATTGTGCCGAATACAATGCCCCGGAGCCGTTTATTGCCGCCCAAAATCCGCTGGCCGCGCCAGCTTTTGCCAAAATCCATTGGCGCGTTCCAGTTTTTGATAAGCGGCAGTCTGTTGGCAATCACCGGGCTCATATTACCCACTCCAGCCGGAAGAAAAAACAGTAGAGCCGCTATATAGTCGTTCATGAACGCTTTAGTTTTTTTCTAAGTCGATGATATTTGGGGTAGAGCAGAGAGCGCACGCCAGGCCTGTCGGTTACTGGCGTGCCGGCAGCAATAGTTTCTATCAAATCACCAGCGGCTGGCAGTTTTTTCACCCGGGTGTAGGTTTTGCCTAGGCCGCGCATGCCGTGGGCATCGCTGCTGGCGGCGCCGATTATATGGTTCAGTTTTGCCCAAATCACCGTCTGGGCGCTGCGGTTTTGCAAAAAAGCCCGGCCGTTGCAAACTTCAATTATGTCCAAGTAGTCCACTAGTTCTTCCATAGTCCCCGGATGCAGGCCTTTGCGAACGCTTTCAAACGGATGCGGCACATACACTAGCCCGCCCTGTTCTTTGATTAGCCCAATGGTTTCCAGCGGTGAAAGACCAGGGCGGATGCGCTCGGTTAGATATAAACCGATAATCTCGCCGCCGGTGGTCATAATTTCTTCGCCCACAATTATCCGGTCGCCCAGCTGCCGCCGCAGCCCGACCGCAAAATCCAGCTGGTTATGATCAGTAACGGCAATCACGTCCAGCACGTTGGTGCTAAGCGCCTTGGCGTACTGGTCGGCTGTAATCCCGCCGTCATGCGAGGCAGTGGAGTGCGTATGCAGGTCAATTTTGTACATTTCGTAGTTTCTTTTGAATGGTGAATAAGCGGCTAAATGCAGTTAGGGCAGAACCGATAGCTATCACTACGAGCGCCAGGACCAGTTGGTCGCTCAGCAGACCAACTATTAGAAACAACATACGAACCTGGAATCTAAAGAAGCCGTCGGAGAACAGCCGATTAATCTCGTTTGGAGTCAGCTTGCTAGCTTTTAGTGCGGTTTCGCCCTTCGCTTTGACGTAGCTAACGCATAGACTAGCCCCGCAGGCAGCAACAGCCCAAGCCGCCATTCGTGGCTGATCGCCAGCAGTAATTGCAAAAGCGGCACCAGTGTAAAGCAGCACTTCTTTCATCCGGTCGGTCGTGGCGTCTAGCACCATACCGGCATCGCTCGCTTTATTCTGAACTTTTGCCAACGCGCCATCGAGTGCATCAAACAACCCAAACACAACTAGCAGTACGGCGGCTAGTTCGTTTTTTTCAAAAGCGATTAGCCACGCGATCGGCACGTGCATAAGGAAACCGAGCCAAGTTATAAAATTTGGCGACAATTTGCCGCCACTAACCGTGTTCAGTATTTTTGCCAACCTAAACATCAGCGAACGTACGGCATTTGTTACCAAGTCCAACGCGGCATTCATTAGCCAGTATTATACGCTATATCTGTTAGCTGGCTAAGCATCTCTGTAAATCTTTGAGTTCACCGACGAGCTTCTCCAGGCTTGCATCCATACCTTTATGCTTCGGCTGCCCAGATTCATCAAAAGCGCTGCCAATAGCCGGTATGGTTATGACGGTTGAAACGGGGAAAAGTTTGACGTGAAGCACAATCTGCTTGAGCTGCTCGACAGCCCGCGAACCGCCAACCAAGCCGCCGTAACTGATAAACCCAACCGGTTTGTTCAGCCAGCCGTGATATACCCAATCAATTGCGTTTTTTAGTACCGCGGTAGGGCCGTGGTTGTACTCTGCCGTTAGAAAAATAAACGCGTCGGCATCTGCCACGCGCTTTGCCCATGCCGTGCCTTTGGGGTTTTGAAACTGGCCGTTGGCGGCATCAGGCGTCACCGCTTCGTTAAAAAACGGCAAATCAACTTCTTTCAAGTCGGCAATATCAAGCTCAATATCCGGGTCAGCCCGTAGCAGCGGCACAGCCCATTTTTGTACCGTATCCGCCCGGCGGCCTTCGCGCACGCTGCCATTTATTATCATAAGTTTCATAAATCCTCCTTTTAAATCTGTTATTCCTGCTATAGGGTGCGACCCTATAGCAAATCTGGGCTGATGCCTTTGGCTTCCATTAGTTCTTTATTAAGCGTGTATAGCTTTTGTTTGCCGTCTTTTTCCTCCAAAATCACGCCAGCCTCTACTAGTTTGTGAAAATGATGGCTCATGGCCGGCTGGGACAGAGAAGACACGCGGCTGACGTTGCTACAACTACTACAGGATTCCTCCTTAGCCAGTTTGCGCACTATGTCCAGGCGGGTTTTGTCTGCCAGTGCCTTGAGCAGATTGACAGTTATTTCATCAGCCATAATTTAAGAGTATATATCTAAACATTTAAATATGTCAATATGTATTCGTTTCGTTATCTGTTAATTGCTATACTGTATGGATTATGACTGCAAAGGCTGCGAGCCGGGGAGTTGTGCGGGCGATTTTGCTATCCAACCTGGTGAGCGTAGTGCTGTTTGGGTTGCGCGTAGCGGGGACGGACAACACGCAATACTGGTTTTTGTTCTGGAATCTACTATTGGGCTGGACGCCAGTGCTTTTTGCGTGGCTTTTGGCGAACAAATTGAAAAGTCAAAGCTGGAAAGAGCCCATACCTATATTGCTAACGCTGCTGTGGTTGGGATTTTTGCCCAATAGTTTTTACCTCATGAGCGATCTGATTCATTTGCGTAATACCGGAGACATTGGCCTGCTGTTTGACATTGTGCTATTTCTGTCATGCATCTGGAACGGCTTGTTGGCCGGAATAATTAGCCTGATCATGGTTCACCGCCAGCTGCTTAAACGCCGTACTGCAAATTTTGCGACATTGCTTATTACGGGCGTTTTGCTAGCAAATAGCTTTGCAATTTATCTGGGACGAAGTTTGCGCTGGAACACCTGGGATTTGCTGGTAAGCCCGGCCGGACTGCTGTTTGACGTGTCAGAACGGATAATCCATCCGCTGGCGCACCCGCAGGCGTTTGTAACTACACTGACTTTTTTTGCGCTGATTGGCAGCATCTATGCCGTGGTTTGGAATTTAGTCCAGGCACTAACGCTAAAACCCGAGCGCTAATCTTTGCTATAGTAAAGCCATGAGGCAAGAACTGGAGCAGGCAATCGCGGGGGCGTGCAAAGAATTGTTCAACGTTGACGTTGAGGTGGATTTGACGCGCCCCGACGAGCAATTCGGCGATTACGCTACCAGCGTTGCCCTTCAGTTGGGCAAACGGCTGGATAAAAACCCGCGCGAAGTTGCCGAAACCCTTAAATCGGCTCTGAAACATCCCAGCATTGTGTCCGCAGATATCGCTGGCCCGGGGTTTATAAATTTAACGTTGACAGACGCAGCTCTGACTAAGCTTGCGGCTCAGAAGCCAATGCGCGTCTTGGCAGGCAAAGAAGTCGTAGCGGAATATTCCGACCCGAACCCATTCAAAGTCCTGCATGCTGGCCATTTGTATACCTCCGTGGTGGGGGACGGGATAGCATCTTTGTTGGAAGCGGCCGGAGCCAAAGTCCACCGCGTGAACTTTGGCGGCGATGTTGGTCTGCACGTTGGCAAAACCATGTGGGCCATTTTGCGAGAGCTCGGCGGTGAAAATCCAGACGGGCTCAAGGCGATTGAAAACCATGCCGAATGGCTGACCAAGGCTTACATAGAAGGTACGACTGCTTACGATGAAAACGAAGCCGCAAAGGCCGAAATTACCACACTGAATAAACGCGTATACCAGCTGCACGCAGACGGCGACAAAGAATCTGCGTTTGCGCAAATATATTGGACATGCCGGCAGTGGAGCTATGACTATTTCGACGAATTCTATAAGCGCATAGGCAGTAGTTTTGAAAAATACTACCCGGAAAGCGAAGTCGCAGAGCTGGGGGTCCAAACTGTTAAAGAGCACATTCCAGATGTTTTCGTGGAGTCGGAGGGCGCAATTGTGTTCAAAGGCGAAGACCATGATTTGCACACTCGCGTTTTTGTAAACTCCGAAGGTTTGCCAACCTACGAAGCCAAAGATGTGGGGCTGATTGTGGCCAAAAAGCGCGACTACAACTTTGACAAATCAGTCGTCATAACCGGCAACGAACAAGCCCAGTACATGGCTGTGGTGTTAAAAGCGATTGAGCAATTCGCACCTGAATTGTCAACAGCCACTACGCACCTAACTCACGGCATGGTGAAACTGGCTGGCGGTGTGAAAATGAGCAGCCGCAAGGGCAACATACTGCGCGCCATTGATGTGATTGACGCGGCTCGCGCGGCCAACCAAAAAACTACTGGCAAAGACGACGAAACTACGGCGCTGGCGGCAGTCAAATACGCACTATTAAAAAATCGCATGGGCGGAGACGTCATTTACGATCCGGCAGAATCAGTGGCACTGGAGGGCAACAGCGGGCCGTACCTGCAGTACGCGCACGCCAGGGCGAGAAGTATTCTCGCTAAGTCCAAAGTCCAAAGTCCAAAGTCTTCAGAAAAACTCCAAAAGGATGAAAGAAGCCTGCTAAGGAAGATTGGTGAATATACAGAGGTGGTGGACAGGGCAGTACAGGAACTCATGCCGCATCATGTCTGCACGTATTTATACGAACTAGCGCAGGTTTTTAACCGTTTTTATGAAAACAACCGCGTGCTGGACGACCCGCGCCAAGCTGTCCGTTTGAATTTAGTTCAAGCTTATGCCGACACGCTAAAAAGCGGTCTGGAACTTCTCAACATTCCCGCGCCAGACAGGATGTAGGTATGGCTTATATAGTATTTGATTTTGACGGCACGCTGGCGGACATGAAACGCCTGATAATGGAAGTAGGCAACGAAATTGCCGCGCGGAAAGGCTGGCCGGCGGTAGATGAGGCTACGTATCAAGAGCTCAGCAAAGGCAATATAAAAGACGGCCTCAAACGCTTGGGCATACCGCTTCGGGACGTGCCTTTTGCCCTGTTGCAGGCCAAGCGCATGCTGGCGCTCAGGACTGGCGAAATAGAACTCTTTCCAGGCATTCGCGAACTTGTCGGGACACTGCATGGGGCTGGGCATGAATTGTTTGTGTTGAGTACAAATAGTAGAAAACTCATTAGTGCCGTGTTAAAACGGCAGGAACTAGCAGATAAACTCACAGTTTTGCCCTCCAGCGGCCTCTTTGGTAAAGCCCCAGCCCTAAAACGTTTTATGCGCGGCCGCAGGCTGGCAAAGCGAGACGTTTGGCTGGTGGGCGACGAACTGCGGGACGTAGAAGCTGCCAAAAAAGCAGGCATACAAAGTATTGCCGTCACTTGGGGCTTGCAGCATCCGGACACACTGCGGGCGGCCAACCCCACAGCAGTCGCCAGTCATCCCAAAGATATCCTAAAACTGATACCTGTAGTATGACGTATACTAGACTTTAAAGGAGACAAAGCATGTTAAATAATAAGCAGCCTACTAAGGCCGAAGTTCTCAAGCGGGTGGAAGCGGCGCGCGAACAGCTGGAAAAAATTCCTGGCAGGAAAGTAAAGAGCCAGTTAGCCGGTTTTATGGTATTTGTCCGCGAACAGGGCGTGGTGGGGTTGGCGATTGGTTTAGTACTTGGCACGCAGGTCAAAACGTTGGTCGACCAGATGGTGATAAGTTTTATCAACCCTATTGTCGGCTTGGTTTTGCCAGGCGAAGGCACCTTGGCTGAAAAGTCTTTTGCGCTGAGTCTGAACGGAAAAACGCAAGATTTTTTGTGGGGAGCGTTTGTAAGCCAGTTCATAAGTTTTGTCACTGTGGCCGCAGTCGTGTACTTTGTGTTCAAAGGGCTACATTTGGAAAAACTAGACAAAAAGAAAGCTGATTAGCATGCAGCTTTCTGAGGACGAGTGGAAGAAAAAACTCACACCCGAGCAATATAGAATTTTGCGGCAAAAGGGGACAGAAGCTCCATTTAGTGGCGATTTTGCAAAAAATACTAAACCCGGTGTATATAATTGCGCTGCTTGCGGAGCAATGCTTTTTTCAAGTAACGACAAGCACGACTCAAAAACTCCAGGGTTAATTGGTTGGCCTAGTTTTGCTGACGTTGCCAAAGGTGGTGCGGTGGAATTGGTAGATGATAAATCCATGGGAATGTACCGGTTAGAAGCAGTTTGTTCTAATTGCGGAAGCCACCTTGGACATGTTTTTGACGGAGTGGACGATACGCCAACAGGCAAACATTACTGTATAAACTCCGTCTGTCTCAAATTCGAGCCCGAAAAAAAGTCCAGCTAGAATTGCTAGACAATAATGCTGGTACAATGGTAGTAGATGGATGATGATATTCGTGATCGCTTCCGAGGAATATCGCGTGGGGCTCGTGACAACGCGCCCATGTATCAGCCCCGTCCTTCGGTTCCACAAAGCCATGTAGAGGCGTCCACAACTCCTAAACCCGAACCGCCTAAACCTAAGCCGGCAAAACCGCCCAAAGCCAAAAAACATCGTCGCAAGCGCTCCAAAAAAGTTAAATTACTGATTTTTCTTTTTGTAATTCTGTTGATTGCAGGCGGTGCTGGCTATGCTCTGTACCTACGTAAATACGCCAACAGACCGGCACAACAGACTGAGACTCCGCAAGTTACAAAAACCGAAGAGCCAAAACTCACCGGCACCATTCGCTTTGTGGCAGTGGGCGACAGCTGGGCTTTTGAATCTATAAACAACGCCGCCAAACAGCCGGACGGCAGTTACGACTATGCGCCCATGATGAGCGCTTTCAAACCGTTTTTTGATAAATCAGACATTCGCCTATGCAACCAGACAACCTCTGGCGGAGGAGGAGACATCAGCGGCTACCCTAGCTTCAACGCACCGCTAGCGTGGTCTAGCGGCTTTGCGGGCGCGGGCTGCAACCTAATCAACCTGGCGAGCGACCACATGAACGACAAAGGCCAGCCGGCCATAGATGCCACCAGGACTACGTGGGACGCCGCGCAGAATATGTTGGCAATCGCTGGCGCCAACCGTTCGGCTGAGGAGCAATCAAAGATAACCTATTTTAGCGTCAAGGGTCTGAAGTTCGCGTATTTGGCATATACCACGAACACTCTGAACAAGCAGGTGACGCCATTTGGTGTAAATCTATACAGCGATGAATTGGCTAGCAAACAGATTGCCGAAGCGCGCAAAAATGCAAAAATGGTTATTGTCAGCATGCATTGGGGCGTGGAAGATGGTTTGGATATTAATGCCGACCAAGACAGGATTGCTCAATTTTTGGCCACCCAAAATGTTGACGCGGTGGTTGGCAGCGGTCCGCGTGTTCTACAACCGGCAAAACTCCTGACTGGCACTGATGGGCATCAAACGTTGGTATGGTTTAGTTTGGGCAATTTCCTAAACTCTCAACTACCTATCAATAATCTGATTGGCGGCATGGCCGTAATGGACATAGATGCCGCTACGCTGAAGATTAAAACCCCAAAACTTATACCGGTTTATATGCACTACGAATGGACAGCCGCTCAAAAGGCCGCCGGAAATGTCAATGCTCGCCACGATTTCAAGCTGTTCCCGCTAGACTTGGCGGCTGAACCGCTAGCAAAGTCTCTGAACGGCACAACCGTAGAAGCCCAAACCACTCGAGTCACTGGCATCGTGAACACATTTACGCCTATCCAAGTAATAAAAAGCACGGAATTCTAGCTGGTAGCAGTCAGCTAACCGCTAATAAGGTTGTTTGTTGGGGACGACGCCAAAGAATTCTTCTAGGGTTTGGATGTTTTGTTTGTGCAGTTCGGCTGACAACTCTTTGCCCACGTAGCGGAAATGCCAGGGTTCGAACTCGTACCCTGTAACTTCGTATTTGCCCTCGGGGTAGCGGATTACAAAACCGTACAAATAGGCATTGACAGCCAGCCATTTTCCTTCGGGCAGGTCAGCAAAGCAAATTTCAAGTTCGCATTGTCGGCTGGCGGCTCCTAAATCTACCGCCAGACCTGTCTGATGCTCGCTTGTGCCAGGGCGGGCACTATATTTATCCGCCCATGCTTGGCCTTCCTGTTGCACGTAGCCGTTGTAGACAGAGACTTGTAATTGGTAAGAGCGGTAGCCGCTGGCGAGCAGTAGTTTGATGCCGGACACTTTGGCTGCAGCCACCATTTCTTCCAGTGCCACCGCGGTTTCCTGGCGCAAACGCATTTCGCCGTCGCCGCGGCTGGCTCTCAGGGGGATGTTGGGTACTACCAGGTCCGAGGGCGCGTATGATATAGGGTTCAGAGGCCGAACTTTGCTGACAATCCACCAGATGCTGTCCGGTTCATCCAGGGCGTGCGCTTTCTTGTCAAAGGAACTCTGCTGGCTAGAATCTGTGGCAGCCGAGTTAGGCTGTTCTTGGTTGCTCGGGGCGCTGGCATCTTTGGCAAACAGCAGTAGAAATATGCTGAAAGCCAGGATGATACTGATTCGCCAGATTGATTTTTTAATTCGAACCATTTTCACGCTTTCATTATACCTCCGTAATCAGGCTGACTGCGAAATGCATGAAAGAGTAAGGTATAATCGCACTCATGATAGATAAAACTGCCATACCAACTAAACTGCTCTGGGTTGATTTAGAAATGACCGGGCTAGATCCGGCCAAAGACGTTATTTTGGAAATTGCCGGCGAAGTGACTGATTTCAACTTTAAAACGCTGGCCAGTTATGAAACGCGTATCCAGCAGGATCACAACACCGTAATATCACGGATGCAAGCCAACATATGGTGGCGCGATTACCCGGCCAACCGCGACGAATTTATTCAGAAGCTTCCGCAGGGCAAACCGCTGGCAACCGCTGAGCAAGAAATGATTGCGCTGGTAGAAAAACATTTTGGCGACGAACCAGCCGTGCTGGCAGGCAACTCCATACACAACGACCGCGTATTTATAAAACAGTGGATGCCCGCGCTTGATCTCAAGCTACACTACCGCATGCTGGACGTTACGGCGTGGAAAGTTGTCATGCAGGCCAAATACGGCGTGAATTACGAGAAAAAAGAAGTCCACCGAGCCTTCGACGACATCCAAGCCTCAATCGCGGAACTGCAGAGCTATTTAGATTTTTTCAAACAAAATGGATCATAAGACAGTTGAAGAATATGTGTTGAGCATGCCGAAAGCGCGGCTGGATTATCCGTTTGGCGAGGGCGTGGCTGTGTATAAGGTAAAAGACAAAATGTTCGCGCTAATCAGCGAGGGTACTAATCCGCTGCGCATAAGTTTAAAATGCGACCCTCAGCTGGCGGTTATTTTGCGCGACAAATTTGAAACGGTGCTGGAGGGCTATCATCTGAACAAAAAGCATTGGAATACCGTCATACTCACTGGACAACTCCCGTGGGAAGAAGTACGAGGTCTAATACTGCATTCGTATAATTTAGTGAGCGGAGAAGGTAGTCAATCGGCACCGACAGTAGAATAAAGACAGTTTCGGCGTCCGCCACAGCGGACTTCCCGCCATACTTTTTCTTGTCGAAGAAAAAGTATGCAAAAAGAGCGACAGCCACTTCCAGTTCTTGATGTCTCCATTGTCAAAACCACCATACTCGTCATCCGCCGCGGCGGACTCCTCACTCTAATGGTAGTTTTAACAACTCCGTCATCAGGAACTTCCAGAGCCTGAACAAGACCATGGCATCCGCCATAGGCGGATTATTTAATTTGTCCCGCGGTGCGGGACTCTGCTTGTTCCCGCCATTCAAGAAACTGATGCACTCATTCAGACAACTGCTGAATCAAGCCGGAACTCGTCCAAACTGATCCCAAATAAAAGTTTGGGCCTTTAGTCGTTTCGGCGCAGCAGTTGGCTGGTTATGGGGACAATCATGTTTCGCGGCCCATGGCGTCAGTTTTTGCATACTTTTTGCTGACCAAAAAGTATGGTTTAAGCAAGCGAGGTGTGCGCTAAGAGGTTCTATTCCACTTTATTGCCCAGAAGGGCATCTATGGCATTGTAATCTTTGGATAGGGTGTCTCTGGTAGAGCTACTACTTGTGGCGTCGTAAATTTTCTTAAGCGCTTGCTGGTATTTTTGCAGGCCTTCCCGCAGAGTTTTGGTAAAAACTTCGTCGAATTGATTGGCTTGGTCGGCGCTGGTGAGCGCGGCATCTGTCTGAGCATCTTTGCCGAGCGTCAGCGTTTTAGCATCTGTAGAGGCGCCGGCTTTTTTGGCAAGCGATAAAATACCAGGCTGCTGTGAAGTAAGCGTGTACTGCGTGGTGATTGCCAGGTTTTTAGCTTCCGCCTGGCGGGCTTTGGTGGCGCCAACACCGCTAACACGTATTAATTCTGCTTGCTGCTGAGCAAGGTTCGCGTAATCTGTTTTGAGTGCGGAACTTCCGCTGTTTAGGACCGCCATAACGACCAAAGCCAGCACAATCAGTACCACGCCAGCCGCGGCCGCCAAAAGTAACCGGCCGGTCTTTGAATTACCGCCAGGCAGCAGCTTTTTCTTCGCGGGAGCCCCGGGGTTGGTAATAAAATCGTAAGGGTTGTGCTGAGCCGTTACGCGCTGAAGCGGCGGTGGCGCGGGAGGCGCTGCCGGAAGCTCATTGGCATTGTCAGCACTATCAGACGGATCTTTGTGCAGTAGAAGTCCAGAAAGTTTGTCGCTTGGCATAAGCATTATTGTACCAGCTGTCAGCAGTTAGCTTGTAGCGGTTAGTTCTAACTTCTTATGCTGTACGCTGTCAGCTAAAAGCTGTACGCTAGTTATATGGATGCTGTGGAGGAAGTTAAATCTAGACTCAGTATAGAGGATGTTATTGGCGAATATGTCCAGCTTAAGCGCGCTGGGCGGAATTTCAAGGGGCTTAGCCCGTTTGGTGACGAAAAAACACCCAGTTTTATGGTTAGCCCGGAAAAACAAATCTGGCACGATTTTAGCAGCGGGAAAGGCGGCAATGTGTTTAGCTTTGTTATGGAGATGGAAGGGCTTGATTTCAGGGGTGCTTTGGAACTTTTGGCTCGAAAAGCCGGCGTCGACTTGGATCAATTCGGCAGCAGAAGCGGCAGCAATACAAAACTAAAAGAATGTCTGTATGAGGCATTGGAACTTGCCGCCAAGTTTTATCAAGTACAGTTTAGCAAGCACAAACAAGCGTTGGATTATGTGTTGAAAGATCGGAAGTTTTCAAAAGACACTGCACTGCTGTTTCGACTGGGGTACGCTCCAAATAACGGTACGGCACTGGTAGATTTTCTTAAAAAGCACGGTTTTACAGATGAAGAAATTCAAAAAGCAGGGCTGTCGGCGCGGCGCTATAAAGGTCTGGGTGACATGTTTCGTGGCAGGCTGATGATTCCGCTGCAAGATACTAGAGGGGCGGTGATAGGCTTTACGGCTCGGCAGTTAGACTCAGATCCAAACGCTCCCAAATACATCAATACGCCGGCTACACTGCTGTACGACAAATCCCGGCACGTCTACGGCCTGCATTTGGCAAAAGATGCTATACGACGCCAAGGTTTTGCGGTGCTGGTAGAGGGCAATTTAGACGTAATTGCCAGCCATCAGGCGGGCGTAACAAATGTGGCAGCAACGGCCGGCACCGCGCTGACTGAACCGCATCTAAAGACAATCGGCCGTTTTGCCGGCGATATCCGGCTGGCGTTTGATGCCGACAAAGCCGGACTGGCAGCCACCGAACGGGCCATACCAATCGCTAGCCGCGTAAATGTTTCGCTTAGCATTATTAGCATCCCAGAAGGCAAAGACCCGGACGACCTAATCAAAAACGACCCAAAACTCTGGGAACAAGCTATCACCAAACACCAGTACGCACTAGATTGGCTGATTGAACGCTATCAGAAACAGCTGGACCTGGATACTGGGCAGGGCAAACGGCGTTTCAGCGACGTATTGCTACCAACTATCAGGGGCCTGAACGATGCCGTAGAACAAGACCACTACTTGCAGGAAATTGCTAAAATTACAGGGATCAGAGTTGAAGCGCTGGACACCAAGTTTGCGATAGACGAAAACCCTAAGCGCCTGAAAAAGAAATCGGGTACAAGAAGTGTTCAAACTGACCAAATGCAATTGGAGTGGGCCAAAACCCAAGATCATTTGTTGTCTTTAGCGCTTATGCGTCCCGATCTGCGCGACCAGTTGGAGCTGCTGGACCCGGAAATGCTACCGCAAGAGACTGCCCGCAAACTGCTTGAGTACCTGCAAGCTCATCCGGAGTTTGACGGAAACCTTTCCAACGCACCTCTGTTGCAGGACATCGCAGACTATGTTAAAATAGTAGCACTACAATACGAGGCGTTATTTATTGATCTCGATGAGCACGAGGCACGTTATACGGCCAACCGGCTCCGGATCCGCCTTATCGATATGTTTGTTAAAACCAAAAAAGTACAAATAGCCGAAGCCCTGCAAGACGCCGACGAATCAACGTCACAGAAATTACTTGCTCGCGCCAAAGCACTCGATAGTTTACTAAACACCAGTCAGGAGACCTATTAGATGGCAGATGAAGCACCCGTAGCGGATGATAGTATTGACCCCATTTTGGCCACTGCCAAAGCCGATTTGGTAGAAAAAGCCAAAAAAGACGGCAAAATTTCCCAGCAAGAAATATTTAAAGCAATCCCCGATACCCCGGAACACGTGGATATTTTGGACCAGCTATACACCGAACTGGCCGACGCCAGCATTATCATTACTGGCGTAGAGCCAGCCACTGCCACCGGCGACGCCTGGACAGCGGATGACGACGAAGAAATTGTGATAGACGAAAAGGTCTATATGGACGACATCGCAGACGACTCAGTGCGGCTGTATTTGCGTGAAATCGGCAAAATCCCGCTTCTAACCGCGCCAGAAGAACTGGCGCTGGCCAACCAAGTGGTGGCTGGCGACAAAGGCGCCAAAGATAAGATGGCCGAAGCCAACATGCGCCTGGTGGTGAGCATTGCCAAGCGTTACGTAGGCCGCGGCCTAGACCTTTTGGACCTCATCCAAGAAGGCAACACCGGTTTGCTCCGCGCAGTTGAGAAATTCGACCCAGACAAAGGTTTCAAATTCAGCACCTACGCAACTTGGTGGATTCGCCAGGCCATAACCCGCGCGATTGCCGACCAGGCGCGCACCATCCGCATCCCAGTCCACATGGTAGAAACTATAAACAAACTGCTGCGTACCCAGCGCCGTCTGACCCAGGAACTCAACCGCGAACCTACCAACGAAGAAATCGCCAAAGAAATGGAGATTGACGTTGAAAAAGTCGAGCACATTATGAAAATCAAACAAGATATCTCATCTCTCGATGCCTCAGTCCGGGATGACGAAGAAGACAGCGTACTGGCAGATTTCATTGAAGACGAAGACACCATCTCGCCCGAAGAATCAGCTACCAACCAGTTGCTTAAAGAGCACGTCAAAGACATGCTGGGGGCGCTGACCGAGCGTGAACAAAAGATTTTGAAACTGCGTTTCGGGCTAGAAGATGGCAAAAGCCACACTCTGGAAGAAGTAGGCCAAGAATTTAGCGTTACCCGCGAGCGCATTCGTCAGATAGAAGCTAAAGCTCTCGCCAAACTGCGCAAACACAAAGACGCCCGCAAACTCCACGATTACATTAAGTAAATCCAGAAGCTAGGATACAATGAGCCTATGAAAATTGTAGGGTTGGCAGGAACACACGCCAGCGGTAAAGACACTGTGGCGCAGTACTTAGTTGATGAAAAGGGCTTTTGTCATATCTCAACCAGCGACATTGTGCGCGAAGAGGCCATGAAAAAATATGGTTCTATAGAACGGCCGGTTCTGTACAAGACAGCCAATGAAATCCGTGCCAACCGCGGCCACGATGCCTTGAGCCACATGGCTATGGAGCGGTTTGAAAAGGTAAAAGACCAATACAGCGGTTTGGTAATTAGCGGTTTCCGGGCTATTGCCGAAGCACAGGCCGTGAAAGACAAAGGTGGTACGATTATCTTCTCTGATGCGCCGGAGCAGATGCGCTTTAAGCGACTGCGGGGCAGAGCCAGGGCCGAGGAAGGTGACTTGAGTTTTGAAGATTTCAAAAAGCGGGAAGAAGTAGAGAACGGCGGTGCCGACCCAGCCTTTGATATAAGTGCCATTGAATCAATTGCAGACATTGTAATAATAAACGACGGTAGTAAAGCTGAATTTATACGGAAGCTCGAAACAGCACTAACTTAGGAACCGAGGATGCTGACTGAACGGGCGATCAGCAGTGCCAGCGTAAAAACGGAAATTAAAGCCTGGAGTGACATGAGCATCTTGGCTTGAAGGGTTATGGGTCGTGAATCGGCTGGGGCAAAATTTACGGCGTTCGTCACCGACAGGTACAGATAGTCGCCAAACTGTGGCTGCCAATTTGGAAACTCACGTGACAAATCCTGCTGTGTAAACTGGAAATCTTTTTCGTTCTTTGACCAACGGGCATTCGTAAGCCCTGGACTGTCAATTTCCCAGTACCAGAGCGCGAAAACGATGATGTTGGTCAAAAATATGGTGATAGCAGAGGCTAGCAGTTGCTCGCCGACCAGCGTGCCATGCCCCACGATTAGGGAATTGAGCACAAATACCAAACCACTGACATTGGCGATTGAAATCAAACCCAGCAGCCCCACGGCAAAAACATGATGTAGCCCCCAGATACGAGCTCGACGGAGGTTGATACTAAACGCCAGCAGTGCGGCTAGCACCAATTCTGCGAACACGATGAAATAATGTGCTCCCGGAACAACATTTGCGCCAAAGCGAGTGGTCAAAATCTGCAAGCTGACTGCGCCAAGCAGCGCAAACAGCGCTTGAAATATCTCAGCTTCGCTAATCGGACGATGTTTCATAGTCATAGTGTAGCATTTTAGAAAGCGCTAGCGACTTATTCGTTTTGGCATCTGTCAGCGTATACTATAACTACGATGGCGGAGCGCAAAAAACTAGCGATTATTGATGGCAAGTCAGTCTTTTACCGTGGTTACTATGCCATGCCAAATCTGAGTACCAAAGACGGTACACCCACTGGCGGCGTGTTTGGTTTTGCCACTATGGCGCTAGAAGTTATAAAACGTCTCAAGCCGGATTATGTCTGCGTGGCGTGGGACAAGCCCAAAACCAACATTCGCAAACGCTTGGAACTGTACCCTGAGTACAAAGCCGGGCGCAAACCGCCGCCGCCAGATTTTTATGAACAAATTCCTATACTTCATGACCTGTTAGATGCTTTTGGCTGGCCTTTATATGAGCTGGATGATTATGAGGCCGATGACATTATGGGGACTCTTGCTATACAAGCAACCTCAAAAGACATTGAGACCATGCTCGTAACGTCTGATTTAGATATGTTGCAGATGGTTGACTGGCACGTGAGCGTATATGCACTTAAAAAAGGACTCAGCAACATAGAACTGTTTCATCCGGAAAGTTTTGAGGCCAAATACGGCATAAACGCTTCACAGTTTCTGGATCTAAAAGCGCTAAAAGGCGATAGTTCAGACAACATCCCTGGGGTGCCTGGAATAGGCGAAAAGGGTGCGATTGAATTGCTTAAAGCGTACGGCACACTAGACAAAGTGTATGAAAATCTGGTGCTGATAAAAGAAACTACTCGCAAAAAATTAGAAGCTGGCAAAGACATGGCGTACCTGAGTAAAAAACTGGCCAGCATATGGACAGATGCGCCCATAAAACTGAACCTGAAAGAAGTAGACGGCACCAAAGCCCACCCCGAACGCATCCGTGACATTTTGCAAAAACTGGAATTCCGCAGCCTAGTCCGCCAACTGCCGGATATAATGCAGCTGCAAGAGCAACATAAAGAACGAAATGTATTTGAGCACAATGGCAGCGCCAGCAGTTTGATTAGCAGCGATGCTGATTTGGCAAAACTTGATCTTAAAGACGCAAAAAACATTTTTATAGACAGCCGCTCCGCTGGTAAACACGGTCAAAATCCTCTGATATTACTTGTAAGCAAGGATGGAAAGAAAACATACGCTATTGATCTTTCAAAGGTATCGGCTAAAGCTCTCAACCCTCTGCTCTCAACCCTTAACTCTGTTATTGGCTACGACATAAAGAACACCTTGAAAGTACTGATTGGACTGGGCATAAAGCTGCCGCACGTGGAGCACGATGTGATGGTTGGCGCTTTCCTTATAAATAGCTTGCGTAGAGAAGTTTCTTTGCAAACTCTCGCTGCTGAAGACATTGGTTTCGAGGGTTCAATAGAAGATTTAAGTACCGAAGAATACGCGGCAAGAGGATCAGAAATTATCGGTTTAATCGCCATGTTACATAAGGAGCAAGCGAAAGATCTGGCTGGTATGCCAAAAGTTGCCAAGCTGGCCAAAGACATTGAATTTCCAGTTATCCCCGTGCTGGCGCGCATGGAATACGAAGGCATACAGCTGGATACCAACTACCTAGGGCTCATGGCAGAACAGTTAAATGACGCCGTTTCCGACCTTGAACAACAAATTTACGGCTACGCCGACCAAGAGTTTAACATAGCCTCTCCAGCCCAGCTGGCAGATATATTGTTCAACAAACTAAATTTGCCTACTGCCAATATCAAAAAAGGCAAAACCGGTTATTCAACCGCCGCCAGCGAACTGGTCAAACTGCGGGAAGCGCACCCAATTATTGATTTCATAACTCAGTACCGCGAAGTCACCAAGCTCAAAAACACCTACGTAGATACTTTGCCGACTATGGTAGACGAAAACTCCCGCGTCCATACCACCTTTGCGCTCACAGTAGCCCAAACTGGCCGGCTGAGTTCCAATGACCCGAACCTCCAAAACATTCCTGTCAAAACAGATCTGGGCCGGCAAATCCGTACGGCTTTTGTAGCCGGACCGGGCAAAATGCTGGTTAGCGCCGACTACAGCCAGTTTGAACTGCGCCTGGCGGCTTATTTGTGCGGAGACGACAACCTGATAGACATGTTTAACCGCGACGTAGACGTCCATACTGCCACCGCGGCGCTGATTTATGACAGAGAAGAGCAAGACGTGACCAAAAATATGCGCCGCGATGCCAAAGTAGTGAATTTTGGTGTCATGTACGGCCTAAGCACGCACGGTTTGGTAGCCGCTACCGGCATGACATACGAACAAGCCAAGCACTTTATAGACAAATACTTTGAAGTCCGTCCTAAACTGTTGGGCTACATAGAATCCGTCAAAGAGCAGGCGCGCAAAGACGGCTACGTGGAAACGCTGTTTGGCCGACGCCGCCCCACGCCAGACGTGCACTCCAGCAACTTCGTCGTACGAGAATCCGCTATACGGGCCGCCGTAAACGTGCCGTTCCAGGGAACAGCGGCCGACATCATGAAACTAGCCATGGTTCACGTCCAGCAAAAGCTAGATGCTTTTGCGGAGCAAGGAGCAAGGAGCAAGGAGCAAGGCAAAAATACAGCCCACCCTTCTTCCTACTCCTTACTTCCTGCTCCTGCGGGAGAAGCTCGCATTCTGCTGCAAATTCATGACTCCCTAATTGTAGAATGTGATGAAAAAGAAGCCGAAGCGACCGCCAAACTACTCAAAGACACCATGGAAAACGTCCACAAACTCCCTGTAAAGCTAACCGTAGACGCCACCACCGGCAAAAACTGGGGCGAATTGTAGTGAACCCGCCCGAAATTTATAAAACTATCGGACCTATTGCGTTTGCACTTGCATGGGTATCTATTGCCTATCTTCTCTACAACTGGAGAGGCGATAAATCAATGTCAATTAGCAGACATGCAGCAGCTCATAAGGGAGCCTATATTATGATGCTGCTAGTTGAGACGGTAGTTTTTGCGCTATTTTACCTTTTTGCAGTTAAGTGGATTGCACCAACATTTGATCTGCCAATACTTTATGAGGTTCTCATAAGTCTGTCTTTCGTTGGATTTTTATTGGCTGCGATTATTCCTGATAAAGCTGGATGGAAAGGAGCGGTGCATTCGTTTTGCGCATATGGGGCATCCTTATTATTTGTACCAATTTTAACCATTTTGTTCCTATCTCCAGGCTTATCGGTGATTGCAAGAGCTTTCGTAGCGCTCGCATTGGCCTGCCAGATGACAATAATTACCGTGTTCGCGACCTTTACAAAAGCAAAAGAGCGACATCTCTATGTGCAGATGACATACTTTCTACTTTTTGACCTTTCGCTACTGATTGCTGCATATATTTGATAACTGGCGCATAATAGATAATCCATGGCGCAGGTGACGATTGTTTCTAACAGGCTGCCTATCAGCGTGAAAAAGGCTGGGGGCAGGCTTCAGTTTTACCCGAGCGTGGGCGGGCTGGCTACTGGTCTGGCGTCTTACGCTGAAGATAAAAAGAACAAATGGGTTGGCTGGCCGGGGATTGTGTCCGATGATTTGACGGATGAAGACATGGAAGCCATCAGCAAAGAACTGGAAACGCACAACTGCTACCCCGTGTTTTTGACTCAGAAACAGATTGATGGTTACTACAACGGCTACAGCAACGGTATTTTGTGGCCGTTTTTTCACAATTTGCCCGTAGGGCTGACCGACCAGCACCACCACTGGACGGTTTACAAACAAGTCAACCAGCTGTTTGCAGAAACAGTCATGGGGCTGAGCGAACCGGAAAGCACCATCTGGGTTCATGACTACCAACTGTTGCTGGTTCCAGAAATCCTGCGCGCCGAGCGGCCGTATGAACTGGTAGGGTTTTTCCTGCACACTCCTTTTCCGCCTGCCAACGTATTCAAAGAACTACCCCATGGAAAAAGCTTGCTGAAAGGCATGCTAGGTTCTGACTTAGTTGGTTTTCACACCGACGCTTATGTGCAAGATTTTCTGGAATGCTGCCAGAAACTGCATGTGGGCAAACCATCAGCCGAGGGAATACTATTTGACCAAAGAGACGTACGAGTTATAGATTTCCCCCTGGGCATTGATTACACCAAATTTTCACGAGCCGGCACGTCTGCCGTAGTGCAGCAGCATATTCGTGCCAATCGGAAAAAATACGGCCGCCGGCGCAAAATAATTCTGACAGTCGACAGGCTCGACCCCACCAAGGGTTTAGTTGAGCGCTTGCAGGCGTACGAAGAACTTTTGCGGGCCAACAAACGGCTGCATAAAAAGGTGATAATGGTCATGCTGGCCATGCCATCCCGAGCAGAAATTGAAGTTTATAAGCAATTAAAAAAACACATGGAAAAACTGGTGGCAGACATTAACAACACCTATGGCAAGCGCCGTTGGCAGCCAGTTCACTACATGTACCAGACTGTACCATTTGAAGAACTTGCCGCCCTGTACCGGGTGGCAGACGTAGCTTTCATTGCACCTATCAAAGACGGCATGAACTTGGTTGCCAAAGAATACGTGGCTAGCCGGCCGGACAAACTTGGCGTGCTTGTACTGAGTGAAACCGCCGGCGCGGCTCAGGAACTTACTGACGCGCTACTGGTAAATCCAAAACTCCCAAACTCACTGGTAGAAGGCTTGTCGCTAGCACTGACTATGCGCCCCAAAGAGTTACAGCAGCGATTGAAAGGCATGAGGCATCAGCTGGCGACCAATACGATTCATCATTGGAAACGCGCCTTTATGAGTTCTTTGCAATCTTCGAACGTAAATTTTCAAGAACGTACCAAACATCTGGCCGGCGCCACGCTGGACCAAATGCTAAGCGACTTCGCTAGAGCCAAACACCCAACGCTGTTGCTTGACTATGACGGCGTATTGACAGGGTTAGCGGACAAGCCAAGCGAAGCAAAGCCGTCTACTGGCACCCTGAAATTGCTGCGCGAGCTGGCAGGCAAAGTAGCTGGCGGAGTGCTGGTTATCAGCGGCCGCAGCCGGCAAAATCTTGACGACTGGCTAGGCAACATCCCAGTAACTTTGGCAGCCGAACACGGAGCTCTAATGCGCCCGAGTACCAGTGCTAAGTGGCGCAAAGTTGTTGACGTGCCGTCCAATTGGAAAAAGCTCATACAGCCTGTCTTGCAAAAATACGCCCACAAAACACCTGGAGCGTTCGTTGAGGAAAAAGAATGTTCGCTGGTGTGGCATCATCGCACATCACCAGAGTTTTACGCGCAAAAAAATATCACTATTCTCCGCCGAACGCTCCAGCCGCTGCTCAAACCCATGGGGCTGGCCATGTACAGAGGCAACGGAGTTCTGGAAATTAAATCTCCAGAAGCCAACAAAGGCGTGGCAGCCCAAGATTGGCTAAACAAAAAGCACGATTTTGTACTGGCGTTTGGAGACGACTATACAGATGAAGACACTTTTGCCGCGTTACCAGATTTTGCCTACACCGTAAAAGTGGGTAGGGGCAAAACCCTAGCCCGCTATCGAGTAAATTCCGTAGACGAAGTCCATAAAGTTCTGCAAAAACTCGCCAAGCTGAAATAATCCTTTCTTGCTATGCTAGGTACAGGAAAACTTATGATTCCAGATCAAAGAAAACTTTGGAATGATGGACTTGATTCCATGGCAGTGCGCCTGCAAGAACCAAGTGATTTTGCCTTAGAAGTATTGAAATTTATTAAAGCAGGCGACAAGCTTTTGGAGCTGGGCTGTGGGGTTGGGCTGGACGCGGGATTATTTGCCCAGAATGGCATAAAAACGCTGGCAACTGATTTTGCGGATCAGACAATTGCTCAAAATAAGGCGACAAATAAATACAATAATCTAGAGTTTGAAATACTCGATATTACTAGTAAATATCCATATCCAGACGAGACCTTCGACTGCGTATATGCGTGTCTTTCATTGCACTACTTCAAACACAAACAAACCAAAGCGACATTTCAAGAAATACACCGTATTTTGAAACCTAACGGCTTACTTACGTTTAGGTGCAAGTCAACAACCGATCTTCTGTACGGGGAAGGTGATGAGATTGAGGCGGATATGTTTGTGCGGAAAGGTCATGTCAGGCACTTCTTTAGTGTTGATTATGCCAAAAGTCTCCTAGAAGATTTTTCAATACTTAAACTCGAAGAGGCTACAGGTATTTACGACGGCTATGTTTCAAATTTTATAGATTGCGGGGCACGCAAAACATGAAGACGTTTTATGTGGGGATAAAAGGGGTGATTGTGCGGGATGAAAAAGTGCTTCTGTTGCGCACAAACCCCGAACACGAAGCCAGGGGTGCGCGCTGGGAAGTGGCTGGAGGGCGCGTAGAGGGAAACGAAACTATAGAGCAGGCGCTTACACGTGAACTAAGCGAAGAATTGCTCAACATCCAAGACATCAAAGTCGGTGAACTCTTGGGCGTCCACCGCCTGCATCATGATGTGTGGGGACGAAAAAGCCTGATGTTGGTTTACTACCGTGTGCAGGCCGAGTTTGTCGGCGATCCAAAGCTGAGCGAAGAACACTTGGAATGGGAGTGGGCAGATGCCGGCAGGGTAAAAGAGCTGATAAGCGATCCCAGTCAAGCAACCATTCTGAAAGCTCTCGAAGCATTGTAATTATCATAGTTTTGTGTTATTGTTAGCCTGTTATTGAGGTGTTATGAGATACGGACTTACAATTTTAGTTATAGCTTTTCTGGTCATCGTTGGCGCGGCGGCCCTGATTGGGCGTGGCAATTCCGGCCCTGCCCGCTCCACCGCGCGCATAACTAAATTGACAGACTATGATGCCAAAGATTCAGCCAGCGTGAGCTGGACCCAGCAGGGGCGCCTGGTGGGCGAAGATCAGCGCCGGGCTATTCGTGTAACCGTAACGCGTAGCAAACGCACCGTTGAAGTACTGGCTGGTTATCCCGAACGAGCAGAGCGCAGCACGGAGTTTACCAATAGCCCCGATGCTTTTGCCGCCTTTGTCCGGGGGCTAGACACCGCCAATTTTGGCAAAGAGCGCGCGGTCAAACAACCAGATGAACGCGGCGTTTGCCCGCTCGGCAGCCGTTTTATTTACCGCCTGACAGACGCCGGGCAGGAAATCATGCGCACTTGGTCAGATAGCTGTGCAACTTCCGACGGTCCTTTTGGCGGCGGCAACACTACCCAGCTAATTGGCCAGCTTTTCAAAGCCCAGATTACGGACTACAACAAGTTTATAAGCGGCGTCGTTCTCTAAAAGCCCATAAGCTCCAACATCTTTAATCTGTTAAGATATTAAGGTGATAAAAGGCATTATTTTTGACTGTTTCGGGGTGCTCGTAGGCAGTGGGTTCAAAGAAATATATAGGCAGGCCGGCGGAGATTTGGCCAAAGACAGTGTTTTTCTAGATGACGTTCTGTCTACGGCAAACCAGGGCTTTATATCCAGCCGCGATATGCACCAAAAGGTAGCGGACAGAATAGGGATGCCCTATAACGTGTGGTATGACACTGTACGCAAAGGCGAACAGCCAAATGAAGATTTACTAACGTATATCAGGGAACTCAAACAAAACTACAAAATTGCCATATTGAGCAATGCAAACGTCGGCACGTTGCAGCGCAAATTCAACCCAACCCAACTTGCTTTGTTTGATGCCCTTATTGTCTCTGCAGAGGTTGGCATGATGAAACCGAACGCCGAAATTTACCAGCTTGCCGCGCAAAAACTTGGCGCGGAAGCGAGCGAATGCGTGTTTACTGACGACAGCGAAGGCTACTGCGAAGCGGCGCGGGCAATTGGCATGCAGGCGGTCTGGTACAGAGACTTTTCACAGTTCAAAGCAGAACTGGACGTGATTTTATCTCACGTGTGACGTTAAAAATATAATGCTTGTGCTTTTTATCACAAAAGCCCGCAAAAGTTGACACGAAGATTTATAATGATAGTTAGTTTATAAACATAAACAAAAGGAAACAAACATGGCGGAACGAATACCAACTATAGATTTTGGGGGCCATGTGGCTCTGCGCGTACCATTACCGGATATTCCAAAAGCCTATGTTATTCATGAAGTTGATCCCGCTTCTGACACTACCCAACAGGCCAGAGAACTTGTACAAAGGGTTGAAGCTGATGCATCTCAACACGCTGCATCTCCAATACGCCACGTTGGTGAAATGGCCGTCTATTCTCGGATGGCTAGTTGATTATTCTTAAGACTAAACGTTTGTCTGTTTGGCAGAGTGCTTGCAGTTCGTGCAAACGAACCCGCACTGCGCCAGCCAGGGAAGCTCCTTTGACCGCAATCACAATTTGTCGCGGGCTGGTGGTAATTTGGCAGTCGGCTTGGTAGTTTTCATGCAAAAAAGTTCGGATAACCAATATTTCTGCCGGTTCCCGCAGATTTTTCTTGGCCAATAGATCACCCAGAGACTCGCTCATACCCTTATTGTACAATGAATAGACCATGCCAGAACTACCTGAGGTTGAAACGGTCCGAACAGGACTAAATAAATTTGTTATTGGTAAGGCCATTGCTGGCATTACGCACGACTGGGCCAAATCATTTCCAAACGCTGAGGCGGACGTAAAGGCGTTTTTGGTGGGTTCCAAAATCATTGGTGTCCGGCGGCGTGCAAAAATATTGCTCATTGATTTGTCTTCCGGACACACACTCGTGAGTCATCTCAAAATGACCGGACAAATGGTTTATGTGCGCGAAGCGCACAAGCTAACAGCTAGTAGCGGACAGCTGACAGCTGAAGAAAGGTTTGGGGCTGGACACCCGAGTGAATCTTTGGTCGGAGGCTTACCCGACAAATCAACTAGGGTAATTATTACCTTCACAGACGGCTCCGAACTTTTCTTCAACGACCAGCGCAAATTTGGCTGGATGAAACTTTTGCCCACCATCGAGGTGCCAAACATAGACTTTTTTAGACGCGTTGGACCCGAGCCATTGGCTGCTGATTTTACCAAAAAAGCCTTTCAGGAGCGGCTTTTACGCCGGCCGAATACAAATATTAAAGCCGCACTTTTGGACCAAACCGTGATAGCGGGCGTAGGCAATATATACGCCGACGAAAGCCTATGGGACGCCAAAATCCACCCGGCTACATTGGTAAAAAATCTTTCCAAAGTCAAAATATACAAATTATTTACCAAACTTCAATTTGTCCTAAATCTAGCTATAGCAAAAGGCGGTTCAACAGATAGAAATTATGTGAATGCGGAAGGCAAAAAGGGCAGCTACCTCAGTTTTGCGCGTGTATTCCGCCGTGAGGGTCAAGAGTGTCCACGCTGCGGTACAATAATTACAAAGACTCGAGTAGCCGGCCGCGGCACCCACACTTGCCCCAAATGCCAAAAGGCGTGATAATCTCCACCACGATGATAACTACGCTTTCGGGGAGTAATTCGTATTTGGTGCAGGCCGAGCTTCAACGGCTGGCTTCGACGTTTATCAAAGAATACACAGACATGGGGTTGGATAGGATAGATGGGGAAGAAGCGGAATATGACCGGATTCGGGAAGCGCTGGAAAGTTTGCCTTTTTTGGCCAGCAAAAAGTTGGTGGTTTTACGGGCTCCAAGTGCCAACAAAGAGTTTGTAGAAAAAGTTGAACAACTTTTGAGTAATTTGCCAGAAACAACAGACGTGATTATTCACGAACCCAAACTAGACAAACGCTCTAGTTACTACAAATATCTGAAGAAAAACACCGAATACAAAGAATTTAATGAGCTGGATGAATACGGACTGGCGAAATGGATTACCGAGCAGGCAGACATAAGCCAATCTGACGCACAATACTTAGTAGAACGGGTAGGTGCCAATCAGCAATTGCTCGTCAACGAGCTGGCAAAACTGGCAACGTACAATTCCAAAGTCACGCGTGCGGAAATTGATTTGCTAACAGAACCAAATCCGCGGAGCACGATATTCCAGCTGCTAGACTCCGCTTTTGCTGGCGACCAAAAACATATGCTAAAACTCTACGCGCAGCAGCGTGCCAGCCGGGTTGAACCGCAACAAATCATTGCCATGCTCGCCTGGCAGCTGCATGTGCTGGCTGTGGTCAAAGCGGCTGGGGATCGTAGTGACGCAAACATTGCCGCCGATGCCAAAATCAATCCGTTTGTAGTCAGCAAAAGCCGCAAAATTACTCGTAATTTACCACCCGAAAAACTTAAACAACTGGTTCATGAACTGGCGCAATTGGACGTGCAATTAAAAACGACCGCCATAGACGCCGACGACGGAGTGCAAGCATTTTTATTAAACATTTAAAGCACATTCACGCGCGCGTTCGGCTCAGTTGCTGAGTTACTTTCTTGTGTCAACAAGAAAGTAACCAAAGAAATGACAGCCCTTCCAGTTCTTGATAAGCTTCGTCGTCAAGCGCTACCATGCTCGTCGTCCGCCGCGGTGGACTCCTCTCTCAAATGGTAGCTTTGACACTACGCTTTTCAGGAACCTCCAGAGTCTGAGAAGCCTCCAAGGTATCCGCCTCCGGCGGATTATAGATTTGGCTCGCTTGCGGGGCTCTGCTTGTTCCCGCCATTCAAGAAACTGATTGCATCATCTCAGGTATATGAGGAGTAGAGCCAGCAGCATACGTGAGTAATCCCAAAGAACTACGAAGTCGCTATTCTGCTGGCGCCTCATATGCATGGTAGATGATTCAGTCACGTTTCGCAGCCCATGGCGTCAGTTTTTGCTTACTTTTTGCTGACCAAAAAGTATGGTTTAAGCGAGCGAAGCGTGCGTTGCGACACTGGTCTTATAAAAAGCTTATTTTTTCTTTGTTGCTGGTTTCTTTTTGGCGACTACCTTCTTTGGAGCTGCTTTCTTTACGGCTGGTTTCTTTGTAACGACTTTTTTGGCTTTGGCGATTCCAGCGGTCTTTACGCCGGCTTTTTTGGCGGCCGCGGCCAGCTGGCGCTTTTTGCGGGCAATTTTGTTCTTGTGGAGCAAGCCTTTTTTGCCAGCTTTGTCTAGGGCGCTTTGGGCCTTGCTGTGCGTACTGCCGCTTGCTGAAGACTGAAAAGATTTCAGAGCCAGGCGCAGATTACGCTTGGTTTTGGCATTGCGCACGGTAGCCTTGCGGGCAACTCGAACACGCTTTTTAGCTGATTTGATAATGGGCATTAGTTTCCTATCTTGCTTACAGTTGATGATTAGTCAGGTCTACACTATACCGACAGAGGCGGTTTTTGTAAAGAATACGCGTGGACAATGCTTACGTTTTATGCTAAGATGACCACCAGAGGATCAAAAAACAAAAATGGACTCCCCCAAAAAGCAGATTACCGACAGATTGAAGCAGGCAAATAACGTCTTAGTGACCGTGCGTGCTAATCCTTCGGTAGATCAGTTGGCGGCCGTTATAGGTCTGACTTTGCTACTCAACAAACTAGGCAAACACGCCACAGCTGTTTTTAGCGGCGTGGTTCCTAATACCATTGAGTTTTTGCAGCCGGAAAAGACGCTTGAAAAAAACACCGACAGTCTGCGAGATTTTATAATTGCTCTGGACAAATCCAAAGCCGACAAACTGCGCTATAAAGTAGAAGACCAGATGGTCAAAATTTTCATAACGCCGTACCGGACCTCTATAAGCGACAAAGACCTAGAATTCAGCCAAGGTGATTTTAACGTAGACGTGGTCATGGCTCTGGGGGTAAACGAGCAGAAAGATTTGGACCAAGCCATCACTTCTCACGGCCGTATTTTGCACGATGCCACGGTGGTAAGCGTAAACACTCAAGACGGGGCCAACTTGGGCAGTATAAACTGGGTGCAGCCAGATGCCAGCAGCCTATGCGAAATGCTGCTAGACATGGGTCTCAGCTTGAAAGCAGATGTACTAGACGGTCAGATGGCCACTGCCTTTCTAACCGGTATTGTGGCGGAAACCAATCGTTTTAGTAATGAAAAAACCTCTTCGGCAACCATGCAGCTAAGCGCCAAGCTGATGGCAGCCGGCGCCAACCAGCAACTGGTGGCCAGCCAACTACAGCCCCAGACCGTAACGGAGGCTCCCGCAGAAGACGATGCAGAACTGCCAGAAGTCACAGAGAGCAAACAGGCGGCGGCACCGGCTGAAATGGTTGAAACAAAAGTCGAAGAAGTTGATGACGGCTCGCTAGAGATTGATCATGGCAACAAAAAGCCCCTAATTGATCTAAATGCTTTGCCAGACAGCGAAGAACCAGAAGAAAACCCGTTAGAGCAAATAGACATAGACAAAGAGGGCATACTAAAACGAGCCAAAGACATTGAGGCCATGAAGCAAAAAGTGATTGAACCGCTTCCAACAGAAGAGGCTAACGAATATTCGGCCGGTTCTCGCCTAATCACACAGCCGCCCACGCTTGGAGGTACGCTAACAGCCAACAGCACCCCAGAAGGCCTAGATCCAAGCATCGATCCACTGGGCGCAAATGCCGCACAAGGCCCTTTGCTTTCTCATGAAACACCGGCAACCAGCCAAAATGCGCCGGCAACAAGTATTTTTCAGCCAACAGCCGAAGATATTAGTGGTCCTGCTTCTAGCCCGGCGCCAGAACCGAACCAATCGCTAAGCACTCTCTCTGACTTGGAAAAAGTGGTCGGCAGCCCGCATTTGGCTCAGACGCCCGGACCGCTCGCTTCCACAAACCAAACCGGCAGCGGAGTTTCTGATGCCCGAAGCGCTGTCATGCAAGCAGTCAGCGGCACGCCGCCACAGATGCTCGAACCGGTTCAATCCCTAAACGCTTTTCCGGTGGATCTAAACAAAAGTGATGCATCGGCTCCAGCTACCCCAACCTTGACTCCAGCGGCGGATCCCAATTTGCCGGCGGGACTAGTAATGCCAGGTTCCGGTCTGCCCGCGGACAGCACCGCCGCTTCGCTAGCTAATCCAACTGCGCCGCCGCCAGTGCCTCCACCTTTGATACCGCCCATTATGCCTCTCGCAGATGATGCCAACACCCCCGGCAACACACCCGCGTAGGTTATACTGCGTTCGTGGATGGAATTTTACTGATTGATAAGCCGTCTGGCTGGACGTCGTTTGACGTAGTCGCAAAAGTCAGGGGACTTTTGCGCCAGTCACAGAGTACAGAGTACGGAGTACGGAGCGAAAAACTCTCGACTCAGGACTCTCGACTCAGTACTCCTTCACGGAAGGTGAAGGTTGGCCACGCCGGCACTCTGGATCCGCTCGCAACCGGACTTTTGGTAATTCTCCTTGGCAGTTACTGCAAACGGGCGCATGAGTTTAGCAAACTAGACAAAGTATACGAAGTGACTATGAAACTGGGCCAAACCAGCACAACTGGCGATGAAGAGGGTGAAAAGACCATTGTATCTGGTGAAAAACCATCAGAAAAAGCTTTTATGGCAGTCTTGGGGTCGTTCCAGGGCGAAATCATGCAAACGCCGCACAAGTTCAGCGCCGTCAAAGTAAATGGCCAACGGGCTTACAAATTAGCCAGAGAGGGCAAAGAAGTGGTGCTTGAGCCTCGAAGGGTGACGATTTACAGCATTTCTGATGTGGATTATGCATATCCAGAGGTGAAATTCACCGCCAAAGTTTCTTCCGGCACGTATATCCGCAGTTTGGTAGAAGATATAGGCAAAGAACTAGGAACTAGCGCCTACATGACCGCCCTCCGCCGCACCCAAGTAGGCGAATTTGACGTATCATATGCACAGTCACCAACAGAGATAGATTTCTCCAAAACATTGACAAACAAGTAAGAAATTGCTAAAGTATAACAAGCAAGCTATCCGAAAAGAAAAATCATGTCAGCACTAGAAGCTTACGAACACAAACAACCCACGAAAATTGAGCCTGTTACACCAGGCGGCCAAGAAGGTCGTGATGCAGAAATAATCCCTTTTCCTATTAAGGCGGGGGTTGGTGAAGTGGCGGTGGGAGTCTTTGCAGGAGCCAATGAAAGAGAAAATGCACTGAATTTGGCAGTGCTTGCTGATAGAGGAATCGCCGTGCGCCAAGGTTCCGGCAGCAACAGGTACTTTACGCGCCGAATGCGAACTCCGTCAGCAGCACCTTACTCACAGGAGTACAATATGCGGGCTAGAGAGTTGTCTGACAGGACGGATTTTATAAATTCTTGACAAAATAGCAATAATTTGCTACAATAGTGTCTGTTCAGTTAAAAAGAAAAAAGTAATCAGGAATTTAAAAAATGCCAGCACCAAAAACACCAGACGTTTTATCTGCTTCTGCACTAGATGTTCTTTCGGCTAAAGAAGAGGATCGTAAAGTAATACCTGCTACAGTTCGTCAGGAGGAACTTGCAAAAGTTGGCGAACTTGCAACCAGCGCCGCAAAGTTTCCAGCCCCAGGTGAAGGAGCAACTCTGACATTCTCTGATGGGACTACACAAGATGTTGGTGTTACGGGTTATGATAAAAACGGCGGCAAACCACTGGTTCAAATCGGTGTAGGGAACGATCAAGGAACGGCTAGCAATATTGATATGGGTGCTTTCAAAGACCTGACCCAGCCAAAGGGATAGTAGCTGGTTATATATTTTTTGAAATAGGCGTTGCCTAACAGGGGCGGGTGTGTTATTATCTGAGTAACGCAATTATTCTCTTCATTATTTAACAGGTAGCAGATTGGAAATAGATGATTTCGGTAGAGAAGAAAAGTAAGATTGTTAGCGAAAACCAAACCAGCAAAACTGACACCGGTTCACCCCAGGTGCAGGTGGCCATATTGACGGAACGAATTACGGAACTTACGGCACATTTGAAGACGCATAAGCATGATTTCATGGCTCGCCGCGGCCTATTACAGGCGGTTGGCAAGCGAAAAAAACTACTTAAGTATTTGGCAGAGCAAGATGGCAAAGCCTATTTAGACCTTGTAAAAAAACTCGGCCTCCGCAAGTAATTTTGCATAGACCACTGGCCTTGAACAATCAAGGCCACAAGCTTGTGCACATTAATTAATCAGACGAGGTTTTCGTACGCAAAGACCAGATATACGCACGCACAGCACAAGAGCGAAAGTATATTTGCACCTTGCGGACGAACTCCATATGAAAGGCTATAAATGGCAACAATAAATCCATTTGGCAAAGACATCGTAAAAGTAGAAACACAGTTGTGTGGACGCACGCTTAGTTTGGAAGTAAACCGCGTGGGGTTTCGTACCACTGGCAGTGTGCTGGCAACCTACGGCGACACGGTAATACTCGGCAGTGCGCAATTGAGCGACAGATCTATCCAAGGCATGGACTACTTTCCGCTTAGTATTGATTATGAAGAAAAAATGTATGCGGCCGGCAAAGTCAGCGGTTCGCGCTTTATTAAGAGGGAAGGCCGCCCATCTGATGACGCTATTCTAATCGGCCGTCTGATTGACCGCCCCATCCGCCCGCTATGGCCCAAAGGCTACCGTCAAGAAGTCCAAGGCGTGGCAACTGTGCTGAGCATGGATCCAACTTTTCGCCCGGACATGGTGGCCATGATTGCCATGAGCACGGCTTTTATGCTGAGCGGCGGACCTTTTGAAGGGCCGGTAGCCGGACTGCGCGTAGGACTAGTAGACGGCAAATACAAAGGCTTTGCCACTCCTGAAGAGCTGGAAAAAGGAGACCTGGACCTAGTGGTTGCTGGTACCAAAGACGGGATTATGATGGTGGAAGCTGGAGCCAGCGAAGTTAGCGAAAAGCAGATAGTTGAAGCCATGGCTTACGCGTTTGAAGCCATGCAGCCGGCAATCAAGCTGCAGGAAGAATTGGTCAAAAAAGTAGGCGTAACCAAGCGCGAGTACGAATTAGTTTTGCCAAATGAAACCATCCAGGCTGACGTAGAAAAATGGGTGGATGGCAAATTGGGCGAAGGCTTACGCGCTCCGTACCCGGAGCGCAATGAACTGATCCAGAGCCTCAAAGAAGCTTTTCACCTTACCATGGAGGAAAAGCTGGGGGAAGCATACCACGGTGATTTACGCGCCGACTATGACGAGGCTTTCGTAATGGCACTGCACAAAGACGTGCGCAAAGGAATTGTCAAAGACCAAACTCGTCCGGACGGCCGTAAACTTACGGAAATTCGGCAGTTGTCCAGTGAAGTTGGCGTGCTGCCGCGAACGCACGGATCAGCACTGTTTACCCGCGGCATGACCCAAGGTTTGAACATTGTGACTTTGGCTCCGCTTAGTTATGTACAGCTGGTTGATACCATGGAACGCGAAGGCGAACGGCGCTACCTGCACCACTACAACGCGCCGGGCTACACGGTGGGCGAAGTCAAGCGTTTGGGTTCTCCCGGCCGGCGTGAAATCGGGCACGGCTATCTGGCCGAGCGCGCTCTGGCAGCGGTATTACCTACGGAAGCAGAGTTTCCGTACATGATACGTTCCGTAACCGAAATAATGAGCCAGAATGGCAGTACCAGTATGGCGGCGACCTGTTCCAGCTGTTTGGCGCTGATGGATGCCGGCGTGCCGCTCAAGCGAGCGGTTAGCGGTATTGCCATGGGACTGATGATGGATGGCAACACGCCTTATGTACTTAGTGATATCGCTGATGCGGAAGACTTTGCTGGTGACATGGACTTCAAAGTAACTGGGACTACAGAGGGTATAACCGCTCTGCAAATGGATATGAAAGTCCATGGTTTGCCCGTAGAAGTGCTCCAAAAGGCGCTAGACCAAGGCCGCGAAGGCCGGCTGCACATCTTGGAACATATGCTGACCACCATTGCCGAGCCTCGGAAAGAAATGAGCCAATACGCACCGCGCGTAGAAGCTATCAAAATCAACCCGGACAAAATCCGCGAAGTGATTGGCAAAGGCGGCGACACTATCAACCGTATAATTGCCGAAACCGGCGCTGAAATTGACATTAAAGACGACGGTACAGTCATGATTTCCAGCCCGGACAAGCAGTCAATTGACGCCGCCATCAAAATGGTCCAAGACATTACGGTGGAACCAGAAGTGGGGACCATCTATGAAAACGTACCAGTGGTCAGCGTGCTGGATTTTGGCGCTTTTGTACAAATCCTGCCCGGCAAAGACGGCCTGGTCCACGTGTCTGAAATGAGCGAGGAGCGAATTAATAATCCGCGTGACGCCGTAAAAGAAGGCGACCTTGTAACGGTAAAATTAGTAGCCATAGATGAAAAAGGCCGCCTAAACCTAAGCATGAAACAAGCCGCCAGGGAGCTTGCAAAGAAATAGCATGTCACGTTTGCATACGCCAGATCAATTCAAAACTCGCCCGGCACGCATAGGAATGGGGATTGTTGGACTGGTGCTGGCATATTTGCTGATAACCCGTGCTTTTGACACCGGGAGCGTATGGCAGTATCTGGGCACATTACTACTGCTGGTTCTGAGTATTCGCTTGATTACCCGTGGTAGCAAATCTAAGAACTAATATGGCAAAAACCAAGCAGACACAACTAGATAAATTAGCTCAACAAATCGCTGAAGACAAAGTTTGTGCAGATTTGGCAAAGCAGGCTACTCAGCTTGTTTTCGGAGTTGGAAATGCGGAATCGGACATTGTGTTCATAGGCGAAGCACCAGGAAAGAATGAAGATTTGCAGGGAGAGCCATTTGTGGGAGCGGCGGGGAAGTTTCTGAATGAAATGCTGGAGATGATTGGGCTCAAACGGCTAGATGTATACATAACCAACATCGTGAAATACCGACCGCCAAACAACCGCGATCCGTTGCCAGAAGAGAAGCTGGCTTTCCTGCCATATCTTAAAAAACAACTCAATATTATAAATCCGAAACTTATTGTGACGCTAGGACGGCATAGTATGGATAGCTTGCTCCCCGGCCTTATAATCAGCGAGGTGCACGGGCAGCCAAAACGCTACCAGGGCTACGTTTATATGCCCTTGTTTCATCCGGCAGCCGCGCTTTACAACGGAGGGCTTAGGCAAACACTCATAGATGATTTCGCCAAAATACCACTAATACTTAAGAAAATTAAATAAACTTCTGAATAATCAGAAAGGAAAATATGAATCCAAAACAACCTAACCAAAACAACAAACCACGACCTAAACAGGGCGGAGGTAATAGCAATAATAACGCTGGCACTAACGGCCCTTCGACGCGCTCCGGGCAAGCAAACGGCAACGGCCGTGGCGCCTCGCGCGGGGCGGCCATCCGTGCCCAGCGGCGGGCTCAAGATGACGCCACTCGCACTCTAAACCAGTACGTGGATATGCCATCGCAAGATGAAAAACCACGCGCTAATTTCATAGACGACTCTCCGCGCCTCAAAGTTATCGGCCTGGGCGGAATGGACGGCGGCGGTTCCAAGAACATGATTCTGGTGGAGTACCTAAACGACGCCGTTATCATGGACTGCGGCAACGACCTGGGCATTGATTTGCCAGGCATAAACTACGGTATTTGCGACACTACCTACCTAGAAAGTATCAAGCATAAACTGCGCGGCTACCTGATAACCCACGGCCACTTGGACCATATTGGCGGCTTGCCGCACATTGTGCCTAGGTTTCCGGCACCAATCTACGGTTCCAAATTCTCAATCGGCCGTGTAGAAGAAATTTTTGCCAATTTTGGCATGCCGATGCCTGAAGGTTTTGAACTGCGAACGGTTATGATGAACGAAAATACCCATGAACGGCTCAAAGTCGGCCCGTTTTTTGTAGAACTAGTCCGCGTAACGCACTCTATCCCAGGTAGCACGGTTATTGTGCTGGATACGCCAGTTGGCCGCATCATAAATACCGGTGACTTCCGGCTAGACCCTAACCCGCTGGACCATGAACGCACCGACACAGAGCGGCTGGAACAGCTTGGCAAAGAAGGCGTTTTGGCACTATTGTCAGAAAGTACCACTACCGAACGACCTGGTCGCACGCCATCAGAAAGCACTATAGAACAGAGCTTTATTGACATCATGGACAACGCGCCGGGCCGTATATTCGTGGGATTGTTTTCTACCAATATGAACCGCGTACAGATGATTATCAACGCCGCAGTGCACAACAACAAAAAAGTGGCCATGGACGGCCGAAGCATGGTCAGTACTCTTGAAATGGCAGTCCGCCATGGCTTTGTGAAAGTACCTAAAGGCACTTTTGTGCCCATCGCCGCCACCGCCGGCATGAAAGACGATGATTTAGTAGTTGTCTGTACTGGCTCGCAGGGCGAACCAAACTCCGCCCTCATGAAAATGTCCGCTGGCGACCACCGCCACATAAAACTTAAAGAACAGGATACGGTCATACTTTCCAGCACGCCAATTCCGTACTCCGGCAACGATGGAAAAATCCGGTCTATGGTGGACGACCTGTTCAAAAAAGGCGTCCATGTTTTCCGCCACGAAACACGCGAAATTGACGGTGTGGGGCCGCTGCATGTTTCCGGACACGCCAGCATAGACGAATACAAAGACATGATTCGCATGACCAAACCAAAGTTCTTCATCCCCATTTACGGCGACTTTACCGCCAAGCGCCAGCACATAGAGATTGCCGTAGAAGAAGGAATTCCTCGTAAAGACACCCTAAATGCCGAAAATGGCCAGGTGATTGCCCTGACTCCTGACAAAATGGAAATAATTGGCGAAGTACCGACCGGAACTATCCTGGTTGACCAAACCGGCGCGCTTGTCAGCGGCGTGGTCATAAAAGATCGCCTAATGCTGGCAGAAGAAGGCTTGGTAGCTGTGGTGCTGACTCTGGACAAAAAAACCGGCCAGCTCATGACCAGCCCGGATATCATCAGCCGCGGCTTCATATACATGCGTGACAACGAAGAGCTCATGAACACCTTCCGGATTGAGTTGAAGCGAGCGGTGCAACAGCGCTTCAAGCGGATAGATATAGACCGGTTCAAAGCCGAACTCAAAGACCACGTCACGCATTTTCTGTTTGAACATACCGGTGGCAGCCCGATTGTAATCCCAGTAGTGAACATTATTGGCGTTAGCAAGCCGGCAGGGCAGAACAGCGGACCAAAGTCCGCCGCGACAAGCAGGCCTGGCCAACCAGATCAAGCCCAACTGCCTCAGGTACCTCAGACTCCCGAGCAAATTGCCATGCAGCAGCAAAAGCGGTTTGAAGAAATGCGCTCCCGACTGCTAGGCCAAGATGCCCGCACAGACTAGTTATTGACAAACGCGCAACTATTTGCTACAATATGCATTGTTAACGTACTAAGTTAAGATAAAAAGGAAAGAAAATATGGACATAAGATCACTATTACATAGACGACCCGAAGCTCCACAACCCCTAACTGATGCTGAGGTTGCCGCAAAAATGCAAGAAGCGGCCCGGAGCGCCGGTCCATTAGTTATTCGTGCAGAGCAGGCTGGGACTCCCGCTGCCATGGCTGCATCTGACACAGCAACACTTCCCGTAACTCCAGCTGATAAAGCCAACCATGCTATTGCCACTGAACATATGGCAAAAGATTTGGACCGCGTGGTAGCAAACCCAGACAGCTACCGCTAAAGACCTATTGACAAATGTTGTAAATATTGCTATGCTATTGGCATGGCAGAACAGAATCAAAACGGACAGCCATCAGACCAGTCACGTGACCCCGTCGCGGAACGCGTCGCGTTAGAACGCGAAGTGCTTGACCCGTCAACAGAGCTAGAGCGCTTATATGAAATTCTTGAACAGGCCAAAAGGCCTGCGGGTTCAGACGAAGATCCTTACGGGTTAGATGGATTAAGTAGAGCTTCAGACGAAAAACTTCTGAAATTATTGCGTGATAGTTCAACGCCCCTTGAAGCTTTGGAAGACATTGAGAGGATCATAAAAGAACGCAAAGCCGGCAAACCGCTTCCGCAAGCGGGCGAGTAACGATATAATAAGTTCAGCTATGGCTAAAAAGAAAAAACATACTAGAAGTAGAAAAAAGGCATCGGAACCAGCCTACAGGGACAATTCGACGTTTTGGCCGCTGGCTGGCGCTATTTTGATGTTTTTGCTGGCGGCGTTCATGATACTTGGCGGTTTTGGGTCTGGCGGACCGCTGCCGCAGAAATTGTTTGGCGGCGCGTATTGGGCGCTGGGCTGGGGCGGCTTTTTGGTGCCGATTGGCCTGGTATTTTTTGGAATACTGAAATTTAACAGCGAAGATCGGCAGATTCCATTGGCAAAACTGGTCAGCATGTTGGCTTTTATAACCATGAGTGCCAGCTGGCTACACGTGGCGTTTTCTGAAAAGTTGATGGACGGCACCTTTGCTGGCGGCCACGGGGGAGAAGTTGGCAAACTCTTCGGCGATCTGGCGCTGAACGCTCTGGATCAAACGCCGGCGGCAATTATGTTTTTTGTGTTCGCGCTGCTGCTGTTTTTTCTGACGTTTAGCATCTCTCCGAAGGTTATTGTGTCACTTTTCAGGTTCCTATTCCCAGAGAAATCAGAAGATACTGATTTGGCGGATCTGAAGTCCAAGGCCAGCGGCTTTCAGCTCAACGAAGGCGTTCCGGTGGAACACCACAGTGGCCGCGGATCCGCACCCCGGCTCAGCAGCTTCAAAAACACCGCCCAGAAACTTACGCCGGAAGAAAGCCATAGCGCGCTGATTACCGCCAGCGACCCTGATTGGAAATTCCCCAGCATCGACCTTCTGAACCAAAAGCAAGACAAAGCTGACGCCGGCGACATAGAGGGCAATGCCGAAATTATCAAAGAAACACTGGCTAACTTTAATATGGACGTAGAAATGGAAGGCGCCAACATAGGACCCCGCGTCACGCAGTTTATGCTCAGGCCGCCGGCTGGAGCCAAGCTAACCAAAATTACCGCTCTGGCAGATAACTTGGCGCTTGATTTGGCGGCTCAATCCATACGCATAGAAGCGCCTATTCCTGGCAAGCGCGCCGTTGGCGTGGAAGTTCCAAATATCAAAGCCGCGACGGTAAGAATAAGTTCTATTTTGCAGACTCGCGAATGGCAAGACGCCAAAAGTTCGCTGACGTTCGTGATTGGCAAAGACATTTCCGGCGCGCCGATATTGGGCGACTTAGATAGAATGCCGCACCTGCTGGTAGCCGGGCAAACCGGTTCCGGTAAATCGGTTATGATCAACGGTATTCTGACCAGTTTGTTATTTCGCAACAGTCCGGCAGATCTCAAACTTATTCTGGTTGACCCCAAACAAGTTGAACTGAAGCCGTACGATGACATTCCGCATCTGTTAACGCCAGTAATTACGGAGCCCGAAAAGTGCATCAGCGCGCTTAAATGGACGGTGGCCGAAATGGAGCGCCGCTACCGGGCGCTAAGCGAAGTCCATAGGCGGAACATAGCCGAATACAATAGCCTCAAGAAAGAAGAAGGCATGCCCTACATTGTGGTGGTAATTGACGAATTGTCCGACCTGATGATGGCGGCCGCCCGCGACGTGGAGGCGCTGATTGTGCGTATTGCCCAAAAAGCTCGGGCCGTTGGTATACATCTCGTTTTGGCGACTCAGCGACCGAGCGTGGACGTAATAACGGGTTTGATTAAGGCCAACGTGCCGGCGCGGATTGCTTTTACAACCACCAGCCAGGTAGATAGCCGTACTATCATAGACCAGATTGGCGCCGAGAAACTGCTCAACAGCGGCGATATGTTGCTTACCACGGCGGATAATCCCAAACCGCGCCGCGTCCAAGCAGCACTGATAGAAGACGGCGAAGCGCTAAAAGTAAATGACTTTATACGCATGCAGCGGCCGCCGCAGTATGATGACGAAGTTGTAAGCCAACCCGTGCAACTGAACGGCAAAGGCGGGATTGTGGCGGACTACGGCGGCCAGGACGTGGATGACGAGATGTATAAAGACGCCGTGCGGGCCGTGATAGACGGGCACAAAGCCAGCACATCGCTACTTCAGCGCCGTCTACGGATTGGCTATGGTCGAGCCGCTAGGTTGATTGAAACCATGGAAGAACAGGGAATAATAGGCCACGCCGACGGTAACCGCCCGCGTGAAGTGCTGGTAAGCAGCCTGGATGACGTGTTTGGCAGTCCTTTGGCTAACTCAGAAGTAGTTGATGACGCGGTATACGACGAAAACTTCCCGGACACCGAATCAGAAGAAGAGTAGTCTGACACCGGGTTGACGAACAGGGGTGAGTGCGATATACTTACCTGGCTATTAACTCAGCTTACAGCCAGAACGTGCGTGTAGGCTTTAAGCCAAAGGAGATTCTCTTGAATCAATACGAGATTGCGGTATTGTATCACCCGGATTTGGAAGTGGATTTGTCCAAAGCCGAAGAAAAGGTGGCCAAAATCATCACCAGTAACGGCGGTAAAGTGGTGGCCGCGGATAACTGGGGCAAGCGCAAGCTGGCCTACGACATAAAAAAGCAGGAACACGCAATTTACGTGTTCTACACCGTAGAAGTGCCTGGTGAAGGCGTTAAGAAGCTGGAGAGCACGCTGAATATAACTGACGAAGTGATTCGCTACCTGATTTCCCGCCCAGACTTAAAGGCTATTGCCAAAGCTGAAGCCACCAAAGCCGAAAAAGCCAAGAAAAACGCTGAACGCGGCGATCGTGCCAATGATGATGACGACGAAGAAAAGGAAGAGGAATAAACGTGATAAGGGTTTGTGAACCTGGAAAACGATGTGAAGTTTGCCCTTTAAATAAACTGCCACCAGACGATCAGCCTGAAATATATTCAGATGGAACAGTGTACGAAGTGCGTGTAACTGAAACAGACGTTTTGGCAGGCGTTAAATATGCTTTGGGTAACAGAATGATATCAGAAATATTTCGTATAGTGAGTAATGGTAAATGTACAGTAGGTAATTAAGGAAGGAAGATTAAATTTATGGCCAAGATTTTTAAACACCGAACTGACGTAGCTTATTTTGACTACAAAGATTTCAAAACCCTCCAGCGTTATGTAAATGGCTTTGGACAGATTGAATCACGTAAAAAAACTGGTTTGAAAGAGCACGAACAACGCCGTTTAGCGATTGCTATCAAAAGAGCCAGGCATATAGCCCTTTTGCCTTTTGTGGCTTCAAACTAAGACTTGACGCACGAATTTACGGGGCGTAAAGTAGCATTACTAACATTAATCGAAGACATAGTTCTTCTAAGGAGATTAAAATGGCTCGAAGTTTTAACCAAGTAATATTAATGGGCAACCTGACTCGGGACCCGGAACTTCGGCAAACGCCGAATGGACAGAACGTTTGTTCGTTCAGTTTGGCGCTCAACCGCAGTTTCAAAGGCGGCGACGGCGAGTGGAAAGAGGCTACCGATTACGTGGATATTGTGGCCTGGGGGCCGCTAGGAGAGCGCGTGGCGCAGTATCTGACCAAGGGCCGGCCTTGCTTGGTAAATGGACGCTTGCAGTCAAGTAGCTGGGAAAAAGACGGCCAGAAGCGCAGCAAGGTAGAGGTGGTGGCTCAAGACGTAACATTCCTTGGCGGAGCAGGCGGCCAAAGTAGTGGTTCCAGCAATAGCGATGGTGGTGATCAAAGTGACCAGACGCCAAAACCCAGCAAAGCACCCAAAAAAGACGACATAGTCATTGAAGACATCGGCGACGAACCAATAAACCTAGATGACATTCCGTTTTAACTAGCTAAGAGCTGACAGCTGACAGCTGATAGCTCAAAATTTCGGAGAAATTTTGTATGGCGTTTGGACCGACTGATTTAAAAAAAGGACAGATTTTTCAACTGGATGACGTACCGTACCGGGTGGTTGAGTATGGGCAGAAGGTCATGGGACGCGGCGGCTCTATTGTGAACGTCAAAATAAAAAGTTTACTGGACGGCAAGGTGCTGAACAAGACATTCAAGGGTAATGATTCCATAGAACCGGCCGACGTGACCAACAAAAACGTACAGTTTTTGTACAGCGATAGCGGCTTCCACTTCATGGATCAAAACACCTTTGAACAGTTTGAGCTGCCGGCTGAGGATTTGACGGAGAAGGCCGGTTATATGAAAGAGGGTGATACAGTTCAAGCCCAGCTTTTCGACGGGCGGGTAATCAACATAGAACTTCCTAAAAATGTGCCGCTGAAGGTCACCTATGCCGAAGACGCCGTAAAAGGCGACACTAGTTCGTCAATTACTAAAGATGCGACCGTTGAAACGGGATTGATTATTAAAGTACCGGCATTTGTAAAAACCGGCGACGTTATCTCTGTTGACACCGCGACAGGCAATTATCGTGAGCGCATCAAATAAGCAACGGCTGGACAAGGAATTACTTCGGCGGGGGCTGGTTAGCTCGCGTTCCCAAGCAGAAGACATTATTCGCCGCGGGTTTGTAAGCGTCAGAGGCGTCGTGGCAACGAAAGCAGGATTTATAATAGACCAAGAAACGCCGATTGAAGTGAAATCCAGAGTGAGTTTTGTGTCGCGAGCGGGGGAAAAGCTACATTCAGTAGTTGAGGCTTTGAATCTAGACTTCCAGGACAAAGTTGTGTTGGACGTAGGATCTTCTACGGGTGGTTTTACGGAATTGGCGCTTCGGGGTGGTGCCAAAAAAGTGATCGCAGTCGACGTAGGTACCGATCAAATGCATGTGAGATTGCGAAATGATCCGCACGTTGAGTTACATGAAAAAACCGACATCCGTTCCTTTGCAACTGACCATAAAATCGACATGGTTGTGGCTGATGTTTCGTTCATAAGCCTGCGTGAAATCTTGCCACATGTTGCTCAGCTTTGCAGTAAAGAAACCCAAATAATCGTGATGGTAAAACCACAATTTGAAAGCGGCGCGGAACTCAAGCACAAAGGGGTCATAAAGAACGATTCTATGCGGCGTAACATCTTAAAAGACTTCGAAATTTGGACACAAAAATTGTTCAAAGTCATCAAAAAAGCCGATTCAAAAGTGGCCGGCGCAAAGGGCAACCGTGAACGTTTTTACGTGTTGGCAAAGCTCAACTGAAACCTAAAGATACGAACGTAATTTGGCTTTGTCTTTGATGATTATGTACTGCGGGCTGGTAGCAATCAGACCCTTTTTTTCCAGTGCTGAAAGTTCGCGGCTGGTAGTTTCACGCGAGGCATTTATGGAACTGGCTATGTCTTGCTGCCGGAGTGGTACGTCCAGCAATAAGCCATCTGCAGTTTCTTTGCCAAAACGGCGGGAAGTAGTCAGCATAAATGATATTAGGCGTTCGCGGACAGTCCGGTATTCCAGATTTATTATGCGTTCCGAATGAACGCGGTACATTTCAATCGCCATCATAAGTAGTGCAGACGTGGCCTCCGGGCTTGAGTTTATATGCGCCAGATAGTCTTCGCGACTCAAGCGCCACACCGTAGTCGGGCTAAGTGTCTGGTAAATAATATGGCGTTCGGCACCGGTAACTGCCCAGATAAGCGGGAAAATTTCGTGTTCCTTGCGTATAAGCAGCAGGTTTTCTTCGCCGTATTTGGTGATGTCGTAGGCTTTTACTAGCCCCGATTCTATAAAAAAAACGCCCGAAGGGGCGTCACCCGGGCGAATAATGAATTCCCCTTTATTGTATTTGAGTTTGGTCCCATTCCCGAAGGCGGTGACCCACGCGTCGGTGTATGCGGTATTGGCCAACATAGATTAATTATGACACAAAGTTTAAAAATTAACAGCCTATATTACCATTCAGCCGGGTATGTGATAAAAGTCTCACTATTGCGGTGATGAAACGTACCGACAAATACTTAAAAATAGACTAGTCTGTGAGTACGTAAAGGGAGTGCGCGTCATGGTACATGCAGACGAAGTCAGCAGGCAATTAAAAAGGCTGGGCGCTAGATTTCAATTTTGGTGCCGGCCGGAAATTCGTGAGCTTCCCAAAATATTATTTGAAGGCGAGCAGTTGCAACACATCCTGATTGGACGATATGAAGGCGGTTTTGCGCTGTTTTGCGCCACAAACAAGCGCGTGCTATTGATTGACAAAAAACCATTTTATCTTACGCTGGAAGACATACGCTATGACATGATATCTGATGTCCAGTACAACCATCGTCTAATTGACGCCACGGTACGGCTGGGAACGGTACACAAAACAATCTCTTTTACCGGCTACAACCACCCAAAACTGCGCAGTTTTACCAGCTACATACAAGAACAGGTTATGATTTTTCGCCAGCAGCAAAATGCAGCCCAGCAGGCAGCCGTGTCTCCAACAAGTCTGCTTCAGCCCGATTTAGTAGAGACGGCTTTTGCGGCGCCGCGACAGCAGGTAATCAATCCTTACAATAATATGCCGGTCATCATTAGACGCCGAGTTTCCAGGTTCTACTAAGCAAAATATCCAACTCTTGATTATTGACGCCCGAATGTTGAATATTCTTCGTGTTGGGCGTGCTTGCACGCTATAATAAGCATATGTATTTCAAAAATCGGGCCGAGGCCGGGCGCCAATTGGCGCTGAAGCTAAAAAGATACAAAAGCGAACAATGCGCAGTGGTGGCGCTTAACAGCGGCGGGGTGCTGGTAGGCGCGCAGATTGCCATGCGGCTGCACGCCAACCTTATGGTACTTTTGAGCGACAATATAATCCTGCCAGGCGAAACCGAACCGCTTGCTTCTATGACCACCAACACCCTTACCTATAACCAAAAACTTTCCCAGGGGGAAATAGACGAGTTTGTCAGCGAATATCACGGCATGATTGAAGACCAGCGGGTTGAGAAATTTCATGAACTCAACAAACTGTTAAGCGACGGGGGAGAAATAGATCCCAAATTTTTGAGGCACCATGTAGTTATATTGGTTTCTGACGCGCTTCAGAGTGGTGTTTCGCTGGAAGTCGCCGCCGACTTTCTAAAACCGACCAAGGTTAAAAAACTTATAATAGCCACGCCGATAGCCAGCATAAATGCCGTGGACCGGATGCATTTAGTTGGAGACGAAATTTATTGCCTGAGCGTAACGGAAAATTTGATGGAAAGCGACCATTACTACGAAGAAAACAACATACCGGGACACAATGACGCTCTAAAAATTATCCGCAACATCAGCATGAACTGGGATATAAATTCCGTAACTGTAAAACTATAATGTAGCTAACAGCTAACAGCTAACAGCTAACAGCTAACAGCTAACAGCTAACAGCTATTTTGATACGTTGAAACGGAATTCTACTACATCGTTGGGGCGCATTGCGTAATCTTTGCCTTCGGTGCGTACTTTGCCAGAGCTCCTAGCGGCCGCTTCTGAACCAGCCGTTATCAGGTCATCATAATCTACAATTTGGGCGGCTATAAAGCCGCGCTCAAAATCGCCATGAATTACGCCGGCGGCTTGCGGAGCGGTTGCACTTTTTGGGATTGTCCAGGCCCGGACTTCTTTTTCGCCGGCAGTCAGAAAACTCTGCAGGCCGAGCGTATCGTAGGCGGCGTGGGTTAATTGGACCAGCCCGGATTCTTGAACCCCATAGCTGCCTAGCAATTCTACGCGGTCTGCAGTGTCCAGGCTTTTTAGTTCGCTTTCTAACTTTGCACAGACAAAAACTGCTTCCGCAGGTGCGACTAGCTGAGCCAGCTGAGATTTTTTGGCGTCATCGGCCAGCGTTTCTTCATCTACGTTAAATAAATATATAGTCGGCTTTGCCGTCAGGAGCTGAAGCTCCTGAAGAAGCAAGTCGTGAGCTGCAAGTCGTGAGGGAGCTGCAAATAAAGGCACGCTGTCGTTTAGGATATCTCGTGCCCAGAGAAGTGCATCTACCTGGGGCTTGAGTTTGGGGTCAGCTTTGGCCATTTTTTCGCTTTGGGGCAAGCGTTTTTCTACGGTCTGGAGGTCCGCGAGCGCCAGCTCGGTATTAATAACCTCGATATCTTTCTGAGGATTATGTTTGGCGTCAACATGCAGGACATTATCGTCCGTAAAAGCTCGGACAACATGGCAGACGGCATTGCAACTACGAATATTTGCTAGAAATTGGTTGCCCAGGCCTTCGCCTTGGCTGGCGCCGGCAACCAGGCCGGCAATGTCTACAAATGTAACCGTCGCGGGGACGATGTTTTTTGTCTTGTATACATCTGCCAGTTTTTGCAGCCGTTCGTCTGGTATGGGCACAATGCCAGTATTTGGTTCAATGGTTGCAAAAGGATAATTGGCAGCCAGAATATCACCGTCTGTCAGCGCATTAAACAGCGTAGACTTACCGACATTTGGCAACCCGACAATCCCGATTGATAAACTCATATTAGAGTATTGTAACAGAGGTCAAGATTTTCGACGATTTTTGAGACTTTGATTGACTCGGGCTAGAGCTAGGACTGCCATGACCGTGCCGCTAAGAAGCAACGGCCACTCGCCAAAACGCGTATAAACAGTTTTGTAGTCGTTGGGTTGAAATTCGAAGTCAATAAAGGTTGTCTTTTTGCCTTCCGGTGCGACTATGTAATTTCCTTTATTATCGATTGCGAAAGCCGGCGCGCCCATCGAAGCCTGGATATAGGTGCGGTCATTGGCAATGGCGTGAAATCTAGCCATCTGTAAAGATTGCCTAAAATATGATTCAGAGCCGCTAAAAATTAGTAGAGAAGCGCTGTTTGTCAGCACTTCGCCGCCATCATTTACTAGTTGCCGGTATATATTTCTGCCCAAGATTCCCGAACAAGCCACAGGCGCTATAGTGACGTGCTTGGTGTAAATGGGGTGTGGCGGTTGCCCGCGCAGAAGTTGTCTGGTATCCGCGAACGAGTCGTTGATACGGTTCTGGGCAGTTAGTTTATAAAACAGCTGGAGGATGCCTGGTAAATATTCGCCGGTCGGTATGAGTAATTGTTTCGTTTGAAGGTCAATGATTTCTCCTTTGCTACTGCGTGCTTCAAGCAGGCTATAACGGGGTTTAGATATGAAATCCGCGGACAAGTCTATACTTACTCCATCTTCGCTCAGTCGATTCTCCACGTATCTTTTGGAAAAGGCTTCATTGCCAGCTATATGGACAGCTGAATATTCGCTGAGGACTATTAGGGCTTTTGGGGAATCGTCTTTGTATTTTATAGCAGCTGAAGGCCCGTCCAGATCAGTGTATAAGCCCTCTCGTTGCAGTACGCTCGCTTTAAGTGGTTGGCTGGTATTTTCTGGCGTGATAAGTGAATAGCTTGCCAGACTGCCTATGAACGTGAAGACCAGAACCCAGACAAGCGGCTTATAGCGTTTCCCCAAAGCCCAAGCCAAAGATATCGAGCATACAACTGCAAGCGCGCTTAAGCCGTACATACCTATGATTCTGCTCAAATATCCCGCCGGGCTGGATATTAAACCCAGACCCAAACTTCCAAAGTTCCAGTAGTCTCCAATACTCGCACCGGGCGCATACAGAAAAGCCGCAAACACCACGCTTCGGAACCATTCTAGAACGACCCAGGCGCTGGCTAGTATGGCTGCGGTTTTCAGCGAAGGTGTTTTAAGCCGACTTTGAAGTTTGTACAGCACGTACCCCATGGGAAGACACGCCAGTGCCAGCACCACAGCCATAATAACCAAACAGAGGGCAAGAAATAGCCCGGCATATTTTTCATCGAGTCCAGCCAGCAAGGTCGCGTCAACCTCAAGAAACCAGCCCAGAACTACAAGAAAAAAGCTGAAAAAAAACAAACCTGAAAATTTCAGGCTTTGTTTTAAATTCAGGATCTTAGGAGATGCAACAAAAATCAAAAAATAGGGAAGTATAAACAGGGGTAGCAATACTGATGGTAAGCCAAACGAGAAAACTCCCCCGGCTGCCAGGCCGCTTAGTGCTGAGATTTGATACCGAAACTTTGCAAGCTTGCGATTCATTACCGTTTAGCGGTAATTACCACTTGGCGTAGTTCTGCGTTACGAAGAGACGTCCATCCGGATGTTTGACGCCGCCAATGCCCATATATTTCCAGTCCTTGTCAAGCAAATTGGCATTGTGGGAGGGGCTGTTTATGAACGCATCCATAAGTCCAGAGGAGTCATAGCCGACGCCAACGTTTTCACCAAGCTTTGTCCAGTAGACGTAGCAGTTATTCGTAACGTCGCTGCCCAAGTTCGGATTGTGGCTTATGGCCCCGGCGTTGGTCATTTTGTGGGTCCAGTTCAGCGCTGTTTTATCCAAGCAGGCAATTCTTGGCAGCTGTGTGCGACTGTTGTTTGCCCGGTACGTATTGATGGCACTGGCATGGGTAGTTTCAAAAGCGGTATCCCTTGTACCGGTGTTGCAACAAGCGGACGCTTTGGCAGTGAACAGATTATCTACAAAAGTTACGGCGCTTTTCTTAGTACTTTTCAGTTTGGGTTCTTTGGGGGTCTTGATGGTGGAGCGTTCCACTGTGCTATTGGCTTTGGCGCAAAGGGCTTGGATCATCTCCTGGGCTTCGGTAAATGCGGCAGGCTTCTTGGCTCCTGGATAAATGGCCGTTCCCTTAGCAGACTCGGCTCCGCCTATCACGATGCCTTCAAATTCGACGACCGCTGACTTATCACCGGCAGAAACTTCGTCTGGCAAAGATAAGGCTCCGGAACTATTCAGATCCTTATGTAGTTTGCCAACTTCTCGTTTTGTCAAAGCGCCCGTGGTGACCGTAGAGCCATTCGATGCGCCTTGGTCACAAACAAGAGTACCATCTACCTGCACGTATGTAGAGGCCGGATACATTTCGTAGCTTAGGTTTCCCGCACTGTCCCTAACTATGCTGGTTGGAGTCATATTAATATAACCAGCGACAATATCGTCTGAATAGCTTGGCAAATTACTTGCTGCAAAACTTCTATACACCAAAACAGTGCCAACTACTGCAAATGCCAGCGCAAATATCCACGCCCGCGAACTTCTTAGATAAACCTTGTTTCGAAAGCCAAGTCTTCTTGAGCTAGTTCTAGACTTGTTGTTTTTTCTTGAAGCGTTCTTTACGACACGAGCCATGATGGTACTCCTATATAATTTTATGCTTATGTTAAGCCTAAACGCATGCCAAGTAAATAGTTTGACAAAAACAGCAATTCGTGTATAATGAGTATTGTAAATTGGTAAATACTAAAATGTCTAACACAGCAAACGAATCTGGAATAGCCAATATAATACCGCGCGTTACCCGTGGTCGTGCAGCAATAGCTACGGTTGCGGGGGTGGCGGCTTTGGCAGGTTTTAATTTAATGCGTGATTCGGGCGAGCCCACACCAGTACAACCATCGACTTCGACAATTGAAATCACAACCACAATTGCACCCCCAAGCGAAGCCAATATTGGTCAAGACGGAGTAATTTTGACTCCAGACAATCCTACTACTCCAGTACCGGCAAAACCAGACAACGGATAATTTGCGTTTAGAATATTAGTTCTTGGTATGGGTGCTATGGTGTGAATTCTGCGCATTAGACAAAGCGCGGGCTGTTTTAATGTGTATTTATAAGGTGCGCGTTATTTTGTCCGTTTTCAAGGGGTTGTGCTAAACTAAACAAAAGCGTTATGAAGCACAAGAAAACGATCAATAGCGATGTTGTGACAGGGGATTTGAAGCCCACGCTATTTTCTAGAGTCAAACACGTCCGGTTAAATAAACTCACCCGCAACCAGGCTTTTTTGGTAGCGGTAGTTTTACTTGTACTTGTTACTACGGGTGCTGTTTTTAATCACAATGCGCAAAAAGATTCAAGAAAACCGGTGGCAAAAGACGAAATATTGACCCAGCTGGAAGCGGTCAAGATTGATTCCAACACTCCGTCAGATGTTGCAGCAGCAACTTATCTTGACCTTGGCTTAAGCTACCAGCACAGGAATATGCATACTGAAGCAATAAGCACGTTTAAAAAAGCACAGACCTATAATATAGACAAACTAAAAAGTTCTATACTGCGGGGACTGTACAACTCGTATAAAGCAGCTGGCGATAAGGACGAAACGAACAAAACGGGACAAGCGCTTTTGGATACACTAAAGTCTGCCAACAATCCTTTGCAATACTCAACTATCATAACAATTGCTAAGGAAATTGGTGATACCAAAACCGCTGATGAATACCAGCAAAAATACGATGCCACATTCCCTAAGGCGGTAGAAGAAACGGGGCAATTCTAGATGATTTTGCCTAAAAAATACCAACGCTACACTTTGTTTTTGGCTTTTTTTGTGACTACGTTTTTGTTTATCCCCGGGTCCAAAGCATCAGCCGCTACAAATAAACTACCAGACGTGCCCTCGGGGCAATTTACAAACATAGGGACGTCAACTCAGGTTGGCGATGTGTATCTTTCAGTTGCGGCTGCTGGAGCCAATTACGCGCTGGATGCGCCGGAAGCCACCGTGAAGCTTTTTGTAAAAGACGATGGCCGATCACAAGTGACAGTTCGCATAAACAACGCGGCTTGGTGTCCAAACAACTTTTCTCCGCCGGGTGTGAATATAGATAGCCTGGCCGGGGCGCCCAGGGAATTTCCAGATACGGCATTTATTTTCTTTTCTGCAACGGCAGGTTCTGCAGCATCAAGTGAAGCCATGTCGGCGCCACTGACATTTTTTGGAAACGCTGGATTAGACTGCAATAATCCAAACCCAAGTGTTTACAGAGATCCCACCATTACCTTAAACATGAGTAGCTTAACACCTTCAGCTGTTCCCGGGCATGAGGGCTACCGCGTTGCTTATATTCGAGCTCAAAATAACGGGTTTGTGAATGGTATCAATGGTTTTAGTATAACTGCCCAAGCACAAGACAAACTGAGTTATTATGCCGGTTCTACCAATAAGTTCGCGCTGGGTCAGTTGTGGCTAGACCCAGACCGTTGGGCAGATATGCGTTTGCAGTTTGCTCCTTCGTGTAGCGTAAAAGTTCCTACTCCAGTTGATATTTCATGGTTTGATGCCGATGCTGGCGTAAGCAACCAGACCGACACAAGTGGCAATCCAAACACAATAGCCACAATTCTATATGAAGTTTCATCTACCGGGGTCAGAACGCCTGTAAATTTTTGGCCGCTGACAGGAGGTAATGGAGTTGCGGACAGCAAAACAATTACCGTACAACCAGGCAAACGGTACGAATGGGAGCTTTTAGGCGTAAAAAGCCGGAATGGCATACAGTTCCAGCTGCCATACGATAGTATTAACTTTGATCAGAACTGTACGCCCCCACCCCCAGCGCCTACCGTAAGTTGTAATCTTGTGAGTATAAGTCCATCGTCGCCGGAAATTGGCCAGGCTTTCACTAGTACAGTGAACATAAGCAACTCACCCAGTACTGCCGTGACATACACCGGCGGTAAAGCTAGTTTGACGGTTTCGCCTCTGCCTACCTCTGGTTCGCCGCAGTCAAACATTACCATACCGGATATTGCGGGAGGTTCAAGCGTAAACGTTACGTCGGGTTCCATAGTTGCCAATACTGCCGGCACCTATACGATTGACTGGAATGTTAGCGGCGGCAACGCTGGATCCATTTCTTGTCCGGGCACGGTTAGTTTTAATGTCGTCAGCAAACCTTTCTTTATAGCCAGAAACGGGGATGTAGCCGCTGGTATTCCGATTGCGGGCTGTACTGGCTGGGGAGCTGGGATAGCTAGTCCAGTATTGACATCTTGGAATCAAGTAACAAATCCGAATATAGGTGCAGGTACCAATCTTGCTACATTTTCACGGGGTTTAATAAACGGCATAGCGAGTGCCCAAAATCGTACAAATCCTTCTCCCCCAATTGGTCTTAGTTTTGCAAATACGATTCTTTTTGGGTCATTGTTTGGGGGTTCCTTGGCGGATGGCATAATACCGTGCCCTACTGATTATTACGACACACTCAAGAACGTTACTCCCGATCCCATAGTATTAACAATCGCATCTGGGACAATCGATACTAAAACGGCATGGTTTTCAAATGGTGCGCTAACTATAACAACACCGTTTGGAACTCCGCCGATAGCATTAGGAAAACGTCCGATAATTTATGTCAACGGCGATGCTTACATAGCGGGAAATATAAAGCTTGCTGGTGGAGCTACAACCATTGACGATATGCCCAATTTCTACCTAGTGGTAAAGGGTAATATATACATTGCACCCGGAGTTTCGCAATTGGACGGCGTGTACGTGGCACAACCGGATAGTGCGGGCAACAGAGGGAAGATTTACACCTGCGCGTTTCCCGATCTTCTTCCTAATACTTGGCGGCCACCAAATGCTACAAACGAACTTAATACTATTTGCAAATCCACGCTTACCGTAAAAGGCGCGTTTATTGCAAAGGAATTAAAACTTTACCGTAGCATTGGCACTTTGAGTGCAAATACTCCTGCCGAAACATTCAACGCCTCGCCAGCTACCTGGTTGGCAACACCGTGTGCCATATCAGAAAGCTGTACTCCTGGCGGCAACGCCGGCTACGATGCCATCACCAGCTTGCCACCCATCCTATAATCAATTTTCAAATATCAGATACCAGACAATGAAAACTAACTACTACGATCTGGAAAATTGAAAATTGCTATTTGAAAATTCTGCTCATAGTTTTACGATGGTAACTGTAAAAAGCTTATGGTATAGTGAAAGCAATTATGAGTCTACTGAGTGGGGTATCTGATTTTTTTGGGCTGGACATTGGCACTACTGCTATCCGAATCGTGCAGCTACAGGGGAGCGGGCCGGTAAAAAACCTGGTACGTTACGGTTACGTCCCAATCGATGTCAAAATTGCCCAATCTGACGCGCAGGCAGACCAGCAAAAATTGGTTGATAATCTCCAAGAATTGCTTTCCCAAGCCCGAATAACCACCAGAAACGTTGTAGTTGGTCTACCTTCGCAGCGCGTATTTACCACCGTAGCGGATTTTGACAGATTAGACCCAGGGGAACTAGCCAAAACCATACAGTACCAAGCCGAATCGCTAATTCCTACGCCAATCGGGGACGCCACGCTTGATTGGGCTCAGATAGGCGATTCGCCGGCAGACAAAAACAAAGTAGAGGTCCTGCTCACCAGCGTAAGCAACGAATTCGCGGAAGCACGTCTGGACATGCTGGAAGCAATTGGTTTGAATGTAATTGCTTTTGAGCCGGACAACTTGGCGCTAGTCCGGGCAATTCTGGCACCGGATGCCACAACAGCCCAGATGGTAGTGGACGTGGGCAGCTTGTCTACCGACATGGTAGTAGCAATGAACGGCGCGCCACGCCTGACGCGTTCTATCCCAACTGGTACCGATGCCATCATAAAATCAGCCATGCAAAACCTAAACATTGACCAGAAACAAGCCGAACAGTTTGTATTTAAATTTGGCGTGTCCAAAGACAAGCTGGAGGGCCAGATCTACCAAGCAATAATTGGCACAGTAGACTTACTAATGTCAGAAATAGACAAGTCCATAAAGTTTTTCCAGAAGCGCTATGGAGACAACGCCAAACTGGACCGAATTATTGTAACGGGCGGCGCATCTGCTTTGCCCGAGTTTCCGTTGTACATAGCTAACAAATTCGGCGCTAGCGTTGAAATAGGCAACGCTTGGCGAAATGTGTCTTTTTCTGCCGATCGCCAAAACGAACTACTGGCGCTATCTAACCACTTTGGCGTAGCGGCCGGGCTAGCGGAGAGACAAGAATGATTCAGTTTAATTTACTACCAAATATAAAACTGGAATACGTTCGTGCCAGGCGCAACAAACGCATGACACTTCTGGTGGCAGTTTTGATTGCCGGCTCTACACTAGCAATTATGGTGATTTTGTTTGTCGGAGTGCAGCTGGTGCAGAAAAAGTATTCAACGGATTTGTCTAAAGACATAAAGTCAGAAAGTGCCAAGTTAGAAAACACACCAGATCTCAACAAAATTCTGACCATCCAGAATCAGCTTGCCAGCTTGCCAGCGCTACATGATCAAAAACCGGTTGCTCCTCGTCTACTAAACTACGTCAAGCAAGTAACGCCAGCCAAAGTCAGTATAGCGACTATGGAAATAGACTTTTCGACCCAAACCATAAAAATCACAGGTTCCGCAGATGCTATCAGTACAGTAAATAAATTCGCCGACACGTTGAAGTTCACTACCTACAAAACAGATGCTGCCAAAGAAGGCAATGCGTTTTCTGAAGTTGTTTTATCAAGCTTTGGCAGAGACGAAAAGGGCGCAAGCTACGAACTTTCTTTCAAATATGACCCGATTATTTTTTCCAATGATAGTCCTGTGACACTTACCGTGCCCCCAGGCAAAATCACCACCCGGTCCGAAACTGAAAAACCAGAAGCGCTTTTTCAGCCGTTAAGCAACCCTAACGAAGAAACACAATAGTACTATGGTCAACAAACTTATTTCCAGTAAAAGACTACAAATAGATAAAGCCAACGCCAGCATGGTAGTATTTCTGGCAGTCGCGGCGTTTGTGGCGGTATTTTCGTTGGTTGCTAGCCGGGCGCTTTTGAGCCAGCGAAGCTACCAGTCGCGTGTGATAACCGAAAAAAAGAAGGCCCTGGCCCAACTTAAGGCCAATAATATTGCGGCTGACCAGCTAGTAAATTCCTACAAGGCTTTTGTATCAGCTCCAGATAATATTATCGGCGGCCTGCCTTCGGGCAGCGGTGATCGTGACGGCGACAACGCCAAAATTGTGCTAGACGCGCTGCCAAGCAAATACGATTTCCCGGCGCTGGCAACCAGCGTAGAAAAAATCCTAACAGCCAGAAACTATAAAATTCAATCCATAACTGGCATTGATGACGAACTGAACCAATCAAAAGCCTCTGAAGTAGCTATTCAACCAGTTGAAATCCCGTTTGAGACTACAATTTCTGGCAATTTTGATGCGGCCCAGGGCTTGCTGGATGTTTTCCAGCTGTCTATTCGACCCATCCAAATCGTAAAAATTGAATTTAGCGGCGCCGATACCACGCTGAACGTTAGCGTCACTGCCAAAAGCTACTACCAGCCGCAAAAAACAGTCAAGATTACTCTTAAGGAAGTCCAATGAAACAGAAAGACATAATTTTAATCATGGTGGTTGTTTTCATTAGCGGTGTATTTTCTTTGCTGCTTTCTAACTATTTGTTTGCTTCTCCAAAAAACAGACAAGAAAAGGTAGAAGTGGTAGAACCTATTACTGCCGACTTTAAGATACCCGCCAAAGACGACAAATACTTTAACGTCCAAGCCATAGACCCCACTCAAATCATCAGAATTGGCGACAATAACAATCAGCAACCATTTAATAAGCAGTAGCACATGAAAAACATGGTTTTTCATAAGCGGTCAGCGGTCAGCGGTCAGCGGTCAGCGGGGCTACTATCCGCTAAATTGGCTGGAGGCAAATCGTGAGCGTTTTATCGGCGGCCACCCAACAACAGGTAGAAGAGTCTCTGATAAAAGACGGCGTTATTTCAAACGACCAGCTTAAAACTTATAAAACCAAGGCCGCTGAAACAAAAACTCCGTTGCTTACAATGCTCGTCCACGAAAAACTGATTTCTAGCGAACAACTTACCAAAACCACCGCTCACGTCACCAAACTGCCTTACGTAAATCTAGCGGAAGCTACCATTGACCCCGCCATCTTAGCCCTTTTGCCGCAAGATATAGCCGAACGCTACATGGCTGTGCCGTTAGGAGAAATGCAGCGGCGCCTAGTGGTAGCTATGCTAGACGCGGACAATGTACAAGCGGTGGACTTTTTGTCCAACAAAATTGGCCGCCCGCTAAAAGTCTATGCCGCTAGCGAAGAAGGAATTCGACAAGTCCTAAAACAGTATTCGCTTAGCCTGGGCGAAGGCGTTGCTGATGCGATTGAAAATTCAGATGCCGGCCAGGAATTAGCAAAAGATAAAGACGGTGATATCCAGACCAATAAAGACAAAAACATCAAAACTATCGTGCAAGATTCACCAATCAGCACCACGTCCGGGTCTTCACGCAAGCTGCTTCTGAGAGCGGCGGAAAAAGAGTAAGTGTCGTAATGCACTTCCCTCTGTACAATCACCGATTTTTGGCTTTTATGGGTAAACTCTATGGGATCTTCTATGGTTATGATGTGCGACGCCCGCTCATGGTTGATTTTATGTATCATGGCCGCCAGCGTGGTTGATTTGCCAGAGCCGGTCGGGCCGGTAACCAGCACGAGCCCCCTGGGATATTCGGCAAATTTATTGACTATGGGTGGCAAACCTAGCTGCTCCACGGTAAGCATTTCGTTGGGGATTAAACGCAAAGCCGCAGCTAAGTTTCCGCGTTCATGAAACGCGTTCACACGGAAGCGCCCCAGATCTCCAAACGCAAAACTAAAGTCAAACTCTTTGTCTTTGAGCAAAATTTGTTTCTGATCTTCGTCTAAAATGGCAAAAATCAGCGCTTCTATGGTCTCTTCGGTCAGCGCTTCTGCTCCCGTGACGGGCCCTAAAGCTCCGTCAACCCTAAGCATTGGGGGCAGGCCGACTTGTAGGTGCAAGTCTGAAGCTTTTTTCTTAATAACTTCTTCCAGTAGTATTTCGATTCGCGGTTGTGCGGCTGTCATTTTTATACCCACCTATCCTTTATTATTATGCGCTGTCGGCTGCGGCCACCCTGTTTACTTCTTTGAGCGTAGTAAGACCTGCCAAAGCCTTCAGATAACCATCTTCCTGCATGGTAATCATGCCCTCGGCCTGGGCGGCTCTTTGGATGTCTCCGCTGGTTGAATGGTTCAAAATCAGTTCCTGGATTGCTTCCGTAACGCCAAAAACTTCATACAGCCCCATCCGCCCCTTGTAACCGCCGGGTGTTTCCGCTCCATCAGCACCCTCAAATAAAGTATAAGCGTTTTCATTGGCAAGTGGCAAGGATTTGTAGCCTAAATCTTCCGCGACAGCGGCCATGTCTGCTGCTTTTTGCGGCAATAGTTGGCCAAGAATACTGTGTATGGCTTCGGTTTCGGTCTTTTCTGTCTGGTAGCTTTTTTTGCCGTCGTCCTGCCGGACACGGCGTACCAAGCGCTGGCCTATCACGGTATGTACGGTGCTGGCAATCAGAAACGGTTCTATGCCCATGTCAAGCAAACGCGGCAAAATTCCGGCCGCCGAGTTTGTGTGCAGCGTGGAAAATACCAAGTGACCGGTCAGCGCCGCTTGGACTGCCAGTTGCGCGGTTTCTTTGTCGCGAATTTCCCCAACCATTACTACGTCTGGATCTTGGCGCAGAATAGACCGCAGCCCGGTAGCAAATGTCAGTCCTACGTCTGGATTTACTTGTATCTGGTTTATGCCTGGCATTTTGTATTCAACCGGGTCTTCCAGCGTCACGATGTTTATTTCATCACTGACGATTTCTTGCAGTAGCGCGTACAAAGAGGTGGATTTACCGGAACCGGTTGGGCCAGAAGTGAGTATCATGCCGTTTGGCTGCTCCAGGCCCTTGCGAATCGCCCGCAAAGCGCGCCCCGTGTAACCCATAGCCTCCAGCTTGAGACTGGTTCCCGTTTTGTCCAGCAAACGAATCACGATTTGTTCGCCCCACACCACCGGAGAAATGGCGATACGAAGGTCAATGTCTTTACCAGCAACATGCACGGTAAACTGGCCGTCTTGCGGTATGCGGTGCTCATCTATTTTTAGATTGCTGAGAATTTTGACGCGGGACACCAGGGCGGCTTCGGTACCTTTGGGCAGTTTCATGATTTCACGCAGTACTCCATCTATCCGGCAGCGAATTTTTAGTTCTTTTTCCATGGGTTCTATGTGGATATCACTGGCCCGATTTTTGGCAGCGTAGTCCAAAATTGCCGAAAGCGCTTTACTAATTGGTGAATCTTGCACGATAGTTTTGATGTTTTTGTCTTTATTGGTCTGGATAT